>JBKQPN010000062.1:0-19339 GCA_052145015.1 Terriglobales bacterium
GTTGCGCGTGAATCCGACGCCGGTGCCGCTGGTGTCGCCCAGGTTGCCGAAGACCATAGCCTGCACGTTGACGGCAGTGCCGAGCATGTCATCGATATTGTTGATACGCCGATAATGCTTGGCGCGATCGTTCTGCCAAGAGCGGAACACGGCATCGCGCGCCATGACCAGCTGGTCGTTCGCGTCCTGCGGAAAGTCGCGCTTGGCGTGCTTCTTGACGACTTTCTTATACTCGGCGATCACTTCCTTCAGCGCCGCGGCGTCGAGGTCGGTGTCCAGCTTTGCTTTCTTCCTCTTCTTGATGCCATCGAAGACTTCGTCGAAGGCGGACTTGGGGATCTCCAGCACCACGTTGCCGAACATCTGGATCAGCCGGCGATAGGAGTCATAGGCGAACCGCGGATTCTTGCTGCGCTTGGCCAGCGCTTCCACCGACTGGTCGTTCAGCCCGAGGTTGAGGATGGTGTCCATCATGCCGGGCATGGAGAACTTGGCGCCAGAGCGCACGCTGACCAGAAGCGGATTTTCGCCTGCGCCCAGCTTCTGCTTCTGGAGCTGCTCCAGACGGCTGAGCGCCTCTTGCATCTGGCGATCGACCTCGGGCGAAATCTTGCCGCGCATGGATTCGCGGCAGGCGTCGGTCTGGATGGTGAGGCCCGGCGGCACGGGCAGGCTGGCGTTGGTCATCTCGGCCAGGCCGGCGCCCTTGCCGCCCAGCTCGTCCTTCATCTTGCCATTGCCGTCGGCTTTGCCGCCGCCGAAAAAGTAGACGTACTTGGTGGGGGCGGAGGAGGCTTTGATCACGGTGGGGGCGGGGAGTGTTTCTGTACTCATGGATTGTTCCTCTCTAGGATTGCGGATTAGTGCGAACTGGCCCGGAAACGAAAACTATCTATTATGAACCCTTTCCCTCGGTAACGATCTCGGAAAAATCGGCAATCGTGGAAAAACTTCGCAGCAGGCTCTGCAGCAAGGCCAGGCGGTTTGCCCTGACGCGATCGTCGTCAACCATAACCATTACCTTGTCGAAGAACTTGTCAACGGACTCTCGAAGCGTGGAAAGCTGAATGAGGGCGTCGGCGTAATCTCTGCTCTCACGAGCAGCATCGAAGCGCGGCGCCAAAAGTTCAGCTTTTGCGCGGAGTATTTTCTCTTCTTCCGTCGCTATTGAGAAGTCGAAATCAGTGGCCGTCTTGAAGCCCTTCTCTTGTGCTTGCCTGAGAATGTTGTTGATGCGCTTAAAAGCGGCTGCAATCGATAGAAAATCGGGCAAGTCGCGCACCTTGCCGACCGCCTGGGCGCGCGCCACCGCATCCACCACGTCATCGGCGCCGGCAGCCAGCACAGCATTCACAGTGTCGTACTCCAGGCCAAGCACGTCGCGCAGGTAGTGTTCCATACGCTCACGGAAAAATCCGGCCAGCGCGCCGTCGATCGCTGCCGCCGCCGAAAACCCTTTCCTGGCTTCCGAACCTTCATAGCCGGTGAGTGCGTCCAACCACAGTTGGCGCAGGCTGAGCGGCAGCTTGTGCTCGGCGATAGTCTTAACGATGCCGTTGGCCTGGCGGCGGAGCGCAAATGGATCCTTCGACCCAGTGGGTTGCAGTCCCAAGGCGAACATTCCCGCAATGGAATCGGCTTTGTCGGCGATGGAAAGCACGGCGGCCTCGACCGTGCGCGGGACACGGCCTTCCATGGACTCCGGCTTGTACTGATCGTAGATGACGGCGGCGATGGCGTTGCGCTGATCGTCGTTCAGGTTGGCATCGAGCTGCTGTGCGCGCGTGTACAGCCCGCCGACGATCCCCTGCAGCTCGGTGAATTCCTTCACCAGCTCGGTGGTCAGGTCGGTCTTGGCCAGCAGCGCCGCTTTGTGCACGATGCCGGGGCGGACCTTCACGCCCACATCCTCCAGGCTCTGGCAGATCAGGCTGGCCAGCTTCTGCACCCGCATGCTCTTGTCGTAATAGCTGCCCAGGTCTTTCTGGAAGGTGACTTTCTTCAGGTCGGCGACGCGCTCGCGCAGCGGACGCTTCTGGTCGGTCTGCCAGAAAAAGCGCGCGTCGTTGAAGCGGGCGCGCAGCACCCGCTCGTTGCCGTGGCGGATGATCCCCGCCGGATCGCCCTCGGTGTTGAGCACAGCCAGAAAGTGCGGCGCGAGGCGGCCGCTCGCGTCCTCGACCGCGAAATATTTCTGGTGGTCGCGCATTACGGTGACCAGCACTTCTTCGGGCAGGTCGAGGAATTCGCGGTCGAAGTTGCCGAGGATCGCGGAGGGCCACTCCGTCAGATTCACCACCGTGTCGAGCAACTCGGCGTCTTCGCGCCAGCGCGCGCCCGCGACCGTGCGGGTGGCGGCATCGAGCGCTTTGCGGATGCGCTGCTCGCGCTCGCTGCGGCTCGCGATCACTTTCACCTCGCGCAGCGTCTGCTCGTAGGCGCTGGCGCGCGGGATGGTGGTTGAACTGCCGAGGATGCGATGGCCGCGCGTGCCCGCCTGCGCCGGCATGCCGAACAGCTCCATGGGAATCGCGTTCTCATCGAGCAACGCCACGAGCCAGCGCAGCGGCCGCACAAAGCGCTCGTTCTTTGAGCGCCAGAACATATTCTTCGGCCAGTACAGCGCGGCGATCTCTTTGGGCAGCGCGCCGGCGAGCACCTCGCCCGCCGGGCGGCCGCGATTGGTGACCTTGGCAGCCAAGTATTCGCCTTTGGGCGTGGTGACCTTCTCCAGTTTCTCGACCGGAAGCCCAACTTTCTTGGCGAAAGCCTGGGCTGCCTGGGTGGGCTGTCCGTCCTTAAATGAAATCTTTAATGATGGGCCAAGAACCTGCTCATCTGCACCCGGTTGCGAGGCGGCAATTCCGCGCGCCAAGAGCCCCAGCCGGCGCGGCGTAGAGAACGATTCGAGCTTGCCATCTGACGTGAGCCGCTCGCGAGTCAGCACCTCGCCGACGCGACGCGCCAGTTCCGCCTGCGCGGCGTCCATCATTCGCGCCGGAACTTCTTCCAGTCCGATCTCGAGCAGAAAGTCGGGCATCAGTCGGCGGCTCCTTGCCGCTGCTTGCGCTCGGCAACTTCCGCGGCGGCAGTTCCCTGCTGGTCGAGATAGGCCTTCGAAACTCCGACCGCCAGATTGCGCACGCGCGCGATCACCCCCACACGCTCGGTCACGGAGATGGCGCCGCGCGAATCCAGCAGGTTGAACAGGTGCGAGCACTTCAGGCAGAGATCGTAGGCGGCGAGCAGCGGAAAGCGGCGCTTCTCGCGGGCGACGGCCTCGGCGGATGTCTTGTCGTCTTTCTTGATCGCTCGATAGGCAGTGAGCAGTTCCTGGCACTCGGCCTCATACAAGTCGAAGTGCTTCCACAGGTAGTCCACGTTGGCGCGCTCGAAGTTGTATACCGAGAACTGCAGTTCGTCGGCGTGGCGCACGTCGCCGTAAGTGACCACCCGGCCGGTGTCGGGATCGCGCGCCCACACGATGTCGTACACCGAGTCCACATCCTGCAGGAAGGCGCAGATGCGCTCCAGGCCGTAGGTCAGCTCGGCGCAGATGGGATCGAGATCGACGCCGCCGCACTGCTGGAAGTAGGTGAACTGGGTGATCTCAAGGCCGTCGAGCATCACCTGCCAGCCGATGCCCCAGGCGCCCAGCGTGGGCGATTCCCAGTTGTCTTCCTCGAACTTGATGTCGTGCTGGCGCAGGTCGATGCCGATGGCGGTGAGCGATTCCAGGTAGAGCTCCTGCACCGTGGCCGGCGGCGGCTTGAGGATCACCTGCAACTGCGTGTGCTTGTAAAGGCGGTTGGGATTGTCGCCGTAGCGGCCGTCAGCCGGACGGCGTGAGGGCTGCACATAGGCGACGTTATACGGCTGCGGCCCCAGCACACGCAGAAACGTTTCCGGCGCGCTGGTCCCGGCTCCGACTTCCAGGTCGTGCGGCTGTTGCACCACGCAGCCGCGATCGGCCCAGAACTTTTCCAGCGTCAGGATGAGTTCCTGGTAGGTAGGCGGCGTTTTGTGCTGTGGTTGCGTCAATCCCAGGCCTCGAAGCATTCAGCACTCAGCAGTCAGCACTCAGCTCCTTCTGGCTGAATGCTGAGCGCTGATTGCTGAGTGCTACTCGATTTTCTCCAGCATCCCCGCGGTCACCAGCTTCTTCTCCAGGTGCCGCTCGATGCGCTGCGCCAGGAACTTGCGCAGGTCGGCGGCACGCTGGCGCGGCCAGGGGTCGCCGGCAAAACTCTCGGCCGGCCGGCGGAACATCTCCGCCGCGATGGCGCGCGATTCCCTCGACATCTCCGACGACGCCAGCCGCTTGTGCGCGGCGCACATCAGGCCGTCGGCCAGCGGATGGAACCACGCGCGATGCCCGTTCAGCGCCGTTCCGCACAGGATGCAATCGCCCAGCTCGGGCAGCAAGCCCATCAGCCGCACCGCCCACAGGTCGAAATACGTCAGCGGCATCCAGATGGCCCCGGCCCGCAACTGCCCCAGCACCGAAAGAGCGAGGCGAAACATGGTGTCGTTGGCCTCGCGGTCGGGCAGCACGTCGTCCAGCACCTCGGCGATGTAACCCAGCGCCACCGCCCGCGGATAATCCACCTCATTGGCCAGCGGCGAATCCAGCACCTCGCAGGAGTCGAGCCGCACCAGTTCCTGCCGCTCGCGCTCTTCCCAGTAGAGCCGCACGTAGGTGAGCGGCTCGAGCGCGCCGCCGAAACGCTTCTTCGACCGCTTGGCCGCCTTGGCTACCCCGCGCAGCTTGCCTTCCGCGCGCGTGAACAGCGTGACCAGCAGATCGGCCTCGCGCAGCGGATAGCTGCGCAGCACGATCGCCTCGGACTGCTTCAATGCCATGAAACGCCCGGATTACCAGCGCCGCAGGAGTGCTCCGCGCAAACCTCGATTGTAATGCACGGGGCGGATTTACGACACCACCTGCCAGGATGTGGTAAGACGACAAGCACACCATCTGTGATCCTCCCCAAAATCGGCTAACCAAAATGGGCCACTCGGTGACCTTCGTAACGAACCAACGGCTCCGGAGAGCGATAGAATCTCGTCTATGTCGTGCCGTTGTCGCTGGGGAATCATCGGGGTCGTACTAGCCGCCGCTCTGGCGTACTCGCAAACAGATCCGCAGTCGCTGGGGGACGCGGCACGCCAGGCCAGACTTGCGCACAAGGGGTCGCCTGCCTCCAAGGTCATCACCAACGATGATCCGGGCTTCAACGCCTCGCCGATTGCGCCCCGTCTGCTGGCCAATACGGACGCTCTGAAAATTGTCTCCACCGATCTGGGCCAGGCCATCGAACTTGATATTCGAGTTCCCGCCGACACCACCCCCATCATCAAGGTGGATGTAAACCAGAATGGCGCCATCGACAAAGGCCTCGATACCTACTATGGAGTCCACAACAATCGGAACTGCACCGGCTACCTGATTGACGATCGTCACAGCACTTTTTGCAACAGCTTTCTGTCCAGAAGCGACCTGACCGTCACTCTGGGGGCGGATGGCAAGCACTTCAAGTGGACGATTCCCAAGAATGAATTAAGCAGCCGCGCCGGCGAGGCAAGATTTATTGTTAGCTACTCTTCCAGGAACCACGGCGGGGGATATTTCCCTTCGGCTTCGTTTTCAAATCCCATCCGGCTGACATTCTGATACGTCCTACCGCCGAGCCCGCCGAGGCGCCGGTTTCTTTTTGGGCAGCTTCGCCTTGACCAGTTCGTACGACGCGCGCATCAGCTCACGCAGCTCGGCCGCGGGCAGGACGTTGAAGTCGCGGAGGCCGATCCATTGGAAGCGCCCGACATAAGCGGCCGGGCGTGCGCCTTCCCTTTCCAGCAATTCGGCGAAAGTCTCGGGATCGCACTTGAAGGCGATGCGATCGGTGGCGGCGGGATTCAGGCTCACCGATACGAAGATCTTGCCGCCGACGCGGAACAGCAGGGCGTCTTCCCACTGGATGCCCTCGGTGGCGCCAGGGAGCGAAAGGCAGTATTCGCGAATGGAGTCGAGGGCGGTCAAGGGGTCGCTCTCGGGAAGGGCACGGCTTTAGCCGTGCCGAAAGGGCGCAAAATGCAAGAGGCTTTAGCCGCTGAGGTACGCCTCGGACACCGATGTGCACCTTCAGCCAATCGTCGTCTCAAAAACATGGATCCCTCGCTCGCGCTCCGGCGCATTCGCTTAGTGGCGCTTCGCTCGGGATGACATTCTAAGGTGGCTTGCTCCGGCACGGCTAGAAGCCGTGCCCTGACGCGGGATCTCACACGAAGCCACGTACTCGCTAATTGCCAACTGCTAACTGCTCAAAGCCAAAACGCGCAGCCCTCGCGAGACTGCGCGTCGGCAAAACACGGGAATCCTGAGGGCGTCCGGGAAAACGCGCGGCGCTAGCGCCCGTAGTACTTGGCGTTGCGCTCGGTGAAGGCCTTCCACTTCTCCGGCAGGTCATCGAGGGCGAAGATGGCCGACACTGGGCACACCGGCACACAGGCGCCGCAGTCGATGCACTCCACCGGATCGATGTAGAGCATCTCTTCCGTGGCGTGGTTGGGCTCGTCCTTTTTGGGGTGGATGCAATCGACCGGGCAGGCGTCCACACATGCCGTGTCCTTGGTGTTGATGCAGGGCTCCGCGATCACATACGCCATAAAGTTTGCTTCCCCCTCAGTCGCTTGAATGAATGCGTTGCGAACACATTATTTTAGCAGATGAACCCGCCACAATCAGCAAAGCAGGTGACGGTAAGAAGCCGGGGCTGGTCTGCGCCTGCGTGCAGCGAACGGTGTTTAGGCTGAGACCAACCGCTCCGACGGCTCGTACTCGACAATATAGCCGGCGACCGCGCTGGCGGCCACGGTGTAGGGGCTGGCCAGGTACATCTGTCCCGGGCCGCTGCGGCCGGGGAAATTGCGATTCTGCGCCGAAATGACCACCTGAGTCGGACTGCTGGTGGCGCCCGGGCCGGCATTGATGCAGGCGCCGCAGCTCGGCTCGATCACCATCACGCCGGTGTTGTGGAAGACCTCGAGATAGCCCTTGCGCACGCAGTAGTCGCGCGTCTCCTGCGAACCAAACTGGATGTAGAACTTCACCGACTCGGCGACGCGCTTGCCTTGGCGCAGGGCGTCGGCGAGGACGGCGGCGTACATGTCCATGTCTTCGTTCTTGCCGGCGGTGCAGGTACCGCCGTAGGCGATCTCGATGGGCACGGGCGTGTTCAGCTCGCGCACGTACTTGCCGTTGCCGGGATCGCCGGGCGTCGCCACCATGGGCGTGATCTCGGCGGCATCGAGCTCGATCACGTGCGCGTACTCGGCGCCGGGATCGCTGGCCAGGCCCTCCATCATCTTTTCTGCCGCGCGGCGGTCCATGCCGCGGCGCTCCGCCAGGAAGTCCACCGCCTTGCGGTCGGGCGCGACGATACCGGTGAAGCCGCCGATCTCGGCCGCCATGTTGGTCATGGTGGCGCGCTCGTCCACGCTCAGGTCTTCGAGCGCCTCGCCCGCGTACTCGATCACCTTGGCCAGCGCCTTGCCGCTGCGCACGTAATCAAGGCTGAGAATCTTCAGGATGAAATCCTTGGCGGTGACGTTGGCGTGCTTCTTGCCGCGGACAATCACTCGCACCGACTCTGGCACCTTCACGCGGACATCTTTCGTAATCCACGAATTGAAAACATCGGTCGTACCGATGCCAAAGGCTACCGCGCCGATCGCGCCGGAGTGCGGCGTGTGCGAGTCCGAGCCCACGATCAACTGCCCGGGCAGCGCGTAGCTCTCCAGCATGATGGAGTGGCAGATGCCTTCCGAGCCCTTACGGTCTTTCAGCTCGCCGTGCAGCTTGATGCCGCGCTCGCGGGCGAAGTCTTCCTGCTTGAGCTTGAGCTGGCCGGCGAGATCGAGCAGGCCCATCTTGCGCTTCTCCGGCGAGATCACCTCGTCGAGAAACGTCAGGTGGTCGCGGAAGAAGAGGATCGACGCGGGATCGTTGACCGGAACGTCTTTGCCCACCAGGTGATCGTAAAAAATCGCGGCCATGGGCGTAACGTACTCGTGGCTGAAGCGCTGGTCGGTGCGGGCGAAGCCGGAGTCGCCGGGCTTGACGGCGGCGACGCCGACGTGGCCCTGAGCGTCCACCATGTGCCGAGCGAAGATCTTCTCGGCCAGCGTCATCGGACGCTTTGACGTGGTAATGGCGGGCAAGAAAACTTTCTTCTGCAGCCGCGCGACGTTGAATGGGAAAAGCCCGCCGTGCTCGATGATCTGGCGGGTGATGTCGTCTTCGCCGCGAGTGAATTCCGAGAGTGCGATCTCTTCTCCGCGCCGGATTTTGTCGATCAAGCCGAAGTCGGTCGACGTCAGCACGCCGAGGTTCTGGCAGTTCTGCTTGTAAATGCGCTCAATGTTCTCCGCGATCACGAGCTGAATGCCGGCGGCGCGCTCGGCATACGGAGACTGCTCGCGGCTGGAACCCTTGCCGCGGCGCTTGCCGCTCACCGCGCAGACGAACCCGCCGCGCTTCACGTCGCCGCGCTTAATGGGCAGCTCATTGCCGCACTTAAGGCCAGTGTAGGGAAACTCGCCCAGCGTCTCGTCGAAATAAAAGCAGATGTGCGCCGGGGTGATCTCGTCGGTGGAGATGTCGTCGCGCAGCTTGGGATTATTCTGCGGGTTGGCGGTGTCCCAGGGCAGGTCTTCGCCCGCCAGTTGCCGCTTGATCAGCTCGGGATCTTCGGTGAGAAAAAGAATGCGCCCCTTCAGGCGCACGCGGTCCGGGCGCTTCTCGATCTGCCGCTCTAATAGAGGATTCCCCACGCCGCTATTCTAACAAACGGGCGTGATACATTGAGCAGATTGCCCGCCCGAGGCGAGATGCCATCATTCTGCCAGCCACGCCGCTTCGCGCCGATTTTCGTGTCCCTCCTGCTGCTGGTCGCCGCAGCCGACGCGCAACAGCAAGGCTGCGCCGAGCTGCAGGCGCTCAAGAAGACGACTTACGGCTTCCATCCCACCAAGCTCAGCCAGTTACAGCAGGCCGCAAAAGAAGAACAGATTGACCGCTTCCGGAAGCTGGCGGAATCGCAGGGCGAGCGCGGCGTCCGGTGCCTGAGGGGAATGCTGCAGTTGGAGCACAGCGATTCCTTTTTCCTGTTTGATGGCGCCAGCCTGCTGCTGCATCTGGACGATTCCCAGCCGTCGCTGGCGGTGGTGAGCGAGGCCGCCGGGCGCAGCGACCTGGGAGAGACCAACACCGCCGGCTACGTTGAACTGGTGCTGGAGTTGGCGCAGCACGGCGTGGACACCGGCGCGCTGGCCGAAAAATACATGCGCTATCCCGAGGTGGATGGCGACATCCCCGAGCTCTCCCTGAGGGTGGACCGCGCCACCGGCGCTATCTTCCTCTACGGGAGCATGAGCGCGGAGCGCGCCGACAAAGATCTGGTTCCGCTGCTGGCGGCGAAGGAAGCGGACGTGCGCGGCACGGCAGCGCTCGCGCTTGCGCTCATCATGACGCAGGATAGTTATCGCGCCCTCGCCGGACTGCCCGGGCTCGACCACTTGCCCGAGTACGTGCAGAAGGAAGTGGTCGAGGCGCTCGCGTATCACGCGCCGGCCGGCAACGTGATTCCAACCTACTCGCGGGAGCAGGTGCTGGTGCGCCTGCACACACTGCCGCGGACTGCGGAACAGATGGCAGCGGAGCTTAAGAAGGAGAATCCGGTGGTGGGCATCGCCGACGATGAGCCGTTCATCCGCAGCGCGATTGCAACGCTGACCGCCGCCGATCTGGAGACGGTGCGCGAATCGCGGCGGGCGGCGCTTATGTCAGTCTCCGACGAAAGTCTTTATGAGTATGCGGCCTACACGCGGGTGATTCTGGGCGTGATCAACCGGCTGGACCTCTACAAGGAATACCGCGTGCATTAGCGCGGGCCGGGGTGAGGGCGCAGCTTGAACTGTGCCCTGACACGTTGTGCAGGGCTGCTCCGGGTTGGTTAATAATCCGGGCTAGAAAGCTGCAAAGTCCCCACGGGAATCATCTTTGGCGCCGATTCAGCTCATCGAGAGTGCGCTTCAACTGCTCCAGCTTCTGTCCCGCCTCGCCGAGCTTGCCTTCCGCCGTCAGGCGTTGATAGTCGGCCAGGTCTTTGGCGGCTTCTGCGATGAGTGCATTGACATCCGCTGCGGGCTGGGGCGCGGCGGCCGATGCGGGCGCGCGTTGCGCAGGCTCGGCGAGGGGAGCCGCGGCGCTGGTCGACAAGGCTCCTCCCCCAAAAAGAGCCGCCATCGCCGCCTCGAAGGTCGGTCCATACGCCAGCCGGTCTTGCAGCGCGAGCACGACCAGACGCAACTCCGGCATCGGGCTCCGCTCCGCCTGCAGGTAAATCGCCTCCGCATACAGCAGCCCGCGCCCGGAGGGAATCACCAGCAAGGTTCCCCGCCGCACGTGCGAGCCTTGCTGATTCCACAGCGTCAATTGCCCTGAAAGCTGCGCGTTCTGATCGATGCGCGCCTCCACCTGCAGTGGCCCATCCACCAGCTTGGTTTTCGGAAAATCGTAGACCACCAAGGTGCCGTAATGTGCGCCGTCGCTGCGCCCGGCAATCCAGCCAATCAGGTTATTCCGGTTCGATGGGGTGAACGGCAGAATCTCCACGAATTCCACACCGGTTTCGCCCGGCAGTTTCATCAGAACGAAATTCGGCTCCATCGCCTGCGTGGTCTGTTGGCCACCCTCGCTCATGCCGACCTCGCTGGCCACCGTCCACAGATCCTCGCGGTTGTAGAACACTTCCGGATCCGTCATGTGATACAGGCCATACACGGCCGCCTGCAGCTTGAGCAACAACTCGGGATAGCGCAGATGTTTGCGCAAAGTTGGCGGCATCGCTGCCACGTCCTTAAACAAGCTGGGAAAGAGGCGGCGGTAGGCGGCGACAATGGGATCCTCCGGGTCTATTACGTAAAACGTCGTCGTGCCGTCGTAGGCGTCGATGACCACCTTGACGCTGTTCCGTATGTAATTAATGGGATTGCGGTCGAGATTGTAATGGCGCGAGTAGGGATAGCTGTCTGAGATGGTGAACGCATCCATGATCCACGACAGCCGACCATCATCCCCGATCACGATATAAGGATCGGGATCATAAGTCAGAAACGGCGCCAGGAGGGAGACCCGCTCGCGCAGGTTGCGCCGCATCAGCAGCCGGCTCTCGTTGGTTACGTCATCGCTGAAGGGCAGCTTGGCGAGATCGCCGCGATCGAGCGCGAGGATGATGCGGCGCAGGAAACCGCCGAGCACGATGCCGCCGCTGCCCTCGTACGAAGTGAGGCTGTTGCTCGCGCCTTGCGGGTAGTTGAATTCTTTCTGCCGCGTTTTTACGTACACGTCGGTGTTGGTCAGCTCGCCGAAGTAAACCTCGGGGCGGGTTACGGTGAGGCTGCGCACCGTGCTCTGCACGGGCATGTTGCTCAGCATCAGCGTCGGCAGCCCTTCCGGCGTGAACCCATTCACCGGGTTCATGGTGATACCGTAGCCGTGGGTGTAGATCAGCTTTTCGTTGATCCAGTTGCGGCTGCTCTCCGGCAGCTTCTCGACATTAAGCTCGCGCGTGGCCAGCATCACCTGGCGAAGCGTGCCGTCGAGTTCATAGCGGTCGATATCGATATCGGGAAAGTCGTAGTAGGTGCGGATTTCCTGAATCTGACGCAGCGTGTCCTGAAGGGCGCGCCAGTCCCACAGCCGGATGTTCTGCAGCGTAGCCTGGTTGTTCGCCGGGTCGATCGCCGCGACGGTTGTCTCCGCGGCAAACTCGCGCTGCGAGACCCGGTTGAGTCCGTAGGCCTGCTGCGTCAGTTCGATGTTGTGAGCAATGTAGGGCCGCTCGCGGACCAGTTCGTTGGGTTTGACGATAAAGCTGCTGACGTACCAGCCGACGAGCTGAAGGGCGAGGTAACACACCGCGGCGGGACCGATCGCCGCGACCAACCAGCGTACGCGTGGCCGCGAGACGGCGTTGACGGCTGCGATGGCCGCGCCGACGACGAGCGCCGCACAGACCACCAGCAAGCCTGGAAGCATGATGTGCGCGTCCGTGTAGGTGACGCCGGCGAAGATGGTGTGGTCCTCGAGCAACTGCTCGAAGCGGCCGACATAGACACGCATCGCCAGGATCAGCAACAGGAACGCAAACGTGATGGAGAGCCCGCGCCAGGGCAACGGGAGGTAACTGTCGCGGCGTCCGGCGAGGGCCCGGCTGCCGCCGCTGATGAGGATGAAGAAACCGGCCAGAGCACAGGTAATCACAGCCAGCACGATCAGCCAGCCGCTGACGAGCTGCCACGCGGGAAGGGTGAACAGGTAGAAGTTCAGCGGCTTGCCGAAGATCGGATCCACGGCGCCACTCGTGATGCGTGGCGCGTACCAATAGAGCGCGAGGGTCGGCCACTCCGCCATCATGGCGGTCCCGGTCACAACCGCAATCACGAGGGAGACGCCGAGCGCAACCAGGCGCACGATGGATTCGACGGGCAGCCGGACTGGCTGTCCGCCGATGAAGATGGTGCCACCGCTCGGCAGGTCGGTGAACTGCGCCCGTTTCAGAGCCAAGAACGATCCGTACAGAATGAGGAACGTCGCCGCGGCAAATGTTGTAAAGACCGCGGACTGGACCCGGAGGGTTTTCCAGAATACATCTCCGTACCCGAGTGATCCGTACCAGAGTGCGTCGACGTAATACGAGAGCGCCGACCGGCCTCCGAAGAGGACAACGGCAAGGAAAATGAGAATAAGAATGAGGGGCAAACGGCTGCGGCGCCGCGGCGGACGCGATCGCGGCCAGTCAATCGACTCGGGCATTACCCTCCCCTGCTTGCATCAGCATTCGGTTCTGAAGTGACGAGCCGACGGTATTGTACAGGTTCCTTCGCCGCAGTCTGATGACCCAGGTCCCGCGCGCGATGTTTTACGGTGCGCTGAAAAAAGCAATCACCTCGTACTGAAACAGCCGATGCCCTTTCTGCAGATGCATCATGTGGCCGGCATCGGGCACGACAACGTACTGTTTCCTCGGATTAGGGAGCTGGGCGAAGAAAGGCAACAGTCCGTCGAGGTCAGCAACGTCATCGTATTGGCCGTGAATGATCATCACCGGAACCGGCATGAGCCGGGGATTGAGCATGGGCATGATGGTGACCATATCGAGCTGCGGCCCAGTCGGTGATTTCAGCTCGACTTGCACGGCTGCCTTGGCAAACGCATCGACTACCTCAGGATCACTGACCTCAGGCGGAGCCATGGAGGAGAAACGCGGTTTCCAACCGGCTTCCGGAATGGTGACGTAGGCATTCTGGCGGAAGGCATCGATGCGGGCCCGCCGCTTGGCCAGGTCGGGACTGTTAACGTGCATCTGCGCATAGGAAACGTACCTCTCCACCTTCGACGGCTGGCTCATCACGAACATTCCGCCATACTGGGTTCCCCACGACCAGGCCAGAAGGTTGACCTTCTTGACGTCTCGGAGCTTCAGCACATAGTCCACGACTGCATTGAGATCCTGACTGGCCTCGGCAGTGGTCATGTGGCCGTCTGGATGGGTGGACCGGCCAAATCCCCGGACGTCGGGAGCAAACACGTCGAACCCGTTTTGAGCCAGCACGTCCATCAGACTGTAGGTAGGTTTGCCCGGGACTTGAAGGTCGAAGCTCTCTTTGCCCGCGGTTGCGGAGCCGTGGGCCAGGACGATGATGGGTTTATCTTTGGCGGTCCCCACATACTTTTCCCAGACGTACAGCCGGATGGCCCCGTTGTCCACCCAATGCTCGCTGCCGGTGACTGACTGGGAGGCGCCAAAACTGGTGGTGCCGAGGACGAGACACACGGCGAGGACGATGATTACCTTCTTTTGTTTCATACAGTCTCCTTACTCAAGTTTGTTGCTTCCCAATTGCCTACTGCGCGTCTGGAGGGGTAAGAGCAATGCGAGCAGTCAGCCATCGCAACAATGCGACTTTCGCTGAGTGCTGAGTGCTGAGTGCTGACGGCTTTTCACTTTCCACTTTTCACTTGCCACTTTTCCTCCTGCACAGCCCCATTACCAGACTACGCCTACCCCAGCCCCTCCAACCCCGAACACCCGCACCAGGGCGCGGATGGCCTGGCAACAAGAGCCTTTACATTCTGGTAGGAAATTCGTTTGTGTCGAAGCCAGAAGAAGCATACGATGTAGAAACCCCCGAAGGTCCAAATTGGGAATTCCCGTCATTGCCCGATGACGGGACAGGATTGCCATGCTACCCACCAGCTTCCGCTCCTCTCGACTCTTCGTCGCCACAACCCTGGGCTTAGCCGCGCTCCTGGCCGCTCCGCTCTGCGCGCAGACCGCCCAGCCGCCGCTCGCGGTCAACCGCATCGCCGCTGCCATCGACGAGAGCACCCGCGTGACCCTGAAGGGAACCGTTCATCCGCTGGCCAATGCCGCCAATGATCGCGGAGCCGCGCCCGACAGCATGCCGCTTCAGCGCCTGCACCTGGTGCTGAAGCGCAGCCCGGCGCAGGAGGCCACCCTGCGGCAGCTCGTCCGCGACATGCACACGCCCGGTTCGGCCAGCTATCACAAATGGCTCACTCCCGAGCAGTTCGGCGAGCAGTTTGGCCCCTCCGACCAGGACATCGCCACCGTCCAATCATGGCTGGGCTCGCACGGATTCGAAGTGGGCAAAGTTCAGCCCGGCAAACAGGTCATCGAATTCTCCGGCAACGTGGCGCAGATGCGCGACGCCTTCCATACCCAGATCCACAAATACGTGGTCAATGGCGAGACTCATCCTGCCAATGCCGGCGCTCCACAGATACCCTCGGCGCTGGCTCCGGTCGTCGGCGGCTTCGTCTCGCTGAACAACTTCCGCCTGAAGCATTACCTCCGCGTTCTCGGCAAGGCCACCTATAATACCCAAACCCACACGGCGAAGCCGGGGTGGACTTACGGCAGTTCCCCGGTTACCTTTCCGCTGGCTCCCGCCGACTACGCCAAACAGTATGATCTGGGTCCGCTCTACGCTGCGGGCATCAACGGCTCCAACCAGACCATCGCCATTGTCAACGACTCCAATATCAACATCGATCTGGTCAACCAGTTCCGCAGCATCTTCGGCCTCAGCGCCAATCCGCCCCAGGTCATCATCGACGGAAATGACCCCGGCATCGACGGCATCAACAACCCCGATGGCCCGAATTTCGACTCAGGTGAAGCCTACCTCGATGTCGAATGGTCCGCCGCCGTCGCCCCCGCGGCGACCGTCGATCTGGTCATCGCCGCCGACACCGCTCTGGAATCCGGCCTCATCCTCGCCATGGAGCACGCCGTGTACGGCAACATCGCCCCCGTCATCAGCTTGAGTTTTGGCGCCTGCGAAGCCGGCCTGAGCAGCACAAACAGCTTCCTAAATTCGCTCTGGGAACAGGCCGCCGCACAGGGCACCACCGTCATGGTCTCCGCCGGAGACAACGGTTCGGCTGGCTGCGACAACGATAATTCCCAGTACTATGCAGTCGGTGGACTTGCCGTAAGCGGCTTTGCCTCCACGCCTTACAACGTCGCCGTCGGCGGCACAGACTTCTTCTACAGCGATTACAACAATCCCGCCCTCCTCAACACTCAATTAGGAACCTACTGGAACACTACTCCCACCCAACTCCCCCAGGCTTCGCTGCTCCAGGTCATTCCCGAGCAGCCCTGGAACGACAGTCAATATGGCCTGAACGCCATCAATTACTACACCGATATCAGCGGTTCCACCGCTACTACCATCGCCGGTGGCAGCGGCGGAGCCAGTAGCTGTGGGTTGGTTTCCACAACAACTGGAGCCTGCACCGGCGGCTACCCGAAGCCGGCGTGGCAAACCGGCGTCGGCGTTCCTGCCGACGGGGTCCGGGATATCCCCGACGTCTCGCTCTATGCGGCCGACGGAGCCAACTTTAGCTACATTCCCACCTGCGCATCCGATGGCGACTGCCAGTTGCCTTCGGGAAGCAATCTCGTTCAGATAACCGGCGTCGGCGGCACGTCGGCTTCGGCGCCGTCCTTCGCCGGCATCATGGCGCTCGTCAATCAAGAGCATGGACGCCAGGGCCAGGCGAACTTCGTGCTGTATGCGCTGAAAACGCAGTTCCCAGCCGCTTTCCACAACGTTGCGCAGGGCACCAACTCCATGCCCTGCGCCTTTTCGCCCAGCTCGCCGAACTGCATCGCCGTCAACAACCCCATCACCGTCACCGACCCCACCTACGGCACTGCGGAAGAAGGCCAGATCGGCACCGGCGCCACGCCCGACTATAACGCCGCCGCCGGCTATAACCTGGCCACTGGCCTCGGCACCATCGACGGCAACCTCCTGGTTACCCACTGGAGCAGCGTCAAGTTCGCCAGCACCACCCTCAACCTCACCTCGCCGGCGGGAGGCACAATCATTACCCACGGCACGTCGCTCACCTTCACCGGCACCGTCACCGGGACCGGCAACGCCACCCCCACTGGTGACGTGGCCATCGAGACCAACAGCACCGAGCCTCAAAACCAGGGTCAGACCTTCCTCCCCCTGAGTGGCGGATCCTTCACCCGCAGCATCAATTATCTGCCCGGAGGCACCTACAGCGTCTGGGCCAACTATGGTGGCGACACAACCAACGCCTCCAGTGCGTCCGCGAAGGCCCAGATCACCGTCAACCCCGAAGCCAGCACAACCTATTTCAATATCCTGGACGTGGCAACGCCGGCCACCGGCACCGTCGCCATCGATCCCGGAACCATCAACATTCCCTACGGCACACAACTCATCCCGGCCGCCCAGATATACCCGACCACCTATTACAACCAGTGCATCATCAATGCGAACCCACCCGCGAGCTGCAACACCGCGACCTTCACTTTCCCCACTGGCACCGTAACCTTCGCCGATAACGGGATCACCATCAACACCGCCGTGGTCAACGCCGAACTCGACGCCGAATATAACGCCCCGTGGAGCGTCGGCGCCCACTCGGTCACCGCCAGGTATTCCGGAGACGCCAGCTACACCGCCTCCAGCGCTGCCGCAATTCCCTTCACCATTGCCAAGGACACGCCGGTGGTTGCACTGTCCAGCGCAGCTCAAACCCCCTCCGGCGCCTACCAAGGCGGCCAATCGACGGTTTTCACCATTCAGGTGGAAAACAGCGCCAATCTAACCAACGAAAGCCAATTCAGCATTAGTTACTCCAATCCCGCGGCAGCGCCTACCGGAACCGTCACCGTGAGCGGTTTCCCAGCCGGCGTGCCCACTTCGGCTCCCTTGCATGCGGCGGTTGATCCGACGACTAATTCCCCCGAAGGAGTGGCCACCATCACCGCCCCGACAAGCACTCCCGCCGGAACCTACAGCGTCACGATTAGTTACCCCGGAGATTCGAATTACGCCGCCGCCTCGGTCAGTGGCAGTGTAACCATCGTGGGCGCCACCGCTGGCCTGCTTGTATCCACAACCGCTGCCTCCTTCACCGGGAGCATCTCGCCCACCACCAGCATCGCCGTCACCGGAACGGTGACCGGTCAGAGCGGCAAGGCCGCCCCCACCGGTGCTGTCCTGTTCTTCTCCTCGGGATACGGTCTTAGCCAAGTGGCAATCAGTCCTGGGTCCGGCGACAGTTCTTCCTTCTCGGCCACTTTGAATAGCCAGAGCCTTTTCCAGGGCACAAACCTCATCACCATTCAATACTCCGGCGACGCGGTCTATGCGCCGTCATCCACTATCCTGAACGCCATCACCAGCCCGCTCTCCGACTTCTCTATCGTGCCGCAGGCCACGATTGTTCCGGTTACAGCGGGTGGTTCGGCGGCAGTGGATACGGTGAATGCTTATTCGATGAATGGCTTCAGCGGCGTGGTCAGCTTCACCTGCACCGCGCCTTCCGGTCTGACTTGCCCATCCCCGTCTTCCGTCAACCTTGCGAGCGGCGGCAGCGCGCCCGTCACTCTCATTATCAGCGCTGCCTCCTCGGCGGCCAGCGGGAACAACAACATCCTGCTGACAGCTACGGCAGGTTCATTCGTGCACACCCTCACCATTCAGGCGTTCGTCATCGCCCCGGCGGCGAGGCTGGCGCCCAGTTCTGTATTTCTCGGCATTCAACCCCTGGGAACAAGCAGCCCTAAGGGCACGGTAACCCTGAGCAACACGGGTGTGAGCGCGCTGTCGATCGCCAGCATTGCGATCGCCGGGGCGAACAGCAGCGACTTCAGCCTCACTCACAACTGCACATCACCTTTGGCAGTCAACGCTGCTTGTACAATTCAACCGACTTTCAAGCCCACCGCTGCGGGCCCGCGCAAGTCGTCCATCAGCATCAGCGATAACTCGGGAAGTGGGGTGCAGACCATCCTTCTGACCGGGGTGGGTGCGGCGATCAACACCGCGCCCTCGAGCCTGACCTTCAACAGCCAGCAGGTGGGGACACCCAGCACTGCGCAAGCGGTCACCATCACCAATGAGGGCAGCACCGTTGTAAACCTCTGGCAGATTGCATTCCTGGGGGCGAACGCGGGGGACTTTTCCAAGAGCAACAGCAGCACCTGCGGCAGCAGCCTGGGAGCTGGAGCCAATTGCGCGGTCAACGTCATCTTCACCCCGGCGGCGGCGGGAAGCCGGACGGCTTCTCTGTTGATCAGCGACGATGGCGGGGGCAGCCCGCAGGCGGTCACTCTGACGGGCGCGGGGACATCGGGGCCCGCGGCCAGGCTGTCCAGTTCGGCGGTGATTTTCGGCGAGCAGGCGGTGGGCACCAGCAGTCAGGGCGAGATGGTTGTCCTGACCAACGCGGGCGATAGGCCGCTGGCCGTCGGCAACGTCACGCTCAGCGGAGCCAGCGGCGGCGACTTCGTCCAGACCAATACCTGCGGATCAAGTCTGGCGGCGGGTGCGAGCTGCACCATCGAGATAAGGTTTACGCCCCGCGCCGCCGGCACCAGAACCGCAGTCATTAATGTCCTGAGATCGGGAAGTCTTCCATTGAAGGTGCAGGGGACGGGGATCGGGCGCGAACCGCGGCCGATGCGGGAAAGCGAATAAAAAAAGAGTGGCAGGAGGATGTGATGAAGATCCATCCACAGCGGCGCCCCGCCCTCCTGATCCTTGTACAGGGCAAAGGTGAGGCCTGCGACTCCCGTGCGCGGCTTGCCGTCGGCGTCTTTCACGGCTCCGCCGAAACGAACCAGGCGAGGGACAGTCGCGCTGGCTGTGGTTTGAGCACCTCCGGCGAGCGAGGGCGACGCTTGTTGCGCCGCCGCGT
>JBKQPN010000063.1:0-36701 GCA_052145015.1 Terriglobales bacterium
CGGCCTTCACTCGACATCTGCGCGAGTACCTAGATGATGAGGGCTATCGGGCACTGCAAGCTGAGCTAGCGGCGAACCCGGACCTTTGGGAACATGATGCCGGGGACCGGCGGCCTCCGGAAAGCCCCGCTGGGCGGATCCCCGGCGCGGCAAAGGTCGCAGGGGCGGGCGAAGCCGAATCCGCAAGCTGCTGCCCTTGTCCTGCTGGTCCGCCGGTATCCTGACACGCTGCAGCGGCTGGAAAACCTGGCGGCGGGTTTGGTCTAATCTTTAGAAGTGACTCGGGCCTGCCCTCTCTGCGGATGTGACAACGCCTCGCGGCCGCCCCACCGCTATTCCCGGCCGCCCTGGATTCTGAAGGGCTGCTCTCAATGCGGGATGGTGTACCTGGAAAACCCCGCCCAGTATTCCGCCCTCGCCAACGAGCTGGCTTGGGAGAAGACGTTCGCGGCGGAGGCGGAGACCCGGCGGCGCCGCAACCCGTTCCTCTACCGCGCCGCGCGCCTTCCCAAGGCGGTGTGGCAGCGCCTGCTGGGACGCGACAAGCTGGTTTCTTGGGCGGCCCGCTACTTTGCTCCCGGACCGGTGCTGGATGTGGGCTGCTCGGGCGGGCATACGCTGGAGCGGTTGGCGCCCCAGTTCGTTCCTTATGGAATCGAGATCTCCGCCGAACTCAGCCGCCTGGCTCAGGAGCGTTTTGCGCCGCGCGGTGGCCGGGTGGTCCAGGGGGACGCTCTGACCGCGCTCGGCCAGTTCGACGCCGGCTTCTTCACCGGCGTGATCATGACCAGCTTTCTCGAGCACGAGCCCGAGCCGCACGCCGTACTCTCGGCCGCCGGCCGAGTGATGCGTCCGGGCTGCTGCCTCATCGTCAAGGTGCCGAACTACGGCTCGTGGAACCGCGCGGTGCGGGGCGCGCTCTGGTGCGGGTTCCGCTTTCCCGACCATGTGAACTATTTCACTCCGCCCCGGCTGGGGGCGCTGCTCGCGCAGGCAGGGTTCCAGGTGCAGCGCTTCGGCATCCTCGACCGCTTTCCTACCAGCGACACCATGTGGCTGGTCGCCCGGCGTCCGTAGCGGCGCTTTGTTATAATCACAAATTCTGCGGACGAACCTTATCTTGATGAGTCATCGCACGGATTGGAAGGGAGCTGTTGTCGTCGCCCTGTCGCTCGCGATTCTGGGCCTGGGCGCTTGCGGGAGCAGCGGTGGAGCGGTCAGCCACCTGAGCAAGCGCGCCTTCGTCTCCGACAATTTCGACGGCACCTTGCACATCGAGGATGCGGCCACCGACGTGGAGTCCGGCTTCACCATCGCCACCGGCAACCAGCCGGGCGCCATGGTGCTCTCCCCTGACAAGACGATCACGCTGGTGTTCGATGCGGCAGACTTCCAACTGGCCGTGGTTTCCAACTCCCTCGAATCGACCCTGGGCAGAATCACGGTGCCCAATGTCAGCACCGGCTACGCCGCCATGTCCGACAACACCGTCGGCTTCGTTGCCGTGCCCAATTGCCCGCTGGCTTCCTGTGGCGGATTCTCCAACGTCGTCGAGGTGGTGGACATCTTCACCAACTTTGACATCACCGGCACGGTGAACGTGGCGTTGGACACCACCACTATGCTTTACGTGCCGTTGAACGTAGCCACCACGCTGTTGAAAAGCCCCACCGACAGCAAGTTGCTGCTCTTTGGCGGCCCCGCCGACCATCAGGATACGTTCACCGTGATCGATACCGGCCTCGCCGAGACGACGCCCGCCACGGCGGGTACGTTGATGTCTGGAGCGGCCTTCGACAAGCCGGTGTCCGGTGTTTTCTCCGCTGACGGGACTAAGGCTTACATCCTCAACTGCGGTGCGGAGTGCGGGGGCACGGCCGCCAGTGTCACCGTGGTGGACCTGACCACCATCCCACCCACCGTGGGAACGCCCATACCGGTTGTGGGCGCCACCACCGGCCTGCTCAATGGAAGCACGCTGTATGTGGCCGGCAGTCCGCCGGGCGCCGGTTGCGCCGGTTCCATCACCGGCACCTCCTGCGGCAGGCTCCAGACCATCGATACCGGAACGCTCACCGCCAGCGCCCCGGTTGTCATCAGCGACGGCTTCCACAACCACATGGAGTTGGCCAGCAACAACAAGCTTTTCATTGGTGCGACCCCCATTTGCACCACCGGTTGTCTCACCATCTACGACACGAGTGCCAACACCGCCGTCGTCGACAGTGCCGCTGGCAATGTTACCGGGATCGCTCCTATCAGCGAGCGTAGCGTGGTGTATGTGATTGAGGACCTGCCTGCGGGCAGCTCTCAATGCACCACTCTCCCCTGTTTGGGCGAGTTGCAGATCTACGACGCCTCTGCCAGTGTGCAGCCTACGCTCACTCCCACCCAGATCGACGTCGTTGGCAGAGCCGTGGACGTGAAGTACATAGACAAGTAGAACCCAGTACTCATCATTTTCCCGGCTCCAGCCGCAGTTCGTGCTGCTTCGCCCCGTCCACCGCCCCGTCGCTGAAAGGGAAGACAAAGCTGCGGCCTTCCGCCCAGGCCTTCCACTGATCGAGGTAGTGCGGACTGAAGATCTGCCCGGATTGCCCGGTGACGATGTTCATGGTGCTGGCGTCGAGATTGGCAAAATCCACGGTCATGCGCTCGGAAGGAGCCTGCTGATACGCGTGTGACTCTCCGTGCCCCATCTGCTTGACGGTGTAGCCGTCGCCCGCGGCCTGGTAGCGTCCCGGGCCGGCCCAGCGCCGCAGCAGCGGGATTTCGCCCAGGACCGGGTGCTCCAGCCGGAACGGCCGCGCCTTTCCCCAGGTCCAGGAGCTGAGCGACTTGGGCGCCTCTGGACTCGCGACCACGGCCTCGACGGCGGCAGTGAGCAGCTCGTCATAGTTTGGATAGTTGGCAGGAAGCCAGCGCGGCGGCTGCCGCAACAGGATGTTCTCCAGCGCCACCGACTGCATGCCCCAGCGGTAGAGCTTGTAGTCCGCCCCCAGCCTGGGTTCGAGCAGCATGCGCCAGAGCGCGGTGCGCGCCCCCACGGTGAGCGTCGGGGCCGCCGAATCCACGGTGACCTGGCCGTCCCATGAGCGCATCAGGTCGGCGGCGGCGCGGGCGCGCACGGAAGGCTGCTTGGCGTGATCGACGGCATATACGAAGCGCTCGGCGCAGAAGTGGTCGAACTCCGATGCCACGTCCATCTCCAGCGCCAGCATATCCTCGGGCGCAAATTGCCTTCCCGACTGCAGCACGCGATAGATGCGCTCGGTGCGGAACGGCGCCATCCACTCGCTGCTCAGCAGATAGGGATACTTGTCGGGCGTGATGCGCGCATTGGCGGTGGCGATGATTCCCGAGGGCGGATCGAAGACGCTGGGCAGCTTGTCGAACGGCGCCACGCCGGTCCATTCGTGGGCGTTGTCGTTGCCGGCGGCGGACACGTCATTGGTCGGCGACGCGCGCAGCGGGATGCGTCCTTCGGCCTGGTAGCCGATGTGTCCGTCCACGTCGGCATAGACGAAATTCAATGACGGCCCGCCCATGGTGGAAAGCGCCCGCCGGAATTCCTCCCAGTTCTGCGCCGAATCGATCTCAAAAAAGGGATAACTCACGAACGCTGGATCCTTGAGCGGCGCCCACTCGAGCGCCAGCTTGCGCGTCTCGCCCGGAATGAGGTCGCTGATCACCGGCCCGTGGCGAGTGACCACCACGTCGAGCGCAACATCGGGCTTGCCTTTGACGTGGATGGTCTCGTGGCGAACCTCGGGCTTCTTCCAGCCTTCGGGCGTCTGGTATTCGCCTTGCGCGTTGAAGGTTTCGATGAAGAGGTCCTCGACGTCGCCGCCGAGGTTGGTGGCGCCCCACGCGATGCGCTGGTTGTGGCCGATGAGCACGAACGGCATCCCGGGCAAGGTGAATCCGGCCACATCGAAGGGCGGCGCGCTTGCGCCGGCAGCGGTGATTTCCAACTGCGCCTCGTACCATAGGCTCGGCATCGCCTGCTGCAGGTGCATGTCATTCGAGAGCAGCGGCTTGCCGGAGACGGTGTGCGCGCCCGAGACCACCCAGTCGTTCGAGCCGCCGGGGAGGGCCGCGGAGAACCACTCGGGATCGACGGAAAACCCCCACCCAAGCAAAAGAGGCTTGGGTGGGACACCCTCCAGTGTCGTACGCATTACCGGGGGCGCATCATCGTCGTCGTCATCATCGTCCTCGTCGGATTCCTGGTCGAGGCGCCTGGCTTCGGCCCCCGGGGGATGGTCATGCAGCGAGGAATTGGGATAGAGGTCAGCCGTCAATTCCGGGCCCAGCTTGGCCAGGATCTTTTCCCGGGCCAACTGCCGGCGATACTGGCCGTGCGTGAGCATCTCGTGCAGGAAGAGCCCGAGCGCGAGGCTGTCGGTAGGAGTCCAGGCGCGCGGCGCGTATCGCAGCAGCCGAAACTCGACCGGCAAGCGGCCGCGATGCGAGCCGATGAACGCATTCACGCCGCTGGCATAGGCCTGAAAGTATTCGCGGGTCGAGGCGGGAAGCGCGTCCCACGCGCGCTCCGTGGTCGAGCGGATCAGCAGCAGCCGCTGCTGGCGGTCGCGCTCCACCGCTCCGGGTCCCACGATCTCGGCCAGCTCGCCCAGCGCCGCCCGGCGGAGCGCGTCCATCTGCCACAGCCGGTCCTGGGCGGTGATGTATCCCTGCGCAAACATCAGGTCGTGAAGATTGGCGGCGCGGATGTGGGGCACGCCCTGCGCGTCGCGGAGGACGGTGACCGGCGCCGCGAGGCCCTCGACCCGCACCTGGCCGTCAACCTGCGGCAAGGCGGAGTGCAATTGAAGGTAGGACCATCCGACCGCCGCCAAGATCAGTACAATAACCAGCGCAAACATCAGGCCGATGACGCGCGCCAGCGTGCTGTAGCGTCGGGAGGTGGAAGCAAAGGTGGGAGTGGCCATGGAACCGTGTAGAGACGAGGCAAGGTGATTTTATTGTTCCTTGCGGAATCGTGCAAATGGCGCGCAGGAGGCGCCGACTGGCTCGTTCTCTCCCTAACTGGAGGTGTGTCGATGCAGGAAAACGAATTGAACTTCGTTCGCCGCGGATGAACGCGGATGAACGCGGATAAACGCGGATCTTGGTTAACTCTTGTTAGCTGGGTCGATGTCGATAACCTCTACCGGCTTGCGCCTGTGCCAGAGGTAAAGAACGAGCCCCGCAATCACGCCGAGTGGAATCGTGATTAGCGCGAACAGGCGTACTTGTGGGAGCCCGACCAGGAGCATGAAAACGACGCCAACAGTGAACACCGCCCCCATAACACCCTTGACGGGAATCCTGGCGATTTGAGGGCCCTCATGCCAGTCCATAACTGAATTGTAGTTCAAAGTAAAAGGCCCGCTCTCGCAGGCCTTCACGTGAAACTTGAAACGTGAAACGCTACTGATGCGCCGTCGGGCCCTCCGCCGTCGGAGGTGGGGTTACAGGTGGCGCGATGGGCTGCGCCGTCTCTTCCGCCACCTCGAGTTGAGGCAGAGGCCGCTCCAGCGCGATGGTCAGCACCTGGTCCATGTTCTCGGCGAAGTGCAGCTTCATGGCGCTGCGCAAGTTCTCCGGAACTTCCGGAATGTCCTTCTCATTGTCCTTGGGCAGGATGACCTCGAAGATGCCGGCGCGGTGCGCCGCCAGCAGCTTCTCCTTCAGCCCGCCGATGGGCAGCACCTTGCCGCGCAGGGTGATCTCACCGGTCATGGCCAGGTCGCGCCGCACGGGGATTTTGGTGAGCGCGCTGGCCAGGGCGGTGGCCATGGTGATGCCGGCCGACGGTCCATCCTTGGGAATCGCCCCCTCAGGCACGTGGATGTGGATGTCCACGCTGCGGTAGAAATCGCGGGGAATACCCAGGCGCGCGGCGCGCGAGCGCAGGTACGACATGGCGGCCTGCGCCGATTCCTGCATCACGTCGCCCAGCTTGCCGGTGAGCATCAGCTTGCCTTTGCCGTCGACGATGGTGGCTTCGGTGCTGAGGATGGTGCCGCCGACCTCGGTCCAGGCCAGCCCCGTGACCAGTCCAACTTCGCTCTTCTCGTGTACCGGCAGCTCGCGGTACTTTATTACGCCCAGGAAATCGCCGGCGTTTTCCGCGGAGATGACCACGGTGTATTCGGCGCCGTGCTTCACCACCTTGCGCGCCACCTTGCGGCAGATGTTGCCGATCTCGCGCTCCAGGTTCCTGACCCCGGCTTCGCGGGTGTAGGCGCGGATGATGTGCTGGATGGCGTCGTCGGTGAAGGTGAGGTTCTTCTCCGTCAGCCCCGCCTGCTTCAACTGCTTCTTCACCAGGAACTGCTTGGCGATCTCCATCTTCTCCAGCTCGGTGTAACCGTGCAGCCGCAGCACTTCCATGCGGTCCTGCAGAGCCGCCGGGATGGTGTGGATCACGTTGGCGGTGGCGATGAAGAAGACCTGCGAGAGGTCATACTCGACGTCCAGGTAGTGGTCCACGAACATGAAGTTCTGCTCGGGGTCGAGCACCTCGAGCAGCGCCGCGCTCGGGTCACCGCGGAAGTCCATCGACATCTTGTCCACTTCGTCGAGCATGAAGACCGGGTTCTTGGTGCCGGCCTTGCGCATCATCTGGATGATCTGCCCGGGCAGCGCGCCGATGTAAGTGCGGCGATGGCCGCGAATCTCGGCCTCATCGCGCACTCCGCCCAGCGACATGCGCACAAACTTGCGCCCAGTGGCGCGCGCGATCGACATGCCCAGCGAGGTCTTGCCCACGCCCGGCGGCCCCACGAAGCACAGGATCGATCCCTTGGGGTTCTTCACCAACTGGCGCACCGCCAGGAATTCCAGGATGCGCTCCTTGATCTTCTCCAGCCCATAATGATCTTCGTTCAAGACTTTTTCGGCGCGGTCGATATTGCGGATTTCCTTCGACCGCTTCTTCCACGGCACCGCCAGCAGCCAGTCCAGATAATTGCGGCTGACCGTGGACTCGGCCGACATAGGCGGCATAGCCTCCAGCTTCTTCAGCTCCTGCAGCGCTTTCTCGTGGACTTCCTTGGGCATGCCGGCGGCGTCCACCTTTTTCTTCAGCTCGTCCCACTCGCTCTTCTCGCCGCGGCCCAGTTCCTTCTGGATGGCTTTGATCTTCTCGTTGAGGTAATACTCTTTCTGCGCCCGCTCCATCTGCCGCTTCACCCGCGACTGGATGGTGCGGTCCATGTTCAGCTTTTCGATCTCGATGTCGAGCACGTCAGCGATGCGGTTCAGACGCTCGGCCGGGTCGAAGATTTCGAGCAACTCCTGCTTCTCTTCGATCGAGAGCTGCAGGTTGGCGGCGATGGTGTCGGTAAGCTTGGCCGGGTCCTCCATGCGCACGGCGGCGATCATGGTCTCGTAATTCAAGGACTGGCAGAGCTTGACGTACTGCTCGAACAGGCCGGTGGCGCGCTGCATGCCGCTCTCGATGGCGGGCGTGACCTCGGTGGTGTACTTGACGGTGCGGATGGTGGCCTGGAAGTAGCCCTCGGCATCGGCGACCGCGAGGATCTTGCCGCGCTCGACGCCCTCGACCAGCACCTTGATGTTGCCGTCCGGCAGCTTCAGGCTCTGCACGATGTTGACCACGGTGCCGACCTGGTAGATCTCATTGGCCTTGGGCTCGTCCACGCTGGCGTCATGCTGGGTGGCCAGGAAGATCTTCTTGTCCGCCGCCAGCGCCTCCTCCAGCGCGCGCACGCTGGATTCGCGGCCCACCACGAAGGGCGTCATCATGTGCGGGAAGATGACCACATCGCGGATGGGCATCATGGGCAACTTGCGGGTCTCGAATTTTTCCCGGTTCTGTGTCATACCACCCTTGTACCTGTAGGGATTAGTTCGTGCAGACTGTGCAAAGCCAATATATCAGGTTTTCTGGTGCGCAACAGGTGTACCAGAAGACACGGTTGTACTCAAAAATAATGACGAAAGTGCACCACAGGAAGCACCACCACGGTTACTCCCGGCGGGCGATTGCCGGAGCGTGATATCTTTTCCGCGGAGCCAGAAAATGCATTCCCAGAACTGGACAAGCCTGCCCGCGGGACTGCCCGTTCCCACCGACGACGGCGCCGCCGCTCACCTCACCGGCATGAAATTGCCGTCAATTGCTCTTTCGGCGACCACCGGCGGCGTGGTTGACCTTGCAGCCCAGCGCGGACGCACCGTTGTCTTCGCCTACCCGCGCACCGGAGAACCGGGCAAGCCACTGTTCACGCCCGATTGGGATAGTATCCCCGGCGCCCGCGGATGCACTCCGCACACCTGTGGTTTCCGCGACCTGTTTGGTGAATTCCAAGCCCTGGGATGCGCTGTATATGGCCTGAGCACGCAAGACACAGCGTACCAGCGGGAAATGGCTGAGCGGTTGCACGTGCCGTTCCCGGTGCTCAGTGATGCCGGATTCGAGCTGACGCGCGCGCTCCGGCTGCCCACGTTCACGGTCGCCGGCGAAGTCCTGCTCAAGCGTCTGGCGTGGGTGGCGGACGACAGCCGCATCTCGAAAGTGTTCTATCCCGTATTCCCGCCGGACAAGAATGCAGGCGAAGTGCTGGCGTGGCTGCGTGCGCAATAGAAAAGACGTGCCCGCGGCACGGCTTGGGCTGCTGAAAAGCTCATTCGTGAAAGATCACGTGTCAGGGCACGACTTGAAGTCATGGCGTAACGGTCACTCTAAGAGTGTCATTGAGTGAAGTTGAGCCGCTTTGCGGGCGTCCGAGCCCGCAGGCGAAATCCCGAGCGCAGCGTGGGACCTCAGTCGTGCTTTGGTCACTCTTCGCCGCCTCTTGACGGTCACGCGAGACAACGCCAGGATTCCTCGCCTTGCCCTCACTCGCAAAGCTCGCTCGGGCGGGCTCGGAATGACAATACAAGGGGCTCCCTAACGGCACGACTGAAGTCGTGCCCTGACACGTTTTCTCGCTGTTGAGTTTATGAAGCGATTCTTCCGCAGTGGTCACGCATTCGAGAGTTTCTACCCCGCCTTTTCCATCACTGCGGCCACCGAGAGTTCGCGCTTCTCCACCATCTCCTTGGTGAGTTCGAACTCCCGCACCTTCTTCTGGCTGGGCAGGTGGTACATCAGGTCGAGCATCAGCTCTTCCAGGATCATGCGCAAGCCGCGGGCGCCGACCTTGCGCATCATGGCCTCATGGGCGATCCCGCGCAGCGCGTCCTGGGTGAACTTCAGCCGCACGTTCTCGAACTCGAACAGCCGCTGGTACTGCTTGATGATGGCGTTCTTGGGACGGGTGAGAATCTCGATCAGCGCGTCCTCATCCAGGTCGTCGAGTATGCCCACCACCGGCAGGCGCCCCACGAATTCCGGGATCAGCCCGAACTTGATGAGGTCCTGCGGCTGCGCTTGCGAGAGCATCTCGGTATCGCGCTTGCTGGGCGGGAGGGGCGGGTGGTCTTTCTCTTCCTCGCCGCTGGTGAAGCCGACCGCTTGCTTGCCCACGCGGCGCCCGATCACCTTCTCCAGGCCGACGAACGCGCCCCCGCAGATGAACAGGATGTTGGTGGTGTCCACGGGCGTGAATTCCTGGTGAGGATGCTTGCGGCCGCCCTGCGGCGGGACGTTAGCGATGGTGCCTTCCAGGATCTTGAGCAGCGCCTGCTGCACGCCTTCGCCGGAGACGTCGCGGGTGATCGAGGGGTTCTCATCCTTGCGCCCGATCTTGTCCACTTCATCGATATAGATGATGCCGGTCTGGGTGCGGCCCACGTCGCCGTCGGCGGCTTGCAGGAGCTTCAGGATGATGTTCTCCACGTCCTCGCCGACGTAGCCGGCCTCGGTGAGCGTGGTCGCGTCCACGATGGCGAAGGGCACATCCAGCATCTTGGCCAGGGTTTGCGCCAGAAGCGTCTTGCCGGTGCCGGTGGGTCCGATGAGCAGGATGTTGGACTTGGCCAGCTCCACCTCGCTGGCCCGCTGCCGGTTCATGTGGATGCGTTTGTAGTGGTTGTAAACCGCGACCGCCAGTTTCTTCTTCGTCTGCTCCTGGCCGATGACGTATTCGTCGAGGAAGACTTTGACTTCCTGCGGCTTCGGCAGATGGTTGGGTGCAGCGGCGGCGTGGGTCTCGGCGCGGTCGTCCTCGAGAATCGAGTTGCAGACGGCGACACACTCGTCACAGATGTAAGCCCGCGGGTAGTCGCTGGGCGAGGAGATCAGCTTGGCAACCGCATCCTGGGATTTGTGGCAGAACGAGCAGCGTAGGACTTCATCCGATCCCGACCGTGGTTTCACGTGGTTACTCCTTACTACCTAAACCCCATCCCTGGGAGGATGTGCGCTCCTTAGCTATTTGTGCTTGTAGATGATCTCGTCGATGATCCCGTATTCCTTGCTCTGCTGCGCGTTCATGATGAAGTCGCGCTCGACGTCTTTTTCCACTTTATCAAGTTTCTGCCCGGTGTGCTTGGCCAGTAGCTGGTTGGTTATCTCACGCATGCGCAGGATCTCGCGGGCGTGGATATCGATGTCGGTGGCCTGCCCGGAAAGCCCGCCCATGGAGGGCTGGTGGATGAGGATGCGGGAGTTGGGCAGGGCATAGCGCTTGCCCGCCGCCCCGGCGGAGAGCAGCAGCGCCGCCATGGAGGCCGCCTGCCCGATGCAAATGGTGACCACGTCCGGCCGGATGAACTGCATGGTGTCGTAGATGGCCATGCCCGCGGTGATGGAGCCGCCCGGCGAGTTGATGTAGACGGAAACGTCCTTCTCCGGGTCCTCGGCCTCGAGGAAGAGCAACTGCGCGATCACCAGGTTGGCGATGGTGTCATCCACCGGCGTGCCCAGGAAGATGATGTTGTCCCGCAGCAGGCGGGAGTAGATGTCGTACGCACGTTCGCCGCGGCTGGTCTGTTCGACCACCATCGGTACCAGCGCCATATGTTCCTCTTTCACGTTGACCTGCCTTGACACTTCAGCCTTGACACTTCACCCCAGCGCTGGATTGGGGGCCGGGGGAGCTTGAACAACCGCCGGCATCATGCCGAGCGGCGATAAAGAAACTCGAGGGTTTTCTCGTGGCGGATTCTGTTCCGGATTCTATCCAGCGCTCCATCGCGTGTCAAACGAGCGCGGACGGCCTCCGGCGTCTGTTGCATCTGCTTGGCCAGCGACTCGATCTCCTTGCCGACCTCCTCGTCGCTGACCTCGATCTTCTCCTGGTCGGCGATCTTTTCCAGCAGCAGCGATGCCTTCACCTCGCGCAGCGCCGCCTCGCGCTGGCCCGCCCGCAGGCGGGAGAAATCCATTTTCTTCATGTCTTCGGTGCGCATGCCCTGGGCCGCCAGCGCCCGTAGCCCGCGCTCCAGGCGCACGTCCACCTGGCGGTCCACCAGCGCCTCCGGAATCGGGAAATCGTTGCGCCGCACCAGTTCTTCCACCAGCTTGTCCTTGGCGGCGTGTTCGGCGGTGTGCTTCTTCTCCGCTTCGAGCTGCTCGCGGATCTTGGCCTTGAGCTCGTCGAGCGACTGCAGCTCGCCCGTCTCCTTGGCGAAATCGTCGTTGAGCTCGGGCAGCACCTTCTGCTTGATGCCCTTCACCGTGATGGCGTAGGCGAGCTTCTTGCCCGCCAGCCTCGGGTCGGAGAAATCTTCCGGATAAGTGACGTCGAAGCGGCGCTCTTCGCCGGGGCGCGCGCTCCGCAGGTTCTCGCTGAAGTCGCGCACCGTGGTGGGGCCGCCGATCTCCACCAGCACATCGTCCATGGTGACGGGTTTGCCCTCGCCGGACTCGGGCGTGCCCACCAGCGCCACCTGGGCGAAATCGCCGTCGCGCAGCTCGCGCTCGTCCACCGCGGTGTAGGTAGCGTGCTGCTCGCGCAGCCGGCCCAGCGCCTCGTCGGCCTCCTGGTCGGAAACGCTGGTGTCGGCCTTCTCCACGCGCAGCTCTTCGTATCCGGAGACCCGGACCTCGGGCATAATCTCGAAGCTGGCCTTGAAGCGCAGCGGCTCGCCGTCGGCCACGTGCAGGTCGCTGACCCGCGGCTGCGAGACCGGCTGCAGGCCGCGCTTCTCCACCTCCTGGCGGAAGTAGCGCGGGACCAGCGATTCCACCACCTCGCTGCGGATGTCTTCGGGAAAGCGCTGCCGCACCACCGACGCCGGCACCTTGCCCTTGCGGAAGCCGGGCAGCCGCACATGCTTCTGGAAGCGCTCGATCACCACGGCGGTCTCGCGCGTTACCACCTCGGCAGGAACCTCGACTTCGATCTCGCGCGTACAGTCGTTCCTGGTCTCGGTGGCGCTCAACGGGGAAGGCTTTCTATCGCTCGCATCTGCATCCATATTAAAGAGGACACGGAGGAACGGTCAAACCGGGCCGTGACGCCACGTCCCGATTCGGGAGGCTATGATAAAAAAAGAGAGCCCCCATGCCGGCCTGGCTCGACAAACTGAATGGCGAGATCGTCGCCTGCACCCATTGTCCGCGGCTGGTGGAGTATCGCCAGAAGATCGCGCGCGAGAAGCGGCGCGCCTACCTGGACTGGGACTACTGGGGCAAGCCGGTTCCGGGCTTCGGCGATCCCGAGGCGCGGGTGCTGATCCTCGGCCTGGCGCCAGGCGCGCACGGCTCCAACCGCACCGGCCGTCCGTTCACCGGCGACGGCTCGGGATACTTCATGTACCCGGTGCTCTACCGCACCGGCTTCGCCTCGCAGCCCAGCGCCACCCACCGCGGAGACGGCTTGCAGCTAAAAGACGCCTACATCACCGCCGTGGTGCGCTGCGCTCCGCCCGCCAACAAACCCACTCCCGGCGAGATCGCCAACTGCGCGCCCTACCTCGACCGCGAGCTGGCGGGCCTGCAGAAGATACGCGTGGTGGTATGCCTGGGCCGGATCGCCTTCGACGGCTACCTGAACTACCTCAAGCGGCGCGGCCGGCTCTCCAGCAAGAACGAGTATGCGTTCGCCCACGGCGCGGGCTACGAACTGCCGGACGGGAAGATCCTGCTCGCTTCCTACCATCCCTCGCAGCAGAACACCCAGACGGGAAAACTGACGGAGAAGATGTTCGAGAAGATTTTCGAGCAGGCGGCGCGGCTGGTGGGACACCCCACGTGATTTTCGGCTCACCTGTGTTTTAATCAAGGGCGATGGCGCTCGCCCACAATTCTGATCCGCCGCGGCGAGCCCCGTCGCCCCGGAAGCGCGTGGTGGCGGCTCTGATCGTGCGCGGCCGCAAGATCCTCATCTGCCAGCGCACGCGCCACCAGCCTATGCCGCTGAAGTGGGAGTTCCCGGGCGGCAAGATCGAGCCGGGCGAACACTCCACCGACGCCCTGCGGCGCGAGCTGGACGAGGAACTGGGCATCCAGGCGCGCATCGGCGACGAGGTGGCCCGCATCCAGCACAAGTACCCGCGCGGCGGCACGGTCGAGCTGCGCTTCTTCGTGGTCCGTGAGTTCAAGGGCGAGCCGGAGAACCGCATCTTCAAGGACATCCAGTGGGTCTCGCGCACGCGCCTCGCGGAATTTGACTTTCTGGACGCCGACCGCGAGCTGGTGAAGGAGATCGCGGCGGGGAAGATTTTGTAGTCACCCCTGGTGTAGGGTCCAGAACCAGGCGATGGTCAGCCCGATCATCACCACCGTGGTCGCCCACGCCACCCAGTTGAAGAACCGCGAATTGGTGTAGCTACCCATCAGCTCTTTTTTGTTGATGAGCAGCAGCATGAAGATGAGCACGAACGGCAGGGTGATGCCGTTCACCACCTGCGACAGCACCGTGATCTGGATCAGCGGCACATTGGGAATCAGGATGACGCCCGCGCCCACCGCGATCAGCGCGGTGTAGAGCCAGTAGAAAAACGGCGCCTCGCTGAACTTCTTTCCTACGCCGGACTCCAGGCCCAGCCCTTCACAAACCGCGTAGGCGGTCGAGATGGGCAGGATGGAAGCCGCGAACAGCGAGGCATTGAACAGCCCGACGGCGAAGAGGATATAGGCGTAATTGCCCGCCAGCGGCTTGAGCGCCTGGGCGGCGTCCGCCCCGTTGCGGATCTCGAACATGCCGTGGGCGAACAGGGTGGCGGCGCAGGCCACGATGATGAACCAGGCCACGATGTCGGTAAACACGCAGCCCGAGATCACGTCCAGCTTCGAGGCTCCGTACTGCCGCGGCGTGATTCCCTTCTCCACGATCGAGGCCTGCAGGTAGAACTGCATCCACGGGGCGATGGTGGTTCCCACCACGCCGATCACCATGTAGAGATAGGCGGAGTGCGCGAACACGGACAGCTCGGGCGGCTTCACCGTGGCCACCAGCGCCAGCTTCCACTCCGGCCGGGCGATCAGTCCGGCGACGATATAGGTGACGTAGATGAACGACGCCACCAGGAAGATCTTCTCCACGCTCTTGTAAGTGCCCTTGACGACCAGCAACCACACGATCACCGCGCACACCGGCACGCTGATGTACTTCGGCACCCCAAATAGCTCCAGGCTGAGGGCGATGCCGGAGAACTCGGCCAGCACGTTGCCGAAATTGGTGATCACCAGGCCCAGCATCATGAGGAAGGTGATGCGGAAGCCGAACTCCTCGCGGATCAGGTCGCTGAGCCCCTTGCCGGTAACCGCGCCCATGCGCGAAGCCATCTCCTGCACCACGATCAGCGCCAGCGTGGTGGGGATCATGGTCCACAACAGCATGTAGCCGAATTGCGCCCCCGCCTGGGAGTACGTGGTGATGCCCCCGGCATCGTTGTCCACGTTCGCGGTGATGAAACCCGGGCCCACTACGGCGGCGAAGATCAGGATCCGGGTCTTCCAGCGTCTCAGCCAATTCATCGCAGGTTCGCATACGGGGGATTCAAAGGCTTCTCAGAATAAACGCGGAGCGAGGATTACGGGAAGAATAGAAAAAGAAAAGTGGAGGGTGGCGGATCCTAACTGGCGCCGCAGGGCTTCCGCCCTGCTCTCGCGGCTCATCGAGTGCAGGTCCTCACGCTCGTCCCTACGGGACTTCGCTCAGGATGACAATCATAAATTTTGGGCGCGCCGCTTAGGATGACAGTTGATTACAGCTTGCTGCGCAGCAGGCTGATGACGTCATCGGCGGTGATCACGCCAGTGAGCACGCCCTGGCCGTCCACCACCGGCAGCATCAGCAGGTTGTACTTATCGAACAGCTCCGCCACTTCTTTTTCGCGGGTGCCGGCGAGGCAGGAGATGGGCGGCCCGGGCGCCAGGGTGGACAAGGGCGTGCCGCTGGAGGCGAGCACCAGGCTGGCCAGCGGGACCGCTCCCACCAGCTTGCTGTCTTTATCCGCCAGGAAGATGGTGCTCACGCCTTCAATGCCGCCTTCGAACTTGCGCAGCGCCTCGATCGCGTCGTTCACCGTGGCGGTGGGCGCCAGCGCCAGGTAGTCGGTGGTCATGCGGCCGGCGGCGGTGTCTTCCCTGAACTCCAGCAGCTCGGAAATTTCCTCGCGCTCCGCCGGCTCCATCTCCTCCAGGATCTTGTCCGACTGCTCCTTGGACAGGTCGGCGAGAAGGTCGGCAGCCGCGTCCGGGCCCATCTCCTCGACAATGTCGGCGGCACGGTCGGAATCGAGCGATTGCACGATGGAGACCTGCAGCTTGGGGTCCACCTCCTCCAGGGCGTCGGCCGCCACTTGTTCGTCAAGGGTCTCGAAGACGGCTTCGCGCTCGGCCGGCGCCAGGTTTTCCACGATGTCGGCGATGTCGGCGGGGTGCAGCCTGGAGAGCCGCTCGTGCTCGATCTTCAGCTTCACCCGCCGCGCCGGGTCAGTCTCGATCAGGTCCACGAATTCCCAGGGGATGACGCGCGGGGGCAGCTTCTGGGTGAGGGCGTGCAGGGCGCCGGCAGGCACAATACCCTTCAGCAGGCGCCGCACCGCCCCGCGCGCGCCCACGTCCACGTCGCCTACCTTCAGCACCAGGTGGTGGTTCACCTGCTCCTGGTGGAAATCGAGGTCGTTGACCCGCACCACCTTGCGGCCGTGCACGTCGATGATCTGCTGGTCGAGCAGGTCGCGTCCCAGCAGCAGCATGCCTTCGGAGCTGGTGAAGGGGGCCCACGCTTCGGCGGGGGCGTTGGCCCGCACCGCCCTGCCGCTGATTTCCGCCAGCCCCTCCGGGGAGAGCAGGCGATCGCCCTGTTTGGTCTTGACGATCAGCCCGCAAACCCGCGCCGTATCGGCCTGCGGACACACCGCCACCTCCCGCACCCGGCCCTGCGTCCGCCCGCCCGGGTCGAGCACGGGGGCGCCCAGCAGCTCGGAAAGGGCGATCCCCAGCATGGGCGGCAGAATACCGGAGACGGCAGGCCGAATCCAGCAATTGTGCCGATTCATTTGACATTTCCCGATGCGGCATTCAAACTGTCGCATTCTCGGGGGAGCGGACTGCAGCCTTCCGCCTCCATACTGGTATAAATAACTTGAAGATGACCGCCAAGCGGGTCTCCTACACCCTCGAGTCGTCGCTGCAAAGCGTGAACACGGCCGAGGAGACGGCACAGCTTCTCGCCGCCAAGGCGGGCTTCGACGAAGACAACTGTCTGCGGATTTCCATGGCGGTGCGGGAGGCGGCGGTCAACGCCGTGCTCCACGGCAACGCTTATGACCCGAACAAGAAGATGACCGTCGCTTTCGAGAACACCGGCCACGCCCTGGTGATCACCGTCACCGACGAGGGCCGGGGTCTGGATGTAAGCAAGGTCCCGGACCCCACCACGCCGGAAAACCTTCTCAAGCAGTCCGGACGGGGCATTTTCTTGATGCGGTCCTTTATGGACGAGGTCCGCATACGGCTCCTGGCGCCGGGCACGGAAATCACCATGGTCAAGAATGTCAGCGACCCGGCCGAACATCATAAGGAGGCTTCAAAGTGAGCATGAAAAGCATCACCCGGCAGGTGGATGGCATCACCATCGTCGACCTCAGCGGGCGCATCACCCTGGGGGAAGGCAGCGTGGTGCTGCGCGACATTGTGCGTGACTTGGTCACCAAGGGCCAGCGCAAGATCCTGCTGAACCTGGGCGACGTCACCTATATCGACAGCTCCGGGATCGGCGAACTGGTCAGCGCCTTCACCACCGTCCGCAACCAGGGCGGCGAACTCAAGCTGCTCAACCTGACCAAGAAGGTCCACGACCTGCTGCAAATCACCAAGCTGTACACCGTTTTCGACGTGAAGGACGACGAAGCCACGGCGGTGGCGGCGTTCAAGTAAACTTTCCGCCCGGCGAGGGCGCGGCGCGCTGTTGGCGGCCGCCGCTGGCTCGCCGGGCCGGACGGCATCCCCATGCGCATCCCCCGCCTCGATAAGTCCCAGGTCGGCGCTCCCACCGGCGAGGTCTTCGACTCGGTGGAACGCGAGCGCGGCAAAGTCCCCAACATGTTCCGCACGGTGGCGCACCGTCCGGAAATCCTGCGCACCCTGGTGGCGCACTGGCGCGCCGTGCTCAACACCGGCACCGTCCCCCTCAAGCTGAAAGAGCTGGTGATCGTGCGCACCTCGCAGATCAACGGCTGCGATTATTGACTGGCATCGCACACCGCCTGGGCCAGGCGGGAAGGCTGGAGCGAAGACCAGCTTAAGCACCTGGCCGATTTCGAGCAGCGCTCCGATTTCACCGCCGCCGAAAAAGCCGCGCTGCGCCTGGCCGAGCGCATGACCCGCGACGCGCACTCGGTGGACGACCAACTCTGGGCCGAACTCCGCCGCTACTACGATGACGGCGAGATCGTCGAACTCGCCGCCGCCATCGGCCTGTTCAATTACTTCAACCGCTTCAACGACGCCCTGCGGATGGAGATCACGAAGTAAAGCGTTTCAGATTTCAGGTTTCACGATTTTCCTGCTTGAAACTTGAAACGTGAAACTTGAAACGACGTAGAGAAGAACGACCCCTACCGTCGCCGCCTCGGCTCTCCTATACTCCCGCACCCGTGCGCTTTCTCTGGATGCTCGCACTCGCCGGCTGCGCCTCGGCCGCCTGCCTCCCCATGGAGCAAGCGGCCCGGCACGTCGGCGAAACTGCCTGCGTTCACGGCAAGGTCCTCGCCGTCTCCGCCACCCCCGGCGGCACCCACCTGCTGCGTTTTTGCGAGGAAGGGCGCGAGTGCGGATTCTCGGCGGTAGTCTTCCGCAAGGACCTGCGCCAGGTCGGCGACGTGCGCACCCTCCAGGGCAAGGAAGTGGACATACAAGGGCAGATCCGCCTCTACCACGGCCATCCCGAGGTCATCGTGCGCGACTCGCGCCAGCTCAAGGGCGAAGCCGCCAAGCTGCCGCCCATCCCCAAGAACTACGATGTGGCCAAACAGGGCAAGGCCAGCCCCGGCCAGCGCCCCAGCAGCAGTCACAAGCCTGCCAAATACTCCCACCGCAGCGTAGACGCCCTTACCGAAACCACGCCTGAGCCGGAGTGAGGGAGGAAGTAGCGCGATTACCAAGTACCGAGTACCAAGTACCAAGTACCAAGTACCGAGAAGACTAACGTGACTCAGCACTTCAAAGACCTCATTGCGTGGCAAAAAGCAATGGACTTGGTCGAGCAGGTTTATCGGCTGACCGAGGCGTTTCCAGCACGGGAAAATTACGGATTATCCAATCAACTCCGAAGGGCGGCAGTGTCGGTTGCCAGCAACATCGCAGAAGGACAAGCGAGGTACTCGAAGAAGGACTCTCGGCATTTTCTCCGGGTCGCAAAAGGTTCTCTGGCAGAGATCGAAACGCAGGCGCTGATCGCGCGCCGCCTAGCATATATCAACCAGGATTCTTGCGAGCGGTGCATCGGGCACATCAAGGAACTTGGCAGGATCTTGGCGGGATTGATATCTTCAATTCACGTTCAGGAAAACGACTGATTTTCGGACTTGGTACTTGGTACTTGGTACTTGGTACTCCACCCGATCACCCGATCTCCCGATCCTCGGATGATCTTCGCAGTTCCTGCAATGAATACTTCGTTCCCCGCCACACCACGCCGCCGCGCCACAATGTAGCCGCCATCGAAAGCAGCAGGGTTCCAGCAATAATCAGGCTGCTCACCGGGTGCAGCAGCACGTAGGCCGGCGAGATGCGCGACGTCCGGTACATGCCGGCGTAGAGCACCGCGATGGCGCCGACCGCGGCCGCGAATCCAGCCTTCGACCACCCTGGCGCCAGCCATACGCCCACAAATGGCAGGACGTTCAGCGCCACCAGCATCAGGCACGCGCCCACGGCGCGCGGCCAGCGGTAGTGCAAAGCCGCGAACAGGTTCTTTGTGAGGTTGCGCACGATGCCCAGCCCGCCGGCTCCCCAGCGCAAGTCGAGCAGTCCACGGCCGAACACGGTGTGCTGCGAGAAGCCCCGTGTTTTCACCCGCTCGCCCAACTGGATGTCATCCACCACTTCCAGGCGCAGCGTGCGAAAGGTCCCAATGCTCTCGTACACGCTGCGGCGCACCAGGTTGAATGACCCCAGCCCCATCGAGTCTTTGGCCTTGGGATCGGAGACCTTCCACGGGCGATGCCCGAAGACGAACTGCATCTGGAAGCCCGCGATCACCATGCATTCCCCGACGGTCTTGAGCGCGTGGGTGGGAAACAGGACCAGGTGGTCGGCTTTCACCGCTTCGGCGTAGGCGATGGCGCGGCGCAGCGCGTCCGGACGCAGCTTGACGTCGGCATCGGTGAACAGGATCCAATCACCGTGCGCGCGCTGGGCCGCCAGCCACATGGCGTGCGTCTTGCCCAGCCAGCCCGCGGGCAATTCGCGGACGTGCAGCACTTCAAAGCGCAGTGCGGGGCGGGCCAAGATCGCCTCGCGCGCCGTGCGCTCCATGATCTCGCCAGTCGAATCGCGCGAGCGGTCATCGACGGCGATGATTTCCAGGTTCTCGTAATCCTGCGCGGCGAAGGAGGCGAGCGCTGCCGCGACGTGCTCCTGCTCGTCGCAAGCCGGCACGATGATGCTCACGCGCGGCATGGGCTCGGGACGGCGGTCCCACTCCGGGCGAGTGATGTCGGCCACATGCCGCATGCCGCGGGCGGCGTCCTGCAGACGGTCAACCCACACGGCTGCCAGCAGGGCGCCCAGCAGCCACCAGAAGATGTGCATCAGGTTTCCGCCCCGGCCGCGTGGAGGCGCGGCGCGTAGCGCATACCGTAGAACAGCACCCCGGCGGAGAGCGCGATGGCCACGATGGCGGCGATGAACGCCATCGGAAGCGAGCTGCGGTCGGAGATGTAACCCATGAGCGGCGGCGAGAACGCGTCGCCCAACAGGTGGATCACGATCAGGTTCACGGCGATGGCGCTAGAGCGGATGGGCGCGCTCACCGAGTTCACCACCGCGGCATTCAGCGGCCCGGTGTTCATGAGGAGCAGAAATTCCGCCACCACGATGGCCGGCATCATCGGCGGCCCGGCCACGTAGAGCGCCACCGCCATCACCGGGATGCCCAGCGCCATGCCCACGGCCGACACCAGGTAGTAGGCCGAATCCCGCCGGTGCAGCAGGCGGTCGCCCAGCCAGCCGCCGAACAGCGTGGCCACGATGCCATTCGCGCCGATGCTCACGCCCAAGAGCAGGTTGGCGTGGTCGAGCGACATTCCCCGGTACTGCGACAAGAACTTCGGCAGGAAGACGGAAATTCCGCCCAGCGCGAAGGTCATCATGGCCATGCCCAGGGTGGCGGTCCAGAAGGCGCCGTTGTGGGTGAGCCCGCGCAGGGTGGCGCGATCGGGCGTGGCCGAGAGATGATCGCTCGATCCGCGATCCGGTTCCGGAAGGAAAAGAAAAACCAGCGCAAACAGGAATCCCGGCAGCGCGGCCACGTAGAAAGGCGTGCGCCATCCGTAGTGGTGGCCGAGATAGCCGCCGAGAATGTATCCCATCGCCGTGCCCACGGGGATGGCGAGAAAGAAAAACGACAGCATGCGTCCGCGGCGCTCTTCGGGAAACAGGTCAGCCAGCAGCGCCGGCGCGATGGTGGCGTAGCTGCACTCGCCGATGGCCACCACGGTGTGCCGGATCAGCAACGTCGTGTAATCGTGCGCCACCGCCGTCAGCAGCGTGGCGCCGCTCCACAGGAAGATGCCTCCGAAGACGATCCACTTGCGCGAGTAGCGGTCGGCGGCCATGCCGATGAACGGCGCCGCCGCCATATAAAAAATGAAGAACGAGGTGGTCAGCAGGCCGTATTGGGTGTCGCTGAATTTGAACTCCGCCTGCACCAGCGGCTGCACCGCGAACAGGACCGAGCGGTCGATGTAATTGACGAAGTTGATCGCCGTCAGCAGCGCCAGCGTGGCCAGGGGATAGGTTGTTCGCGCCATCCGGTGGCGCGAATATACCACGCAAAATCCCACGCTTCGTCAATCACCCGATGACCCGATCACCCGATGACCCGATTGCCCGCCGCGGCGGGCATACAGCTTCTTCAGCTCCTGCACATGCCCGCGATGCAGCGCCGAGTGCCGCAGCTCTTCCGCGATCTCGTCCAGCACCCGCCCCGCCTTCCAGGGAAACACTATCTCTTCGGAGAAACGCGCCGGGGGCAGGCCGGCGATCTCGGGGTCGGTGATGCCCCGTATGCGGTCGGCAAACTGCACGTTCTCGCCCACCGTGAACTTCGGCTCGTACCAGACCCCGGGATTGGCCGCCAGCTTTTGCACCACGGGATCGGTCTCCCATCCCAGGCAGTAAAGCTTCTCTTCGTTGGGCTGGCGGAGGATCATGGCGTGCACCAGCGCGTAGCGCCATTCGATAACATGCCGCACGTGCCAGCCGATGGAGTGCAGGTTCGGGTCCGGTTGCCAGGCAAAGGCGTCGGGCGAAATCTGCACGAACTCGCGCAGCAGACGGTCCCACTCGTCGTTGATCTGCTCCAGCACGAATGCCAGCACTTCTTTCATTTGTCTTCCCTCTTCCTGGCGGTTTCCCGACCGTCGGGACGCGGCCAGCGTGCTTCCACCACCGTGCCGATGCCGCCGCGCGGACGAAACTCGCCCCGCACCAGCGCCCACACCGGATGCGCCGCCCGCACCACGTCCTCCAGCACGCGATTGACCACGTTTTCCTGGAAGATGCCCAGCTCGCGGTAGGCGAGCAGGTACTCCTTGTATGACTTCAGCTCCAGGCAGCGGCGGTCGGGCATGTAGCGCAGGGTGATGACGCCGAAATCTGGCAGCCCCGTTTTAGGACACACGGCGGTGAACTCGGGCGCGTCGATCACGATCTCGTAGGCGGGAAACTGGTTGGGCCAAGTCTCGATCTGCGGGAAGCGCGCGTTCAGCCCCGAGCGCGCTTGCTCGGGCGTATAGGAGGGCTTCTTCGGCATGCGGCCATTGTATAGGCCGATAGTCAGTGGTCGTTAGTCGTTTGCCCCGATCGCCCCAGACGTTCTTGCCAAACGACTACCGGCCAACGACTACCGACTTTTTTCTCCCCGACTGCCCCTTCCGTCCGGATTGGCGCATCTAAATGATATACAGCGAAGTTCCGCCAACACGCCTTTGCGGCGCGCATTTCTGCCCCGCGGGGGTAACATTTGTCATTGGTGGCGGTCTATACTGGGAGGTTGGTTGGGCGTTCAACATGTAATCATCGGAGAGGCACGGCCGTTGGATTTCCTGCATAGCAAGCGGCTGATGTTGATCGTGGCCGGGGCGGCGGTATTGGTCATCCTGCTGGCGGCGTTCGCTTCCCTGCGTGGCAACGAGGTGCCGGTGCGGGCCGACCAGGTGATGCGCGGGAACATCACCAACATCATCGCCACCAACGGCAAGGTGCGGCCGCTGGACAACTTCGAGGCCCACGCTCCCGCCGCCACCACGGTGCGCCGAGTGCTGGTGCACGAGGGCGACCGGGTGAAGGCCGGGCAACTGCTGCTGCAGCTCGATGACGCCGATGCCCGTACCCAGGCGTCCAAGGCCTTTGCGCAACTGAAGGCGGCGCACGCCGATCTGCACTCCATCGAGGCGGGCGGGACCCACGAAGAAGTTCTCAACACGCAATCCGAACTGGTGAAGGCGCGCGCCGAGCTGGAGGCCGCCAACCGCAATCTCGCGGTGCTGCAGCAACTGGAGCAGCGCGGCGCCGCTTCCCCCGCCGAGGTCGCGGGGGCGCGCCATCGCGTCCAAGTCGCCCAGGAAGAGGTCAACCTGCTCGAGCAGAAGGAGACCTCGCGCTACTCGCGCCCGGAAATCGCCAAGGTCAAAGCCGGGCAAACGGAAGCCGAAACCGCTTACCACGCCGCCGAGGACACGCTGCTGCAGTCCAACGTGCGCGCCCCGCGCGAGGGCATCGTGTACTCGCTGCCGGTGCGGGTCGGGGCTTTCGTCAATCCTGGCGACCTGCTGGTGCAGGTGGCCGACCTGCACACCGTGCAGGTGGTCGGCTTCGTGGACGAGCCCGAGATTGGACGCCTGGCTCCCGGCCTGAAGGTCAGCGTCACCTGGGACGCGTTGCCCGGGCGGGTTTGGCAGGGGAGCATCACGCGCATTCCCACCACCGTCTCCCAGCTCGGCACGCGCACCGTGGGCGACGTCACCTGCACAGTGGACAACCACGACCTCAAGCTGCTGCCCAACGTCAACGTGACCGTCACCATCACCACTACCCAGGAAAACAATGTGCTGACCGTGTCGCGCGAAGCCATCCGCCAGGATGACGGCAAACGGTACGTGTACGAGATCGTCAACGGCGAGCTCAAGCGCCGCGACGTCACCACCTCGGTTTCCAATCCCACGCGCATCGAGATCACCAACGGCCTGCCCGACGACGCCTGGGTCGCCCTGGGTGCGGTCGATAACCATCCGCTGACGGACGGCTTGGCCGTGCGGGTGGTCCAGCGCTAACCTAATGGTGCAGCGCTGATGCGGTTTCGCTTTCTCCTGGTTCTCGCCTTGCTGTTCGGAGTGCTGACGGCACTCTCGGTGGCGGCCGAGCCCGCATCGCCGGCCGAGCTGCTCTCGGTGGGACGCGTGGATGACGCCCTGCGCGCGCTCCACGACCGCGTCCAGGCCGCGCCCAACGATGCTCAGGCCTACAACCTGCTCACCCGCACTTACTTCTACATGGGACGCTGGGAAGAAGCCGCCACGGCCGCCGAGCGAGCGGTGGCGCTCGAACCTTCGGCCAGCAACTACCAATTGTGGCTGGGACGGGCCGTTGGCGAGAAGGCCGCCCATGCCAGCTTCGTGACCGCGGTGCGCATGGTGCCGCGCATCCGCGGCGCCTTCGAGCGCGCCGTGCAGCTCGACGGAGCGAGCGCCGCCGCCCGCACCGATCTCGCCGAATTCTACATGGAAGCCCCCAGCTTTCTCGGCGGCGGCAAGGACAAGGCCCTGGCTCAGGCCGAGATGCTCGCCTCCCAGGATGAGGCCGCCGCCCACTGGATCAAGGCGCGGCTGGCCGAGCGCGGCAAACAGTTCGACACTGCCGAGCGGGAGTATCGCGCCGCCATCGCCGCCAGCCCGCATCCCGGCGGGCGCTGGCTCGATCTCGCCGGCTTCTACCGCACCCACGAGCGCTTCGACCAGATGGAAGACAGCGTCAACAAGGCCGTCGCCGAAGACGTCTGGCAGAGCACCGTTCCTTACGAAGCCGCCATGCTGCTGTTTCAGGCCGGCAGGAATTTTCCAGGCGCCATCGCGCTGCTGCAGAAGTACCTCGCGAATGGACCGCAACCCGAGGCCGCGCCTGCCTATCATGCCCACTATCTGCTGGGGCAGATCTTCGAGAAGCAGGGAAATCGCCAGGCTGCCGCCGCCGAATATCGCACCGCGATTTCGCTCGCCCGCGAATTCGACCCGGCGCGGACGGCGCTCCAGCGAGTTGGGCAGTAGAGAAGCGAGTACCAAGTACCCCAGTACCAAGTAAAACCAAGTACCTAGTACCAAGTAGAACTGCGTTTGGCTCTTAGCTTCCGCGGTGCTCGCTTGGTACTCGCTTGGTACTTGGTACTAGGTACTTGGTACTCGCTCCTTCCACTGCTCTATACTCCCCATTCAACCAAAGGTGACCTATGAAAATCCTTCGCTGGACCATCATTCTCGTCCTGCTTACGTCTTGCGCGTGCGCCGAGCCGCTTCCCTTCCGCCAAGCCGTCGAACTGGCGGCCAAGCGCAGCGCCGTGATCAGCGCCCCCGACCAGGTGCGCGCCCACCAGGTCTATCTGGAGGCTGCCCGCATGTACATCCCGCAGGTGATCGTGGGCTCAGGCCTGGCCAAGTCGTTCGGATTCCCGCTGAGCATTGAGGGCTCGGCGCCGACGGCAATCAGCGTGAACACCATGGGATATCTCATCAATCCCGCGCAGCGTGACTTCGTGCGCGCCGCACGCACAGAGTGGGACGCCACCGCCTTCAGCGGCGAAGACCGGCGCCAGCAGGCCATTTTGGAGACCGCCGTCACCTACACCCAGCTCGACCGCCTGGTCACGGCGCTCCATCTGCTCCGCCAGCAGGAGCAGGAAGCCGCACGCGCCGAGCAGATCGCCTCCGAGCGGGTTCAGGCGGGGGTCGAACCCCAACTCGAACTCACCCGCGCCAAGCTGGCCAGCGCGCGTGTGCGCATGGGTATAGCCCAGGTTGAGGGCAATGTTGACGTCCTGCGCAACTTGCTGGCGCAGCTTACCGGCGTGGCGGCGCCAGGGATCGAAACCGTGACCGACTCGATCCCGCAGCTTCCCGAGGTCAGCCAGGGCGACGACCTGGCGGCGAAGAGCGCTTCCACCAGCCCGGCCGTCAAGCTGGCCTTCGCCCAGGCCGATGCCAAGCTGCTCCGCGCCCGCGGCGAGCACAAGCAGTCCCGGCCGGCGGTGGACTTCGTCGGCCAATACGGCCTGCTGACCACCTACAACAATTACCAGGAATTCTTCAAGAACTATCAGCGCAACAACGGGGTTGTCGGCGTGGCCATCCGCTTTCCCTTCTTCAATATGTCGCAGCGAGCGCGCGCCGGCGCCGCCGATGCCGAAGCCGTCCAAGCCAGCCACCAGGCCGAAGAGGTGAAGAACAAAGTCTCGAACGAGACGCGCAAGCTGCAGCGCCAAGTGGCTGAGCTCGCCGCCGCGCGCGAGGTCGCCCGCCTGGAATACCAGTTGGCCCGCGCCGACGTGGACGCCGTCCAGACCAAGCTCCAAGCCGGAACCGCCACGTTGCGCGACGAAGCCAACGCCCGCCTGGCCGAGGGCCAGAAGTATTCCGCCTACCTCGACGCCAGCTATCTGGTGGAACAGGCGCAGATGCAGCTTCTGCGCTCGACCGGCGACCTGGAGAAGTGGGCGCTGGCGCAGCAATGATGATTCCCAGCGATTGGACGTATCCGGCATTCGGCGCCCTGGCGGTGGCGGCCTGTACCTATGGGGTGGTACGCGCCGACTTCCACCGCCGCGGGTTAATGCTGCGCCCGCTTTTCATGACGCTCGTCCTGGACGCTGCCCTGATCGGCAGCGCGGAACTTCTATCTGACCGGCTCCACATCTCTGCGTTTTTCCTGGGGGTGGCGCTGGCCGGAGTTTTGGTGGCGCTCGCTTGCCGGCAGTCGGTCCTGGTGATGCTGGACGTGGCCGCAGCGGCATTCGCTCTCCTTGCTGCGATCACTTTCCTGGTCACGTTGCTGGCGGAACCGCGGTTCTTCGCGGTGTCCCGGGGCATAGGCGCCATCGTCGGCTTCATCGTCGTTTACTGGCTCTGGCAGGAGGGACGCCGCTCCGTGCAGTGGCAGCGACCGCGCGGAATCGTCTTCGCGGAGTTCCTCGTCCTCGGGGGGGCTGGGGCGTTAGTCGAGGTTTTTCTTGTGCGTGGCCCGCGCTCTGCCGTCGCTGAAGCTGCGGCGCTGGCTAGTATCGCTGCCGGCGCCATCCTCCTCGTCATCATCGTTCCCCGCTTCCTGCGCACCCGCGAAGAGCACCGCATCATCGCCGACGTCAGCGCCACCGGCGAATCCCTCCAGCCCGAGTACACGCCGGCGACGCCCGAATGCCCTCATCCTGAGCTGTGGAAGATGTACGACTCCATGAGCGCCGAGGTCGAAGTGCTCGACTTCCTCCGGCAACTGGTCATCACGCTCAAGCCCAACCTGGTGGTCGAGACCGGGACGTTCATGGGCGTGAGCACCCTGGCCATCGCCCAAGGTCTGAAGCAAAACGGCTTCGGCCGCGTTATCACCGTGGAATTCGATCCCAAGGTTTTCGCCAAGGCGAAGGAGCGTATCGACGCCTCCGGGCTCGGGCCGTGGATCGACGCCCGCAACCAGTCTAGCCTCGACCTGCAAGTTGAGGGCACGATCGACCTGCTCTTCAGCGACAGCGACATTCACTTGCGCGAGCGCGAGGTGCGGCATTTCCTGCCCCAGATCTCGCCCACCGGCCTGATCCTGATCCACGACGCCAGCTCGCTACAGAAGGTGGTGCGCGAAGCCGCCTTGCGGCTGGAAGCCGAAGGCCTGATTTCGGTGGTCCTAGTCCCCTGCCCACGCGGACTGGTGGTGGCGCAGAAGCGCTCCGGCCGTAAGTAAGCGTCCGGAATCACAATGATTTGTAGCGGCTTTGGACGATCGGAGGTAGCGCAAAGCCGGGCTCAGTCAGGGCCGCTCCCGAGGCGGCCCTTGGTTTTTCCCCAGGCGCAACAAGGCGGCCCAAGTTACTTTAGGAATCCCGATGACCGAAGGTATCTGGCTGCGATGGCTGCGAACAGCGTTTACTGGTATGGCAACAATCTGGCAAGTGGATTGCCAAGGCTAGAGAGTGATATCGTAGGCGAAAGGGGGGAACCATGCCACGCATGAAGAAAGCTGCAGTTTTCGTCCGCTGTACCGAGGAAGAAGCCGAGAGGATCCGCCGCACCGCCCGGGCGGAGCGCCGCACCTTGAGTGGATTCGTCCTCAACGCGGTGTTCAACCGAATCGCCATGCGGGACCGCCTGCTGGCCGAGCAGGAAGCGGAGTCCAAGTCGAAGGTGTCGGCCCGCGACAACTAGCCGTGCTCTGCCGCCAGCGCCCAAGCTCGTGACCTCCGTACTTCCGCGCGGTTACTATCTCTTCCCGCGGAGATACCGGATGATTGGCCGGTTTTCCGAACGTACGGGTTATAATGCGCCCATGGAATGCGCTGACTTAACCGCCCTGCGCCAGGAGGCCAGCGTGGTCTTCAAAGACCTGACGCTGCGTCGGCGCCGCGCCCGCCAATACGCGGCCGCCGAAACCGGACAGGAGAGGGTCGTCTCGGCGCTGGTGCGTCGCGGCGATTTTGAGGCCTACCTGCAGCGCCGCCTGGCCAAGAGCACGGCGCGCATCGAGGCCCACCTGATCACCCACCGCTGCGAGTCCTAAGGACCGGACTCAAACCGCCATGGGACTGCTCATCCGCTCCTCGCGTATTCACCGGGAAGGCTGTTACACCACCACGCCCATCCGCCGGGGCACGCGCATCATCGAGTACACGGGCGAGCGCATCAGCATTCCAGAAGCCGACCGCCGCTACGACGGCGACGAGATCACCTATCTGTTCGGACTCACCGGCGGCAAGCGGGTGATCGACGGCACCGGCATCGCCGCGCTGATCAACCACTCCTGCGATCCCAATTGCGAAGCCGACGAGATCCGCGGGCGGGTGTGGATCTGGGCCATCCGCCACATCCGCGCCGGCGAAGAACTCACCTACGACTACAACCTGTATGACGGCGAAGATGACGTGCCCTGCCACTGCCGGGCCCGCCAATGCCGCGGCAGCCTGTACTCGGAGGACGAATTGAAGAAACGCAAAAAGGCGGCGCGCCGGCGGAAGCCCGCGGCATAGCCGCCAGCCGGATCAGGCGGTGGCCCGCCGGGGAAAGGCGCTGACCGCGGCCTGCTCGTTGTCGTAGCACTCGAAGACGGTGATCAGCTTGGTGATCTGAAGCTGGTCGTGCACGCGCTGGGTCAGATTGGATAACTTGATCTCGCCGCCCTGGTTGCGGGCCGAGGTGTAGAGCCCCACCAGCGTTCCCAGGCCGCCGCTATCGATGTAGGTTACCCCGCTCAGGTCGATGACGATCTGTTTGGCGCGCGCGAGCACGCCCTTGACCACGTCGCGGAGGTCCGCCGCCTCCTCGCCAAAGACGATGCGTCCGCTGCAACTGACTACCGTGACAGCACCCGCTTCGTGGGTGGAGATCTTCAGAGCCATAGCCGCCTCCCAGCGCGGTCCCCAGGCCGCAAAATTCCAGCAAGCGTAGCGCCGTTGCCCGCGCTTTGCAAGGCCCACCGGCAGGGGGTGGTGTCCTGATTTGCCTCAGGCCCTGCATACCGGGTGGCTCACGCTCCGGGCGGGGTTACAATCGCGCGGGGGTACTCGCATGAAAAACCGTGCAGCTTTGTGGTTGGCGGTAATGTACCTGGCGCTGGCGACCGTGGCGCTCTCGCAAGCGCCGCCGGACGCCCGGCAGGAGATCGAGCGCCTGGAAGACCAGGCCCGGCAGGCAGCCTTGAAAGGGGATACCAGCTTTGTGGAGAAATATACGGCTCCGGATTACGTTGCCATCATGGCCAATGGGCGCTCCCATAGCAAAGCCGAGGAAATCCAGAGCCGGCAATCGGCTGCGGTGTCCTATCAGGCGATTGAAGTGCGCGAGCTGAAGATACGCATCTACGGCGACACCGCGGTCTGCAACTCGCTGGCTGCCGTCAAGTTCACAACCCAGGAAAAAGGATATAAGACGCAATACGGAAAGGAGTACAGCGGCGACTACCGCTTTACCCGCGTCTGGGTGAAGCAGGGCGGAGATTGGAAGCTGGTTTCGTTCCAGTCAACCCGGGCCAGCGAATAACCATCAACCAAGGCGCCGCCTGCCTCTCGACCGTACCTACGGGGCCTGCTACTGTACGAAGTGTGTTGACATCTCCCCGGGTGAGATATAGACTCCGCGCGCTTCTTGGCAGTTTCGCCGCTTGTGGGTGAGCGGCGACTGATTACTCTTCCTCTCGGAATCATCAGTAAAGGGCTCGAGATGATTATGCGGCGAGCGGCATCCCGCTGCGCCCTTGAACTTCAGCCATCGGAACTTGTTCCGATTGATGCTCCAGGAGGAAGTGTATGAAGACGCGTTGGCTTCCGGTTCGTGTACGTGTAGCAGTGTGTTGCCTTGGCTTGATCGTTCTCGCGCTGGTTGGCTCTGTACCCCTCGTAAGCGCGGGCATCACCAAGGTCGTAATCACCACCAAGGAATCGCCGACTTTCGGAGGCTACTCGTGGCCGGATGTCGGACAATACGAAAAGCTCGTCGGCATGGCCTTCGGCGAAATCGATCCGAACGATCCCAAGAATTCTGTGATTACCGACCTCGCCCTGGCGCCACGGAATGCCAACGGTAACGTCGAATTTTCGTTCACCTTCTACATCCTGAAGCCCATTGACCTGACCAAGGGCAACACCAAGGTGATGTACGAGCCGCCCAACCGCGGCAATAAGACCTGGAACACCTTCGGGCGTTTTCCCAGCGGCAACGACCCAGGCTCCGTGACCGATGCCGCCACGCTCGCCAATGCTTTCCTAATGCCGCGCGGCTACACCATGGTGTGGAGCGGCTGGGACTTCGCCGCCGGCACCAGCACGGCAAACTTCAACTCGATGATCAACCTGCCCGTGGCCACCAACAATGGCGCCACCATCACCGGGCCGGCATTCGAGTACATCGTTCAGACTTCAGCCGTGGCCACGTACACGCTCAACTATGCGGCGGCAACGCTCGATCAGTCGCAAGCCACGCTCACCCATCGCGTGCACCTGGACGACCCGCCAGTCGTGGTCCCGGCTTCCGGCTGGAGCTATGACTCCACCGGGAAGATTTTGACCGTCGTCGGCAACTACATTCCCAACGATGTCTATGAGTTCTCGTACACGGCAAAGAACCCTACCGTAAACGGCGTTGGCTTTGCCGCCATTCGCGACTTCGTTGCCTGGTTGCGCTACGAGACCCAGGATGATTTCGGCACCGCCAATCCTCTCGCCAACTACATCACGCGCGTCGAAACAGAGACGGTTTCCCAACCCGCGCGGACGCTGAACGATCTCACCCATCTTGGCTTCAACCAGGCCGAGAACGGCAGGATCGTCTTCGACCTCATGATGAACTGGATCGGCGCGGGTGACGGCATCAACTTGAATTACCGCTGGTCGCAGCCGGGCCGTACCGAGCGCAATCGTCAGGACCACCTGTTCGCGGAAGGCGTTTTCCCCTTCGCCAACGTCACCACGACCGACCCATTCACCGGCAAGACCGATAGCCGCTTTACCAAATGCGAGGCCACGCATACCTGCCCGCTGGTTGCGGAGATCTACTCGGCCAACGAGTATTGGGTAAAAGCGGGATCACTGCTCCACACCACGCCAGATGGAAAGCACGACCTGCGCGATTCCAGGTTCACGCGGCTGTACTTCATCTCCAGCCATCAGCACGGCTCCGCGGCATTCCCGCCGGCAAAAGGCGTTTGCCAGCAACTGCAGAACCCGCTGAATTCAGCGCCCATCCAGCGCGCGCTCTGGATTGACCTCGACGAGTGGGTCGACGGCCGGCGCATGCCTGGCACCGAAGTTCCGCGGCTGTATAACGGCACGCTGGTACCGCCACTGCCGCAGTCCGGCATGGGATTTCCCACCATTCCGGGCGTAACCTATACCGGTCTGAAGACCACGCGCTATCTGTTCGATTACGGCCCGGGCTACTACGATGGCGGTCCGAACGGGGGTGTTCCGACCATCAATCCACCGCACATCACTCCGCCGTATGAGGACAATCCGTTGAACGGCCAGATCTACCCGAGCTTTATTCCCAAGACCGATAGCGATGGGAACGATATCGCCGGCGTGCGTCTGGTGGATGTCGCTGTGCCCCTGGCGACGTACACCGGATGGGGATTGCGCTCCGGTCCGCAAGCCAACGACGGGTGCGAGAGCAGCGGCCAGTTCATTCCATTCCAGAAGACTGCCGCGGCCCGCATTGCCGCCGGCGACCCGCGGCCGTCCGTCGCCGAGCGTTATCCCACTTACGGGTCGTACTATGAAAAAGTGGAACGCGGCTTGTGGCACCTGCGGCATCGCCGCTTGCTGTTGCCCGAGGATTTCAATAGCGAGCTAACCCGGCTGGTCGCCCTCGGGCAAACATTGGGCGTTCCCGCGAACCGGCCTCCGGTCGCCGTCTGCGAGGATGTCACCGTGAAGACCAAGCGTGCCGCGTGCCTGGTGCGGGCGTCCATCAACCACGGTTCGTCGGATCCTGATGGCGACAAGCTCACCTTCAGCCAGTCGCCGCCGGGACCCTATGGCGTCGGTGAAACGCCTGTCACCCTGACGGTGGCCGATCCCTACGGCGGATCGAGTTCGTGCTCGGCAACCGTTACCGTGGTGGTTAAGCATAACCATGAACATGACGGCGATCGCTGCGACGATGATGATGGTGGCCGACACTAACGGGCCAAACGTAGCTGGCCCTGGATAATCTTGACGAACGACGCCAGGCGCAGCTCTTCCGGCGTGAGGCCGGTGAGCGGGAGCGCCTCCGCCTCGGTGATGGCGCCGCAATTGATGGCGCGTAGGAAGTAGTTGAGCAGTCCCTGCCCGGTGGCGGCATCGTCGAAGACTTCGCCCACCAGCGTCGCTTGCGCCGACTTGTTCACGAAATTGCGCAGGCGCTCGGAGGACGCTTCCAGATTCTCCAGGAAGAACGCATACACCGCCGCGTAGCGCGCCGGCAACTGCGCGGGATGCAGGTCCCATCCCTGGTAGTAGCCGTTGGTGAGCGAGTGCTGGATGTGGGCGAACGCGAGCGCCCAGGCGCGATGCACGGCCCGGCGGTTTTCTTCTTTCTGCTCCGCGGTGAGCGGCGGGCCGCCGGACGCGGCGGCGTGGACGGGCACGGGCATCACGTTGGTGGCGCCGTCGGAGAGCCAGATGCCGGTCCCGGCCAGCGACACCTGCATCATGTGCTTGGCAAAATCGCAGGCGGGGTGCAGCATCTGCTGGTGCGCCGCAGTGATGCCGCAACTGGCGGTGTAATCGTAGGTGCCGAAGTGCGCGGCCACGCAGCGTCCGCGCGCCGCCGCCACCAGGTGCAGCAAGTTCGATTCTCCGCGCTCGTTCAAGACCGACTGCGTGACCTCGACCATGAATTCCATCTTTAGCGAGCCTGCTGACAATCCCGTGGCGCGCTCGAGGAGTTCCAGAACATCGATGAGCGCCGACATCTGCTCGACCGCCATCACCTTGGGCAGCGTGACCACAAAATTTGCCGGCAGGCGGCCGCCAGCTTTTCGTACTAGCGTGCTAACGAACAGGTCGAGGGTGCGGACGCTGCGCTGGCGCAGCTCCTCCGAGAGCGGCTTGATGCGGATGCCGATGAACGGCGGCAAGCGTCCGGCTGCCATCCCGGCAGCCATCTGTTCCGCCGCGGCGATGGCGTGCCCGTCCTCTTCCGCGTCAGTGCGGTTGCCGTAGCCGTCCTCGAAGTCGATGCGAAAATCCTCCACCGGCTCGCGCTCCAGCTTCGTGCGCACGCGTTGGTAGATGGTCTCCGCCAAGCGGCGGTCGAAGCCGAATGCCTTCGCGAAAGCGGCGTGATCGGGCGCGTATTCGTCCAGGGTACGCAACGCGGCCGCACCCAATTTGCGGCCGACGTCCGCGGTGAACAGGTGCGCGCCGCCGTAGACGGTGTGCACGGGCTGGCGGAGGCCGGTCTCGCCGGGATAGAGCCGCGCGACGCGCGCATTCGCCTGCTCGAGGCGCCCCATGATTGCGCGGGTGCTGTCGTCAGAGAGGGATCGGGTCATGGGAGCGTTGTCGAAGTCTCAAGACCGTACTGCGCGCGGGCGGGAAGGTCAAGGGGCCGGCGGCGGCGGGAGGGACCGCCGGCAGAGTCACAGGTTCCTGTGTGCGGCATCACTGCGCGGGCTGGGAACAAGATTCAAGATGACGGACGCGCGCATCCCGCAGTGAAGAGTTGCAGCAAGGAGGAGCACATGTTCTCGATTCGATTGGTCAGGCTGATCGAGGCTGACGCCGACAAGCTGGCCCAGGGGCTGATGCACAGCCTGATAAGCTCGCCACGAGCGAGCGAACTGTTGCGCAGGGTGCCTGCGGACGAGCTCCAGAACCGGGTGCAAGCGATCTATCGCAATCTTGGCGACTGGCTGCTGAACAAGACCGAGTCGGAGATCGAAGAGAGATACACCGGCTTGGGCATGCGGCGGGCGCGGCAAGGCGTGCCCTTCAGTGAGTTTATGTGGGCCATCAATCTCACCAAAGAATATTTGTGGGAGCACCTGGAGAGCGAAGGCCTGCTGGAGCCACACATCGAACTGCTCGGGGAACTGGACCTGCTGCACAACCTGGAGCGTTTCTTCGACCGCGCGATCTACTTCGCTGCCGTGGGCTATGAGAGCGCGGTCCGGCACGAGGCCGCGCACCGGGTTACCGCTGCCGCAGCCGGGCGGCGAGACCGGCCCACCGCCTGAGCCAAGGGCCCGGCAACACCGCCGGATGCGCGCCGCACGGCAATACTGGGCCGAAGTGTCTGCGGCGGGTCTCCGGGCGCACCAGTGCATGGCTAACGCACGGGAGTGATGTCCGTCACAGACCGGCGTTCACCATTCCCCTGACAATCTCCAGTCTTTGTCTTTTGAGTGGTCAGCGCCGCGCGGCAGGACTGCCGCTCGCATGAGGTGGAATTGTGAAACAAGTGGCTCTGCTTGCATTTCTAGTAGTTCTCCTGGCCGGCACGGGGTTCGGCCAGCAAACCATCACCATCGGATTCACCGAGTCGAAGACCGGGGCTTTGAACGTCGACTCCACGGAGCAATACCGCGGATTCGAACTGTGGCGCGACCAGATCAACGCGGCTGGCGGCTTCAAAGCCGGCGGCAAGAGCTACAACATCAAGTTCGCCAGTTACGATGACGAGTCCAACTCCAAGCGGGTGCAGCAGCTCTACACCCGCATGATCCTGGAGGACAAGGCCGACTTTCTGTTCAGCCCCTATTCCTCTCCCCTCACCTCCACCGCCTCGGTGGTAACGGAGCAATACGGCAAGATCATGCTCACCTCGGGTGCGGCGGAAGGAAAGACTTACACCCTGGGGAACCACCTCCTGTTCCAGATGTTCGCGCCCGCGCCCGAATACTTAAAGGTTGCATTAGACGCCTTGAAGACTAAGGACCCGAAGGCCACCGTCGCTTTCGGCTATGAGGATTCCTCGTTCTCGGTGGCGGTGGTGACCCCGGCCAAGGCCTATGCGCAGCAGCTCGGGTTCAACGTGGTGTTCACCGAAGCCTACGCTCCTGCCACCACCGACTTCAGCGCCATCATCGACAAGGTGATCAACTCCAAGGCGACGGTGCTGCTGGGCGGCGGCCACTACGCCGACGGCTCCACCCTGGCGCGGCAGCTCTATAGCCACAAGGTTCCGCTAAAGATGCTCACCTTGCTGGTGGCGCCCGACAGCCCGCAGTGGGTGGAACTGGGGGATGCCGCCGTGGGGGTCACGGTGCCCTCGCAGTGGGCTCCGCAATCCACCTTCAAAGCACAATACGGGCCCAGCGGCGCTGAGTTCGCCAAGGCCTACCAGGCGAAGTACAATACTGCGCCCAGTTACGAATCGGCCGGTGGCTACGTTTGCGGGCTGATCCTGCAGCGCGCCATCGAACAGGCGGGCGGGATTGACTCCGCCAAGGTGGCGGCGGCGCTGAACTCGACCGACATCACCACCTTCTACGGGCGAACCCAGTTCGCGACTGCGGCCAGCGATCACGGCTTGCAGGTGGGCCATTCCATGCTTCTGGCGCAGTGGCAGAAGGATAAGTCGGGCAAGCTGGTCAAACAGGTGGTCTGGCCGCTGGCCGGCAAGAGCGCCAATTTGGTGTACCCGATTCACTAACGGTCTGCACGGCACGATGTGCGGCAGCGGATGATGGCCAGGGCGCCCATTCGCAGTTTCTAGGACTGTTGGCTGTTGGCTCTTGGCTCTTGGCCTGAACCTCGTGGGACCAAGCCAAAAGCCAATAGCCAAGAGCCAAAGGCCCCCGAGGGTGAGATATGTCCGGGATTCTAGCCTCCATGATCGACGGCGTGCTGGTCGGGGCGGTGTACGGCCTGGCGGCCATGGGCTTGAGTCTGATCTGGGGAGTCATGGACGTCATCAATCTCACCCACGGCTCCATGATCGCGCTGGGCATGTTCGGCATGTATCTGCTGTTCGCCGCCCTCGCGATCAATGCTTACGTGCTGCTGCTGCCGGTCATGGCGGCGGGACTGCTGCTGGGGATCGTGGTGTACTGGATGGCAGTGCACTGGGTAGTGGGCCGCAGCATCTTGATGAGCCTGCTCTCCACCTTCGCGGTCAACATGATGGTAATCGGCATCGGCACCGCCATCTGGAGCACCAGCCCCTACAACGTCAACTTCAGCCTGCCGGGCATTACCATCGGCGCCTACACCTTCACCGGCAACCACATTGCGGCCGCCATCGCCGCGGTGCTGATTGCTCTGGTGCTGCAGTGGTTTCTCTATCACACGCGGACGGGCAAGGCCATCCGCGCCGTCGCCGATAATCGCGAAGCTGCCGAGTTGATGGGTATCTCCTCCACTTTGGTGCTGACCATCGCCTTCGCCATTGGCATCGCGCTGGCAATGACCTCCGGGGCCCTGGTCTCGACG
>JBKQPN010000064.1:0-6553 GCA_052145015.1 Terriglobales bacterium
CGACTTCCTGCGCCCGCTTCATGATGGTGGCTACCTGCGCTTCCGGCAACACGACCGTCAGCAGTCCGTTCTTCAGGCAGTTGTTGGCGAAAATGTCGGCGAACGACGGCGCGATGATGGCGCGGAAGCCGAAATCATCGAGCGCCCACGGGGCATGCTCGCGCGAGGAGCCGCACCCGAAATTGCGGTCTGACACCAGGATGCTGGCGCCGGCGTAGCGCGGCTGGTTAAGTGGAAAGTTCGGGTCGAGCACGCCGTCCGGCGTGCGGCGCCAGTCGTAGAACAGAAACTCGCCGAAACCGGTGCGCTCGATGCGCTTGAGGAACTGCTTGGGAATGATCTGGTCGGTATCCACGTTGGCGCGGTCGACCGGCGCCACCAAGCCTTTGTGCGTGCGAAACGCCCTCATTGGAAGCGCCACCTGCGGATGTCGGTGAAGTGCCCGGCAATGGCGGCGGCGGCGGCCATCATGGGGCTGACCAGGTGGGTGCGTCCGCCGCGTCCCTGGCGGCCTTCGAAGTTGCGGTTGCTGGTGGAGGCGCAACGCTCTCCCGGCCCGAGGATGTCGGGATTCATTCCCAGACACATCGAACAACCCGAGTCGCGCCATTCGAAGCCGGCGGCGCGGAAGATCTGGTCGAGCCCTTCGCGCTCGGCGTCGCGCTTGACCGCCTGGGATCCCGGTACCACCAGGGCGCGTACTTTGGGATTCACCTTGTGGCCGCGGGCGACTCGCGCAGCGGCACGCAGGTCTTCCAGGCGCGAGTTGGTGCACGAGCCGATGAATACGCGGTCCACGCTGATATTTTCGATCGCGGTTCCAGGCGCAAGCGCCATGTATTCAAGCGCGCGCTCGGCAGCGCCGCGTTCGGCGGTGGTGCGGGCTGCGGCCGGATCGGGCACCCGACCGGTCACGGGCACCACCATGCCTGGATTCGTGCCCCAGGTAACAAAGGGAGCAAGGCTAGCGGCGTCGATCTCAATCACCTTGTCGTAGCGGGCTCCAACATCGGACTTCAGCCCACGCCAGCGTGCAACTGCCTCGTCCCAGGCAGCATCTTTGGGCGCGAAGCGACGTCCGCGCAAGTAGTTGAAGGTCACCTCGTCGGGAGCCACCATGCCGGCGCGCGCGCCCGCCTCGATGCTCATGTTGCAGAGCGTCATGCGGCCTTCCATCGACAGCCCGCGGACGGCCTCGCCGGTGTATTCCACCACGTGCCCAGTGGCGCCATCGATGCCGATCGTCCCAATGATGCCCAGCACCAAATCTTTGGCCGTAACGCCCTCGGGTAGCGGTCCGTTAATGCGGATCTCCATGGTCCGCGGCTTTTGCTGCGGCAGGCACTGGGTGGCAAGCACGTGTTCGACTTCCGAGGTCCCGATACCGAAGGCCAGAGCGCCAAAAGCGCCGTGCGTGGAGGTGTGGCTGTCGCCACAAACGATGGTCAGTCCCGGCTGGGTCGCGCCCAACTCGGGGCCGATCACGTGGACGATGCCCTGGTCGGGCGAGTCGATGTCGTAGAGCGTGAGGCCGAATTCCCGGCAATTGCGGCGCAGCGCTTCCATCTGGCGCGCCGCAATGGGATCGGTGATAGGAAGATGCCCGGGGGTGGTGGGGACGTTGTGGTCCACCGTGACCAGCGTGCGTTGCGGTTGCCGCACGCGCCGGCCCGCCGCGCGCAAGCCGTCGAACGCCTGCGGAGAAGTCACCTCATGCACCAGGTGCAGGTCAACATAAAGCAGCGGCGGCTGGCCCGGCGGCTCGCACACCACGTGCTCCTGCCATATCTTCTCGAACAGCGTGCGCGGACCTGCGGCGCTCGGCGCTCGCTCTTGAATTGGCTTTTGAAGTTCCACGGCCATGGCGCTATCCGGCCTCACACAGCATGATACGCCCGCCGGCGGTCGACGACATCGGCCACCGCGCTCTCCACCAGCGCCCCCATCTCGGTCGTCGAGACCACGCGCTTGGTGCGAGTCCGCTGCAAGTCGGCGGTGCGGTGCCCCTTGTCGAGCACCTCGCGGATGGCATCTTCGATGTCCTGCGCGCCCTGCTCCAGGCCGGCGCTGTGCCGCAGCAGCAGGGCGGCGGAGGCGATCGCTCCCAGCGGATTCGCAACCCCTCGTCCGGCGATGTCGGGCGCCGAACCGTGTACCGGTTCGTAGAGGTCCACCTTGCCGCCGATGGTGGCCGAGGCCAGCATCCCCAGCGATCCGCTGATCACCGCCGCCTCGTCGGAGAGAATGTCGCCGAAAAGGTTCTCGGTGACGATGACGTCAAAGGAACCGGGATGGGTGATGAGGCGCATGGCGCAAGCGTCCACGTACATGTGGTCGAGCCGGATCTCAGGATATTCGCGGGCCACGCGCGTGACGGTCGCGCGCCAGAGCTGTGAAGTCTCGAGCACGTTGGCTTTGTCGACCGAAGTGACCTTCCGGTGGCGCATGCGCGCCTGGCGGAAGGCGACGTGGGCCACGCGTTCGATCTCGGCCTCCGAGTAACGCATGGTGTTATATGCGGCTGGGGTAGGACCATCGCTGAATCCGCGCGGTTCGCCGAAATAGATCCCGCCCAGCAGTTCGCGGACGATCAGGACGTCGGCGCCCTTGATAATCTCGGGGCGCAACGGCGAGCAGTCGGCGATGGCGCCGTACGCGACCGCCGGACGCAGATTGGCGTACCCGCCCAGGACCTGCCGCAAACCCAGCAACCCGGCCTCGGGCCGCTCGCCGGCAGGAAGCGAATCGAACTCCGGCCCGCCCACCGCGCCCAGCAGCACCGCGTGGCTCTCCGTGCAAGCCCGCGCCGTCGCCTCCGGCAGGGGGGTACCGAACTGGCGGATGGCCACGCCTCCGATCGCGCGCTCCTCAAAGCTGAACTCGTAACCGTAAAGATCCAGCACCGTGCGCAGGACGCGCACCGCTTCCCGTGTGACCTCCGGGCCGACTCCATCGCCCGGCAGAACCGTAATATCAAGCCTCATGGTTCAGCCCCAAAAACACGTTTCAAGTTTCAGGTTTCAAGTTTCACGTGCCTTCGCCGTAAAACGTGAAACGCGAAACTTGAAACGTTCTACGCCGTACCCAACGGGCTGGGCACGCTGTGCGACTTCTCCATTTCCTTCATGGCCGCCAGAGCCGGCATTTCCTCGCGGATGATGGCCAGCAGATGGCGGTCCTCCACCACCTTGATCTGGTCCGCAAGCGCGACAAAGTGCTTGTAGATCCGGTCCAGGTCGCGGCGGGAGAATTCATATCCCAACTGCTGGCACTTCAGGCCGAGCGCGTGTCTGCCGGAGTGCTTGCCCAGCACCAGCTTGCTTTCCGGAACCCCGACCGACTGCGGGGTCATGATCTCATAGGTCAGCGGATTCTTGATGACGCCATCCTGATGGATGCCAGCCTCGTGGGCAAAGGCGTTGCGGCCGACGATGGCCTTGTTGGCCTGCACCGCCGCGCCGGTGATTTCGGTCAGCAGGCGGCTGCTGGGATAAAGCTGCTCGCTGCTGACGCCGGTGTCGTAGGGCATCTGGTCGGCGCGCACGCGCATCGCCATTACGATCTCTTCCAGAGAGGCGTTGCCGGCGCGTTCGCCGATGCCGTTGATGGTGCACTCCACCTGCCGCGCCCCAGCTTCCAGGCCAGCGATGGAATTCGCCACCGCCAGGCCGAGGTCGTTGTGGCAATGCACGGAGATCACCACGTCGGGATGGTTCCGTACTCGGCTGCACACCGCCTCAATGATGCGGTGCATCTCTCGTGGAACGGTATAGCCGACCGTGTCCGGAATGTTGACCGTGGTCGCCCCGGCCGCTACTACCGCGTCCGTGACCTCGCACAGGAACTCAATCTCGGTCCGGGTGGCGTCCTCGGGGGAGAACTCGACGTCCGGACACAGCGAACGCGCGAAGCGCACCGCCTCCGCCGCCCGCTCCAGGCACTGCTGGCGGGTCATCCGCAGCTTGTAGTGCAAATGGATATCGGAGGTGGCAAGGAAAACGTGGATGCGCGGCCGCTCGGCGTGGTGGACCGCCTGCCAGGCGCGCTCAATGTCCTCGAAGCTGGCGCGGGCGAGGCCTGCGATCCGGGGACGGCGGACCTCCTGGGCCACGGCCTGGACCGCCTCGAAGTCCCCGTCGGAAGCGATGGGGAAGCCGGCCTCGATGACATCCACGCCCAGGCGCTCGAGCTGGCGCGCCATGCGTAGCTTTTCGTCCAGCCGCATGCTGCACCCTGGTGACTGCTCGCCGTCACGCAACGTAGTGTCGAATATGGTAATACGGGCTCGTTCCATCGGCCATCCTCCCGGTTGGGCTGGACCCAAGGTTAAAGTCTAGGGTACGCGCCCTTGGCGTTGCAGCAAAGTTTATAGTTTTTCTACCTCGATAAGTATTGCTTATGATATAAGGACGGCTGTCGCAGTAACCTGCCGCCGCAGAGTGGGGTACGAATGGAGCTGTTTCAACTGGAAACCTTCCTGACGGTGGCGCGAGAGGGCAGCTTTTCGCGCGCGGCCAAGAAACTGTTCCGCACTCAGCCGGCGGTCAGCCAGACCATACGCAAGCTGGAGGTGGAGCTGGGTGAGCCGCTGTTTGACCGCTCGTCGCGCGACGGCGTACTGACCGATGCCGGGCGAGTGCTCGAGAACTATGCCCGGCGCCTCTTGAACACCCGCACCGAGGCCCTGGTGGCTCTCGACGAGCTTCGGCAGATGCTCAAGGGCAAGCTGGCGGTTTCCGCCAACGAATTCACCTGCCTCTACCTGCTGCCAGTGCTCGACGAGTACCGCCGTCTGTATCCCATGATCAAGATAGCGGTGCAGCGGTCACTCGCCCGGCACATCTCCGATGAATTGATCAGCCACAGCACGGAGCTGGGTGTGCTTACCTTCCGTCCCGACGACCCGTTGCTTCGCTCGATCGTGGTCTACCGCGACGAGTTAACTTTTGTGGTACCCCCGCAGCATCCGCTGGCTTGCACGAAGGAAGTAACCATCCGGCAACTGGGGACGGAGTGGTTCGTGGCCCACAACGTGCCGTCACCTTATCGGGACAAGGTGCTGGAGGCGTTTTCCCGGCACCACGTTCCGCTGCAGATGCCGGTGGAACTGCCCACAATCGAAGCCATCAAGAAATTCGTGGGGATGTCGAACGGCGTGGCCCTGATTCCCGGCATTTGCGTGGAAAACGAAGTCGCCCGGGGCGAGTTGATACGCGTTCCCGTCCGCGACCTGCACTTCGAGCGCAAGCTGCGCATCATCTACCGCAAGAACTCCACCCTGTCGCATGCCGCGCGCGCCTTCCTCAAGGTGGCGGAAACGTTTGCGGCCAAGAAGGGAGAGCCGTATCTCTTTCAACCCGAAAAGTAGTGGGATTTGCGATTGAGTCATTGGGCCATTGAGTCATTGGGTCATTGATTCTCTTGAGCAGCCCCAATGGCTCAATGACTCAATGAACCAATGACTCAATCTCTAGCTTTCCCACGCTCCCAGCAGCCGCCGCACCGTGACCATCTGCCCGAGGTGGTAGGCGTTGTGGTCGGCCACCAGCAGCGCCTCGCGCAGGATGGTTTGTCCTTCTCCGTGAGGAATAGGGGCGAGGAGGTCGATCGCAGGGTCCTCGACTAGGTCCTGCATCGCCTTCAGATCGGCGCGGAATTTTCGGATGCTTTTCTGCCAGGACTTGTCGTCGGGCGGAGCATCGGTTTCGGGCCAGTAACCGGCGGGAAACTCGGGTGAGACGTGCTTGGGATTGCGGCTGAACTCCAGGATGTCCCACTGCGCGAGCCGCATGTGCTCCAGCAGTCGCCAGGGTGAGTAGGGCAAGCCCGGCGGCTTGGCGCCGCGCAGCGCGGGAGGCAATCCGGCCAGCGCTTCCTCGAAATTCAGGTGGGCGTTGCCGCCGCGCAACACGTCAAGCACGTGCTGGCGCAGCGCCCGGTGCGCCCGTCGCTCTATCTCGTGCCGCACGACTCCTTTGGACTTCGACGTTGCCTGCGCTGATGGTTTCTTGGCCATGGGGGAGCCTCCCGTCGACCACACTATTATGCGCCGCGGCAAACAAAAAAGGGGCGGACCGAAATCCGCCCCCCAACAGAGACTTTTGGCGTCCTTAGGCCCTCCCAGCGCCTGGCGGGCCGGCGGAGCCGCCGCGCGAGAGTTGCTCGATGGCGCGCTCACGGTCGGCGCGGCGTTTGCGTTCCTGCTCCAGGGCCTGCCGCGGGTCGCGGCCGGTCATCTGACGAAACCAGGCGGGAGCATGCGTCCAGGCCCAGGCTTCGCTGACCGTCCCGCGGGTCATGGCCTGGATGGTGCCTGGCTGCCCGAAGGTGGCCTGATACAGGTGGAAGAAGATCCCGAACAGCATGATCAGCGCCGAGATGTCGTGCAGGATGTAGCTGATCGCCACCAGCATGGCGCCGAAAGTCCGCGCCCCCGCCCACATGACGACGCCGGTGATCAGGTAGACGATGGACCCCACCACGATCTCCCAGAACTGCAGCTTTTGCCCGCCGTTGTACATGCCCACTTCTTCCGGTTCCAGCGACTCCTGGC
>JBKQPN010000065.1:0-27875 GCA_052145015.1 Terriglobales bacterium
CGATCGTTCCCGGATCGCCGCTCTCGGCGGCCAGCAACAGCGGGGTTGGTCCCGCGCCCTGTCCTGCGTTGGGATCGGCGCCGTGCTGGAGCAACAGGCGAACGGTGCGCTCGGCGCCGCGGGCAGCAGCGTGGTGCAGGGCCGTCCATCCGCGCAGGTCGCGCGCATCCACCATGAGCCGCAGCCGGGAGGAAGCGCCGGGCCGCGGCTTCCCAGCAGCGAGCTTGTCGGCCTTTTCGGCGGCCTCCAGCAAGGCTGTTACGGTGCTGGGATCGTCACCCGCGGCAGCGATCATCAGGGCGGAGGTGCCGATCTTGTCCTGCGCGAAATAATCCGCTTTCGCGCCCAGCAGGATGCGGACCAGGTCGGTGCGGTGGGCATCGGCGGCAAGGATGACCGCGTTCCAGCCGTTGGCGTCGCGGGCGCCCACGTCGGCGCGCCGGGCCAGCAAGAGGCGCAGGACCTCCGGACTGCCATCATCGGCGGCGGTCAGCAGCGCCGTCATGCCCACGGCGTCACGGGCGTTCACGTCGGCGCCGGCAGCGATGAGCATGCGCGCCAGCTCTGCATCCATGTCCTCCGCCGACTTCATCAGCGCGGTCACCCCGTGCTGGTCGCGGGCGTTGGGATCGGCGCCCTGCGCCAGCAACTGCTGGACCTCGCGGCGGTTGTCGTATTCCACGGCGTCGAGCAGTTCCCTGTCTAGGTTTTTCTTTTCCTCGGCTGTGCGCGGCGCCGGGGCGGCCTTTTGCCCAGCTTGCGGAGTTGCGGGCGTGCTCTGTCCCACCGCCACGCAGGGCAGCAGCAGAAGAAGACAGACGAGTTGGCGGAATCCCCTCATTGCGAACCGCCGCTTCCCAAGTGCAATTTAGTCTCTGACTGCGGTCCTTTCCAGTGAGTTATCCGGGATTCATCCCGACCCCCGGTCAACCAGCCAGCACGTTGCGACTTGTAATCCCCTTCCTGCGTCCACTGATGCTTTGGTATGCTCCACTCAGGATCCCGAGTAGTTGTTGCGAGCCAAGGCAGACATGCAGAGTTCCGTCTCGCTTATCAGTCTCGCGATGCTGAAGGTGAACGCGGAGGAGCAGAACCGCGATTACCTGGACTACCTCGTTCCTTTCATCCAAGAAGCCATTGCGATCGGCAAGGTCGAGCAGGTTAACGACGTCACGGTCCAAGAAGCCTTACAGTCCATCTATGGGCTGAATATCCCACGACAGATTGTGAGTCTTTGCCTCAAGCGCTTGCACAAGCGGGGCCAATTGGTCCGCGGATTATACGGCTATGCACCGTCGGACCGTCTGAAAAGTGCCGATCTGGAACCCATTCGAGAGCAGACAACGAACCGGCTGAATGAACTTGTGTCAAAGCTCCGGGTCTTCGCCCGTGCGAAACACGGGGTGAAGTGGACCGCCGAACAGGCAACGGATGCCATAGCGACTTACCTGTCGAACTTTGGAATTGAGTGCCTCCGTGGGTATCTGTTCCAAACGCCAATATCCAAAGTAGTGGCACATGCTACACAGGCGGTCACCTTCGTAGTCAGTTCCTTCATTACGGATGCACAGGCAAACGCCCCCGAGAGCTTCGAAGACATACTGGTTCTGGTCAAAGGGCACATGCTTGCAAATGCCCTCCTGTGCCCAGACTTGGAGAAGAACACAAAGAAGCTTTCACACCTCACAGTGTTTCTCGACACCCCGCTAGTCCTTCGCCTGCTAAAACTATCTGGTCGAGAAAGCTACGAGGCCGCGAGAGAAACAATCAGTCTCATCAAGCAGCTTAGCGGGCGCGTTGCCATTTTCTCGCACACAGCAAGCGAGGTTTATTCGGTAATCCGTGCGGTTGCCGCGCGCCTCAATGACCCGAACGCGAGAGGGCCGCTTGTCCGCGAGATGCGCCAGCAGCAGGTTTCCGCCGTAACAGTCTGCTGAGAAACTCCCTTGCCGTCCAAAAGGAATTGATGCAATTGACCCTAGGAGCGGAAGAGAATATCAGCGATGAGACCATTCCTGAAATCCTCGAGCGCTTGAGGAGAGAGTACACGAGCGAGGCCGATGCGAAACTGGAACTTGAGCGAGCCGAACACGCCAAAACGAAGGAGCAGCGAGAGGCTGCCGAGGGGGCATGGCGTCGGCTCATGGACGAAAAGCACCGCCAGAGCAGTCGAATTAACCAGCTTTCACAAGCGGCCGGGAGAATAGCCAAGTATTTCGTGTTCGCGTTGTTCTTTCTGGCAATCGTCATATTCTCCATCTTCGCGGGTGAGTCCCAGCGTGCCCGTGCCTATCTGCCCGCCGTGCTCTCCGTTCCGCTACTTATTATCGCCCTGTCATACATTGGTCATCTGTTGGTGATTGCTCACGAGGCGTCCGGGTTCTCAGTGAAGCGACTCGCCGAAAAATGCGGTGATTACGTTCAACTACGCACTCGTGTTGGGATCGAGTCATTTCTGTCCCCAGCTGCCAAATCTAGCGATTTCATCAGCTTGGGGTTGTTCGATCCGGCCAGTGGCGAAGAAGACTCGCCCCCGGCAGCGCAGGACGAGGGTTCCCCTAAGCAGGGGTGAGTTTGCTGTCCCCGCCGAGCCCCGCTTGTCCCTGGGCGATAACGGCTGTCTTCGCTGAGAGACCAAATCGAAAACGGGGCACATCGCTGTGCCCCGCTGACTCCTGACTACCGACTCCTGACTCCTCCACTACGGCGCTTCGATCAGCTCCATCCGGCCGTCTTTGGTGCGGTGAAGCACTTTCACCCGCCCCTGATTGTCGCGGAATACGAACACGTCGCGGTCGCGGAACTCGGCTTCCTTGATGGCTTCTTCCAGGGTGAGTGGGCGCAGGGCCACGGAGCTGTTGTCATGCGTCACATGCGCTTCCGCGATCCGCACCACGGCGGGATAGGTGTGCACCACCACCGGCACCGCGGTCGAAACCTTCTCTCCCACGGCGGCCAGTTGCTCGGCGGCCGTGGCCTCTCCATTCCACTTCTTCTTGGGCTGGCGTTTCTTGTCGCGCCAGCGCCCTTTGTACTTGAGGGCCTGGCGCTCGATGCGGTCCAGCGCCTCGCCCACCGCCGAACTCATGTCCCCGGCTTCGGCGACGCCCACGATGGGATGGGTACGCACCGTAACAGTAATTTCGGCGATGTGGCGATGCTTCTCGGCCGCCAGAATGATGTTGGTCTTGAATGCAGTGCCCAGGATTTTTTGCAGCTTGGAGAGGCCTTGATCGATCTGCTTGCGGACGGCGGGAGTGGCTTCGTACTGCCTGCCGGTGTATTCCACGTTCATTGAGCCTCCTTTACCCCTGCCGGAACCGGCTGGGGGGAACTCAGGCCTAGTTTTTCACTCTCCTCTGGTGGGTGCTCGGGATGTGCATATCCTCCCGATACTTGGCGACCGTGCGGCGAGTGACCTGGATACCCTGCGACTGCAGAATGCGGGTGATCTGCTCGTCGGTGAGCGGCCTGGCGGGATCCTCTTCCTCAATCAGCTTCTTGACCCGGCGCTTGAGGATGAGGAGCGAGGTATTGGAGCCCTCGGGTCCATTCACGCTTTCGCTGAAGAAGTAACGCAGCTCGAACACTCCCTGGGGAGTGTGCGCGTACTTGTTGGCGACGGCGCGGCTGACGGTGGAGGGATGGACGCCAATCTCCTCCGCCACTTCCTTGATCATCATGGGCTTGAGCTGGTCGATGCCGAAGTCCAGGAAGTCGCGCTGCCGGCCGATGATGGCGTAGCACACTTTCACGATGGTCTGCTTGCGCTGCTCGATGTTCTTGATGAGCTGAATGGCCGACTTGTAGCGCTCCTTGACATAGGTGCGGACGTCCTTCTCGGCGGCATCGCGGCTGAGCAAACGCTTATAGGCGGGATTCAGACGAAGCTGCGGTACATCTTCATCGTTCATCACCACCACCCACTCGTCGCCCTGCTTGACGAAAGCCACGTCCGGCTCGATCAAGCGCGCGTCGGTGCGGTTGTAGCGCAACCCGGGCCGCGGGTCCAGTGTCTTAATGTAGTCCAGGGCGGCCATCACCGCCTCCAGCGGCCGCCCGATGGCCTTGGAGATCTCGCGGTACTGCTTGTTCTGCAGCGGGCGCAGGTGCTCGCCCACGATCACGACGGCATCCGCGAGCGCCTGTTCGGTCTCGCCGTTGAGCCCGTGGGTTTTGCGGAAATGCTGCTGGTACTTGAGCTGGGCAAGCAGGCACTCGCGCAGGTCGCGGGCCGCCACCCCCACCGGATCCATTTGCCGCACCAACTCGATGGCTTGGTGCAGGTCGTCGCGGGTGAAGCCGGGATTCGGGAACTCCAATACCTTGCGTTCCACTTTTGCGGCCGGTTCGGGCGCGCTCACCGCGGCCTCGAGCGCAACCAGTTCGATAGGCTCGGCGACCGCTTCTTCTACAGCGATGCCGGTGGTCTCGGTCTCAAGATCGAAGATGGCGGCGGCTTCCTCGAGCGGGCTTGCGCTGCCCAGCATGCTGGCGGCGTCCAGGGCATCCGACTCCGCCTGGGCGGCGATCTCGGGAATCACGGCCTCGCTCGTCTCCGCCTTTTCTCCCGGCTGCGTGGGCCGGCCCAGCAGCTCTTCGTCGCTGGCGATCAAATATCCGTCTTCATTCAGGTTGCCGATCACCAGTTCGCCGGCCTCATGCACCTCGGGGGACACGCTGATCGCTCCCAGTTGCCACATCAGGTGGTCGGTCAAGGTGCTGGGGCGGGAAAGGAAATTCTCGAAAGAAGGTCGCTCAATAACCTCGGAAGCCGGGCTGCGATAACCAGGGTCCAAGTAATCCTGGAAGAAAGTCCCAAAGTCGATCTCCTCGAAGGGGTCTTTCTTCTCCCCTTCCAGCACCGGCTCGTCGGCCGCCCGGGAAGGATCGCGCTCCCGCTCTTCTTCCCGGCCGGCCACCTCGTCCAGCAGCGGGATCGACGATTCCAGCTCTTCCAATACCGGGTTCTCCACCATCTCGGCGGTGATCATGTCCCGGAGTTCCAGCTTGTTCAGCGCCAGGACGCTGACCATCTGCACCAGACCCGGGGTAAGGATCTGCTTCTGGGTGACCTTCAGGTTCAGTCTGGGCTGGAGTAAGACCATCGCGTGAGTAAAGCTTCCCTATTCCTGTTGTAACCTACCTGGGCGTTGCAGCCTAGATGACTACAGTACCCAACACCAAGAGACCGGGCGATTACCTCTGCCATCTTGCTAAACCAGCGAGAAACTCTCGCCTAAATAGACCCGCTTGACCTCGGGGTCGTTGCCTAACTGCTCGGGAGTACCTGTCCGGAAGATACGTCCCTCGTTGATAATGTAGGCGCGGTCGGTGACCGAGAGGGTCTCGCGCACGTTGTGATCGGTCACCAGCACTCCGATTCCGCTGGCCTTCAGGTCGAAGATGATCTTCTGCAAGTCCAGCACGGCGATGGGGTCGATCCCGGAAAATGGCTCGTCCAGCAGGATGAACGAGGGCGAGATGCACAGACAGCGGGCAATCTCGACCCGCCGCCGCTCGCCTCCGGAGAGCGCGTAGGCCCGATTCTTGCGGATCACCCCCAACCCCAGTTGATCGATGAGCTTTTCCAACCGCTCCCGGCGCTCGTGCCAGGAGATGGGTTGCGCCTCCAGCACCGCCAGGATGTTCTCCTCGACCGTCAGCTTGCGAAAGACCGAAGGCTCCTGAGGCAGGTAGCTGATGCCACAGTTGCGCGCCCGCAGGTACATGGGCACGTCGGTGATGTCGTCATCGTCGAGCAGCACTCGTCCGGTATCCGGCGGCGCCAGCCCCACGATCATATAGAAGCTGGTGGTCTTGCCGGCCCCGTTCGGACCCAGCAGGCCAACTACTTCCCCCTGGCTGATGCGAAGACTGACCCCATTGACCACCCTGCGGCCGCGGTACGACTTGCTGATCTCGTCGGTGGCCAGGGTTTGCATTCACTTGCCCGTGTGGGTCTGGGTGACGGTGCGAGTGGTACTTCCACTACCTACCAGCACCGTATCATCGCGACTGTAGAAAGTCAACGAATCGCCGGTGGTTAGGCCGTGTTCGGCATCAAAAATGCTAGGGCGACCGCCGCTCAGAACATACTTCCCGTCCGCTGCCGTGTAAGTCATTGTATTTCCAACTGCTTTTCTGGAAGGCTGCTGCACCACAACGTGGCCTCGGGCCACGATTTCCTCAATCTGGGTGGCATCGGAAATGCCCTGCGCGGCGCTTTGGCCCTTGGGCTTGAGCAAGACGTCGGCATTGTCGGTACTCACCGTCCCGTCTGTTGATTTAAGCAACACCGCCCCTTGGAAAACTGCCCGGTGCTGCGGGTCGGAGTAGGTCAGCGAGGAGGAGGTTACGGTGACCGGCGTCCCTTTGCTGTCGCCGTCGTTCTGGACGAAGACGGTCGAGACCGGCTGCCCGGCGCCCTTGGCCTTCAGCAGGCGGTTAGCATGGTCGAACTCGATCACCGGCGCCTCTATGATGTTGCTCCCCTGCCACAGGCGCGCCGAGCCGGAGTAAATCGCGGTGCTGGTCTGGCGGCTGGCGGTCATGCTGTTGGCGGTCACGTGAATGGGTTCGGAGCCACCCAGCAGCGCCCCACCCGGCTGCGGCCGCGTTTCCCGGTAGGTGGTCTTGACCTCACCTTCTGCAAAAGCGTCGCCCGTGCGCCGATTCAGTTTGAGCACACGAGCGGTGGTCGCGCCGCCGGCTTCCGTCCAGCGCGGCGAACCGGTCAGCACCAGGTTCTCATCGCCGGGCGTGTAGTGTGCTTGGTTGGCGGAGGCGCTGCGCTGCGCGTCGTTGTACCGCACATTGCCTTGCTGGACCACGCTTGCGATACCGCCTTCGCCGGGATTGAAAGCCACGTCCAGGGTCTGGCTGGTGCTCACTTTGTCCGGCTGTCCCGGCGTCGAGCCCACAATTCTGGCGTCCGGCTCGCCGTGCAGCGCGCGCAGACGGTTGTCCGCGCCGAAGCTCATGTCGAAGCGCCCGGCGGTGATGACGGTATCGCCCTGCGATGCGGTGGGTGGTTGCGGGCGCACCGTGATGCGGGCGGCGCCGCCGGTCGCGCCGTGCTCCAGCCGCTCGTCGGCGAGAAACAAGTCGAGCGCATCCGAGGCCATCTCGACCGATTGCGCCGCTTGGCTGGCGGTCGCGCGCTGGTCCTGGATGATCCGCACACCTTCCCTCGCTTGAACCTGGGTAAGGACATTCTTAGGGCCGAAGGCCAGGGTGGCGCGTCCGGCGGTACCGTGAAAGGGTGACGGCCCCTCCTGCTGGAACTTCACTCCCCCGAAGAGCACGCCCGACTGGAGCTGGTTCTTCGGCCCCAGCGCGAAGTCGCCCTGGGCAGCCTCGACGCGGGCCGGGTTTTCACTGCGGGTAGTCCCGCGCACCTCGCCGGTGGCGGCCATGCGGGAGACGGTGTTGTCGTCGCGCAGGAACAACGTGAGCTGGTCGGCGTCGATATCGGAGGTGGGCCGCTCGACGCGCGCCGCCTCCAGCACCACCCGCCGCGGGTTCTGCGTGACCACCGCATGCCGCGCCAGGATCGTTGCCCCATCCAGCGTTTCGACGTGCACCTGGGAGGCTAGCGTCAGCGTGTTCGATTTCGAATCGTAGCTGGCGCCCACCGCGCTGCCGGCCGCCTGCGCAGTGCGGAAATCGACCTTCTCGCGGGTCTCGGCGGCGCCCGTCTTCTGATTGAACCTCAGGCCCCTCGTCTTTAGATGAATGGGATTCTTTAGCTCTACCGGCGTCGCCTGGTCGGGACGGACCGGGCCTTGCGCATCCCCCTCCAGGTCGATGGCCACATCGCCGTGGGCGATGATGTCCCCGGAATTGGGGTCGTATTCGAAATTATCGCCGTGGATCTGGTCGAAGCGGTCGGAGCGGCGGCCGTACACCAGGATGCTCACGTCGTGCAAGTCGGCTCGGCCGCCCTCCTTGTATTGCACCGCCTTGGAGGCATGCACGGTGAAGATCGTCCGCCCGGCTTCGGACTTCGACAAGGTGAAGCCCTGCGTGCTCTGCTGGATTTCGACCCCCATCTTGCCGGGCGCTCGCTCAACCACGCGCCACACGTGAATGCGTCCGTAAAGGTAGTAGGCGAACGAGATCGCGGCCACGAAGACAGCCGCTGCCGCAAACCATCGGCGCAGGCGTTTGGGGTCCAGGGGCATCTGCGTTCTATCTTACGCGAAGGGCCGCAGGACGTACCTTCCGTGGCACTACCGTTCCAGTGCGGTTTTATCTAGGCTGCCATCGCGCCCCGTCTACAATCCAGCGAACCAGGCCAAGCGAATATGCACGAGCTTGAGAGACGGGTCCAACAGCGTTTTTCCCTCCAGTTCCCGATCTTTATTGAGGGCATCCCGATGAGCGCCGAGTCTCGCAGTCTTACGCGCGACGTGAGCGCCCGAGGCGTCTTCTTCTACACCCATGCCGGCTGGCTGCAACCCTCCGCACCGATCAGCTTCAGCATGATTTTGCCCGCCGAGATCACCGGCACAAAAGCCGCTCGTGTGCTGTGCAAGGGCACGGTAGTCCGCGTGGAGCCAAGCGCGCAGAACGGAACCGGGGTGGCGGCTACCATCGACAGCTACGATTTTTGACAGCCCGTTGGCTGTTGGCCTGTAGCGCCGGCGTCTCGCCCCCGCAGCCGGTTGACATGCGATTATCCCTGAAGTGAAACTGAACCGTGCCAATGAAGAATCCCCCACACCCCGGCGGCTTGGTCCTGCGCCAGTGCATTGAGCCTCTGGGCTTGACCATCACCCGCGCCGCCGCCGCTCTCGGAGTGACGCGCACCACGCTGTCCGAACTGGTGAACGGGAAGCGGGGGATTTCCCCGGAAATGGCCGTGCGCTTGTCGAAGGTCTTCGGCGGCAGCGCCGCAAGCTGGCTTACGCAGCAGGCCCACTACGACCTTGCCCACGTCCGTGCCGACCGCATCAAGCTCAAGCGACTCGAATTCGCCTGAAGCTTAATGCTGTTGGCTTGTAGCGCCGTCGCCCTGCTGTCCTCACGCGCTGGACGCCGCGGTCTTCGCCGCCATCGCGTAATCCCGCAACGACAGCCTGAGCCCGGCGAACTCGGGATTCGGCGCTCAGTGAGAAAGGTGCCGCTTCACGTCATCCACAAACATCGCCACCAGGCCGACGACCAATCCGTAAAGAAACTCGATCAGGTTGATTGCCAGCCAGCCGCCCACGATCACCGCGACTACAATCATACCCATGTCGCGGCCCCTGTCGCGACGGCTAGCGGCTTTGGGCGCGGGCGTGGGCGTGGCGGCTGGCGGGCGTTCCGGGTCAGGTATTACCTGCAGCGTGGTCCCTGCTGGGACGCTGGACTGGCGAATCGCCGCCGGCTTCGCATTGAACACGTAAATCAATTCGGCCGCCAGAATGCAGCCGGCGAGAACACAACTCCAGAACAAAACACGCGGGCTGAAGCGCTTCACAACAGGTGCCCCATAACTTCCAAGAGTTTACGGTTTTTCTCCACGGTGTTGCGAACCAACGTGCGCGCCTTCTCACCATACACTATGTTTCCGAATGCTGGCCTTGTATTTCTTAGAATGGGTTCGCACAATTGCGATTTCTTCGATTTCGGATCACGATATAGCTGCAAAAGGGCGTAGGCTAAGTAGTCGGCAGGCTGGGTAAGTGCGCAGGCATCCTTCGGAACGAAAGCGATTTCGGCCAACTTCGACTGGTCCGATGTGGTGCGAGCGTGTTTATAAGAATTGAATATCAGACCGGCCCGGAACGCGTACTGATCTTGCTGTTCAGACACAAGCCTCAGCCGTTCGTCTTTGGGAATATTCTTAAGCGCCGCATCAAGGATGGCAACCAACGAGATGTAATAACCTTTCAATAGCTTTTGTGCAGGGTTTCCATCCACCAAGTCTTGATAATCCGACACCTTAGCAGCACCAAGCAAAGCCGTAAGCCCGCATTCATGCGGGATCGGCCCTAACCGAGCGAGCAGTGTCCTGATTTCGTTCTCCTCCTCGGCCCATTTTAGCCTTTTCATGTGCAGTGCTCGGTGCCTACCCAACCCCCTGCGCCACACCGATCCGCACAATTCCCATTGGTTCTCGCTACCCAAGAAGCCAGCGACAATCACCATGTCTTTGGTTTCGTGTCCTGCTTCATCCAAATAGGCTATTAGCATCGGCAACCAGCCCGACCGATCTGTTATGCGGACCAATTGAATTCCGCACCGAGCACCGCCGCCTCGCCCGAGGCCCTCAGGCGCTGGGCACAGCAGCCTTTGCCGCCATCGCGTAATCTCGCAACGACAGCCGTATCCCGGCGAACTCGGGATTCGAGTTCTTCTCCACCGTGAAGGCGATGTCCAGCACGTCGCCGGCGACCAGCGGCTCTTTCTCCGTGCGCTCCACCATCCGCCAGCCCATGGCATCGAAGGCGTGGAACTGAGCGCGGCCGTTGTTGCCGGGCGTCTCCTTCACCACGCGCAGCCGCAGATGCCTTTCCTTGAGCACTTTCGGAGGCAGTCCAAGGCGCACGCCACGGGCAGCAAACACCGGCTCGGGATTGCCCATGCCGAAGGGGCGCAGTTGCTCAAGCAGCGCGTGGAACTGCGGCGTGATCTGCTCGAGCCCGAGTTCCGCATCTACGGCCAGGGCCTGCTCGAAGTCGGCGGGCGCGAGCCGGGCGCGCGCGTAGCGGTCGAGCGCCTCGCACAACTCGGGCAGACGCTCCGACGGCAGCGCGAATCCTGCGGCGCGCGCGTGCCCGCCAAAACGGGTGAACAGGCCGGCGCAGGATTCGAGCGCATCCAGCAGGTGAAACGCGTCGATGGACCGTCCCGACCCGTGCGCCTCCTCGCCATCGCGCGCGACAACAAGAGTCGGGCGTCCAGTTCGTTCCATCGCCCGTGTGGCGCAGATGCCGATCACGCCGCGATGCCATCCCTCACCGTCGATCACCATGCAGTAGCGCTCACGCAGCGCGGCATCGCTATCCAGGCGCTCGTGGATCTCCGCCATGATCCGCTGCTCTTCCGCCTGGCGCTCGGCGTTGAGCCGGTCGAGATGCTCGGCCAGTTCGCGGGCGCGTGCGTTGTCGCGCGTGGAGAACAGCTCGACCACGTCCTGCGCCACGTCCATGCGTCCGGCGGCATTGATGCGGGGCGCCAGGCGAAACGCCACGTCACCGGAGTTGATGGCTTGCCCGGAATCGAGCGCCGACACCGCAATCAGCGCCTTTAGCCCCGGGTTGACGGCATGGCGCAATCCATCGAGGCCGAGGCGCGCGATCACCCGATTCTCGCCAACCAGGTCCACGGCATCGGCCACGGTGGCAATGGCGACCATCTTCAGGAACGACGGCAGCAGGCGCGCGCGACCGCTCTCTTCCAAAAGCGCCTGCACGATCTTGAACGCCACCCCGGCCCCGCACAGCTCCTTGCAGGGATACGTGCAACCCGGCTGGTTGGGGTTGAGCACGGCCAGCGCTCCCGGCACGCCCTGGTCCACCTCCGGCAGGTGATGGTCCGTGACGATCAGGTCCACACCCACGCGGCGCGCGGTTTCCGCCGCGGCAAAGGCGCGGATGCCGGTATCCACGCTGATGATCAGCCGCACACCCTCGGCCGCCGCGCGCTCGATCACCTCGTCCTTCATGCCGTAGCCTTCGCGGATGCGGTGCGGCACGTGGAAATCGGCCACGCCGCCGCAAAGCTCGATGGCAGCTTTCAGGATGACGACGGCGGTGGTGCCGTCCACGTCGTAGTCGCCGTAGATCAGTACCTTCTCTTTGCGCTCGATGGCCGCCCGCAGTCGCTCGACCGCTGTCTTCATGCCCAGCATGAGGTAGGGAGAGTTCAGGTGTGCGAGCGAGGGATGGAGAAAGCGAGCGGCTTCTTCGGGACCGCGCACGCCGCGCACCGCGAGCAGGCGGGCCACCAGCGGATCGAGCTTAGCTTCGGAAACCAGGCGGCTGACGAGGGATTCGTCGGCCGCTTTCAGGGTCCAGCGCACGGGTCAGTGCTCGTCGTCCGCGTCGGGCTCGTCGAAGACGATGCCGCCATACTCCTCGGCCATGTCCACCAGGCGCTGGTAGCGGTCGTACCACTCGGTGGAGGACTCAAAGAGAAACACCGTGCCCTGGTGCGGCCAGCCGAGCTGCACAAAGCCGGTCTTGCCGATGTAGGTGCGCAGCCAGCGCGCTTCCTCGATGTCCTCTTCGTCGGGATAGGCGCCGTTCTTCAGCCGGTCCACCAGGAAATCGAGGTCTTCCTTCTCCAGCACCACGTCGCTCATGGTGAGGAAGGTGGCGCCGGCATGCTTGGCCAGCTCGACGAAATCCTTCCAGCTCTCGGGATTGTCGCTGGAGTCCCACATCACGCTAGGCACTTCCTCGCCCACGTAGGCGTGGAAGCGCAGCATGCCGTGGCCTTCGGTGAAGGCGATCATGTCGTCTTTCAGGTTGGTGAGATCGTCCGGCATGGTGAGTGGCGCTTCGATGAGTATTCTACGCTACTCTCGGAAGGGCGATGTGTCCAGACGGCGATCAGTCGGTGGTGTCCCATTGCCTTTTAACGGTGGCGATACGGGTGTAGTGTGATTCTTCCCGATGGTGGAGGGACGGGACATGAGCTACGCAACATTCGACATTGCATTTTGGCATCCCTTCGGGCCACATGGCCGGGAGACTCAAAAAGAAATCATCGCGCGGAAGCGGGCCGAAATCGAGACAAACGGATGGACGTTGTGGTCCTTCCAGCACCGCCCAATGCTCAACGATTGGCACCAAGAATTATCGGTTGCCGAACGGAGTGCCGTGTTCGTGTTCTGCTCGGAAGGGCGTGGGGCCGTCGATCCAGCCAGGGACGGAACCCTGAATAGTCCGATCGATTGCCGGAGATACCGGTTCGTGGGGATGGAGGACACGGAGTGGCGGCCAATGCCGAGCGGAGTCAGAGTTCCGCATCCGTTCCGTCCTGGCAAGAGTCTGGCGTCTGCATTCGTCGTCCAGCGAGTCATATACCCAGTCGAATCGTTCCAAGCACCCGCCGTGGAGTGGTTTTCCCCGAACAAAGGCCCTTGGTGTCAAGAGAGGGTCCCGACCCGTGGCGAATACCTCATCCGGCCGGGGGGCACGGTCCCCATGCGGCGCGTCAACGCGGTGCTCGAGCTGAAACCGCCATATCTAGCAATCGTGACCGCTGATGAAGGGGGAGAGGGGGAACGTTCACAATAGACTACTACCAATCACTCTGCGATGGTGAACACGTCGTGCTGCGCCGCAAGATCGCGCGCGGCGGGGGTGATGATGGTCTTGCTGCCGATCAGGATCTTCTCTTTGCGCTTAAGCGCGGCGCGGATCTCCTCCTCGCTCACAAAGTCCACCGGACGCGGCTTGGGGCGGGAGACCGGCGGCGCCACGGCCGGCGTTGGCGCTGGCTTCGGGGCCGGAACAGCAGCAGCAGGCGCGGGCTTACTCGCTTTCTTCGCCAGGAAGCGCTCGATCGCATGGGCTACAGCCACGCGATCCGGTGTGCCGCTGGCAGCAAGCGGAACACCCTCGTCTTTCTGTCCGGCCTGACAAGCGCACGCGGTGGCTACGGTATCCGGCGCTGCAACTCCGGTTACCAGCGCGACTTCTTTCTGCGTGACCGGGCGAGCCTCGTAGGCTACCCGTCGCAGATTGATCAGATGCATGGGCGAAATATTGTCGGAGGTGATGTTGCCGCCGACGGCGCCGCAGCCCAGCGTCATGGCCGGAAAGAGATTGGTTGAGGAGCCGGTCGATCCCTGCGGCGCCGGGCTGTTCACCACAATTCGCCCCGCCGGCATCTTCAGTCCGTACTCGCGGATCACGGCATCGTCGCGGCCGTGGATCACGCACGTGTGTCCCAGTCCGCCGAAGCGCAGCAGCGCCAGGCAGGTATCGAATCCGGCGCTGCGATCACGCGTGAAATAGAGCGCCAGCACCGGTGAGAGCTTCTCCGCCGAAAGCGGATGCTCGCGCCCCACGCCCTTCAGCGGCGCCACCAGCACGCGCGTACCGTCCGGCACTTTGAATCCCGCCAGCTCGGCGACGCGCTGCGCCGACTTGCCCACAAACTTGGGATTAATGGTGTGCTGCTCCAGGTTGACCATGTCGCGGCCGAGGCGCTGAATCTCGTCTTCGGAGAGGAAGTGCGCGCCGTTGCGCTTCAGTTCCTCGGTCACCTGATCGCGGATCGCCTCCTCGGCAACGATCGCCTGCTCGGACGAGCAGATGGTGCCGTTGTCAAACGTCTTGCCGAAGACCACGTCGGCCACGGCTTTCTTCACGTCGGCACTGCGGTCGATGAACGCCGGCACGTTGCCCGGGCCGACGCCGAAGGCCGGCTTGCCCGAACTGTAGGCTGCGCGCACGATCCCCATCCCGCCGGTGGCCAGGATCACGCTGGTGCGCCGATGCTTCATCAGCTCCTGCGTGCCGGCCAGCGTGGGGGTGGAGAAGCAGCAAATCACGTCCGAGGGCGCTCCCGCCTTGATGGCCGCGTCGCGCATGATGCTGGTAATCTCGCAGGTGCAACGGAACGCCGTGGGATGCGGGCTGAGCACGATGGCGTTGCGGCCCTTGAGCGCGATCAGAATCTTGTAGATGGCCGTGGAGGTGGGGTTGGTGGAGGGCAGCACCGCCGCCACCACGCCCACCGGCGCCGCCACTTCGATGATGCCCAACTCGCGGTCCTCGCGCACGATGCCCACCGTCTTCATCCCGCAGAGGGCCTGGTACACGCGCTCGGAGGAGAACAGGTTCTTCTGCATCTTGTCCGCGAAGACGCCGTAGCCGGTCTCCTCGACCGCAAGCCGCGCGATCTTTTCCGCCGCTGCCGTGGCCGCGGCAGCCAAGGCGTCGATGACGCGGTCCACCTGTTCCTGGGTGAAATGCTGGTATTCGAGAAAGGCGTTGTAGGCGCGCTCGATCAGCTCGCGGGCTTCAGCGACGGAGCGGTCGTCTCGGTTAGCGGCGGATTGGGGAAGAGCAGACACAGGATTGAGTCATTGAGTCATTGGGTGATTGAGTCATTGAAAACCTGGGCTGGCATGGCTCAATGACTCAATGGCGCAATGACTCAATCTGTTAGCCTAGCCGAGCGAGCCCTTTTTAGCTGCACCGGCTTTGCCGGTGAGCATGGGCATGGCCGCATCGAGATCGCCGTGCGGGCGCGGGATGACGTGCACGGCCACCAGCTCGCCGACGCGGCGGGCGGCGGCGGCGCCGGCGTCGGTGGCGGCTTTGACCGAGGCCACGTCGCCCCGCACCATCACCGTGACGTAGCCGGCTCCGATGTATTCCTTGTGAACCAGGATGACGTTGGCGGCCTTAACGGCGGCATCGGCCGCCTCGATGGATCCCACCAGGCCCTTGGTTTCGATCATTCCCAGCGCTTCCATGATTGCCTCGACAGCGAGAGATACCGCGCGCGTGCGGGCGGCAAGCGGCTAAAGCTACCACGCGTGGCGGCGAGGGTCAAACCGGATTGAACCATTGAGCCATTGGGCCATTGAGTGATTGAGAGGATGGCCGGTCAGAGTTCTTCAATGGCTCAATGACTCAATGGCCAAATGACTCAATCCTCGGCACCGGCCATGCCCTAAACCCCTGTGGTATTCTTTTTGTCCCACCAATCCCTGTGGGACGCGCACCATGATCCTCTCCAAAGAATACGTGGGCTACATGGCCCGTGAGGTCACCAAGCAACTGATCAAAGGCGAGTTCATCGAGACCACGGCCGAGCCGGCCACGCTGCAGCGGATCCACTCCGCGCTGCTCGAAGAGATGAGCCTGGAAGACCGCATCAACGACGAAGTGCGCGCCATCCTGGAGCAGTACTCCGAAGAAATGCGCAAGAGCGGCGCCAGCTACCAGGAGATGTTCAAAAAGGTGAAGGGCGAGTTGGTGCGCAAGTACAAGGCCGTGCTGTAGCAGATTGATTCATTGAGTCATTGGGTCATTGGAAACCGGCGACCTAATGGCTCAATGATTCAATGGCTCAATGACTCAATCCTGGGCCTACTGTCCTGTGCTGGCTCCGAGCGTGGCGACCACCTTGTTCCGCTTGGCTGCCGCGAGATAGCGGGCGACGCCGCGGCAAAGCGCGTCCGCAACCGCCTCCCGCCCTTCCGCCGTGCTCAGCCTGTGCTCGTCGGCGGGGCTGGTGACAAACGCCACCTCGGCCAGGATGGAAGGCATGTCCGCGTCGAGCAGCACCACGAACGGCGCCTGCTTCACGCCGCGATTCAGCACGCCCTTCTCGCCGCCGAAAGCGTGGTAGAGCGCCTGCTGCACGTCCACGGCAAGTTTGTGAGACTCGCTCAGCTTGCGTTCCTCCGCCACCGGCTTCAGCGCGTCCGCCTTGGAAGCCGCGGCCGGAGAAGGCGTATTGGCCACGTAGTAGGTCTCTACCCCACGCGCGCCGGGGTCGTCGCTCGAGTTGGCATGGATGGAGATAAACAGGTCAGCACCGGCCTGGTTGGCGATCGCCGCCCGAGCATCGAGCGCGACGGTGAGGTCGCTGGTGCGAGTGTAGACCACCTCCGCTCCCAGGCGGTTGGAAAGCAGGCCGCCCAGCCGCTTCGCGATCTCCAGCGTCAGGTCTTTTTCTTTCAGGCCGCCGCGACCGATGGCGCCGTCCTCGGCGCCGCCATGGCCGGGATCGATGACGATTTTCGGGCGGCGGTTCAGGGCAGCGCCGGGTGCGGACGTTCGTGGCTCCGCGCCCGGTGTTTTCTTCGAGGGCGCCGGTTCCGGCTTCGCGGGTGCGCTGCTCGGCGCCGGCACACCGCGGATCACGATCATCAGCCGGTAAGGCTCGGTGGGAGAAAGCACGGCGGAGTATTCAGCCGGCGCCGCCAGGTCGATGACAATGCGCACCGCCGAGCTCTCGCGCATGCCGACTCGGACACGCTTCACCAGCGCGTCATCCACCTGGATGGCGAGGCCTTCGCGCGATTTCCCCAACATCTCCGGCGCCAGTTGCGTGTTCTCCAGGTCAAAATAGATGCGCTCGGGATCCCTCAGCGCGCCTGCCTCCCAGCGCGCCGGAGCTTCGAGGAACAGGGCGATGGTGGTGCCCTCCGGCTTCGACCAGGAGCGGATGGAAAGCAGTTGCGAGGGGCCGGCGGCGGGCGCTGAACCCGATGCGGCCTCGGGCGCGGCGATGGCCGGCGGTGCCGCACTCGTCGCCGGGCTGGGCGTCTCCGGCGCTGGAGTCACCTTGGGAGCAGGCGTAGTGGTGCGGGGCGCAACCGCCGCTGGTTTGAGATGGAAAAGCTCTCGCAGAGCCGCACCGCGCCACAACACCGCCCCGGTGGCGCCGGCTAGAACTGCAATGGCAACAGCGAGGATCGCCAGCGTCCGCCCGATGCGCCGGGGTTCGGCGCTTGCGAGTACAGCGAACTCCGGGGCCGGCAGTTCGGCCTCGACCGCTGCCGCCCGCGTCGCCGCCGGCCGCTCCAGCGAAGCCAGAATTTCTTCAATCTCCGGCGCCGACAGGGCGGGCTCGAACAGAGCGGGCACGGCGGCCGCTTCGAGAATCTGACCCAGGTCGGCGGCAAGGGCCTCGGCCGCGGGCTCAGGAGCTTCCAACCTCCTGACCGGCTGGGGTGCAGGAGCTTGCCGCCGGTGGACTTCGTGCGACCATAGCGCCTCGATCACCAGCCCGGCGAGCAGCTTGAGGGCGCGGATGTCGCGCTCGCCGAAGACCCCGGCCCATCCGGAAAAAACCACGATGATGCCGAGCACGTCCTCCTGGCGGCGCAAGGGCACGGCCAGGATGGAACGCATCCCCAGGTTGCGGCACACCCAGACGTCGACACGGCGGTCGCGCTCCGTATCATCACAGAGCTGAACCTCGCCGCTGCTTAGACACTCGCCGGAGATGCCGGACTCCGGATTCAGGCACGCCCCCAGGTCGGGCGCGATCAGACCGGAGCGCCCGCGGCAGACCACCTTGCGGCCCTCGCGCAGGGCGATGGCGGCGCCGCCGGCGCCGGTAAGGCGGCGCGCTCCGTCGGCGATGAACTCCAGCGATTGCTCCAGGTCAAGGTGCGCGGCTGCGAGCTGGCTCTGCGCCGCCAGCACCGCCGACAGGGTACCGGCGTCCTTGCGCAGCTCTTCTTCGGCTTCCTGATGGGTCTTTTGCGCCTGCACGTAGGCGAAGGCCAGCAACCGCTGGATAGGATCCGATTCGGTGGAGTACGGCCGAGAAAGCTCGGGCAGGCGGCAACGCCGGCCAGGGCCGCCCGCTTCGGGAGTGGACCCGTGTCTCATTGGAGCATTCTGTCCTCCCTATTCTTATCCGGATTGGCGGCGGAGGAAAGGGCCAAATGGCCGAGAAGAGCACCGCCGGAGTACATCCTGGGACTGGCACCTTTGGTGAGGGCCGTTTCGGGACCCCGGGTGCGGCAGGAAAACGCCCCGGTCGGCATGCTATCATCCAAGCCCGCACATGGTGAGACTGCCGGAGATCGAGCGCAACTCGGGCCTGCGGCTCAGCCGCGACAAACTCAACAAGCTGGCCCATAGCGTCACCGACGCCCTGACCGCGCTGGAGACGGTCAAGTTCGTTGAGGATCGCAATGCCGTCCGCCTGGAAGTCCGCCGCATCCTGGAAGAGGTGCTCAAAGCCGAGGCCAGGATTGACGCCGCCGCCCGCCAGAAGATCGAGAGCCAGAAGCGCACCATCCTGGAGGGCACCCAGGAGTGGGACATCCTCTACCGCAAGTACTACAACGAGGAAGTCAAGAAACTGGGAATCTAGCAAGCCGAAGGTACATCCGGCCGAACAAGAGCACACCACTGATCCCGTGAGCCACTAAGCCACGAGCAAGCGGGCACGAGAGCGCGAGCGCGGGCGGGACTTGACGGTGATTTCGATGTCGTGCCCCAGAAGCATCAGGAACCGCAATAGCCGCTCAATGGAAAAACCAGAAAGACGCCCACGAGTAAGGGCTGAAATCTTTGGCTGATCCACATCCAGCAGTTTGGCGGCTTGAACCTGAGTGAGCCGCCGATTGCGGACTATGTCAATGATCTTCTGCGCCAGCTCGGCCTTCGCCAGCGCTTCTTCCGCCCGGGCAATCCCCAAGTCGGCAAAGACGTTCCCACTGCCCTCAATATGGTCGCGCTGAGACATTCTCAGTCCTCCTGCGCCGCGTGCAATTCGACAGCGTGTTTAAGCCGCCGTTTTACCAGCTCCATCTCTGCCTTCGGCGTGGCGATTCCGGTCTTCGATTTTTTTTGAAAAGCGTGCAGCACATAAACCTTGGCTGCCAGCCTCACGGTATAGACCGCTCGAAACGTGTCGCCCCGATGGTCGGAGATAATTTCCAATACACCCGGGCCCAAACTCCTCAGTGGCTTTGCATTCACGTGTTTGTTACCGGTCTGCGCCTGGTAAAGTGCAAAACCGATTTCGTCTCTAACTGCCGGCGGAAAGCTCCTGACTGCTTGCAACGAATCCCCCATCCACGTGACCGGCTTGGGCGCGGGTTTCGTGTCCGGCGGAGCCATTCAAAACCGTATAATATGCTACTTATGGCATATCGTCAATAAGGCTGTTGGGTTGACCGTCCGCCTGCCACCAGCATAGCCTCATGCGATGCGTTTCTGACGGGAGGCTCTTTCATGCTGGCTGCGCAACGCCTGGTGCGCCTGATCGAAACCCACTCCGACGGTCTGGCAGCGTCTCTTCTGGACAGGACCAGGCAGGCGGAGAAGACCCGCAACTACGTCGACAAGGTCCCACCTGACGACCTGCGACAGCGGGTCTACGAGATCTACCACCACCTGGGACAGTGGCTGATCACCAAGCAGGAAGCCGACGTGGAGCAGCGCTACCTGGAAATCGGCGGCCTGCGCTGCCGCCAGGGGGTGCTGCTCAGCCAGCTCATCTGGGCCATCCTGCTGGTGAAGGACAATCTGTTTGACTTCCTCAACCGCGAAGCCGCCATCGAGCGGCCCAGCGAAGTCTTCGGCGAGCTGGAGATGCTGCAACTCCTGGACCAGTTCTTCGAGCGCGCGGTCTACTACGCCGCCGTCGGCTACGAGCGCAGCCACGCTGCCTGATGTTGTGCGGGGATGTCGAATTCTGTCGCCCAACTCGAAGCCCTAGTCAAAGCAGCCGCCACCGAAGCCGGTTTCGATCTGGCCGGTATTGCCCCGGCGCGGTTCGGCGATTCGCGCGAACTGCGCTTCTTCTCCGACTGGATTGCCGCTGGACGCGCCGGCGAGATGGCCTACCTCGAATCCCGCGACCACCAGGGGCGTCTCAAGCGCGCGGCGCTCGAGCACGTGGCTCCCTGGGCGCGCTCGGTGATCGTCTGCGCGCTGAATTACAACACCGCCCATCCCCGCTCAACCGAGTGCCATGATCCCGAGCGAGGATGGATCTCGCGCTATGCCTGGGGAGACGCCGACTATCACGAAGTGGTCATGGAACGCTTGCGTCGCGTGGAAGCTCGCCTGCGGGAGGAAGCCGCCGATCCGGCGCTCCAGACCCGCTGCTACGTCGATACCGGACCAGTGGTCGAGCGCGTCTTTGCCGCCTATGCCGGGGTAGGATGGATCGGGAAGAACACTTGCCTGATCAACCAGCGGGCGGGCTCATGGCTGTTCCTGGGCGTGATCCTCACCTCGCTGGAGCTGGCTCCGGACCTGCCGGCAGCGGACCGCTGCGGCTCGTGCACACGCTGCCTTGACGCCTGCCCGACCCAGGCATTCGTAGCTCCCCACGAACTGGACGCCACGCGCTGCATTTCGTACCTCACCATCGAGAAGCGCGGCGCGGTCCCGGAAGAGCTGCGCCCGGGCCTGGGAAACCACGTCTTCGGCTGCGACATCTGCCAGGACGTCTGCCCCTGGAACCGCAAGGCTCCCGCTTCCTCTGCACCGGAAGTCGCTCCGCAACCGGAGCGCTTCCACCCTGCGCTGGCGTGGCTGGCGAACCTCTCCGACGAGGACTTTCGCAACGCTTTCCGCGGTTCGCCGATCCGGCGCGCCAAGCGTTCCGGCCTGCGGCGGAACGCGGTGGTAGCGATGGGCAACAGCGGCGAGCGCGGATTCGTGCCGCTGCTCGAGCAACTAGTCCACGATCCGGATCGCGTGGTGGCCGAACATGCGGAATGGGCGCTGGGAAAGTACCAAGTACCTAGTAGCGAGTGACCAATCCAGGCAGACCCGAGACTCGGTACTTGGTACTTGGTACTCAATGAAAAACCCCTCCCAGCCATGCCAGGAGGGGGCACTCGGAAGCGGATTGGGGCGGGGGGCACCATCGCTCCCGCGATGAGCTAATTACCTACACGACGCGGGTCACATTTGCTGCCTGGAAACCCTTGGGGCCCTTCAGCAGGTCGAACTCCACGGTGTCACCCTCGTTGAGCGTGCGGTATCCGTTCTCCTGGATGGCGGAGAAATGGACGAACACGTCCTCGCCGGTGGACCGTTGAATGAAACCATAGCCTTTGGCACCGTTAAACCACTTCACTGTACCCCTCTCTCTCACAAAGAAACTCCTTTCGCCTCAGCTCTGTTATGGAATTCTCTCTGCCGCCCGGGCGGACCGGCGCCTGGGTCGCCCATAACGCGTGATCCACCAGGTCCGGCGGGAAGAGAATGGGCTGCTGCTTTGCCTTCCAGCCGGTACGCAATGAAAAGGGGCTGCAAGGCGATGGCATGGTTTGCTTCCAACCACGCTCCACCTTCAGCAACCCTCTACCTGCGTGAAGCTCGACTGCGAAGTACAAGACAATCAACCCAAATCCGCTGATAAACAACCAGGTCCCCTTGCGGGAAGAGAACCCGACGGCATGATATTCAGGAACTTACGCTCTTTCAAGAGAGAACATGCGCACCGGTGCCGTTTTGGTGATGGAGTTGGTTATCCTGCATTGTTCGTTCTGTCGGACCGATTTGGGTGGAGCAGGTCTTCAGCCCTGCATAATGGAAGTGCCGCTGGCGTTCGGCTTTAGCCGCTGAGGTACTGACAGAGTGCATGTTCTCCGAGCACTATAGACCTACCTCAAGGGGCTGAAGCCCGCAACTCAAGGCGCCGCATTAATGCAGGCCTGAAGGCCTGCTCCACCCTGGTGAATCGTGCAGGGTTAGGGGCAATGGGTGATCCCGATTTCCCCGATCTGCGGCTGCGATAGCCCCGGACCTGGTGCAAATCACAAATCGCAAACATTCCTGCTAGCATGGAATCGATGTCCGGCAATCCCACCAGCGCTCCGGCAGAGCCCCGGCCTGCAGCGGCCGCAAAGGCGGCCGAGCGGCCGGCTGCGCCACTCAAGCCAGTGCCCTTCGTGCGGCGGCTGATGCTGACCGCCGGATACCTGATGCGCCTCGAGGTCCATACCTTTGCCTTCTCGGTGGCCGCCAACGCCATCCTTTCGTTCTTTCCGTTCATGGTCCTGCTGCTCACCCTGATCCGCCGCGTCTTCCATTCCAAGTCCATGTACGAAGTCGTGATTGCCCTGCTGCGCGACTACCTGCCTACCGGCCAGGAGTTTATCGTCCGCAATCTCAATGTGCTGATCTATGCCCGGCAGCGCGCGGCAGTGGCTTCGCTGGTGATCCTGCTCATCACCTCGACCGGCGTCTTCCTGCCGCTGGAGGTGGCGCTGAACAGGATCTGGGGATTTCCGAACAACCGCAGCTATCTGGGTAACCTGCTGGTCTCGCTGGGGCTGGCATTCGGCTGCGGCTGCCTGGCGTTGCTCTCCATCGGCCTCAGCGCCGGGCACCACGCACTCCTGATGTGGATGACCCACGGCGAAGCAGTCCTGCCCGTCCGTATTTCCACCTTCGTCATCATGAAGGCGTGCGCGCTGGTCACCACCATCGTCATTTTTTTCCTGATCTACTGGGTGCTGCCCAACGGCAAGACCCCGGCGCGCGCGGTGCTGCCGGCGGCCATCGTGGTAGGCCTGCTCTGGGAAGGCGCCAAGTACCTCTACATCCTGCTGCTTCCCAAACTGAACTTCGCGGAGGTCTATGGCCCGTTCTCCATCTCGGTCACGCTGATGTTCTGGGCGTTCTTGTCGGGACTGCTTTTGCTAGGAGGGGCGCATCTCTCCGCCGCCGACCATGCCTAGAAAAAAGACGCGCGGCCGGTGGCAAACCGCGGAGCAGCAACTTGCAGCCGCATTCCACCATCTAACCACGAGATTCCTGAAAAGCCTTATGCGCCACCACCAGAAAACGCTGCTGCCTGTTCTCGCGCTGTTGCTGCTGAGCCTGCCGGCGGTCGCCCAGAAAGGCGAAGGCGCGCTCGACCCGGCGCAGCCTAGCGGCACTACCTCGCAGGAAGTCATCCAGAAGTTCGCGGCTCGTGAGACCCAGTTCAAGATTGCGCGCGACAACTACACCTACCGCCAGACGATCAAGATCGACACCCCCGAGGATGGCGGCACCTTCGAGCAGACCTGGGACGTGCTGTTCGACGATCAGGGCCGCCGCATGGAGAACGTAGTCTTCGCCCCCCAGTCCTCGCTGCAACTGGTATCCATGTCGCGGGAGGACTTTGAGGACATCCGCAACGTGCTGCCGTTCGTTCTGACCACCGCCGAGATTCCCTTATACGATGTCAGTTACGTCGGCCGGCAACAGGAAGACGAGCTCACCACCTACGTGTTCGATCTCCGGCCCAAGCAGATGCTGCCGGGCAAGCGTTATTTCGAGGGGCGCGTGTGGGTGGACGATCACGATTTCCAGATCGTCAAGACCAAAGGCCGCACCGTGCCACAGTTCAAAGCCAACGGCGGCAAAAGCGGCGGCAAGAAGGTTAAGGCCGGCCAGGAAAACCTGTTTCCCGCGTTCACCACCTGGCGGGAGCAGATCGACGGGCAGTACTGGTTCCCTACCTATACCCGCGCCGACGACACCTTGCACTTCACATCCGGCGACGTGCGCATCCGCGAGACCATCAAGTATTCCAACTACAAGCGCTTTGGCTCCAAGGTGCGCATCACCTACGAAGGGCAAGATATCCCGGCCGCGCCGCCGCAGGGCAAAGGCGAACAGAACGGCCAGCCGCCGCCGCCAAAGTAGTTTCACGTTTCAAGTTTCACGTTTCACGGCAGCCAGCACTCAGCCAAGAACGTGGCTGGGCCCTCGGGGTTGGTTTGGCTGAACGCTGATTGCTGACCGCTGAGTGCTAGTAAAACAGATACTTCCGCCACTTGGCATCGGAGCGCCCGATCAGGCGCATGATGTGGCGGCTGGTGTGGAGATTGAAGGCGCGCGGCTCGCGCATCAGCTTCATGCCGGCTTCGAGGGGCATGCGGTCGCCTTTCTGGCGGTTGCAACCGTGGCAGCAGGCGACCAGATTTTCCCAGGTGGAAAGGCCTCCGCGGGAACGCGGGGCCACGTGATCGAGCGTCAATTCGCTCGAGGGCAGCAGCTCGCCGCAGTACTGGCAGGTATTGCGGTCGCGCAGCAGGATGTTCTTGCGCGAGAGGGCGCGCGTCTGGTGAGGAATGCGGCGGTATTCCAGCAGCCGGATCACCGAGGGCACACGGATAGCCAGCCGTGCCGAGTGCAGGTAATGTCCGTTCTCTTCCTCGGCCATGGCCACGCCCTTGAGCACCAGCACGATGGCGCGGCGCGCCGCGCACACGTTGATGGGCTCATAGGAAGCGTTCAGCACCAGCACGGGAGCGTGCATCGGGTTGTGGCCGTTCGTGCCCTCGTGCAGCGCCACCGGCTGCAGCCCGCCCATGCGTCCCGGATTAGTTTCGTGCCTATGCATACGCCTTCAAAACCCTGGGTTCTTCGATCTCCTCCGGAGCCGCCCAAGCCGCCTCGGACTTGAGCACCCGCGCCACCGTGGCCACAAAGACCCGGTCCGCTCCCCGGCGGCGGAGCACGCGAGCGCACTCGCTCGCCGTTGCGCCAGTGGTAAACACGTCATCGACCAGAAGCACATCCCGGTCCTTGATCGGCTCAGGCGAAGTCACCAGGAACGCGCCACGCACGTTTTCCTGGCGCTGATGGTCGGTGAGTCCGGTCTGGCTCTCAGTCGCGCGCTTGCGGTCGAGGACGCCGGCCGCCAGCGTCAGCCCGCTGCGATTCAGGTTCTTCAATGCGCCGCGCGCGATCTCTTCCGCCTGGTTAAAGCCGCGCTGGCGCAGCTTGCTGCGGTGCAACGGCACCGGAACGACCACCGCCGACCGGAATTCGCTTCCGAAACCCTGGATCACCTCCGCCAGCATGCGCCCGAGCACCCCGGCGGCGGGACGCACGCGGTCGTACTTCAGCAGGTGGATCAGCTCGCGCAGACCACCGTCATAGCTGCCGTAGGCCATCGCCCGCACGAACGGCGGAGCGGCCATGCGGCACTCACCGCAGAGGGCTTCGCCGTACGGGGTGAGCACGCGCTCACCACAGACCGCGCACAGGCGCCCAGCGATCGGCGCGATGCCGCTCAGGCAATCGTCACAAACGGGGAGTCGCGAGATCCTGGTCAGGGGAGCCTGGCAGAGGCGGCAATCGGAGGGCAAAAGCGTGGCAAACAGACTTTGCGCCGCAGTATGGAACAGCCCAGCGCGCGCATCGCCGGGAGATCCCTGGCCCGTGGCCCGGCTTAGGTTGCTACTGCTGAAGACCGCCCTCCTCATCCGGCACTCCCGGCGAGGAATGCCGGGAATCCACCAGAAAACCTCCTCAAGTATAGCGAGGTATGAACCTGGGGTGCAATGCTGGCGAAATCCGGGCAGTGGGTCAGTTTCCGAAAAGCCACCCACACGTCCATTTGGACGCGAGAACTTTCCAGCGCAATCCGGGTCGGTTGTGTAAAACCCTGTTCTCGACAATTACGGGGATACAGGGCTACCCCAGAAACGGATGGAACTCACTGCGGCGAATAGCGCGAGCGCGTACAGCCAGAGCGCATCTGCTGTCCAGATCGCAGCCCTCCAAACGAATAATCCGAAGTGTGGATACCGCCAATAGCGGTGCCAGAGGTGATTCGATAATGCCACTGCCGCACATGCGAAGATGACTGTTAACACCGCCAGGACAACCGCCCGAACCCGAGGGTGGCGGTATGCTTTGCCGCTCCTTCGGCGGTCGAAGCGCAACCCTATCCACCACCACCACAACACTCCAGTAGGGAGCAAAACAAGATTTCTGCGCTCACTGATGTCGAACGTACTGAACAGTACCGTGGGCCCCCGAAGGGCGGCGAGCAACACGCCCGGGATGAGGTATGGAATAAGCGGCGGTTCTGATTCAAACCGCGAAGCTTCCTCGGCTTGTCTCGAGAACGATGCTGAACGTACGCCGAAATATCCGCACACGAAGAGAAGCACCGATAAAGCCAAGTAAATGGCGGGCAGCGAGACTCGATAGCAGACGCGCACGTAAAGTAGACACCCGGACTACGACCAGAGTTCCAGTGTAATTGTCGATAAATCGCTATTTCACAAGTAATCCCCAAGGGCCATGCAACGGTTGAACCGGAAACTGACCCACTACGAAAATCCGGCCTCGTCCTGCCGTTACCGCCGAAACCAACCCGTAACCGGCGGATTTGCTTGTAAAATCACGATACTGTTGCTGTCCTTGGCACGCATCCCACAATTCGCACTGACGAGGAGTTCATGAGCCCTCAAACCCCGGCTCCCCCACAAGAGGCGCCCCGGAAGTTTCAGCCGTTCGTCCCTCCCCAGATGCAGATGAAGGAGTTCACGCTGCGGGCTGTCCTGATCGGCTTGCCGCTGACCGCCATCCTCGGCTTTGCCAACGCCTACCTGGGATTGAAAGCGGGCATGACCATCGCCGCTACGTATCCCGCGGCCGTGATCGGCATGTCGCTCCTGCGCCTGGTTAAGGGCTCGATCCTGGAAGAAAACATCACACGGACGATTGGTTCCATCGGCGAGTCGGTGGCCGCCGGCGCGGTGTTCACCATCCCGGCATTCGTGATGGCTGGGGTTTGGCCGGTGTTTGACATGGAACACGCCTACTGGCCGTCGGTGGCGCTGATGGCGGTGGGCGGCACGCTCGGCATCCTGTTTGTCACGCTGCTCCGCCGCGTAATGGTCGAGGATCCCGAGCTTCCATTTCCCGAGTCCGTGGCCGCCTCGGAAATCCACAAGGCTGGCCAGCAGGGCGCTCGCGCCGCCAAGATCCTGTTCGCCAACATGGGATTCGGCGCCGTCATGTACTTCCTCTCGCAGATCAACCTGTTCTGGTACACCCGCACCGTGCTGGTGAAGATCCCGGCGATGCTGAACGGCCTGCGCATCGGGCGCAGCGCCAGCGCGCCCATGGTCGCGACCGGCGGACTGACTACGTTTTCAACGCCGGCCATCAGCCCGGCTTATCTCGGGGTCGGCTACATCATCGGACCACGCCTGGCCGCGCTCAACTTCGCCGGCGGCGTCCTGGCATGGGGCCTGCTGGTGCCGCTCCTCGTCTATTTCCTTGGACCTGGCATCCAAGCCAGCCTTCCGCCCGGAACCACCATGAGCTGGAGCGCGCTGGCCTTCAATATGTGGTACTCCATCGTGCGGCCCATCGCCGTGGGCGGAATGCTGGTGGGCGCGGGATTCACCCTGTTCCGCATGCGCGCCCAGCTCGGCCTCGGCATGAAGCGCGCCATCCACGACCTGAAGAAGTCCGCCACCGCGCACCAGGCCGTCACCGACCGCACTGAGCGTGACTTGAACGCGAAGGTCGTCTTCGCCGGAATCGCCGCCGTCTTTCTCTGCATGATCGCGCTCTATTTCTATTTCGCGGGCACGCTGCCGGGGGCGGTGGTCGCGGCCATCGTCATGATCATCCTCGGCTTCTTCTTCGCCGCTGTTTCCGGCAACCTGTGCGGGATGATCG
>JBKQPN010000066.1:0-81726 GCA_052145015.1 Terriglobales bacterium
CTACAACAGCGGTACCGTTGTGACGCTCAGCGCTCAGGCGGCTGCGGGTTCCACCTTTACCAGTTGGAGCGGCTGCACCCCGACCTCGAGTACTCCCTGCACGGTGACCGTGAACAGCAACCCCACTACGGTCACAGCGACTTTCACTGCCAGCGGTTCTGGCGCTCCGGTGCTGGCCTCCCTGTCACCCTCCAGCGCGATCGCCGGGGGCGGCGGGTTTGTGCTGACGGTGTACGGGTCGAATTTTGTGAGCGGAGCTACCGTGGGTTGGAACGCCACTAACATAACGCCCACCTTCATCAGTAGCACGCAGCTCCAGGCCGCCATCCCCCTATCCGACATCGCGACCGCGGGCGTTGCCTCCGTCTCAGTGACCAATCCCGCGGGCGGTGGCACCTCTAACTCGCTGACCTTTACCATCCTGGAAGCGTTCAGCGGCACTGGAGGGTTCTTGAGTATGTTCGTGAACGGTACAGACCTGGGGAACTCGGCGCTGTTCCAGAGCGGCGGATCGATCGGCGTGGGCACCACCAGTCCCATTCGGACCTTGGATGTGAACGGGGAGATTCAAGCCCGCGGCGGCAATCTCTTCTTGCAGCGGAATTTGGTCGATCTGGCGGGGCGGCGGAACTGGGCCTGGGGCACGGAAACCGCCAACGTGGGCGACATGGCGTTCTTCGTCAGCACCTCGAACAGCAATTTCCCCTCGGTGAATGTCATGACCCTGCTCAGCAACGGCAACGTGGGCATCGGCCCGATTGCGACCACGCCGGTAACCACGCTGCAGGTGGGAGGCGATATCCGGGTGGGTACGTCCGGCACCAACGGCTGCCTGCAGAACTTTGCTGGAACCGCGTTGACCGGCACCTGCTCCTCGGATGCACGGCTGAAGACCAACATACTGCCCTTCGCGCCCGTGTTGAACAAACTGGTGAAGCTGCAACCGGTGCACTTCGACTGGAACGCCGAGCAGTATCCGGATTACCACTTCGGCCCGGGCCGCAACTCGGGATTGCTGGCGCAGGACGTGGAGACGGTGTTTCCGGAGATGGTGTCGGCGGACGCGCGCGGCTTCAAGATGGTGAACTACAGCGAACTGCCGTACCTGACCCTGGCCGCCATCCGCGAGTTGAAAACGGAGAACGACGCGCTGCGCTCCCAACTGGCCGAGCGGCAGCGGGAACTGGAGAACTTGCGGCAGCAAGTGCTCGCGGTGGAAGCGCGGCTGGCACGGCTGGAGAAGCCACCGTCCCGGACGATGAAGAAAAAGAAGGCTGTCCAAACCAAGCCAGCAGCGGGGGCAAGGGCTCAACAGTAGCGGCGCGCGAAGAACAGGGCGGCTTGCTAGGTGGGTGTGTGTGCCCGCGGGCTCTTCCTGCAGTAGAGACCCGGCATGCTGCGTCTCTGCCTTGATCGGCTTAAGGAGAGACCTACGAAGACGCTCCCGCAGGCACGGCGGCGGTGGCCAAGGCGGCACGGGCTTCGCCCACGCCGGCCTGGATGTTGGCCTCGAGGTCAAGGTGCGGGATCGGCGATTTCGCCACCTGCTCGTAGTACTTCATGGCATCCTGCGGTCGGTTCAGGCGTTTGAGGCAGATCCTGGCAGCGCCCAGGCCGGCCAACAGCGACTGCCGTTCCGTGGGATAAGCAGTCGCCAGTTTGTCATACTCGCTGAGGGCCCGGTCGAAGGCGCCTTCCTCTTCGGGGACGCGGCAGAGATCGAGCCAGGTCTGCGCCGGCAGCTTGTTGCCGCCCTGTTGCAGGAATTCCTCATAGTCCTGCCACGCCGCCTCCGGCTGGCGCGACGCCAAGTGCAGGCTGCAGAGCCGCGTCGTGTACGCGAGATAGAGCGGGATATCGGTCTTCCGCCAATGGACCTCGCGCAACAGGCTGCAGGCATCCACCGAGTCGGGCTTCCTCGCCAGGTAATCCTTCAGGATAGGCAGGGCCTCATCGAGCTGTCCGGCGTCTACCATGTCGGAAGCCTGGACGATCTCGGGATCGTTCTGCCAGCTCACCTGCTCTTCGATGGCCTGATTCATTTTGCGCTCCAGGCCCGAGTAGCGCAGGCCGCAGGCGACGATGGCGCCAAACAGGAAGCCGCCCACGTGCGCCCAGTGCGCGGTGCCGGACGCTTGGCCGAATAGCGTGCCGTACAGAACCTCCATCAGCAGCCACAGGGGCAGAAGCGTGTAGGCTGGCGCCTTAAAGGTATAGCGACGAAACAGGAAGATCCACATCATCTCGATCTTCATCTTCGGGAAGCTCACCAGGAAGGCCCCCATGAGCGCGGCCACGGCGCCGGAGGCTCCCAGCGTGGGCACGATGCTGCCGGCGTTGGCCCAGGCGTGGAACTGCAGGGCGGCCGCCCCGGCGACGAGATAGAAAACCGAATACACTCCGCGGCCCCAGGCGTCCTCCAGCACGAAGCCCGCCAGCCACAGGAACCACATGTTGCCGATCAGGTGCAGCCAGCCGCCGTGCAGGAAATTCGCCGTGAGATAGGTGATCGCCCTGGGATGCGCGGGAACGAACGCATACTGCTCGGCCAGCGAATCCGTGCTTAGCTTGGCATATTGGTCGGAGAGCGAATCCATCTCCTGCTGCAGTTGGTAGGGCTCGTCCACCAAGCGGATGTGAGCATCCCAGGGGTCGACGATCTTGTGGTTCGGGTCCTGGAACATCGCCCATGCGTTGGGATTACTTTTCTTGAAACCGGAGACTAGCTGCTGCGCTTCGGGCGCGAGGGTCAACTCGGGGTGGGTGGCGGCCAGAATCAGGATGTGAACCCTCGCCTTGCCCAGTTCCGGCGCCTGGCGGGTGAGCGCGTCGTGGGTGGCCACAAAGACGATGATGTTGATGGCGATCAGCGCCAGCGTCACCACCGGCCAGCGCCGCGCCGACATGTTGTCATGCCGGATAGGGATCAGCATTCCGTACGACCTTCACTAACCATGAATGGCTGCAAGATGCTGCCAGCTTAGGGGAGTCCCAGGCCGGTTGCCAGATGACCAGCGGTGGGGGAACGGAAGTAACGTGAGCCAACCGGTGCTGGGGAATTGCAGCGGCGCTTCCCGCCGGGCCTCATCCAGAGACGGTATCGAACTCCTTCAGGTGGGCAATCAGAAGCTGCAGCGTGCGCCGGTCGGCATTGCTCAGGAAGGTAAACTCCAACCCCATGGCCGCGCCGGGGTAGCAGGAGCGGACGACGGCCGTCGCATTGAACTGGTTGTGCGCGACCTTGATCACGAGCAAGGTGCTGCGGCCCACCTCCAGGGGATCACTGGTCTGCAGGTAGCAGCCGGTCAGGCTGATGTCGCCCAGCCTGGCCCGCCGGCCATCATCGGCGCTAGTGTTTTTCACATACGCTTCGCCGGAAACCGGAAAGCGCGTCTGCGCGCGGCGGCCCTCCTGTGAACTGGGTTCCTTGCGAGGAAGCGCCGATTGAACGAAGGGATCGGGTCCTTCCGTGGGTGTAGCCACCGGCCAGAGTTCTTTCTCCGGCTGCAGGCATTCCAGCCCGACCCGGTTCCCCTGCCCCTCGATGGCGGGAGCCACCCATGCCACACGGAAGCGGGCCTGGCGGTTGTGGTATTGCACTCCCACGGTGTCGCCCGGCGACAAAGCGGCGCGCAAGCCCGCCACGCTCACGCCCTTGTTGCTGATGTCGATGGTGCAGACGTGCTCGGCGAACGCCTTGCCCTCATGGTCGGCTCCCCAGATTCGCACTGGGAGGATGCCTCGTACACGCGGTTGAAGACGCCGGCCCATATCTGCTCTGGTGTACCCCAGGTCCGCGCCCGGTGCAAGGTGTCTGCGGTAACTGTTATTGAGAGGATGCCGCCGTGATCCCGAAACCGGACTGGCGCGCCCGCCGCTATCCGGGCTGCTTGGGCTGCAGCTTGAGCGAAGCCGAGTTGATGCAGTAGCGCATTCCCGTGGGGCGAGGGCCGTCCGGAAAGACATGGCCGAGGTGGGAATCGCAGCGCGAGCAGGTGACCTCGACCCGCCGCATGGCGTGGCTGGAATCTTCGTGGCTCTCGACGCAGTCTTGCCCGACGGGCTGAAAGAAGCTGGGCCAGCCGCTGCCGGATTCGAATTTCGCGTCCGACGCAAATAACTCCTGTCCACAGCCGGCGCAGCGATACACCCCCGGCGTCTTGCTGTGGGCATACTCGCCCGTGAAGGCGCGCTCCGTGCCCTTCTGCCGCAGGATGTGGAACTGCTCCGGCGTCAACTCCCGCCGCCATTCGTCTTCCGGTTTGCTGATTTTTTCGGTCATGCGGATTGGATTGCGTAGGGGCGGAATAGGGTGCGGGATTAGCGGGGGATGGCGACAGCGACAACCAGTCGCGGTTGGTGTAGTATCCGGTCGGTCGCAAACGCCAAAAAGAAAATCCCCGTTCGACGGAGGGCAATCATGAGCGAGAGCGTCTACAAAGTCATCGAGCTGGTCGGCACCAGCACCGAGTCATGGGAGCGGGCCGCAGCGGCTGCCGTTGCGACCGCGGCCAAGTCCCTGCGCGATCTGCGCGTGGCCGAAGTCACCAAATTCGACATGCACCTGGAGAATGGGAAGGTGTTGCTCTACCGCGCGAAAGTAAGTGTTTCCTTCAAGTATCATCAGGAAGAAGACTGATTCGAGGCGTTTAGCAGGTGTGAGCGCGGCGGGTTTCCCTGCGCGCTGGTGTGGCGCGGGGTGGAGTGCAAGTCTGAGCTGCGGGGACCAAGGTGTGCCGAAACCACAACGCTCCCACGGAAAATCATTGACGGCACTTTGACCCAGAGGACCCACAGTGGCGTTTTGTACAAAGTGCGGCGCCCCTCTTCGAGAGGGGAATCAGTTTTGTTCGCAGTGCGGCCAGCCTCTGTCTATCCTCGAACGGGACAGGGTTGCGATCAGCCCTGCCGCCCCGCCCGGCACAGGTCCGCTGCCGCCACCGGCTCCGGCGCCTGCTCTTCCTCCTCGCACCAGTGGAAAGGCGATCGCCAGTCTGGTGCTGGGCCTGTGCTTTCTAGCTTTCCCCGCAGCGGTCGCGGCTATCATCCTCGGTCACATTGCGCGTTCGGAAATCCGCAAGAGCGGAGGCCGGTTGCAAGGGCAGGGCATGGCTCTGGTAGGGCTGATCTTTGGCTACGTGGGTGTTGCATTGATCCCGTTCCTGATCATAGCGGCGATCGCTATTCCCAACCTTTTGCGTGCGCGCATCGCCGCGAACGAGGCTTCCGCGGTGGGCTCTCTGCGTGTCTTGAACACGGCCGAAATCACTTATGACACGAAGCATCCGTCAGTGGGATTTGCCTGCGATCTCCGGGACCTGGGTTCGGCTGGTCTGGCTGACAAAGCGCTGGCCGAAGGCCTCAAGAACGGATACAAGTTCGCGCTCTCTTGTTCCTCGCTCCAGGGGATCAACACCCGCTACCAGATCGTCGCTGAACCGATAGTTCTCGGAACCACGGGCACACGCGCCTTCTGTACGGATAACACAGGGGTGATTCGGTTCGAGAGCAGCGGCTCGGGGACGAAATGCCTCGCGGAGGGCACTCCGATCTGATTGCCAGGAATCTGGGTTTGTTATAATTCTAAATGTCGCGCGCGCCCTTAGCTCAGTTGGATAGAGCGTCTGGCTACGAACCAGAAGGTCGGGAGTTCGAATCTCTCAGGGCGCGCCATTCCTCGCCCGTTAGCCCCAGGCCGATCTACCAGTCTGCTAGCCATCGCGCGCGCTGATTACGACGAAGACGGATCGGACGCTGAACGAAGATGGCCGCTAAAGATGTTTCCGCATTGGCTTTCCTTAATGGGGCGCGTAGTTACCATGATGCTGCCAATCAGCTTTTTGATGTAAGCCAGAGTCGCCCCAAGATCGGTGGCCGTGGGTCTTTGACAGCCCCGATTAACTTCCTTTACTTCCATACCGTTGAACTAACGCTAAAGGCTTTCTTGCGATCATGCGGTGTCCCCATCCTCGGAACAGAGCGAACAAAAGGACATAGGCTCAGAGAGTTGTACGACGAGTGTCGGAAATTAGGGTTGTTAATCGATCCGCCTGATGTGAATGGAATCGTAAGCATCGTGGGTTGTTTGGACAGAGGCAACGAGGATCAGGGGTTTCGATATTTCAACTTGAACTCAACAGTAGAAGCTGACTCGTCGTGGACCCATGCAGTAGTAGAGAAGCTGATACGAGCTGTCGAACCACAGGTGGAAGCTCGATGCAAGCACGAGGGCCCTCCCCGCCTTTCCAAGATGATCCTGGTTTGGGGTAAGCCGCAGCCGAAATAGTCCGCCTTCACGGGCAGCATGGGAGCCAAAGGCGGCGGCGCCACGCGCCTCTCGATTGACTTGTCCGTGATTGCCGACTAACATCCGCGCCCATCGGCAGCGGGGCTACGCGGTGATCGGCCAGACCATCTCGCATTATAGAATCCTCGAAAAGCTGGGCGGCGGCGGCATGGGCATGGTGTACAAAGCCGAGGATACCCGCCTGCGGCGTTTTGTGGCGTTGAAGTTCTTGCCTGATGAAGTCGCTAAAGACCCGCAGGCTCTGGCCCGGTTTCAGCGCGAAGCCCAGGCCGCCTCCGCGCTCAATCACCCCAATGTCTGCACTATTTACGATATCGGTGAGGCCGACGGCCAGGCCTTCATCGCCATGGAGTTCCTCGACGGCGAGACCCTGAAACATCGCATCCAGGGCCGCCCCATCGACACCGAAACGCTGCTGGCGCTGGCCAGCGACATCGCCGATGGACTGGATGCCGCACACGCGCAGGGCATCATTCACCGCGACATCAAGCCGGCAAACATCTTTGTCATCAAGCGCGGCCACGCCAAGATTCTCGACTTTGGTCTGGCCAAACTGTCACCCGCGGCAAGCAAGCCCGCGGCGGCAACGGCCGGGGTGGGCGAAGAACATCTGACCAGTCCTGGCAGCACCCTCGGGACCGTCGCCTATATGTCGCCCGAGCAGGTGAGAGGCAAAGACCTGGATGGGCGCACCGACCTGTTCTCGTTCGGAGTCGTGCTCTACGAGATGGCCACCGGGACCTTGCCCTTTCGCGGCGATACTTCGGGGGTAATCTTCCACGCGATTTTGGAGCGTGCCGTCGCTTCACCGACCCGGCTCAATCCTGACCTGCCACCCGAACTGGGACGGATCATCAACAAGGCGCTGGAGAAAAACAGGGAACTGCGCTACCAGAGTGCGTCGGACCTACACACCGACCTCAAGCGGCTCAAGCGGGATACGGAATCTCACCGCGCCGTGGGCAGCGTTGAATGGGCAAGCTCCGGCCGCACCCTGGAGATCGCGCACGTGCTGTTCATGGATATCGTTGGATACTCGCGCCTTCCCATGGATCAGCAGGAAAAAGCGCTGCAGCGGCTCCAGGAGCTGGTGCGGAGCACGGGGGAGTTCGCGCACGCGCAATCCTCCGACGAACTCATCGTCCTGCCCACGGGCGACGGCATGGCGCTGGTCTTCTTCGGCGATGCGGAGCGCCCGGTCCGTTGCGCGCTCGAGCTGAGTGGCGCCCTGCGCCGCGAGCCGGGCTTTCAGTTGCGGATCGGCATTCACACCGGTCCCGTATACCGGGTCTCGGATATCAACGCCAATCGCAACGTAGCCGGCGGCGGAATCAACACCGCGCAGCGCGTGATGGATTGTGGCGACGCCGGCCACATCCTGGTTTCCAAGTCAGTCGCCGACACGCTGGAACAGGTGAGTACCTGGAGCCGCGCCCTGCACGAGCTGGGCGAGGCCGAGGTGAAGCACGGCGTTCGCATTCAGCTTTTTAACCTGTACACCCCTGAGTTGGGCAACCCAGAAATCCCCAGCAAGATGCGTTCGTCCACCGGAGCGCCGTCTCTCATGGCCGCCCCTGCCAAGCCGTTGCCCTCGCACCGTCGCTGGTGGTACGCCGGCGTGCTTGCCCTCGCGCTGATCGCCTTGGGCGCGGTGCTTTGGGTCCAGTTGTTGCGGTTCCGGCAATCACGATCTTCTGCGGGGCAATCGTCCTCGGGCTTGAGCGCAACCACCAGCTCAGTTCCGCCGCCCACGGTCTCGAAGGCTACAAAAACAGAAAACCACGACAAGCGGCCCGGTGTCCGAACCGGTGCTCCGACAACGCCGCCTCTGCCGGAGAACGCAAAAGCATCGCCATCCCCGGTGAAGGCGTTGGCTAGCCGCCCGCCGGTAACGGCTGGTAATGAGCCCCTTCTCGATCTCCATACCAAGGGCGGCACGCGATGCGAGGAGCAAACCAGGCAGGCCATCGAGCACCTGGCCAAAACCTACAACCTGGCGAAATACACCATCACCAGCGACATCATGATCGAGCAGGGCGCCACGCCACACTCCTATCCAGAGATGACCATGAACTGCCGGTTCCTGAGCGACGATGACCTGCTGCTGGCGCAATACGTCCACGAGCAGGGCCAACGGATGCTGATGGAGCGCCATCGCGGCCAGATTCAGCAACTCTCCGCCGACCTCCAGCGCCTCGTCCCCAAGCTGAAGGCCGACCCTGCGCAGGGCGACGCCAAGCGCGGCGCCTACCTCCACCTCGCGGCCATCATGCTGGAGTGGCAGGGCCTGGAAGACCTGATCGGTCCCCAGCGCGCACGCGGCGTTATGGAACGGAAGCAGCGCGAACACAACAACGCCATCTACTCAACCGCCGTGGACAAGCGGGAGGACGTGAACAAGCTGTTGCAGAAGTATGACATCAAGTTCTGAGCATGCCCAAAGGCGGTGATATCTGCCCCGAACCCGCCCCCGAACCAACAAAGTAAATCTTTCCCGCGGAGGGAAATTCCTTCGTAACCCGCCGAAATGCGATCCGGCTAAATGCCGTATTATCAGTGGGGTGTGGTCTGGTATCGTGTGTGCTTTAGTACAGGACAGACGAAGTGGCGCGCAATAGGGGCACTCTTGAGAATTAACTTCGGCCAGAGGTTTTCTTGAGTGCCCCCTTTGCTTTGGTTGCCAGTCTGACCTTCAGCCTTCCCAGTTCCCGGCCGGCTACTCCCTTGTGCATTGAGCCGACCGCGGCAGCTCTGCCAGCCTGACTCCCCCCCAAAGCTCACACCAGCGCCACTTTGTCGCCTACATCGAGGCCGGCGCGGCGAAGCAGGGCAGCCACCGTGCTCTCGCACAGGCGGCTGGCATCATACTCGACGCGCACCGTGAACCCATCGCCATCGAAGGTGATCTTCCGGATGCCGTACACCTCGCGCACCTGGTAGACGGCCTGCATCTCGGGCGCGCCCGGCGGGCGGCCCAGGCGGAAGACGACGTCCAGCGCGGTCATGGTCTTTCCTCGGAACCGATCTTCAGAGCAACCATCTAATATACAGTCGCAATCTGGATTTCCGATTTGTGATTTCTGATTTCGCGCGGGTGGAGCGCTTGAGCACATCGACTGAGAATCCGGTCAAAGTGAAAGACCCGGTCTGCGGGATGATGGTGGATCCCGCGACGGCGCGCGGTGGCTCGGCGGAGCACGCCGGCAAGGCGTACTACTTCTGCAACCCGCGCTGCGCGGAGCGCTTCCGCGCCGAGCCCCCGAAGTATCTCAGCCCTGATTACAAGCCCGGCGGCATGGCTGGCCTGGGCATAGTCACGATCGGCGGGATCAAGCCGGCACCGGGCCCGCCGCCGCCCGCGGCCAAGTCCGCACCCGGCGTCCGCTACATCTGCCCCATGGATCCGGAGGTCAGCGAGACCAAGCCCGGCGCCTGCCCCATCTGCGGCATGGCCCTCGAGCCCGAGATGCCGGTGGTGCCGCAGGTGCGCACCGAGTACACCTGCCCCATGCATCCCGAGATCGTGCGCTCGGAGCCGGGTGCGTGTCCGATCTGCGGCATGGCGCTCGAGCCGCACACCGTTACACCCGAGCCCGAGCGCGATCCCGAACTCGACAGCATGACCCGCCGCTTCTGGGTGGGCCTGGTGCTGACCGCGCCGCTACTCGCGATCTCGATGGCTGGCATGTTCTTCGAGCGCTGGATCCCGCTGAGTACTTCGATTTGGATTCAGTTCGCGCTGGCGACGCCGGTGGTGGTGTGGGGCGGGTGGCCATTCTTCGTGCGCGGATGGAACTCGCTCCGCACCCGCCACCTGAACATGTTCACGCTGATCGGCCTGGGCATCTTCGTGGCCTTCACCTACAGCGTGGTGGCGACGCTCGCGCCCGGGATCTTTCCGCCATCGTTCCGCGGGCACAGCGGCAAGCCCGACGTGTATTACGAAGCCGCCGCCGCGATTACCGTGCTGGTGTTGCTCGGACAGGTACTTGAACTGCGGGCGCGCAGCCGCACCGGGGCTGCCATCCGCGCGCTGCTGGATCTTGCGCCCAAGCTGGCGCGGCGTCTCGAAGCCGATGGCGCGGAGCGCGATATCCCGCTCGACCAGGTCCGTCCCGGAGACCGCCTGCGGGTGCGTCCCGGAGAGAAGATCCCGGTGGACGGCGTGGTGCAGCAAGGCGCGAGTGCGGTGGACGAGTCCATGGTCACCGGCGAGTCCGTGCCGGTGGAGAAGACGGCCGGCACTCGGCTGATCGGCGCCACCGTCAACGGCACTGGCTCCATGATCATGCGCGCCGAGCGTGTGGGCAGCGAAACCCTGCTGGCGCAGATCGTCAAGATGGTGGCTGAGGCGCAGCGCAGCCGGGCGCCCATCCAACGCCTGGCCGACAAGGTCTCGGGATACTTCGTGCCCGCGGTGATGTCTATCGCCGTCGTGACGTTCGTTGTATGGGCGCTGGTTGGTCCTGAGCCGCGTATGGCCCATGCTCTGGTGAATGCCGTGGCGGTGCTGATCATCGCTTGCCCGTGCGCGCTGGGACTGGCCACGCCCATGGCCATCATGGTGGGAACCGGACGCGGCGCGCGCGCCGGCGTGCTGATGCGCAACGCCGAAGCGCTCGAAACCATGGAGAAGGTGGACACGCTGGTGGTGGACAAGACCGGCACGCTGACGGAAGGGAAGCCGCGCCTGCTCTCCGTCGTTGCGCTTGGCAGAACTAGCGAGCCGGAGTTGCTGCGGCTGGTGGCAGGTCTCGAGCGCGCGAGCGAGCATCCGCTGGCCGCGGCGGTGACTGCCGGTGCCGCCGAGCGCAGCGTCAAGCTTGTCGAAGCGACCGAATTCCGCTCACTTACCGGACGCGGCGTGGTCGGCAAAGTCGAGGGCAGGGAAGTGGCGGTTGGCAACGAGCAACTGTTCGCGGAGTTGGGACTTGCCGCGCCGTCCGGCGCCGATGAACTTCGCCGCGAAGGCCAGACCGCGATGCTGGTTGCGATCGACGGCAAGCCTGCAGGGCTGGTGGGCGTGGCCGATCCCGTCAAAGCGTCGAGCGTCGAAGCCATCCGCGAGCTGCGCGCGCAGGGCATCCGCATCGTTATGCTCACCGGCGACAGCCGCACCACGGCGGAAGCGGTCGCGCGCCAGCTCGGCATCGACGAATTCGAGGCCGAGGTCCTGCCCGATAAGAAAGCGGAAGTGGTGAAGCGCCTTCAGGCCGAAGGCCGCATCGTTGCCATGGCCGGCGACGGCATCAACGATGCGCCCGCGCTAGCGCAGGCGCACGTCGGCATCGCCATGGGTACCGGCACAGACATCGCCATGGAAAGCGGCAGCATCACGCTGGTGAAGGGCGACCTGCGCGGCGTGGTGCGCGCCCGCAAGCTCAGCCAGGCGGTGATGCGCAACATCCGCCAGAACCTGTTCTTCGCATTCATCTACAACTCGCTGGGAGTGCCGCTGGCGGCGGGCGTGCTGTATCCGTTCTTCGGGCTGCTGCTGAGCCCGATTATCGCCGCCGCGGCCATGAGCTTCAGCTCGGTGTCGGTGATCACGAATTCGCTGAGGTTGCGCGCGGTGAGGTTGTAAGACATCAACCCAGAGGACGCAGAGAAAAACAGAGAAAAAGAATGCCGTGTCATTCCGAGCCTCTTTTTCTCTGCGCCCTCTGCGTTGAGACTTAGAGCTTGTTCAGGTACTCCACCACATCCGGCCTTGTCCAGTCCACCGGCCCGATGAACTTTCGCTGCACCACGCCCTGGCGGTCGATAATGTAGGTTTCGGGGAACTTGAACGTCCCGTAAAGTTCGTTGGATTTCTGCTGCGGATCGCGCACCGTGAGCAGGTCCACGTTGTTCTTCTTGAGAAAGTTGCGGTAGCTGCGTTCGTCCTCGTCCACACTGACAGCCAGCACCACGACGCGGTCTTTCAGGTTAGATTGCAACCTCACCAGCGAGGGCATCTCCTCGACGCAGGGTGGGCACCAGGTGGCCCAGAAGTTCAGCACCACGACCTTGCCACGAAAATCGTGCAGCGTGACCTTGCGGTCGGCATCCTGCACCGTGAAATCGGGCGCCGGGTTGCCCACCAGCCCGGGATGCGAGCCGCGGTTGCAGCCCGCGACCAGCACCATGACCATAACAAACAAGACCGGGATTCTGCGCATCAGCACCTATAATAGAAGGTTTCGGGATAAGTATGCAGTCCTCACTGTCAGAATCGGCGCAGCCGGAAGTATCCGTCATCGTGCCCGCGCGCAACGAGGAGGCTTGCCTCGGCCTGTGTCTCGGGTCCCTGGCTGGGCAGCAGGGCGTTTCGTTCGAGATCATCGTGGTGGATGACGGCTCGACCGACCGCACCGCCGACATCGCGCGCTCGTTCGCCGGCATCAAGCTGATCGAAGCCGGCCCGCTGCCTGATGGCTGGTCCGGAAAGTCGAACGCCGTGCACACCGGAGCGCAGCAGGCGCGTGGGCAGTGGCTGCTGTTCACCGACGCCGACACCGTCCACCTGCCGGGGTCGCTCGCGGGCTCGCTCGCGGAGGCGAGGCGGCACGGCGCGGAGATGCTCTCCTATTCGCCGGCGCAGGAGTTGCATGGATTCGCCCAGCGCGCCGTGATGCCGGTGATCTTCGCCGAGCTGGCGGCAAAGTACAAGCCGCGCGAGGTCAGCAACCCGGAGTCCCCGGCGGCGGCTGCCAACGGCCAGTATCTGCTGATCACGCGCGCAGCCTACGACGCCGTCGGTGGGCACGCGGCCATCGCTAGCTGTCTTCTGGAAGATGTGGAGCTGGCGCGCGCGGTGAAGCGCTCCGGACGCAGGATCCGCTTCCGCTTCGGTGGCGATGCGGTGCGCACCCGCATGTATCGCAGCTTCCCGCAGCTCGTGGAAGGCTGGACCAAGAACCTGGCGCTGCTGTTCAAGGCTCCGGCGTGGCTGGCGCTCGCACGCTTACTCGAATTCCTGGCCATTGTTTGTGGCCTTGCGTTCGTTGGGCTGAGCAGAAGCACTGTGCTGTTGGCCGTGCTGGCAGCAGTCGCGGTCGCGCTGATCTATCTCAATTTCCTGCGACGCGTCCTGAAAGCGCACGCCGGCGCGACTTCCAGCGCGCTGGCCATCTTCGGGCTGCCGATTTTCTCGTATCTTTTGCTGCGCTCCAAACTCTATTACAAGTGGCGCAGGAGCGTGACATGGAAGGGACGGCAGTACTCGACCGCAGTCTCCAGCCCGCTGGAAGAGCGGCGGACGAGCGCGCGTCCCGCAGGGGAACCATGGTCTATCTGACGCGGCGGGCGGAGTTTTCCGCCTCGCACTATTACCACAACCCGGAGCTGACGCCGGAGGAGAACCGGCGCATCTTCGGCAAGTGCAACAACCCGCACGGCCACGGGCACAACTACACGCTCGAGGTTACGGTGCGCGGCCCGGTGGACCCGCGCTCGGGCTTCGTAATGGACCTGGCGGAGCTGAAACAGGTCCTCAACCGCGAAGTGCTGGACGCCATGGACCACCGCTTCCTCAACAAGGAAGTACCGGAATTCCGCGACCGCATTCCCACCACCGAGAACCTGGCCATCGCCATCTGGCAGCGGCTCGAGCCCAAGCTGAAGGTGGCCGAGCTGCACCGCGTGCGCGTATACGAAACGCCCGACCTGTTCGTCGACTACTACGGAGAAGCATGAAGGCGCACCTCACCCGCCGCTACCGGTTCTCAGCTTCCCATCGTCTGCACAGCACGGCGATGTCGGAGGAGGAAAACCGCCGCGTGTACGGCAAGTGCAATAACCCTTATGGCCACGGACACAACTACGCGCTCGAGGTCACGGTGGCAGGGCAAGTCGATGCACGCACCGGCATGGTTTGCGATCTGGTGGAACTCGATGACTTCGTCGGGCGCGAAGTGCTGGAGCGCTTCGGACACGAGAATCTCAACTACCTGGAGGCCTTCGAGCGCCTGGTGCCGACCACCGAGAACCTGTGCGCGGAGATCTACGGCGTGCTGGCACGCGGCTTCCGCGCCGCCGCAGTCGAGAAGGTGCGGTTGGAAGAAACCATGATGAATTCGTTCGAATATTGTGGTGACGCGGAGATCGCGAGATAGGGAGTAGGGAGTAGGGCCGAAGGGAGCAACATGAAAAAGGAATTGGAACCGGTCAGCCTCACTAGTGCCAGTATGCAGGAGTTGTTGCGCGAGTTGATCGTTCGCCTGGGCGAGGACCCCGAACGCGACGGCCTTTTGCGCACGCCCGAGCGCATGCAGCGCTCGCTGGAGTATCTGACCAAGGGCTACCGTGAGGACCCCGACAAACTGCTCAAGGGCGCGCTCTTCAACGTGGACTACGACGAGATGGTGATCGTCAAGGACATCGAGATGTTCAGCCTGTGCGAGCACCATCTGCTGCCGTTCTTCGGCAAGGTGCACGTGGCCTACATCCCCAAAGGCAAGGTGATCGGGCTCAGCAAGCTGCCGCGGCTGATCGACATCTTTGCACGCCGCCTGCAAGTGCAGGAACGGCTGACCACGCAGATCGCCGAAACCATCCAGCGCGCCATCGAGCCGCAGGGCGTGGGCGTGGTGATCGAGGCGCGGCACCTGTGCATGATGATGCGTGGGGTCGAGAAGCAGCATTCCTCGGCGGTCACGTCGTCCATGCTCGGCGCCTTCCGCGAAGAGAAGGAGACGCGCGACGAGTTCCTGGCGCTGATCCGCGGCAAGGGAATGAACGGGAGCTGACGAGGATCGAGTGATCGAAGAATCGCCGCGACCAACAATCTCGAAGCGGCGATAGACAGATTGTTCTGATTTCACATGCCTGCTCGCTTACGGCGCTCGAAGAGCTTAGATCCTCTGCGCGGCAAGATCGCCGTGGTTACCGGCGCCAGCCGCGGCATCGGACTGGCCATCGCCCAGGCGCTGGCCGATGCCGGCTGCCGCGTGGCGCTCGCCGCACGCTTCCGTGATGCGCGCCAGATCCGCGAAATCCAGCGAAAACTCGGCGCTTTTGCCCAATCGTGTGACGTCCGCGACGAGCGCTCGGTCCGCGCCTTCTTTGCCGCCGTGAAACAGCGTTTCGGACATGTGGATGTGCTGGTCAACAATGCCGGCGTCGGCGGCCCCAGCCGCAAGGTCGCGCAGCTCGCGCCCGACGACTGGCGCGAAGTGATCGAGACCAATCTCACCGGAATGTTCCTCACGACGCGTGGGGCCCTGCCCCTGATGAAGCGTGGCGCCAGCATCGTCAACAATCTCTCCGTCTCGGCCAAGAGCGTGTTCCCCGGCATGGCGGCGTACAGCGCCTCGAAACATGGCGCCGCGGGCTTTACCAACACCTTGCGCGAGGAGTTGCGCGAGCAGGGAATCCGCGTCATCGGACTTTACCCCGGCGCGACCGACACCGCCATCTGGAAGCAGTTCTGGCCGGAAGCGCCGCGCCGGCGCATGATGTCGCCGAAAACCATCGCCCGCGCGGTGGTGTTCGCCCTCAGCCTGCCGCCAGAAGCCACGGTGGAAGAACTGGTGATCGCGCCCACCGGCGGCGCGCTCTGACTAACCCATTACTCACGTAATGTAGAGACGCAGCATGCTGGGTCTCAATCGGTCATAACTGCTTTACAATGCGGGTAACATGCGCCGTACCGACGAGCCCCGCCATGACTTCAAGCCCGGCCAGCGCACCACCCAAATCATTTATGGCGAGCGCCAGCACCTGCGGGCGGTTCTGGTTTCCATCCGCAACTTCCAGCACCAGGCGCGCGGCCTGGAGCGCGAGACCGAGGCCCTGCACCGCATGATCGACGCTCGCACCGCCGAGCTCAATCAGATCAACCACAATTTTGACGAGCAGCTCCGGCAGGCACGCGATGCCGACGCCACGCCGGAACAGTTGGCCCGGCTGGCCCAGTCCGCGCCTGACCACGACTGGCTGCTGCTGCGCACCATCAGCGAGCATCCGCACACGCCCGCCGAGGTGCTGGCGCGGCTGGCCTCGCATCCCTACGAAGCGGTGCGCGAGAACATCGCCCGCCACCCGCGCGCCGACGCCGCCACGCTGGAGGAGCTGGCCTCCAATCCGGAGAGCGAGTTGTGGCTGCTGGTGTCGTGCAATGAGGCCGCTCCGCCGGAGCTGCGGGAACGACTGCACTCGCGCTTCGACGCCAAGGGCAGTGCCAATGCTGCTAGCGCGGGGAAGTGATCAGTTGCCAGTTGTTAGTTGTCAGATCACTAGACCGGGAATTGCGGGCCGATTCCGCCCCAGAGGAGTCACAGGTTGTAACTGGCAACTAGCAACTGACAACTGGCAACTGCCTCTTCACTGCCACGCCGTGGAGGAGTAGCGCCGCGCGCGTCGCGGGAACAGTTTGATCATGGCCACACCGGTAAGGAAGCCTCCCACGTGCGCCCAGACGGCGATGCCGCCGCTCGATCCCTGGCCGGCAGCGATCGAAGTGGCAGCGCCGCTCAGGAACTGCAGCACGAACCAATAGCCCAGGATCAGCCACGCCGGCAACCAGGTGAAAAAGACAAAAATGAATGTCAACACGCGGGCGGAAGGGAACAGCACGAAGTACGCGCCCATCACCCCGGCGATAGCGCCGCTGGCGCCGACGCTCGGCACCTGCGAGCCCAGGTTGAACACGATGTGTACCAGCGAGGCTCCCAGTCCGCTGAGCAGGTAGAAGATCAGGTAGGGGAAGTGGCCGAGCCAGTCCTCAACGTTGTCCCCAAAGATCCACAGCCACCACATGTTGAATATGATGTGCAGCCAGCCGGCGTGCAGGAACATCGAGGTCAGAACCGGCAGCAGGGCGGCGGCGTAAGCGCCGGCGTGCAGGGCGGCAGTGAGGTGTGCGGGCACCAGGCCGAAGCTGAACAGGAAGGCATCGAGGTGGTGCGGCCCCAGCGCGAGTTCGAACAGGAACACCAGCGTATTCAGCGCAATAAGGAAATAGTTGACCCAGGGCGTGGTGTAATGCGGGGCATCATCGCGGATAGGAAACATACGGCTGGACTCGGCCAGAGTCTTCGCACGATCGCGCTTCCACCCCAGCAAACGAAACCAGGTTCGCTGGGAACCCGGCTTGACCGGATCGGCGAAACACCCCACGATAGCAGAACCGGGGTCCCCAACGAAGCCGGTTTTGCTTCGTTGGGGTGGGAGAAGATGGCTGCCAATGGAGTATTGATCGTCGATAAGCCCGCGGGCATGACCTCGCACGACGTGGTGGCGCGGGTGCGGCGCCTGGCGAACGAGCGCGCCGTCGGACACCTGGGCACGCTCGACCCCATGGCCACCGGGGTGCTGCCCCTGGTGCTGGGGCGCATGACGCGCCTGGCCCAGTTCTACCTGGCGTCGGAAAAAAGCTACGAAGGCGAGATCCGCTTCGGCTTCGCGACCGACACCTACGACGCCGAAGGTGAGCCCACCGGGCCGCCACAGCCGGTCGGGCTCTCGCTCGACCATGTGCGGGCCGCCGCGGCGCGCTTCCGCGGCAGCATCCAGCAGATGCCTCCGCCGTTTTCCGCCAAGAAGATTGCGGGCGTCCCCGCCTACAAGCTGGCGCGCAAGAAGAAAGAAGTCGAGCTCAAGCCCATTCAGGTGGAGATCAGGGAATTCGAGATTCTCAGCCTCGACGGCGACCGGGCCGCGTTCCGGGCGCGGGTGGCTTCAGGGACTTATCTGAGGTCGGTGGCACACGACCTGGGACAGCTCCTGAGCGTCGGCGCTCACCTCGCAACCTTGCGCCGGACCCGGGTGGGCGAGTTTGGCCTGGAAGAGGCACACACGCTCGATGAGCTCGAGCAGGCCGAGGACGTCGAGAGCCTGTTCGTGCATCCGCGGCGGATTTTGCCGGAGTTTCCCTCCGTCACCGCGCCGGAAGAGAGCCTGGCCCGCATCCGCAACGGCATGGCCGTCAACCTGCCGGAGATGTCCCGTGCGCCGCTGGTGAAGGTGTTCGCCGGGCAGGCAGAGCTGGTTTGCATTGCGTCCAGAGTCGCAGGGACGCTGTTCCATCCCAAGGTGGTGCTGGGGATGGGGTGATCGGATGATCAATCCTTATGCGACAGCCTTTGGGGGAAGGAACTCGATCTTGATAGTCCCGGCCGGGATGGATTTGAAGTCGTAGTCGGCCGTCACCAGCGTGGCCCGTCGCTCGGGAGCTGAATGGGCCAGCGTGAGCGCCCCCGCAAAAGCATCGGCATAGGGAACCTTAAAGTCGCACTTGAAGATAGCTGCTGCCTCGGCGTGCCCGGTATCAACGGGCACGATCGTGATAGGCAGCACCGCCAAGCTGCCAGCAATGGTTCGCGCCCGCATCATGCCGACCCGTTTGTAGAGGGCGCCCACAATCTCGCCCCAGTTGACAGCGCTCAGCAGCAGTTCAGCCTCGCCCTTGGCAGCTTGTTGGAACAGCTCGCGAACCCGCTTGTATCCCGGTTCTTTGTCGGTATAGCGAAGAATGGCGCTGGCATCCAGCACCCAGGTCGTCATCGCTCTTCATCATCTCGGTGCATCTGTTCGCGCAGGTCGCCGAGACCCTTGGTGGAACCGCACAGGCTGTCGATGAACTCCTCGGTGATGGGCCGCAAAACCAGGGAGAAACCGTCACGCTGGATGGAGAACTTGGTGCCCGGCGTCAGCTTCATATCATCACGTAAGTCGGCTGGGATGATCACCTGGCCCTTGGTGCTCATCGTGGTATATCCTATCTTCATGTAAGACAGTATGCATTATTGTAGGTCTATAATCAATATAGCCTACAACCGCGAGAGGCCGGTATCCACGAAAGAGGTGCGCGAGTCAGCAGTAACGACGCGGGGTGGCTGTGATTTGTCAGACGTTACGCAGATGGAATTCACAATTGGGCCAAATGATGCTAATGTAAAGCAGCATCGTCGGAGGCTTTATGGGGACATTTGTGTTGGAAGAAACAGCAATAGGAGCGACGCTAGAAGATCGTGTCCTTGAAGTTCCGGCCGAACTCCCGACGGGGAGAGTACGTATGTATGCTATCGCCTTCGACCTCGATACCGCGCAATTACAGAACGAATACCCTCAACCCTCCTGGCAGAATGCCTACTACGATATTAGGAAAGTCTTGGAGCCTTTGGGTTTCGTCTGGCAGCAGGGTAGCGTTTATTTCGGGACGGGAGAGATGGACGCCGTCAAATGCGTTTTGGCGGCACAGGCCTTGAGCCGGACCTACCCATGGTTTAAGGGTTGTGTGCGCGACATACGAATGCTCCGCATTGAAGAACTTAACGACCTCTCGGCCGCACTTTAGCGACCCTCCTCGACCGCTCCGGGGACCTGAACGTCGCTGACTCCGCGTGCCATCGGGCTCCCGCCAACACCCGACGTTTTAGCAACTCGACAATTTACATCTAGTTATTTTAGTAGTAGGGTTCCTTTTCGCCTCCGGGTTCCCGTCGGTGCCTGAATGCAGAAACCAGGCGTAAACAGCCGGTTTCGTACTCCATGTCCGATAACAGATATTATGTTAACAAGTGAGGTGGGGTCAGTTTCGCCGACGCCGGACACGGCCGGCCCCATTTCTGCGGTGGGCGCCGGCCATCAGCAACTGCTCTGCTTCGGCCAGGCCGGGCGCCAGCAACCTGAGATTTCCTTGGCCGTCGTCATCCACCAGTAGCCTTAGGCGATAAAGACTCAGCCTCGCAGCGTTGGGCGTTGCACCGCGCCTGATCGCCGCCTCGACAAGCTGTGTGCTATTAATCCGCTCCGGAAACGCATGCCACAGGTTCAGGAGCTCGACATCGCGCGGGCCGAGGCCCGGAATGTGGAAGTGCAGCCTCCCATCGACCTCTTCAAACAGCGGAAGTTTTCGCTCCGTCAATCGGCTTACTAGGCCGTGCGCCTCGGCCGGGTCAACGGTCCCTCTTGCGGCAAAGCGGACCATTTCCGCTAGGATCCAAGAACAGTTGGAAACGGCTGCCAGAGCGTCCATCTCATTCGGATTAATCTCATCCGGGTCGTGGCGCGCACCACGGTTGCTTGCGATTTCATACACAAAGCGAGAGGCGCGCGGGATGGTGACGCGAACTGTTGTCGGAGCGGACGGCGCGGCCGTGTTCTCAAGCCCGCGGATGATCACATCAACCTTGAACTCCTTTGCGGGTGGAACATTGTTGCCGACGAAGGCCCAGAGGGCCTTAAGGACGGCCTCGACAAATTTGCCCGCCTTTACGAGACACTCCTCCCACGACCCTATCTGGAACTCGTTGGTCAGAAGTTCGAAGTGTTCGAGAGCTGCTTCGATGTGCCTCTGGTCGAAGGTTGGCGTCAGTACTTCTCGCAGTCTTGTTCTTGTTGGACTGGGCATAGGTCAGAGAATGCCCTCCCACGCGGGCCGCACCGAATACGTGCCGTACTTTGGCGACTCTACCCACCCCTCGTCCTTGGCCCTGGTTGAGTATGAGGGGTTGTACGGTCCGCCCATGAGCGGTTTCATCTTGTTCCAAGCCTGTTCCAGAACACTTGAGGAAATGCTTGCGGTAGTGTCTCCTTTGGTTAGGTAGGCAACAAGGAGTGCAAATCTTCTTGGACCGCTCTTCCCAGAGCCGTACTTTTTCATGAACGGCCTCGGTCCCAGGCTGAAATCAATCCCGTCGTTCTCGATGCAGGGACCAACCGTTGCCTCCGTCGCTGCCAGACCTAGACGACGGCCATCTGACCCCGACATGAGATCAACCTCGCCCCTGTATTGGTGACCGTCGTTGTCCGTAAGCAAGACTTTCAACCGCATAACTGTTTGGTCCCCTTCAGTAATTCGAATACTTCCACACTTTTTTGCCGCCGGCGTCCGCTGCCTGCACTCGGCGCAGTTCTCTCTGACGAACCAGTGCCTGCATCGTGCCCGAGAGCCTCGTGAGTTCGTAATGCCAGCCGTGCGCGCTGAGTTCTGCGCGGATATCGTTAAGACTCCTCTGCGACCCGAAAAACCCGTCAGCCTTGAGCCCCAATACCCTGCTTCTCAGACTTGACGGCTGTGCGCCCCGCGGCCTTGCTGCCGGCTTGCGTAAACCCTTTGCCGTGCCGCTGGGCCGCCCTAGCGGCTTCGCGACGGCGCCTTCCTCCTGGGCGGCCAGCAGGCGGGATAGGATCGTTCCGAATGCCGTAGTCTTCAACTCTCCATCGGCCATATCCGCAACTGCTTGTTGAGCCGCGAGCCTGGCATTTCTCAAGAATTCCTGATTCAGCATCATTTGTTCCCCGCCATCATTTATCTAACAACATCAGAATACATTATACCACACTGATCAAGCCAAGCTAGATAGATGGCAACACTCCTGTCACAAAGGTTACGCAGCCTCAGCCTGAGCAGCCGCTGGGCCACGGTTGCCCAGACATGCGGGACGCTCACCGAGGCAAATCGAAGCGCACGGTCCTGTCGCCATGGGCCGAGAGCCGATATGTACCCCTCTTACTCCCTGGCTCTATCAGATCCATGCGATTCTTCGCATCTCTCACAGCCTGCGAGACCACCTTAGGTGGCCGAACCCCAGCCCTCAGATATGCCCTGCGGATATCCTCGTCTGTGAACTCCTCAACGCCCTTCTGGGCCAGCGCAAACGCCAGGACAGCCACCGTTTCCAAGTGACCGGACGGCCGCTTCGATTCGACTAATCCCCGCTCCGACATCAAATCCCCAGGGGTGCTTCCTTCCTTGTCCGCCGAACCCGCCCCCTGCGGTTTGCCGTGGGACGCCGTGTACTTGGATACTTGCGCCTCAACGAAATCCCTTGGCCCCTCGAATGTGACCTTTGTTTCGCCAACCTGGACTGTTGCCTTTACTGATTGATCTGGCATTATTCCCTCGCCAGTGCAATATACATTCAAGCAAGCTACAAGTCAAGTACATCGTATATGCGTATACGTACGACAATACTTGCAATGCACTCGCACCGTTGGAGCGGAGTTAAGGCGCATCAGGACAAACAGGTGCCAACGACTTGGAAAGGCGTGGGGCTGGATGCGACTCCAGGGAGCTCACGCCGCCGCAGCCAGCAGGTTCTCCACCCCATAGTAGAACGATATTTTCGATGTTTATTGGCGGAACCTTTTATCCCTCCGGTGCCGTTTGCCACGCCCTCGACCAACATGCCCGTAACTTCCACCCGTCCGCCAGCCTGGTATGGCGATCTCACCATCGCTTGGCAAGTGGGCTCGGACGGGGCTTATCTATGGCTAGGATTCGCCCGAGCTCGCCCAACGCCGCCAACGTTCACCACAGGTGGAGCTTGTCGTTGTTGGGCAACTGCGGAGGCTGGCACGATCAACTACAACAATCTTAATGGTTTACCACAGTATCTTGGTAAACATTCTAAAATAGCAAGCGCATAAGCAAGCATCATCCATAGTGATGTGTGTCCATCAACTATTGCGTCGCACGTTGCCGTTGGAGCGGAGTTAAGGCGCGTCAGGACAAACAGGTGCCAACGACTTGGAAAAGCGTGGGGCTGGATGCGACTCCAGGGAACTCACGCCGCCGCAGCCAGCAGGTTCTCCAGCTCTTCCCTGAACCGCCGCAGAGTCTCCAGCCGCTCGGGCGTGGCCTCGACCGTCTCTGACTTGTGCTGGAAGACCTGGCGTCCGCCACTCTCCACCAGCACGCCGATGGATTCGCCCATGCGCCAGCCGGGTGTAGTGATGAGTTTCAATCCTTCAGGCGTGGTCTCGAGCAGCGCGATGCAGTTGTCGCGCAGGACGCCGATGGCGCGCGGAAAGCGGTCGAAGTGCTGGATGTCAAAGCCGGCCTGGTAGAGGCGGGCGAGCTGCTGGGAGGAATCCATGGAATCGGGTCATCGGGAGATCGGGTCATCGGGTCATTGAAGATCGCTTTCAGATCACCCGATCACCCAATGTCCCGATCACCCGATCAGATCACATCTTGTATCTGCCCAGATCCTCGTCATTCAGCCCTTCGAGCCACTTGCGCAGCTCTTCGCTGGAGACGCGGTCGGAGACGGCAGTTGCCTGCTTCGAGGACTTCAGGACTTCGTCCTCGACGAAGATGGGGCAATCGAGGCGCAGGGCGATGGCCAGGGCATCCGATGGCCGCGAATCCACGCTGATGATGTGCCCGTCACGCTCCAGCCAGATGACGGCGTAAAACGTGTCCTCGCGCAGCTCGTTGACCACCACCTTGTGCACCCGGGTGTCGAGGCCGGTGAGCAGGTTCTTGATCAGGTCGTGGGTCATGGGCCGGGGTGTGGCGACCTTCTCGATCTCCAGGGCGATAGCGTTGGCCTCGTAGATGCCGACCCAGATGGGCAGGACCGAGTCGCCGTTCACGTCTTTCAGGATGACGATGGGCATGTTGGTGACTGGGTCCATCATCAGCCCTCGAATCTTCATCTCGACTTCCGGCATGGTCCCTCCCCTGTGCGGCCTAGCCTACCATTTGGCCCAGCAAACTGTTAGGAAAGCTTGCGCTCACGTGCACTCGAACGTAACTACCCGGCTCCGGAATTGTGTTACCGGCGGCGGCGGTGAAGTTCAGCGTTTTGTTCTGCGAAGTGCGGCCAATGAGCTGTCCGCGAGCCGCATTCTTGCCTTCAACCATCACTTCAAGTGTCTGTCCTAAATGCCGTGCGCTTAGGCGTTTCTGTATCTCCTTTTGATGCTCCTGGAGGACCGCGAGGCGGTGCGATTTCTCTTCATCCGGGATGCTGTCCGCCATGGTCTGCGCGGGAGTATTGGGCCGCGGCGAGTACTTGAAGGCAAACGTGCCATCGTAGCCGACCGCGTCGAGCAGGCTGAGCGTCTCTTCGAACTCGGCCTCGGTCTCGCCTGGAAAGCCGACGATGATGTCCGTAGTGATGGCGATCTCGCGCCGCGCCGCCTTGATCCAGCCGATGCGTTCGAGGTAACCCTCGCGGGTGTATTCGCGATGCATGGCGTCGAGCAGGCGCGTCGAGCCGCTCTGCACGGGCAGGTGGACGTGGTCGCAGAGCGTGGGCACGGCGTCGATGGCGTCGACGATGTCGCGGGTGAAGTCGATGGGATGCGAGGTAGTGAAGCGCACGCGCTTCAGGCCGGCGATTACGCCCACCGCCGCCAGCAGCTCGGAGAAAGTCTTCTTCTTGAGTGGATCGTGGTACGAGTTGACGTTCTGGCCGAGAAGCTGGACCTCGGTGTAGCCGGAGCCGGCCATCTGGCGGGCTTCGGCGAGGATGGCGTCCGAGGTCCGGCTGCGCTCGCGCCCGCGCGTGTAGGGAACCACGCAGAAGGCGCAGAACTTGTCGCAGCCCTCGGTGATGGTGATGTAGCCGCGGTGAGGGTTGCTGCGGGCGGTGAACTCGGTCTCGAAGGTTTCGGTGGTCTGGCGGTCGTCGAGCCCGGAAGAGCGCTTCCCTGCTTCCAGTTGGACCAGCATCTCCGGCAGGTTGCGATATGACGCCGAACCGCACACCAGCGAGACGTGCGGCGCGCGCTCGAAAATCTTCTCCCCTTCCTGCTGCGCCACGCAGCCCAGCACGCCGAACTTCTTGCCCTGGCGCGCGAGCTTGCGGAAATCAGCTAGGCGGTGGAAGACCTTCTGCTCCGCCTTGTCGCGGATGGAGCAGGTGTTGTAGAGGACCAGTCCGGCTTCCTCGACGCTCTCGACCTGGCGGTATCCCTGCGCGATGAGCGTGCCCACAACTTTTTCCGAGTCGTGAACGTTCATCTGGCAGCCGAAGGTCTCCAGATAAAAGGTCTTCTGGTTTGCCATCCTGAGCCAAGTATAGCGCAGTGCGAAGAGTGGCGTCCCGCACACCGCAGGGCTTACGCCCCGCTCTCGCGGCAGGTCCAGCGCAGGTCCTCACGCTCGTCCCTACGGGACAGAGCTCAGGATGACAGTCGAGATTTACCGAACTCAAACGGCAGTTTCAACACCGCGTCGATCTTGCTGATCTCGAAATCGGCCTGCTCGTCCGGGCCTTGTGGCTTAAGGCGGGCGAATTCACCGCCCCGCAAGCGGACGGTGCGCATGCCCAGCGACTTCCCTGCCCTGATTTCGTTCGACGGGCGGTCGCCGACGACCAACACGCGCTGCGGATCGCTCTCGGCGTTGCGAAGGATGGAACGGAAAAAGGCTTCTTTGGTCATGACGTGGCTGGTGTCGGCATAGAACACGTGGTCGATGGACGGTTCACGATCGAGGCCGAGGGCGGCTACCTTGGCGCGCTGGGTGTCGGGATCGCCGAAGCTGACTACGAAGATCCTCACTCCGCGCTCTTTCAGGCCGCGCAGCACGGGGAGCGTGCCGGGGAAGAGCGTCAGCTTGCCCACGGGCAGGGTGAAGAAGGCGAGGCGGGCGGCGCGCACCAGCTTGTCGCGCGCCGCGGGCGGCACGGCGAAGTGCTTGCACACGTGCTCGTCGATCCGCGTCAGTTGCGGGTCGTCCGCAAAGGCCTGCATGCGGACCTGGAAGATCGCCTCTGCCGAAGCGGGCAGGCCGCCGGTGGCCATGGCTTCGGCGGCGCGGAGGTGGGCGGCACGCACACGCTGCCCGAAGCAATCGTAGAGGGTATCGTCGAGGTCGAAGATAACGGTGGTGATGAGCGGGCGAGCGGGCGCCCGGGAGGCGGAGCGGGCGGACTGGCGCGGCCGTCGGCTAGCCGAACGACTGGACCGCTTGGCCTTCGTCATTGAAGATCTCGAACAGGTTCACCAGGCCCACGATCTTCAGCGTCTGCAGGGCCAGCTTGGAGGGGTTTACGAGTTTCAGGCTGCCGCCCCGCGACTTGGCAGTGGTGAGGGCGCGGACCAGCAGGCCAATGCCGCTGGAATCGATCATGGGGACCTCGGCGATGTTGACCACCAGGCCGTAATCGCCGGCCTCGAACAACTCATCCATGGCTTGCCGGAAGGTGTCCACCGGCTCTCCGATCTTGAGGTCCCCCCGCAGCCGGATGACCTGTGCCTGCCCCTGCTTGCGAACGTTGATATCCAAGCCTTTCCTCCGCGCACCGGCGTGCCCACCCGATTATCGCACCTGCTGGACCGCGTTGACACGGCCTATGGGCTTTGTTACAGTTCGCGCACAAGTTAAGAGAAGCCCAGTTTTTTTGCAAGTGCTGTAATTTTCCCCTCAACGCACGGCTGTCACCCTCTCCTAAAGGAGCTTCTGGTAGATGGCGAGTCAGGTGCCGGGTTTTGCGACCTCCTTCACCGAACTGGCCATGGCGTTGCTGTCGTCGAGCGAAGTCGTGCCGCGGGCGCGGCTGATCGCGCAGCAGGTGGCGGAGCTGGCGCCAGGCAGCGGCGTGGTTGTGTATGTGCTTGACCGCAGCGGGGACCCGGTCTGGGCGCCCAAAGCCACGGCCGGCGAGGTGGCCTTCGAACAGGCAGCGATCGCCTTCGATTCCGGCACCCTGGGAGCGCTGGGTGAGAAAAAGGAGGCGGTCGTGTTCTCCGGCGCCCGGCTGCGGCGCGAGCAGTACAGCCACTTGAACGTGCGGCGGACGATTGCCTCGCTGGTGGGGCTGCCCATGCTGGCTGGAGACGAACTGGTGGGCGCCATCGAAGTGCTCAGTTTTGACGCGCCTATCCAGGAGTCCAGTTTGCCGCCGCTGGTGGAACTGGCCCGGCTGGGCGGGCTGGGTCTTGCCGCCGGCAGCGCTTACGAGTCGGAGCGAAATACCAGCCTGGAATCGATCACCCGCCTGACCCAGCTCTACGACTTGGAACGATCGTTCAATTCCACTCTCGAAATGGAGGACCTGCTTCCGCTGATCACGAGCAAATATCACGAGCTGCTCAACGTGCAGGCCGTGAACCTGTGGCTGGTGGAGGGCCAGTCGGTGCGGCTGATGCGGCGCGCGGGCATCGACCCAACCATCGAAATGGACTCCAGGCAGGCCGTGGGCGAAGGACTGGCGGGAGACCTTGCCGACGTCGGCGACGCCGTAATCGTCCATGCCGATGCGGACGAGCGCCTGCAAAGACGAAATGCGGGAATTGAAGAGGGCGCTATTTTCTCGCTCATGGCCGCTCCCCTGTTGCACGGCGGCGCGGAAGTTGGCTGGGTGGAGTGCGTCAACAAGCTCGACGGCTCGCCCTTCGACGAAGACGATCTGTTCTTCCTGACCACGGTCAACGTGACCGCTTCCAGCGCCCTGCACAACGCCAGCCTGCTCCTGGCCGAGCGCAAGGTCGAGATCCTGGAAACCCTGGTCAGCGTGAGCCAGGAGATTACCTCCACGCTCGACTTGACGCGAGTCATGCAGGCCATCGTGAATGGGCCGCAGGTAGTTATTCCGTACGAAAGAGCGTCCATTGCGATTGAGCAAAACAACCGGCTGCGCCTGGGAGCGATATCGGGCACCAGGGAAATCAATACCAGCGATCCGCAGGTGAAGGCGCTGGACGACCTGCTGCACTGGGCTTCCCTGGCTGCGGGTGAGATTCACATCCGCCAGCGTGGAGATGAGATCAACGACCCGCGCGAAGAAACCAGGGCCAAGTTCAAGCGCTACTTCGATCAAACCGGGATGCGCGCTTTCTATGCGGTTCCGCTGGCGGATGATTCCGGCCGGGTGGGCGTGCTGGCCTTTGAGAGCAGTGACCCGGACTTCCTCAACGAGGCCCACATCGAGGTGATCAAGGTTCTCGCCGGGCAGGCGACGGTCGCCCTGCGCAATGCCCAGATGTACAAGGAAGTGCCTTTCATCGGGCTTCTCGAGCCGGTGCTGAAGAGGAAGCGCAAGTTCCTGGCCATGGAGAAGCGCCGGCGGCAAGCCTTGGTTGTGGCGGCAGCCGCGGCTGCGCTGTTCCTGGTGCTTTGCCCGCTCCCCATGCGGGTCGATGGCGAGGCCAGCGTGGCTCCGGCGCATACGGCGGCGGTGATGCCTGAGGTGGAAGGCGTTGTCAAGACGGTCTTGGTGCGCGAGGGAACGCGGGTGAAGGCGGGTACTGTTCTTGCCGAACTGGAACCTTGGAATTACCAGGCCGACCTGGCGGCAGCGCGCGCCAAGCACGAGACCGCAGTTTCGGAGATGAATCGAGCGCTGGCGTCCAATGACGGCACCGAAGCTGGTATCCGCCAGGTGCAGGCGGACTACTGGGCAGCCGAAGTAAAACGCGCCCAGGAGCGGCTGGAGAAGACACTTCTCCGTTCGCCCATCGATGGCGTGGTCGCCACCCCTCATCTGGAGAACTCCGTGGGACGGCATCTGGCCGCCGGCCAAATCTTTGCTGAAGTCCTGGATTCCTCGCAGGCGACCGTGGACGTGGCCATCGATGAAACCGAAGAGCCGCTGCTCAAGGCGGGTGAGCGGGCCGCCGTCAAACTGGAAGGGTTGCCCACCCACACCTTCCGAGGAAAAGTAGCCGTGGTCAGCCCCAAGGCCTCAGTGCTGGGAGAGCGGCGGGTTTTCTTCGCGCGCGTCGCCTTGCCCAATAGTGAGAATCTGATTCGCGCCGGCATGCAAGGGCGCGGCAAGGTTTCGGCCGGATGGCATCCCGCCGGATACGTATTTTTTAGAGGTCCGGGTCTGTGGCTGTATTCGAAGCTGTGGTCGTGGTTCGGCTGGTGATGAGGGAGGGTGGGATGAGGGCACGTCTTTTGCTGGGGTTCGTGATGGCGGTCCTTGCGGCTGCAGTGCTCGGGGGCTGCTCGGAAACCAAGCCTGCCCAGGCGAGTGCCCCGACCACACAGACAGCGAGCGCCGTCCAGCCGGCTGCCCCCAAGGACGACGCTGTCCTTGCTTCGGGTCCCCTGGTAGTTGAAAACCAAGTTGACGTTGCCGCGCAGCGCGAGGGGATCGTGCTGCGGATCATGGCTGAGCCGGGCTTGCGTGTGAAAAGGAACCAGCTTCTTGGCGAACTGGATGCCCGCCAGATCACCGCCGATATGGAAGCGGCCCGCGCCAAGGCCCGCAGCGTCGAGGACGATCTCAAGAACTGGGAAGCCGAAACCAAGGTCCTTGAGGCCGACTACCAGCGCGCGCAGAAGATGTGGGACGCGCAGCTCATCACCAAAGAGCAGCTTGATCATGCGCGCTTTAAGGCGGAATCGAATCAGTGGGATGTAAAGCGATGCCAGGAGTTGCTGGCCAATGCCCAGCTCACCGAGCGCTCGCTGGAGCTGGAAGTGGAGAAAACCCGCATCCGCGCTCCGTTCGACGGGATCGTAGCTCGCCGCTACGTCCGCGACGGACAGAAAGTGGCGGTCGGAGACCGTCTTTTCTGGGTAACGGCGGAAGGGCCGCTGCGCGTGAAGTTCACCTTGCCCGAGCGGTACCTGGGCAAAGTCAAAAAAGGTGAAGAGCTCTGGCTTACATCCCCGGGGACAGACGGCGAAAAACACAAGGCCCGCATCATCCAGCTCAGCCCGGTGGTTGACCCCTCCAGCGGCACCATCGATGTGCTGGCGGAAGTGCTAGGGCCGGCACCGGAGCTGCGGCCGGGCATGACGGCCAATGTCCACCTGGCCAGCCTGCAATGAATCTTAACGAAGCACTCAACGCAGCCTTGCCGGAGCTGCCGGCGCACATGCTGCGGAAGGGCTATCCCAAGCTCGACCCGGTCATCGTAGCTCGCGAACATTTCGAAGAGGGCCAGCGCATCATCATGACGCTGCGCCCCGGCACTACTTCGATGTGCAACTTCACCCCCGAGCAGTGGGACCTGCTGCAACTCTTCGACGGGGAGCGCTCCTACGAAGCAGTTGCCGAGGCCTACACCGCGCAGTCCGGCGTCCGATATTCGGCGGAGGACATCCGCGCTTTCGCCGACCAGGTGGGCGAGGCCGACCTGTGGTACCGCAGCCCGCTGGAAAAAAATATCACCCTCATGCACAAGCTGTCCGAGGAACGCAGCACGCGCGTCAAGCGGAAATCCAAGATCGGCGACGTGGCCCACATCCAGTTTTCCGCCTGGGACCCGGACAGCTTCCTCACCAAGGTCCACCGCAAGTTTTACTGGGTGTATGGCCCCTATTTCACTTCGTTCACGCTGGCGCTGTTCACTTTCATGCTGTACATCTTCATCAGCAGGTGGGGGGAAATCGGGCGCGACACCCTGAAGTACTACACCTTCACCGACAAGAGCCTGGCCGATCTGGCGGAATTCTGGCTGCTGTTCCTAGTGATGGGATTCTTCCATGAGTCGTCGCATGGGCTCACCTGCAAGCACTTCGGCGGCGGCGTCCACCACATGGGGTTCCACCTGATCTATCTGACGCCCGCTTTCTTCGTGGACGTCGCCGAGGTGTGGGTTTATGGCAACCGCTGGGAGCGTATGGCCACCATCATCGCCGGGGTATGGTCGGAGCTGGTCATCTGTTCCCTGGCCACCGTGGTCTGGTGGGCGACGGTGCCGGGCAACTTTGCCCATGAACTCGCTTACAAAGTGATGCTGATCGCCGGAGTGGCGATGATGGTGGTGAACCTCAACCCGCTGATCAAGATCGACGGCTACTATTTCTTCTCCGAGCTGCTCGGTATTCAGGAAATCAAAGAACGTTCCACCGCCTATGTTTCCGGGCTGGTGAAGAAGCACGTGTGGAGATTGCCGGTACAACTGGAGTACCTCTCGCCGAAGCTGCGCGCCCTGTTCGTGCCTTACGCCATGCTGTCCGGCCTTTACAGCTATTTATTGCTTTACTTCGTTGTCCGTTTCGCAAGAAACGTGTTTGCCCGCTACAGTCCGGAGTGGGCATTTGTGCCGGCCGCCCTGCTGGCGTATTTTATTTTCCGCGGGCGGATCCGCACTCTTATGAGATTCGCGCAGACGGTTTGGCTCGACAAGCGTGAAAAACTGCGCCAGTGGCTCAGCCGGCCTCATCTCGCAGGTTTGATCGCGGTGCTGGCTGTCGTGCTGTTCGCTCCGGTGTGGCGCGATACGGTGGAAGCCCGCCTGGCGCTGGAACCGGCGTCGCGCAGCACCATACGCGCGGAAGTGCCGGGGATCGTCGCCGCCGTCTACGCGGACGAGGGCCAGAAGGTCACCTCCGGGGAGACGCTGGTTGCCTTACGCAACCTGGACCTGGAGTCCCGCGCCGCCCGTGCGCGCGCCGACTCCCAGACCGCCACCGCCCGCGCCCGGGAGGCCCTGGTCCATTACGGCGATTTCGCCCGCGCCGACCAGGATCGGCGCCAGTCAGAGGTGCAAGCCGCGGTCCTGGCCCAGGAAGTTTCGAAACTGGCCTTGAAGTCGCCTCTATCGGGGGTAGTGCTCACTCCCCGCCTTCACGACCGGGTCGGCTCCTATGTTTCCGCCGGTACGGACATCGCCGAAGTGGCCAACACAGCGCAGATGCGGGCGCGGGTTTATATTCCCGAGTTTGAGATGGGAGACGTCCGCCCCGAGGCCGCGGTCAGCCTGCGCTTCGATCCACGTTTCGCGCCGCGCACCGCGACGTTAGGAACGGCATTTCCGTTGGCGACTGGGATCCAGGAGGGACTGATCCATCAGCAGGACTATAAGGGGCTGCAGGAGCCGAGGTACTACGTGGCGGAGATTTTGCTCCCCAATGACGACGGCTCCTTGAGGGACGGGATGGCAGGCACGGCCAAGATCATGGTGCGACGGCGAAGCCTGGGTGGGTTCATCTGGCGCGGCATCACCGACTTTCTCGGCCGCAAGGTCTGGTAAACAAGAAACGGCGACCGCCGGTTCCGCGCGGTCGCCGCTCCCCAAGACTTGGAACCTCTGCGAGCTAGGCCAGGGGCTTGCTCAGCGGCTTGCTGAGGGGCTTGCTCAGCGGCTTGCTGAGGGGCTTGCTCAGCGGCTTGCTGAGGGGCTTGCTCAACGGCTTGCTGAGGGGTTTGCTCAACGGCTTGCTGAGGGGCTTGCTCAGCGGCTTGCTGAGGGGTTTGCTCAACGGCTTGCTGAGGGGCTTGCTCAACGGCTTCGAGAAATCGCCGACCACGGGATTTCCCGGCTTGGTGGCCAGGATGGCTTTCATCGCAGTCGCCCGGCTCTGGATCAAAGATTTCTTTTCGATTGACATTGTTTTTTCTCCTCTGAAATCTCTCAGCGCCGGGGCTTACTTCGCTCAAGCTTGGGTGCTCCGTAGCGCTCGCCATGTCCTAGAGCAAAGGATATGCCAAACTGCCCTGGCGCTGACCAGGACCGCGGAATTCATTGATTACCAATAGTTTGCCGCGATTCTGCCGGTCGCCCCTTGGGCTTACGGTCCGCCTGGAGATCTGAAATGTATAAATATTTAAACCGCAGGGAGATAATTTTTTAATCTCTTCCGATGGCGTACTTGCGGCACAGATAGTGCATTCTTTGTTTGTCGACGCGCAAAAGTTTGGCCGCCGCCGCCTTGTTCCCTTCGGTACGCCGCAGCGCCGCCTGCAGATAGGTGGCTTCGATCTTGGCCATCTCCTCGTCGAAGTCGATGCCCGCTTCCGGGATCAGCAGGGCCTCCTGCTGGGTGGCGCTGGTGTAGAGCAATTGCGAGGGCAGGTGCTTGAGGGTGATGACCGGGTCGGAGGTCATCAGCACCAGACGCTGAATGAGATTTTCCAGTTCGCGCACATTGCCCGGCCAGGAGTGTTCCTGCAGAATGTCGATCACTTCCGGGTCCACGTGCTTGAGCGGCACGTTGTCGGCGGCGCAGTACACGCGCACAAAGTGCTCCACCAACAGCGGGATGTCGCCCGGCCGCTCGCGCAAGGGCGGCAGCAGGATGGGGATCACGTGGATGCGGTAGTAAAGGTCTTCGCGGAAGCGGCCGGCGCGCACCAGCTCTTCCAGATCGTCGTTGGTGGCGGTGATGAGGCGGAAGTCGATTTTGCGGCTGGTCTTGCCGCCGATGCGCTGTACTGCCCGGTCTTCCAGCACTCGCAGCAGCTTGGCCTGCAGGTTCAGGGGCAGGGTACCGATCTCGTCCAGGAAAAATGTGCCCTTGTCCGCCTGTTCGATACGCCCGGCGCGGGCCTCGTGGGCGTCGGTGAAGGCGCCCTTCTCGTGGCCGAACAGCTCGGTCTCAATCAGGTGCTCGGGCAGAGCGGCGCAGTTGACGCTGATGAACGGCTTCTCGGCTCGCGGCCCCACCGCCACGATGGCCCGGGCGGCCAGTTCCTTGCCGGTGCCGCTTTCGCCGCAGAGCATCACGGTGCTGCTGCTCTGCGCCACCCGCTGGATGGCCTCGTAGACCCGTTGCATGGCCTCGCTGGAGCCGATCAGGTCGCAGAAGGAGTACTTCTGCGCGACCTCCTCGCGCAGGCGGCGGTTCTCCATCTCGATCATGCGCTTTTCCAGCGCCCGGTCGAGGACGATCTTGAGTTCCTGCGCATCCACCGGGGCCACGAAGAACTCGTCGGCGCCCAGTTCGCCGGCCTTCAGGCGTATGTTGCGGCTGCGCGAACGGGTGAGCGCGATGAGCACCACGTCGGGGCTCAGACGGCGGATCTCGGCCAGCAGTTCCAGGCCGTGGCTGGTGGTGCCGGCGGCGGTATCGAGGTCGAGCACGATGCCATCCAGCGGGACCTGCTTCATCAGCGGCACCAGCGCTTCGGCCGAATTCAGCAGAATGCTGCGGTAGCTGGGGAGAAAGAACTGCTCGATATCCGGCAGCACGCTCTCTTCGGTGGTGAGGATGACGATATGGCGGCCGGGAGCGAGATCAGCAGCGGCGGCAGAGGACATGCGGCCTTTCTCTGGGAGAGGTGGCTCATTATATGCGAAAAATTCAATCTTGGTAGATGAAAATTATATACCCTGGAACAGCACCGGCCTTCAGCCGGTTCAGGGCAGGACTTCGTAATGGGTGGTCATGCCCGCCGCCATGTGATCGCTCACGTGGCAGTGGAACATCCACCTGCCGATCTTGTCCGGCACCATGTCGGCGGTGATCATCTGCGCCGGCGCAATGGAAACCACGTCGGTGGTCTCACCGCCGGTGGTGACCACGTTGCCGTGCCAGTGCGGAGTATGGAAGTTGAACCCGTCGCCGAGGGTTACCACGTACCAGCGCACGTGCTGGCCACGCTTCATGGTCATCATGGGCCCGTCGCCGTAAATGTAGCCGTTGATCGACCACTTGATGGTGGTATCGCCGAAGCCCCTGCCGGTAAGGAAGTAGTGGCCGGCGCCATCCACCGCCGCGATGTCGTCAGTCTTTACTCCTTTTGGATCGGTGGTGTAGGTCTGGATGTTGTGGTCGAGATACCAGCTCTGGCTCTCGTTGTAAGCCATGAACAGGGCCACAAATTCGCGATCCACGTCTTTGGGCGTGCCATCGGCGCGGGCCATGCCGCGGCGCGTGATCACCAGGGCGCCGATGAGCCCGGCATTGACGTCCTTGGGCTCCTCGACATGGGAATGGTAGAGCCAGACCACGGAACTGGGATCTGTCGGCCGCGGACCGGCACGATCGACGACTTCCCAGGTGTAGATATGAGTCTTGCCGGGCTCGACCACGCCCGTCTGCTCCCACGGCACTCCGCCGTAAGCCGTGCCCTCCGATGATTTTTCATACGCCACCCCATGCGGATGCATGCTGTAGGGGTGGGTGGCGTTGTTCTTGAAGACCACTTTGATGGTGTCCCCGACCTCCGCGTGCAGGACCGGGCCTACAAGGCCGAGATACTCGTCCTCCGGCCGGCGCGGCTTCAGCTTCTGGAAGCTCTCGTCGGTATATTCCCGGTAACGAGCCTTGAGATACTTAGTACCGATGCGATGCGGCCCGCGCTCGGTATGGATTTTTGCGTAGCCGGCGAACGGCTTACCCGTCATGTGATCGATCCCGTTCGGCGCATAATCCCACTCCACCTCGTCGGCGGCGACGTAGTACGTCCTCACTTTGCCGCTCCGCGGCTTGGCACTCTTCTGCTGTGCCGGGCTGAGCGGTGCCAGCAAGCCCATCAGCGCCACGGTGCAGGCGATTTTTCCTATTCCCATCCAACACCTCCTCGTCCGTGTCGCGCATTATGCCTCATCGCGCCACCCCGAGATTTCCTGATTTTCGCGCCCGCCAAAAAATGGCAGAGACGCAGCCGGCTGCGTCTCTGCATTCGGAGCCCAGGGTTGGAGAAAGAATTTCTAGTAGGCCAGATTGTTGATGGCTCCGCCCAGATGCACGGCGCCGGCGCCCAGCAGGGGCAGCTTCCAGAGCTTGTCGTGGCCCCCGCGCTTCAGGCGATAGGCCAGGTAGCTGAGCGCGGCATCGGTGGCGCCCACGGTGGTATAGAAACGGGCGCGGTCGGGATGCGATCCCAGCAGCGGATTCATTTCCCGCCGTCCCGGGGTCTGCAGGCCGCGGATGGTGGTCTCGCCGTCCACTATCGCGCTGCCCGCGGTGAAGGCGACCAGGGTCCAGTATTGCCGATCGGCGATGCGTTGTTCGCCCGCCACCGGGGGCGCGATGCGGAGGGTGTTGCGGCTGGAGCTCACCAGTGGTTGAGGCGCCGAGGAAACGATGGGCTCGGGTGCAGAGATCATCGGTTCGGCCGTGGACATGGAGGCGCTCAATACCGGTGTTTGTTGCGCCCGCGCCGCCCCCGACGCCATCCCCAGCACCAGCCCCAAGATCATCGCCCAGTTACTCCGGTAACGTCCCATGGTCGCTCCTTCAAGTCCGGCTGCGCTGGGGGGATGGGGGGACAGCACTGCCTGAAACGCAATCTTCCGACCACGCTAAGTGCCGGGTTCCCAGGGAGTTGAAAAGGATCTCACCAGTCCATGTGCAAATATTTGCAGCTTGTACCTTCGGACGTTCCGTATCGGCATTCGGACACTGACCCAACTAGCCCAGCTTCCCTGCCCCATGATTACTTTGGTGCGGAAAAATCTTCGTGATGCGCGCACACTTCGACGTGACGTAAATCACTGCCCGACGGACCCCGCTCTCCGTACTCTCAGGTTGCCGATATTTTTTCGAGGAGATACCGATGGCCTACGTGATTACCGATTCCTGCATCAAGGACGCGCTCTGCGTGGACGTCTGTCCGGTGGATTGCATTCATCCCAAGAAGGACGAGCCCCAGTTCGAGGCTGCGACCCAGATGTTCGTCAACCCCGGGGAGTGCATCGATTGCGGCGCCTGCGTGCCGGTGTGCACCTCCGACTCCCTCCACCCCGCTGACGACCTGCCGGAAGATAAGAAGGAATTTATCGAGAAGAACGCCGCCTACTTCAACTAGCGATCCGCTTCCCTGCCCCCAGGCGTGGAGAGACGCAGCCATGCTGCGTCTCTACCACCACCCATGCGGCCAAAAAAAGCCGCTGGCAAGCGGCTGCGCAAATTCGGACATCTGACCCTTGAAATGTCCTGACCGGCGCCAGTCTTCCAGCTCGAGACAAGCGCCATGCTCTACAACGCTCCGATCGCACCCAGCGCACGTGTTACTTCTTTAACGCCTTCCGCCGACAACGGTTCTTGCGGTTTGAGGGGAGCGCCAACCGGATATCCTTGCAGAACCAGGGCCCCTTTGATGCAGGCCGCAAGGTTGTATTTGGCAAAGGCCTCGTTCAAGCTCCACAGGCGGCGCTGAAGCTCCATGGCGGATGTCCAGTCTCCCCTGCGACAGAGGTCATACAGTTGCACGCTCTGTCGCGGGGCAACGCAAGCCGGGCCCGCCATCCACCCCACGCCCCCAATCAACATCACGGCCGCCGGGATGTGCGCCGACGCGGCGAAGACCTGCAGACGTCCTTGCACGCGATTGATAATGGAGAGCAGCCGCCCGGTGTTGGCGGAAGCATCCTTGATGTAGCGGATGTTGGGAACGCGACTGAGCCGCTCAATCACCGCCAGGCTCAGGTCGGACCGCTGGAAGCTGGGGTTGGTGTAAAGCACTACCGGTATCGAGACCGCTTCCGCAATCGCCTTGAAGTAGGCGAACACACCCTCCTCGGTTAGGGGAAAGTAGGCCTCAAGGATGGCGAGAATTCCATGGGCGCCTAATCGTTCGTACTCCCGGGCTTGCCTAGTGGCATCGGCGATTGTGGTGGAGGCAACGCCGGCCACCACCGGAACCCGGCCCTGAGCTGCCTGGATCACCACCTCGACCACGCGGAGCTTCTGCGGCCCACTGAGATAGGCAAACTCGCCGGTTGACCCCAGCGGCGTTAATCCGTGCACCCCCGCTTGGATCAGGTCGTCACATAGCCGCGTCAGCACGTCTGCGCGGACCTCACCGGACTCATCCAGAGGAGAGACAAGATACGGAAATACACCGCGGAATTCGCTCACAACCAGTACCTCCGCTGTTTCCCGCTGAAAAGAAAAGCCGCCCGCAGGCGGCTGCGCAAAACTTTAAGCGTGCAAGCTCCTAGCCGGCGACTTCCTCCAGTTGCTTCAGGTCGACGTCGAAGTTGGAGTAGACGTGCTGCACGTCGTCCTGATCTTCCAGGGCCTCCATGAGGCGGATCATCTGCGCGACCTGCGGGCCTTCCAGCTTGATGTAGTTCTGGGGCAGCATGGCGACCTCGGAGGTGGTCACCGGGAAGTTGCCCTTCTTCACCGCCTCCAGCACGGCTTCGTAGCTGTGGGGATCAGTGATAATCTCCCAGTTCTCGCCGTCGTCGCGCAGGTCTTCCCCGCCGCTCTCCAGCACCACGCCCGTCAGGTCGTCTTCCTTCGCTGCCGCCTTGGGCACAATGATGGAGCCTTTCTTATGGAACATCCAGGCCACCGAGCCCGCTTCGCCCAGGTTGCCGCCGTGCTTGCCGAAGACATGGCGGATCTCGCTGACGGTGCGGTTGCGGTTGTCGGTGGAGAGCTCCGCGAGCACCGCCACTCCCCCTGGCCCGTAGCCTTCGAGCTGGAATTCTTCGTAGGTGGCGCCGGGCAGCTCGCCGGTGCCGCGCTGGATGGCGCGCTTGATGTTGTCGGCGGGCATGTTCTCGGCCTTGGCAGCGGCAATGGCGGTGCGCAGGCGCGGGTTCTTGTCGGGATCACCGCCGCTCTTGGCGGCCATGGCGATTTCCCTGATGAGGCGGGTAAAGATCTTGCCCCGCTTGGCGTCCAGCGCGCCCTTCTTGTGCTTGATGGTGGCCCACTTGGAATGGCCAGACATAGGAAAACCTCAGAACGGAAGTCGGTTTGGCGGCCAAAAAAGCGGCCGGATAACGCAAGAAACTATGCAGGCAACTGCGGATTATAGCATGGCTGAGCGGCGTGAAATCGCGCCGCGGACCGACCTGCGGTCGGGATGGTAGTGGGCTGTTTTGAATTTTAAGTTGTTCGCCGCAAGATGAGTGCAGGTTTCTTACGGATTTCCGTCCAATACTCTTCCCGAACATCCTCATCTATTTCCACGACGAGCGCACTTTTCCCGTAGAGTCGATCTAGTCCATCACGACGCGGACCTGAAATCCAATACTCGCTTCGAGTTCCAGTCTCGCGGTAGTTGGCTTTGAACCCCTGAATACGATAAAACGACTGGTCTTTATAGTAGAGTGTGCGTCCGGTTCTGTTGAACGTCACGCGGCCTATCCGAGCAGGACCGTTTAGACCCTCGGCCTTCGATTCGATGTACATGATGCGAGTCCGCTTAATCATTACGCCACCGCGGTTACTGTTTCTTGCTCCAGTAATCCTACCAGTTCCTTCACGCTCCAAACGTGGTCTGCAAGCCCCGCTTCCATCGCGGGCGTCCCTCTCAGGATTCACAACAGCCCACTACCCGGCATCCGACGGGCCGGTAGTGCGTCAAGTGACCCACTACCGCCGGGCCCGCGGAATGTAAACTTTGGCTCTAATGATCCGTCTCACTCCATAGCGGCGCGAATGGAGAACACGCTGGAAATGGCTACCCTCGGGCGGGCGGCGGAGGAGAGCACGCTGCTCGATTTCGATCTGGTGGTGCGCCAGCACCAGCAGCGGATCTATCACGTGCTGCTGGGCCTGGTGCGCGATCCCGACCTCGCCGACAACCTGACGCAAGACTGTTTCGTGCGCGCCTACCAGAAGCGGGCCAGCTTTCGCGGTGAGTCTAAGGTCAGCACCTGGCTCATCAGCATTGCTATCAACCTGGCACGCGACCAGGGCCGCAACCGGCGCGCCGGCTTCTGGCGGCGGCTGTTCGCGGCGACCGCGGAAGAGACCGAAGCCGCGCTGGCATCGGCGGCGGACCTGGGCGCTTCGCCCGAGCGCTCGCTGATGGCGCGCCAGGAGTTGGGACAGGTTTTGGAGATCGTGGACGAATTGCCCCCGCGCCAGCGCGAGGTCTTCCTGTTGCGCTTCGCGGAAGAGCTGCCGCTGGAGGAGATTGCACTCGCGCTGGGTATGGAAACCGGCACGGTGAAAGCGCACCTGTTTCGCGCCGTGGGCACGGTGCGCAAACGAATGAGGAATCCCTATGGACCTGGTACATCGACTGAACGAAGCTGAGATCGCCGACGCACTGGCAGGCCGAGCGGCGGAGGAGCGGGTGGCGTACTGCCAGAGCTGTGCCGCGGAATTCGCCGCATGGAAAGACCTGGGCGGCAGGCTGCGGCAAGACCTGGAGTCGCGGGCCGACAGGCCGGCGTATTTCTGGGCGCGGCAGCAGGCGCGCATCCGCGAACGGCTGGCGCCGCAGGCGGCGTCGGCGCGCTGGGCGGCGGCAGCCATCTTCGCACTGATCCTTGTTGCCGCCGGACTGATCCAGCGCGGCGTCACGCCCAAGACGGAGATGGCGCGAACTACGCCGGCCGTGCTCACCGTCCGCGCCGCGCAGGCTGATCCCGATGACGATGCTCTGCTCGAGGACATCCAGGCTTCGCTGCAGCGTGAGGCGCCGGCGCCGCTCGCGCCCGCCGCGGTGCTGGTGGAGGAAGTGACCTCGGCTTCCGAGCAAGGCAAACAAGCAAAGGAGAACTAGATGAAACGTATCAGAATGGTTTCCCGGCTTTTGGCTTGTCTAACCTTCATCACCGCAGCCGCCGTGGCCCAAGGTCCCGGACCTATGGGCATGGGCCCGGGCGGTCCCGGGCCCCACGGCATGGGCATGGGTCCGCACCACGGACCGTTCGGGGCATGGTGGAAGAATTCGGAGGTGGTGAAAGAGCTGCAGCTCAGCGATGCGCAGGTCAAGCAGATCGGGCAGACCTTCCTCGACTACAGGCTCAAGCTGATCGACCTGCGCGCCGACTTGGAGCGGCAGGAAACCAAGCTGGAGCCGCTGCTCGAAGCCGATCAGCCCAACGAACAGCAGGTGGGCTCGCAGGTGGACGCGGTGGTGGCGGCGCGCGGCAAGCTGGAAAAGACCAACACTATGATGATGCTGGCCATCCGGAACGTGCTCTCGGTAGAGCAGTGGAAGAAGCTGAAGACCATCCAGCACCGGCGCGGCGAGAGGCACATGCATGACGGCATGGGTCGAGGCGGGCATGACCAGCACCTCCGCGGACCGCGGCGCGGCGACGGCCCCCCACCCGATGGGCCGCCGGCTTCGGGAGCGCCGGGAGACAAGTCGGATTGAGCCGTTGAGTCATTGGGTCATTGAGCCATCGGGTCATTGATTTGCTTTTCAATGACTCAATGGCTAAATGGCTCGATGGCTCAATTTCTCTCGTGCTAGACTCACGCTGAGGCGCGGCAACAATGAAATTCGGCGTGATCATCTTTCCCGGGTCCAATTGCGACCACGACGCTTACTACGCCGTCGAAGCGGTGCTCGGGCAGCCGGCGACCTTGCTATGGCACGAATCGCATGATCTGGAGAACTGCGACGTAGTCATCGTGCCCGGCGGGTTCGCCTATGGCGACTACCTGCGCACCGGGGCAATTGCGAAATTCTCCCCGGTGATGGAATCGGTGGCGCGCTTCGCCGCTGCTGGCGGCCTGGTACTGGGCATCTGCAACGGCTTCCAGATCCTCTGCGAAGCCGGCCTGCTGCCGGGCGTGCTCATGCGTAACGTCGGGCTAAAGTACATCTCGAAGCCGGTCCAGGTGCGGGCCGAGACCACCGACACGCCCTTTACCAACGCCTGCCAGAAGGGCGAAGTCCTGACTATCCCCATCGGGCACATGGAAGGCAACTACTTCTGCGATGAGCCTACCCTGGCGGAGCTGCGGCGCGAGCAGCGCATCGTCTTCCGCTATGTGGAGAACCCCAATGGGTCGCTGGACGATATTGCCGGCATTTGCAGCCCGGGACGCAACGTGCTGGGCCTGATGCCGCATCCGGAGCGGGCCAGCGAGGCGCTGCTCGGCTCGAGCGACGGGTTCAAGGTGTTCCAGTCGCTGGTAGGAGCGGCGGTGGCTCGGTAGAGACCTACCGCATAACTACGCTTTTCGCCTTTCTCCGAAGAACGACTGCAACAGCTCACCGCAGCGGGCAGCCAGCACCCCGGACGTGACTTCCATCTGGTGGTTGAGCCGCGGGTGGTTCAGCACCTGCAGCACGGAGCGGACGGCTCCCGCCTTGGGATCATCGGCGCCGAAGACCAGCCGGCGCAGCCGCGCGTGTACCAGCGCTCCGGCGCACATGGCACAGGGTTCGATGGTCGAGAACATCTCGCAATCCGGCAGACGATGATTGCCGACGGCGCGTGCCGCCTCACGCAGGGCGACGATCTCGGCGTGCGCGGTGGGATCGTTGTCCGCCAGGTTGCGGTTGCCGCCGCGGCCCACGATCCTCTCCCCGCACACCACCACCGCGCCCACCGGCACTTCGCCCGCGGCCGCGGCGCGCTGCGCTTCGCGCAAGGCTTCTTCCATCCACCGTTCGTCGGAGATCATGCGTTCCCCGCGAGCATTCTAGTCGTGACCCCGCTCGTCGGGGTACAATTGCCAGGATGATCAACCCCCGGCTGAAGCACGTTCTGCGGAAGATCTTCCTGTTGGACTTGCTGCAGGGCCTGGCGCTCACCTTCCGCTATCAGGATCCGCGGGAGATCTACACCGAACAGTATCCCATGCAGCGGCCGCAGGTGGCGGAGCGCTATCGCGGCGCGCCCCGGCTGAACGTGAACCCGGACACCAACGAAACCCTGTGCATCGCCTGTGACCTGTGCGCGCTGGCCTGTCCCGAGCACCTGATCGTGGTCACCAGCGAGCGCAATCCCAATACCCGCCGCAAGGAACTCACCAACTTCACTTACGATCTGAGCCGCTGCATGTTCTGCGGGTTGTGTGAGGACGCCTGTCCAACCGACTGCCTGGAGCTGACCCAGGATTTCGAGTTGGCCAACTACACCCGCGAGGGCATGATCTGGGACCGCCAGACCCTGGAACTCGGACCCAAGCCGACGGTGTACAAGAAATAGTTTCAGGTTTCACGTTTCAGGCGGCGGGGGACAACGTACAGATACTCATGTGTCCAGGTTTTGAAGGGGCGCGGCTTCAGCCGCGCCGATATTTGCGCTAATGGGTCGGCCTTTAGGCCCTGAGGGCGCGGTGCCTCAGCGGCTAAAGCCAGGGCTTTCTTTTCCGGGAAACGGCACAGGCGTGCCCCTTCAAATCGCCCTCAAAATCCAAGGCTAGAAATAACTACAAAGTGAAACAGGCACGGAGATTTGTTTATCTCCGTGCCTCTGTGCCTCTGTAGTTGCTTCCTTTACGGCGCGAACAGCTCCGCGCAGTGGCCGGGTCGGGAGGGGTGATGCTCAATCGAGCCGCTCTTGGGGATGCACTGGCTGGCGGGCAGCTCCTGATCGTGCTCGACGTAGTCGTCCAGCAGGTCGAACGCCTTCTGCGCATGCGGCTGGATGACCTCGATTGTTCCGGGGAACAGCAGGCTGAAGCTCTCGATGTGGTTTCCGTTCTGGATTTCATAGAGCCGATACGCGGGATGGTGATGCCCGTCGTGGTCGTGCTTGCGCGACTCCAGCACGCGCTCTTCGTAGACGCGGGCTTCGCGCTTGATGGGCAGCAGTGCGTCCATGGTGCCGGCGACCGTAATGAGCGGCTTGCCGATGTCACCACTGGTCTCGATTTCCTTCAGGCCATGGAACACACCGGGAACCGTGTGGATGCGAGAGAGGTAATCGTAGTTCGGCAGGTTGCCTGCCTGATTCACCGCCAGGTTTCCGTAGCTGTCAAAGGTAGGGTCGAAGCGCTTCTGCCACTGGCAAGCCGTGACTTCCCAGAACTGCGCCGAATAGTGGCCCCACAGCGTGCCGAAGCTTCCGTCGGTCTCCGACGCCGCAGTGGTGCAGGTGGTGACGATGTCCGGGGGATATCCCGCGGCAAGGATGTTCTGCGCTTCCGTGCTATTGGCTTTGCAGCCTCCGGCTACATAGCCAGGGAAGTTCTTGACGGCGGGCGGAAGGTCGATGAGGATGTTCGGCCCTTTGGGGTCAACGAACGTGCCCTCCCAATCCACGCCCCCGTCGAACAGGTCGGGTGCTTCTTCCAGAGCGCGGCGCACCTGGTAGCCGCCATTCGAGATGCCAACCACGTACGTACGGCGCGCATGATGATGATAATTGACGTGTAGTGCATGCTGCGCCATACGCGTGGTCTCAATGATGTAACGCGTCCACTGCGTGAATGGCTTGAGCCGGTCTTTGCCCACGCCCGGGTAATCTGCGACCAGCAGGTCATTGTCGTAAAAGTGGGCCCAGAAGAGCGACTCCACGTTCGTAGGATCGGGAGTCAGACGGCAGGAGAAGGGATCGCCGGCCGGCTGGGTGAGTGAGCCGAGCGCGACAAAGAACACGTTGAGCACGCCTTTGTTCTGCGATGCGTAGGCATATCCCTTAGGCAGGACGTAGTCGCTCCACGCCCAGTCGGCGTTGAACTCGCTGCGTGTGCCGCTCGATCCGGCCACCACAAGTTTGCCGTTCCAATCGTCTGGGAAACGCAACAGGAAGCGCGCTTCCCCGGCCGGATCGTCCGCGAACCAGCCTTCCACCTGGATTCCCGGCACGGCATTGGCGGTGGGAGTCGGACCGATGGAGACGACTCCAAGGTCAGTGACCGGCGTGAACGAAAACGCCGAGCCTTCAACGGTCGAGCCCGGTAGAGGAGTGCCGTCGGCGAACGTCGTCACAAGGGTGTTGTCCGCCGGAGTGACCGGCGCCGTGGGCGGGTTGGGCGTTCGCAGGTCGTCGGTGTGGAAGCAGGTGGCGCCCACGGCCTTGTCGGCCAGGAATGCCAGCACTTCCGGACAGCCTGCGGCCGCCGGGCGCGGAAGCGCGCACAGGAGCAGGGCGAGCAGGATTCCCAGAATTAGCGTACTTCTTGTACTCATTTGAGACTTTCCTCCACAGTGAGCTGTTTGGACGAGTGAGTAGCACTGGCAGCCTGCAAGGGGCTGCTGCGATCATGGGATTGGGTGCCGGAAGCCGCCCTCGGGGGAAGAAAGCAGGCGGAAATCTACGCAGCGAGTGCGGTGGTGTCAAGGGAAATTGGAAAGGTCCATATTCCGGACCAATCGGCGGAGAACGATGCGGGACGCGGGAAGGCGCAGGTAGCGCCGGCGTCCCGCGGCCCGAGGCGCTGGCGAGACGCCCGCGAGACAGCCGCCGAGACGGCGGCGCTACTTCAGGGCGCGGCCGGCTGTTGTTGCGTCATGCAGTGCAGCGTGCCCAAGCCCCAGACGAGGTCGCCGCAGTGAATTCCGACAACCTCGCGGCCCGGGAAGAGGCTGGCGAGGATTTCGAGCGCGCGGCAGTCGTTGGGATCGTTGAATGTTGGAACCAGGACCAGCCGGTTGGCGATGTAGAAGTTGGCGTAGCTGGCGGGCAGGCGCTGTCCGCGGAAAATCACGGGCGCGGGCATGGGCAGCTCGACCACATTCAGCCGCGCGCCTTCCTGATCCCGGGCTGTGCGCAGGCGGCCAAGGTTCTCCTGGAGCGGCTCGTGGTTGCGATCGCCGCGATCAGGCTCGACGCAGGCCACCACCGTATCCGGCGCGACGAAGCGCGCGATGTCGTCCACATGGCCGTGAGTGTCGTCGCCGGCAATGCCCCGCCCCAGCCAGATGACACGGCGTACGCCTAGATAGTCAGCGAACACCTGCTCCAGTTCGGCCCGCCCCAGGCCGGGATTGCGCTGCTGGGTCGCGCTGAGCAGGCACTCTTCCGTCGTTAGCATCGTGCCACGGCCGTTCACGTCAATGCTGCCGCCTTCGAGCACCACGCGCTGCGGGCGGCCGTCGACGCTTGCCGTCACGCGCCACTCCGGCAGGCGCAGGCGGCGCGCCACTTTGCCGGCGATGGTCGCGTCCTTCTGCCAGTCGCGATACTTGGCCCAGGCGTTGAAGCGCCACGTAGTGATCGCGACTGGCTCACGCGCGCGCGATTCCGAGACCACGAAGATGGGACCGCAATCGCGGGTCCAGCCGCGGTTGGTCGGCCATAGGTAGAAGTCCAGAGCCTCGGTGTTCACGCCGGAGTCGGTCAGGATCTCGATCGCGCGGTGCCGAGCCTCGGCATCCTCCACGATGATGCCCACGCGCTCTTCCCGCGCCAGTTGCCTGACAATCTCGGCATATACCCACGGGATGGCAGGGAATTTGCCCGGCCAGTCGCTGCGGTTGTGCGGCCAGGCGAGCCAGGTGGCGGCGTGCGGCTCCCACTCGGCGGGCATGCGGTAGCCGAGGGCGGCAGGAGTTGAGGAAGAGGTTTTCACGAGTGGGGACAGGATAAATGAGGTGACGCGAGCTTTGAAGGGGTGCGGGTTTCTAGCTTAATCTCCCAAAAGATTGTCATCCCGAGCCCAGCGCGACCAAGCAGCAGCGCGGGAGGGCAAGTCGAGGGACCTTGTGGTTTGGAGAACCAAGATAAACGCAAGGTCTCTCGACTCGGGCTGACGCCCTCGCTCGCGATGACAATCCTTTTTGTGAGGCGCTCCTAATCAAGGAAGCGCGCCGTGATGGCGGCATAGCTGTCCACTCGGCGGTCGCGCAGGAACGGCCAGTGGCGGCGCACCTCTTCAATGCGCCGCAGGTCCACCTCGCCGATCAGGATCTCTTCGCGGTCGCTGGCAGCTTCGGCGATCACCACGCCAAAGGGATCGGCGAGGAACGATCCGCCCCAGAACTCCAGGCCCGCGCCGGGCGCGGCGTTGCCGTTCACATTGCCGTTCTCGTGTCCGACGCGGTTGACCACCGCCACGTAAACGCCGTTGGCGATGGCGTGTCCGCGCTGGATGGTGCGCCAGGCGTCGTGCTGCGCGGCGCCGAACTCCTGCTTCTCCGCCGGGTGCCAGCCGATGGCGGTGGGATAAAACAGCACCTGCGCGCCCGCCAGAGCCGTCAGCCGCGCGCCCTCGGGATACCACTGGTCCCAGCAAACCAGCGTGCCGATTTTGCCGAACTCGGTGTCGAAGGCGCGGAAGCCGAGGTCGCCGGGCGTGAAGTAGAACTTCTCGTAGTAGAGCGGGTCGTCGGGGATGTGCATCTTGCGATAGATGCCTTTGACCGAGCCGTCGGCATTGAGCACCACCGCAGTGTTGTGATAGATGCCGGGCGCACGCCGCTCGAACACCGATGCGATGACCACGGCCTTGGCCGCACGCGCGACTTGCGCCAGGCGCTCGGTTGTGGGGCCGGGCACGGACTCGGCCAGGTCGAACAAGGCGGCGTCCTCGCGCTGGCAGAAGTACTGGGTGCGGAACAGTTCCGGCAGGCAGATTACCTGGGCGCCGCGTGCAGCGGCGTTGCGCACCATGTCGATGGCGTGGCCGACATTATTCTCCGGGTCGGGACCGCATGACATCTGGACCAGGCCGACTTTGAACTTTTCAGGCACGAGTGCATATTAACAGCACTCAGCAATCAGCAATCAGCCACACCGCCTTGTTACTGAGTGCTGAATGCCGACTGCTGACTGCTGATTGCTCTCTTGTTGACGACCGTTGCCACAACACGATAGCTTTCCACTTCACTCTCCGCGAGGGCGACACTTGAAACACGGCAAGCATGAAGGCGTGGGAAGCGATCGCAAGCTGCACGACCCGGTCAAGGACAAGCTGGTCCCCATCCATCCGCTGGACCTGAACCAGGCCAAGACGGTCGACGCCCTGGTGCGGGCCATGGGTGACACCGCGTTCACCGGCCGCCAGGTGGGCGAGGCTGCCGACGTGCTCGAAGCCATGGCCCGCGACCGCGACTGCTTCGTGGTGATGACGCTGGCCGGGGCCATGACCGTCGCCAAGCAGGGGCTGATCGTCACCGAACTGATCGACCGCGGCGTGGTCAATGCCATCGTCTCCACCGGCGCGCTCATGGCACATGGGCTGGTGGAAGCCACCGGCCACTCGCACTTCCGCTGCGACCCCTCGATGACCGACGTCGAGCTCTACCAGGCCGGCTACAACCGCGTGTACGACACGCTTGAGCCCGAGCGCAATCTGGACGATGTCGAAATCGTGGTCTTCGACGTCCTGAAGCAGTGGGACCCGAAAGAAATCGTCTGCTCCTGGAAGCTGAACCGGGCCATCGGTGAATACCTGGGGAAGCACGCGGAGGGGCGCGGCATTCTGAAGTCGGCCTGCAAAAAGAAGGTGCCGGTGTTCGTGCCCGCGTTCACCGATTCCGAGCTGGGACTGGACTTCGCACTCACCAACCGCATCCGCACGCGCGAGGGCCAGCCGCGCCTGCGCTATGATCCCTTCGACGACCTTGAGTATTTCGCCGAGACGCTGCTCGCGCAGAAGCGGCTGGGAATCTTCACCATCGGCGGCGGGGTGCCGCGCAATTGGGCGCAGCAGTTCGGTCCCTACATCGAACTGCGCAACCGGCGCGCCGGAGAAGACGTGCCGCTCAAGCGCTATCACTACGGCGTGCGCATCTGCCCCGAGCCGGTGTATTGGGGCGGGCTGTCGGGGAGTCCTTACACCGAGGCGGTTTCGTGGGGGAAATTCGTCCCACCGGAAGAGGGCGGACGATTCGCAGAGGTGTTTGTGGATGCGACGGTGGGGCTGCCGTTGATCGTGGGCGCGGTGCTGGAACGGTTGAAGAAGTAAGTCTGCGGTTGGCGTTTGGCCCTCGCTAACTTCTCGCATTGTCTTCTGCGGTCCCTGCGGGACGGCACATGTCAAATCCCTCCCTCTCCTGCAGTTCTTCTTCGAGGAAAAACACAAGCTGTGAAGATCAGCCCATGGCGTTGACGCACGCGGGCGGCGAGAGTAGCGTGGATTGACTATAAGGGATGGGGTATGCGTGTCTTGTCTCATGCAATTCTTGTGCTGCTCTTGAGCTCACTGCTGGCGGCGCCCGCCTTTGCCGATGAGGAGCATCAACACCCAGCCGGCGATCCGGAAAAACTGGGGAGCGTTTCCTTCCCCATCTCCTGCGCCCCCGCGGTACAGAAACAATTCCAGCGTGGCGTGGCCATGCTGCACTCGTTCTGGTACGAGGAAGCGGAGCGGACGTTCAACGACGTCGGCAAGACCGATCCCGGCTGCGCCATGGCCTACTGGGGCGTCGCCATGAGCTATTTTCATCCCATATGGGACACGCGTGGCCCCGATGCCGCCATCCTGAAGAAGGGTGCGGAGGCGGCCGAGAGAGCCGAGGCTCTGTCGCCAAAGACGGAGCGGGAGCGCGATTACGTGGCAGCGATCGAGGCTTTTTACAAAGACTCCGAGAAACTGGACCATCGCACGCGGGTGTTGGCGTATGAGACCGCTATGGAGCGCGTGTACACCCGTTATCCCGAGGATCGCGAGGCCGCCGCCTTCTACTCCCTCGCCCTGCTGGGCTCGGCGGCGGCATCGCCGGTGGACAAGACTCTGGCACGGCAGAGGAAAGCCGGCGAAATTGCGGAGAAAGTCTTCGCCGCAGAACCGCACCACCCGGGCGCGCCGCATTACGTCATCCACGCCTACGACTATCCCCCGCTCGCTGAGAAGGCGCTGCCGGCGGCGCGCGCCTACGCCAAGATCGCTCCCGATGCGCCGCACGCCCTGCATATGCCGTCGCACATCTTCACCCGGCTGGGGCTGTGGCAGGAGTCCGTCGACTCCAACATCGCCTCTGCCCGTGCAGCGGAGAAGGTTGGAATGGCGGGAGAGCAATTGCACGCCAGCGATTACCTGGAGTATGCGTATCTCCAAATGGGCCAGGACGAGCAAGCAAAAAGAGTGCTCGACCAGATGACGGCCAACAGGGCCGGCCTGCCAAGCTACTTCGCCGGTGTCTACGCGACAGCAACCATGCCGGCGCGCTATGCCATCGAAAGACGGCGTTGGGCTGAGGCGGCAAAGCTCGAAGTCCCTGCCACCTCTCCCGGCGGCAAACTGTCATGGGCGGAGGCGACCACTTATTTCGCGCGAGCACTGGGCAGCGCGCACACCGGCGATCTGGAGAGCGCGCGCCAGGCAATCCAGAAACTTGAGTCTGCCCGCAACGCACTGACCGAGCTGCAGGAAACTTACTGGGCGGGGCAGGTAGAGATCCAGCGCCGCGAGGCCGCCGGAATGCTCGCTTCCGCCCTAGGAAAGAAGGACGAGGCGCTGGAGCTGCTGCGCTCGGCCGCAGACATGGAAGATGCCTCAGAGAAGCACCCGGTAACGCCCGGCCCGGTGGTACCCGCGCGCGAGCTGCTAGGAGAATCACTGCTCACGCTCGACAAGCCGGCGGAGGCGCTGGCCGCATTCGAAAGTACTCTGCAGCGATCTCCCAACCGGTTCAATGCTCTGTACGGTGCTGCCCGGGCCGCGCAGATGGCGGGCCAGCGAGAGAAAGCGCGCCAGTATTACAGCGCGCTGGTCGCGATGAGCGATCCCGTGTCGCCACGGCCCGAACTGCTCACCGCTAAGTCGTATCTCCAGGAAGTCGCGCGAAAGTAGCGGCGGTGGCTCTGTACCGGTGTGGTTTCCGATTCTTGTACAGCTTCAGTTAGAATCGAAACGGCCACTCACAGGCCCGCATCACGCGGAGAGGTGGGTGAGTGGTTGATACCACCGCACTCGAAATGCGGCATACCCGTAAGGGTATCGGGGGTTCGAATCCCTCCCTCTCCGCCAGAAATACAGCTCCTAGTTATTAGCTCTTAAGCTCTTGGCCTAAATGATCCGATGACCCGATCACCCGATGACCCGATCTGGGTATCATGATGCCTAAGCGTCCCAAAGACGAGCCGCGCACCATCCAGATGCCGGCGACGCGCACTACCACCCGCTGCGCGCTGTGCGGGGCGCTGATCCAGCCGCTGGACGAATCTTCGGGCAAGTGCGGGCAGTGCGGCGGGTCACTGCATTCCTGCAAGCAGTGCACACACTTCGATACCTCCGCGCGCTACGAGTGCCAGCAGCCCATCCCCGAGCGCATTGCGCGCAAGGATGCCGCCAACCAGTGCACCTTCTTCGCGATGCGGGTGCGGGTGGAGCGCGAGACCACCTCGGCCGGCGTCAGCCGCCCGGAAGACGCACGCAAGGCGTTTGAGCGGCTCTTTAAGAAGTAAATCCGCGTGTATGCGTGTTGATCCGTGGCTGCCGAGGTTTACGCCACGAAATACTTGGCGTCGGGATGGTGCACGACGATGGCCGACGTACTCTGTTCGGGCTCGAGCAGGAAGCCCGTGGTCAGGCGGACACCGATCGCCTCCTCGGGATGGAGCAGCGCGAAGATCTTCGTCTGGTCTTCGAGATTCGGGCACGCGGGATAGCCGAACGAGTAGCGCGAGCCGCGATACTTCTGGTGGAAGAGATCGCTGATGCGCGGGGCGTCGTCGCCGCCGATGCCCAGTTCGGCGCGCATCTGCTTGTGCAGCAGCTCGGCCAGGGCTTCCGCCGACTCCACGCTCAGGCCGTGCAGGTAAAGATACTTGGTGTACTCGCCGGACTCGAACAGGCGCGCGGTCTCATGCGAGGCTCGCTCGCCGATGGTGACCACCGAGATGCCGATCACGTCTAGTCGGCCGGAATCGCGAGGCGCGAAGAAGTCGGAGATGCAGAGCTTGCGCCCTTCCTTTTGGCGAGGGAAGGTGAAGCGCTGGATCTCGCGTGGGTTTCCCTCAGAGGCTAAAGCCCCGGAGATTTTGTCGGATGCACTGGCACGGCTAAAGCCGTGCCCTCCCGAAGCCAAACCGTCGGGATCGAAGATTACGACGTCGTTGCCTTCGCCCTGGCAGGGGAACCAACCATAGACAACCTGCGGCTGGAACCATCCCTGGCGGATTACCTCGTCTTCCAGCGCGCGCAGGACGGGCCGGTATTTTTCCTCGACCAGTCGCGCATAGTCCGACTGCGATGCGGTCTTGAGCTGCCACTGGTTCTTGAACAGCGCTGTCTCGTTGATGTAGCTGAAGACCTCGTGCAGGTCGAAGTCCTTCTTCACCCGCACGCCGTAGAACGGCGGCTCGGGGATCTCGACCATCTCGGCGACAGCGGTGGAGCGCGTCGCGAACGCTTGGCCCTCGTCCGATGCCGACGCCGCGGCTTTCTTCACGAACTCCTTCACCGTACGCCCTTCTGAGAGGCGCTCTTCGCGCTGCCCGTCGGCGGAGCACAGGTCCTTCATCAGGTGGAGGCCGGCGAAGGCGTCATCGGCATAGAACACGGCCGAGGAGTACTCGCGACGCAGGTCGTCCTCCACATACTTGCGGGTGAGCGCCGCCCCGCCGCAGATGACGGGAAACTTCAGCCCCTGCCGCTCCAGGTCCTGGATGACGTACTTCATCTCGACCGTGGACTTCACCAGCAGGCCGCTCAGCCCGATGGCGTCGGCGCGGTGCTCGGCGGCGGCCTGGATGATGGTGTCCGCCGGCTGCTTGATTCCCAGGTTCACCACCCGATAGCCGTTGTTCGAGAGGATGATGTCCACCAGGTTCTTGCCGATATCGTGGACGTCGCCCTTGACGGTGGCCAGTACCATGGTGCCCTTCTGCGTGCCTTCGCGCTTCTCCATACGGGGCTCGAGATAGGCGACCGCCTGCTTCATCACTGACGCCGAATCGAGCACCGAGGGCAGTTGCATCTTGCGCGCGCCGAACAGTTCGCCCACCGTGCGCATGCCGTCCAGCAAAACGTTGTTGATAAGGTCGAGCGGCGTGTAGGTGACCAGCGCGGATTCGAGCACCTGCTCCAGCGACTGCGTGTGTGCGTCACGACCGACGGATTTTTCGCCGTTGATGATGCAGTACTTGAGCTGGTCCTCGACCGAGAGCTTCTCCACCTCGACCGGCGGAGCATCGCTCTTCTTCTCCATGCCGGAGAAGTGGTTCATGTATTTCTGCAGCGGATCGCCGGCCGAGGTGTCATAGTGGATGAGTCGCCGCGCCAGTTCAACCTCAGCTTCAGGTATTTTGTACAACGGATATACCTTGCTGTAGTTGACGATGGCCACATCAAGGCCGTTATCCACCGCCTCGTGCATGAAGACGGAGTTCAGCACGCGCCGCGGATAGACCGCCAGGCCGAACGAGATGTTGCTCACGCCGAGGATGGTTTTCACCTCGGGCAGTTCCTGCTTGATGCGGCGGACGGCCTCCAGCGTCTCCATGCCCGCGGTGCGGTACTCCTGCTGGCCGGTCGAGATGGGCAGGGTGAGCGCGTCGAAGATCAGGTCCACGGGGCGGATGCCGTACTTCTCGGTGGCGAGGTTGAAGATCCGCTTCGCGATCGCGACTTTTTTCTCGGCGGTAAGCGCCATGCCCTCTTCGTCGATGGTTAGCGCAATCACGGCAGCGCCGTAGCGCTTGGCCATGGGCAGGACTTTGGAGGTGCGCTTCTCGCCATCTTCCAGGTTGATGGAGTTGATGATGGCCTTGCCGGGGATGCGCTTGAGCGCCTCCTCGATCACGTCGGCCTCGGTCGAATCGACCAGCACCGGCGCCGGCACGCGCGTCGCGATCTTCTCCAGCACCGCCGTGATGTATCCCTTCTCGTCCTCGCCCACGATGGCGCAGCAGAGGTCGAGCATGTGCGAGCCTTCGTTCACCAGGCGCTTGGCCAGGGTGAGGATGTCGTCGTACTTCCCTGCCCGCACCAGGTTGCGGAAATGCTCCACCCGCGTGGTGGTGTTCATCTCCTCGGCGACGATCAGCGGCTTGGGATCGAGGTCGAGCGGCACCGAGGTGTACGCGCTCGCCGCCGCCGCGTTGGGCTTGACGTCGCGACGCGCAGGCTCGAGATTGGCGCAGGCATCGACCACAGCTTTTAGGTGCTCGGGCGTGGTGCCGCAGCAGCCGCCCACGATCCGCACGCCGTACTCGGTGATGAAGCGCCGGTGATACTCGGCTAGTTCCTCGGGCGTGAGGAGGTACACGGCGCGCCCGCCCACGTTCTGCGGCAGCCCGGCGTTGGGCAACACCGAGACGTGCTTCGGCGAACTTGCGCCCAGGTGGCGGACAGCGTCGTTCATCTCGCGCGGCCCGGTGGCGCAGTTCATGCCGATGACGTCGATGTCGTAGGGCTCGAGCGCGGTGAGCGCCGCACCGATCTCGGTTCCGAGCAGCATCGTGCCGGTGGATTCGATGGTCACCTGCACCGTCACCGGAAGGCGCTGGCCCGCGGCCTTCATGGCGTCGAAAACGCCGGCCAGCGCGGCTTTCGCCTGCAGCAAGTCCTGGCAAGTTTCGATGAGCAGCACATCCACGCCGGCTTCGATCAGCGCGCGCGCCTGCTCTTCATAACTCGTGGCCATGGCGTCGAAGCCGATGTGGCCGAGCGAAGGCAGCTTGGTGGTGGGCCCCATGGAGCCGGCGACGAAGCGCGGCCTGCCGTTGCTGGAGAAATCGGCGGCGGCTTCGCGCGCGAGTTTCACCGCGGCGCGGTTGATCTCCGCGACCTTGTCTTGCAGATCGTACTCGGCGAGGACGACGCTGGTGGCGCCGAAGGTGTCGGTCTCGACCACGTCGCAGCCGGCAGCGAAAAAGCTGGCATGGATATCACGGATGATGTCCGGGCGGCTCAGCACCAGCAGCTCGTTGCAGCCTTCCTTGCCCCAGAAGTCGTCGGGCGAGGGCTGGCGCACCTGTATGTTGGTGCCCATAGCGCCGTCGTAGATCACGACGCGCTCCCGCACGGCTTGGAGAAAGGCGCTCATCCGTAGCTATTGGACGCGGCCACCGGTGTCGAGGCCGCAGGATTCCCCCGTCTCCATTATCGCCCATTGAGCGCCGTGGGCAGGTTCCTTCGGTAACCGCTGTTCCCTTACCAACAACAATGCCGGCCCGTGAGGCCGGCAGTCCTTCCGGATTTGCGATTTCGGATTTGTGACTGGGGAGCGACAATCCGCATTCAATCGCAAATCACAAATCGCAAATCCTATCTCCCCACTCCCCCATGCTCCCGCTCCGCCTTCAGGTGTTCTTCCCCGCTGATACTGAAGATCGCGTTCTCGCCCTGCAGCGCCGGACGCGGCGCCAGCATCTGCTCTTTGCGATAGACCAGGCTGCTGGCGTTCAGGGCGGCGATTTCGAAGCCGTGCCCATGGGTGATGGCGTCGGTGGGGCAGGCTTCCACGCAATACCCGCAGAAGATGCAGCGGTTGTAGTCGATGTTATAGACCTTGGCGTAGCGCTCGGCGCCGGAGATGCGGTTCTCGGTGGTGTTATCGGCGGCCTCGATGTAGATGCAGTTCGAGGGGCACGCCGCCGCGCACAGGAAGCAGGCCACGCACTTCTCCAGGCCGTTCTCGTCGCGCTGCAGCACGTGCACGCCGCGGTAACGCTCCTCGAACATGGCGCCGCGCAGCGGTCCGGGACCATCGGGATAGTTCTCGACGATGGTGGGCGAGAGCATCTCCTTGAAGGTGATAGCCATCCCCTTGGCGACGGCGGCGAGTCCGCGGATGACGTTCATAAGGTCCTAGTATAAATGGTCGAGCCAGCGAAGAGATCGGGGCATCGGGTAATCGGGTTATCGGGTGATTACTGCAATCGCTGGCATGAGCGAAAATAATTTGGAACTGTCATCCCTCGCCTCGCGCTTCCTCGCCGAAACTCGGTCGCGCTTAGCTCGGAATGACAGAGTTGCTGTCCCGGCAATGACCCGATGACCCGATCTCCCGATTCTGGGATTCCCGCGATCCTCCTGGATTACTATCGGCAAGAATGACTCTCCTCGGCCTGGCTCTGACCTTCGCCACCATTGCGCTGCTGGTCGTCGAGTTCCTCCGCCACCGGCGTGCGCTGCTCGCGCCCTACGGCTGGGCGGGGCTGGTGGCGCTGGTTGCAGCCGAGGTGCTGGTGTTCCGCGGGGTCGAGCCGGTATCCACCTACTTCACCCCCCTCGCCTGGACCTGTTACATCCTGCTGGCCGACGCGGCCGTGCTGGCCATCACCGGACACTCGCGCCTGCGCGACGAGCCGCGGCGCTTCGCGCTGGTGGCACTGCTCTCGATTCCGCTCTGGCTCATCTTCGAGGCCTATAACCTGCGCCTCGAGAACTGGACCTACGTCGGCGTGCCCACCGGCGCCGCGGGCCTGCTCGGATATGGCTGGTCGTTTGCCACCATCACACCGGGGATCTTCGAGACCGCGGATCTCGTGGAGGCCTTTGGCTGGTTCAAACCGGCGCGGCCTATAGTGTTATCGCCGGCCGTCGAACGCGGTATGGCGCTGTTCGGCCTGCTCTGCCTGGTAGTGCCGCTGGTCCTGCTGCGGCACACGGCAGCGTACCTGTTCGCGCTGGTGTGGATCGGATTTGTGCTTCTCCTCGACCCGCTTAACCATCGCCTGCGCCTGCCGTCGCTCCTGGGCGATCTCGCTCTTGGCCGGCGAGGCCGCCTTTACTCGCTGCTGGTCTCCGGCTGGGTCTGCGGATGGCTGTGGGAGTTTTGGAACTACTGGGCGGCAGCCAAGTGGCACTACATTTTTCCCGTGGCGCAGCATTGGAAGATTTTCGAAATGCCGGCGCCGGGGTATCTCGGATTCTTGCCCTTCGCGCTGGAATGTTTTGCGATGTATGTGACCGCGAGCGGGCGTTGCAGCCGTCCCTGACGGGACTGGTAATCAAAATCGCACCTGCGTGACATTCCAAGGCGTCTCGGCGCCTTTGTCGCTGAAGAAAAGTCTCGCCATGACCTAGGGGCAAGCGTATAGTCCGTCCGCTGCCAACATCTCAACAGGGAGGAAAGTCATGCGCAAGCCAGTATTGGTACTTGGCCTGGTGTGCCTGTGCGCTACCGTGGCTCTGGCACAGGGCAAGTTGGCGAACGGATGGGCGTGCGGAAAACCGGCCATGGCCAATAGCATCGAGGCCGGAGATCAGCCCAACCACGCCTATGCAATCGACCAGATCAAGTGCACCTCCACCAAGGGCGAAATCGCCGGCGTGAAAGAGAAGGAGGGCACGGGCACAGAGTTCGCCGAAATCACCGGCAACAGCTCCAAGGGCCACGGCGTTTTCGTCGAAACCATGGCCAACGGGGACAAGATCAACTTCACCTACCAGCCTACAGTCACCATCAAGGACGGCCAGATGCAGTCTGGTTCTGACAAGTGGCAGGCCACCGGGGGAACCGGCAAATTCAAAGGAATCAAGGCCAGCGGCACCTGCAAGGGAACGGGAAGCGCGGATGGGTCCTCGAACTGGACCTGCACCGGCACTTACACACTTCCCAAATAGCGCGACCGTCGCGGAGACGCAGGGCTTCTTTGGTTGCTCTGTGTCTCCGTGGTGCGCAACCTTGGCGACGTACGGTGCAACTCTCACTCGATCCCCAGTTGCTTCCACATCGCGTCCACCCGGCGCTTCGTGGCTTCGTCCATGCGAATCTCGTCGGGCCAGGGACGGGTGAAGCCTTCGGTCGGCCATTTGCGGGTGGCGTCGATGCCCATCTTGGAGCCGAAGTTCGGCAGGCGCGCGGAGTGGTCGAGCGAATCCACCGGACCGAGGGTGAACTGGATGTCGCGCTCGGGATCGATGTTGTTGGCCACGCGCAGCACCACCTCGCGCACGTCCTGCACGTCGCAATCTTCGTCCACCACCACGACGCACTTGGTGAACATCGCCTGCCCCATGGCCCAGATGCCGTTCATCACTTTGCGGGCGTGCCCGGGATACGACTTGCGGATGGATACGATCATCAGGTTATGGAAGACGGCTTCGACCGGCAGGTTGACGTCCACGATCTCGGGCAGCGTGACCCGCATCAGCGGCAGGAAGATGCGCTCGATGGCCTTGCCCATCCAGGCGTCTTCCATGGGCGGCTTGCCCACAATGGTGGTGGCATAGATGGGCTTCTCGCGGTGCGTCACGCAGGTGACGTGGAAGACGGGATACAGATCTTCCAGCGAGTAGAAGCCGGTGTGGTCGCCGAAGGGGCCTTCGCTGCGGAGTTCGTCCAGGTTGACGTAGCCCTCGAGGATGATCTCCGCCGTGGCCGGGACTTCAAGATCCACGGTCTCGCACTTCACCAGCTCCACCGGCTTCTGGCGCAGGAAGCCGGCGATCATGAACTCTTCGACATCAGGCGGCGCGGGGATCACGGCAGCGAAGGTCAGCGTGGGCTCGGTGCCGATGGCGACCGCGACCTCCAACTTGCCTTTTGGGCGCTCGCCGATTGCCTCAATCGCACCACCTCCACTACGAGCCATAACATCAACCGCAGCGGCGGAACCTGCCGGCGGGACGCCGGCGCTACCTGGGGCGGCGGCCGAGCCTGCCGCCGAGGCTGAGCGCATGGCGTCGCGGTAGTGCTCGGCGGCGACCTTCTGCCGTTGCCAGTGCATGCCGGCAGTGCGCGCGTCGTAGACCTGCATGCGATACATGCCGACGTTGCGCTTGCCGGTCTTGGGATCGCGCGTGATCACGCACGGCAGGGTGATGAAGCGGCCGGCGTCCTGGGGCCAGCACTGCAGCACCGGCATGTGCAGCAGGTCGAAATCGTCGCGGCGGATGACCTCCTTGCACGGCCCGCTGGAGACGGTCTTGGGGAAAAACTTGGCCATGTCGGCCAGCATGGGCAGCATCTTGATCTTGTCCAGCAGGCCTTCCGGCGACTTCACGTCGAGGAACTGGTGGATGCGGGCGGCGATCTCGTCCAGCGATTCCACGCCCAGGGCCAGCTTCATGCGGCGCGCCGAGCCGAACTGGTTGATCAGCACCTGCCAGCCGCGATATCCCTTGACGTTCTCAAACAGCAGCGCCGGCCCGCCGTGGCTCGACTTCGAGACCCGGTCGGTGATCTCGGTGATTTCGAGGATAGGGTCCACTTCGGCGGAGATGCGTCTTAACTCGCCGGCTCGCTCAAGGGCGGAGATCCAGTCGCGGAGGTCGCTATAGGCCAAGTGTTCTCCGTGGAGAGCAGCGGAGGATTATAGAGGATTGGCGATTGGCGATTTGCGATTTGTGAATCCGCCTGTGGGTAACGGCTGGCCGGCCTTCAATCACAAATCAGAAAGCAGAAATCGCAAATCACTGGGCGGTCCAGCCGCCGTCGATGGGAATCACAGACCCCGTCATGTTGGCGGCGCCGTCGCTGGCGAGGAACACCGCCAGCGCGCCGATCTGTTCGACCGTGGTAAAGCGGTCCGTGGGCTGTTTTTCGGCCAGCAGATCGTGCTCCGCCTGAGCGATCGGAATACGCTCCTCCTTGGCGCGCGCCGCGATCTGCTTTTCGACCAGCGGCGTCTTAACCCAGCCGGGGCAAATGGCGTTACAGGTGATGCCGGATTTGGCGGTCTCCAGTGCGACCACCTTGGTGAGGCCGACGATCCCGTGCTTGGCGGCGATATAGGCCACCTTGTTGATCGAAGCCACCAGGCCGTGGGTGGAGGCGGTGTTGATCAGCCGTCCCCAGCCCCGCTGGCGCATGCCCGGCAGGGCCACGCGGATGGTGTGGAACGCCGACGAAAGATTGACGGCGATAATGGCGTCCCAGCGCTCGGGCGGGAAATTCTCGATGGGCGAGAGGAACTGGATGCCGGCGTTGTTCACGAGGATGTCCACGCCGCCGAGGCGCTTCGCGGCGTCGGCGACCAGTTGCTCGCAATCGGCGGCACGCGAGAGATCGGCGCCGTTGAACGTGGCCTGCACGCCGAATTCTTTTTCGAGGCCGGCGCGCAGCTTCTCGATTTCGGCGGCATCGCCGAAGCCGTTCATCATGATGGCGCAACCCTGGGCGGCGAGCGCCCGCGCGATCCCCAGCCCGATGCCGCTGGTCGACCCGGTGACGATGGCTTTGCGTCCTTTTAACATTCGAGTGCTCCCCAATGTGTCCAAAATGACAATGTCATCCTACGCTCAGGATGACTGCACCATTAAAATTCGTCCCTCATAAGCTACGCCCGGTTGCCCACCACCCGCCGATACAGCCCCTGCACCTCGCCCACGATCCCGCGGCGGAACAAGAGCACGCAGATAACGAAGATGGCGCCGATGATCACCGTCACTAACGAGCCCACCTTGTCGGAAAGCTTGCTCTCGAGCGTCACGATGGATAGGGCTCCCACCACCGGCCCGAAGATCGAGCCCATGCCGCCCAGCAGGGTCATCAGCACGACGTCGCCGGAGGTGTGCCAGTCCACATCGGTCAGGGTGACAAAGGTGAAGACGATGGCGTTGGTGGCGCCTGCCAGGCCTGCGAGCCCGGCCGAGATCACGAAGGCCATCAGCTTGTACTTGTTGACGTCGTAGCCGAGGGAGATGGCGCGGGGCTCGTTCTCGCGGATCGCCTTCATCACCTGCCCGAAGGGCGAGTGGATGGTGCGATGAATCAGCAGGAAACCGAACAGGAAGATGGCGAACACCACATAGTAGAGCGTCAGGTCCTTTTCCAGGTTAATCACCCACAGCAGCCTGCCGCGCGGGATGGCCTGCAGGCCGTCTTCCCCGCCGGTGAAGGAAGCCTGCAGATAGACGAAGAACACCAACTGCGACAGAGCCAGGGTGATCATGGCGAAGTAGATCCCCTGCCGCCGGATGGAGAGTCCGCCGAAGATGATGCCCAGCAGCACCGCTCCAGCCGTTCCGGCCAGAATGGCCAAGCCGGTCGAGACCCCCATCACTTTGGCGGCATAGCCGGTGATGTAGGCGGCAGTGCCGAAGAAGGCGGCGTGTCCGAACGAGAGAAGGCCGGTGTATCCCAGCAGCAGATTGAAGGCGCAGGCGAACAGCGCGAAGCACAGCGCGTTCATCAGGAACACCGGGTACACCACCAGCGGCGCTACCAGGCCCGCGGCCAGCAACAGCCCGTATCCGGCGAGACGAAATTTCTGGGCGCTGCTCATCTCTCCCTGCCGAACAATCCCGCTGGCCGCACCAGCAGCACCAGCGCCATGATCACGAACACCACGGTGTTGGAGGCCTGCGAGTAAAAGACCTTGGTCAGGCCCTCGATCAGTCCCAGCCCCAGGCCGGTGAGGATGGAGCCCAGGATCGATCCCATGCCGCCGATCACCACCACGGCGAACACCACGATGATCAGGTTCGATCCCATCAGCGGGCTGACTTGGATCGTGGGCGCGGCCAGCACGCCCGCCAGTCCCGCCAGGGCGACGCCGATGGCGTAGGTCAGCGTGATCATCGCCGGAACGTTGATGCCGAAGGCCTGCACCAGCGGTGGATTCTCCGTTCCGGCGCGCAGGTAGGCTCCGAGTTGCGTACGTTCGATCACCAGCCAGGTGCCGAAGCAGACCACCAGGGTCACGCCCACCACAATGGCCCGATACTTGGGCAGGAACATGAAGCCCAGGTTCAACGCTCCCTGGAAGACCTCCGGGATGCCGTAGGGCAGGCCGGAAGAACCGTATTTGTGAAGGAAGAATCCCTCGATTACCAATGCCAGCCCGAAAGTCAGCAGCAGGCCGTACAAAGGATCGACCTTGTAGAGCCGCTTCAGCAACACCCGCTCCACCGCAATGCCGAAGATCCCCACCGCCAGCGGCGCCAGCAGCAGCGCCCACCACCAGCTTATATTCCAGGTGCTGAGCAAGAACCAGGTGAAGACGGCGCCCATCATGTAGAGAGCGCCGTGGGCGAAGTTGATGATGTTCAGCATACCGAAGATGATGGCCAGCCCCAGGCTGAGCATGGCGTAGAAGCAGCCGTTCACCAGCCCGAGCACGAGCTGTCCGAACAGCGCTGCGATCGGCACTCCGAAGATCTCGGTCATGATGGGTTTAAGGAACAGCGGCAGGACAACTCAATTGCGTCCTGCCGCTCTTTTTTTCACTTCTTGATCATGGAACAGCGCGACAGCGAGAGCGGCTGGAACGCCTGGTCCGGGGGTACCGAGGCGACTAGCTTGTAAAGATCCCATGGTCCCTTGGATTCATTCGGCGTCTTCACCTGGTACAAGTAGAACTCGTGCGCCATTCGACCGTCAGGACGGATCTTACCGCCCTTCACTGTGGCGTCGTTCAGCGTCATCGACTTGAGCTGCTTCATCACCGCGTCGGGGTCGTCGGTACCCGCCGCCTGAATAGCCTTCAGGTATTGCAGGGTTGAGGAATACGTTCCGGCCTGAACCATGGTCGGCATCTTGCCGCCCATCTTGGCCGCGAACGCTTTGGCCCACTTCCGGCTGTCGTTGTCGTGGTCCCAGTAAAATCCCGTCGCGGCATACAGACCCTGCGCGGCCTGGAGACCCAAAGAGTGGACATCGGTGATGAAAATCAACAGCGCCGCCAGCTTCTGCTTCTTGGTGATGCCAAATTCGGAAGCAGCTTTCACCGAGTTAATGGTGTCGCCGCCAGCATTGGCCAGCCCAATCACCTGCGCTCCTGAAGCTTGCGCTTGCAGCAGGTAAGAGGAAAAATCGGAAGCGTTGAGCGGCGCGAGGACCGAACCCAGCACCTTCCCGCCCTCGGCTTGTACAAATTTGCTGGTGTCGGACTGCAGCGATTTGCCGAAAGCATAGTCAGCGGTAATGAAAAACCAGGTCTTCTCGCCTTGGGCAATAATGGGTTTTGCAGTGGTGGTTCCGGTTGCATAAGTGTCATATTCGTAGTGGACCGTGTAAGGGTTGCAATCTTCATTGGTGAGGCGCGTGGAACCAGCGCCGGAATCGATCACCAACCGGTGTTTCTCGTTGGCCACCTTGCTGACTGCAAGGGTGACGCCTGAGTTCACCATCCCCACGATCACATTGACGCCACTGTCGTACCATTCGCGGGCTTTGCTTGCTCCAACATCCGGCTTGTTCTGGTGGTCGGCAGAAACCACCTGGATCGGCGCGCCCAGCACTTTGCCGCCGAACTCGTCAACCGCCATCTGTGCGGCGGCCACATCACCCGGTCCGCCGATATCCGCGTACAGTCCGGACATGTCGTCCAGCACGCCGATCTTGACCACGCCGCCGGAAATCTTTCCTTTCGCTTGTGCCCATGCCCCGGTGGCTGCCCACAACAGTACAGCCCCGGCCAGTATGCCGATCAGTTTGCTTTTCATCGAATCTCCCTCCTTTTAAATACGCGTCTTCGGGTCTCCGGCGGGCGGAGAGCCCGGGCAAAAAAGGCCTAAACACCCAGTAGTTCCTCCAGCAACGACTGCTTTTCCTCGACTTCGTGGCGCTGGATCTCGACCGCGATGCGGCCGCGTTCCACGACGTACATGCGGTCGGCCAGGGGAGCCGCAAAACGGAAATTCTGCTCCACCAGCACGATGGTGAAACCCTTCTCTTTAAGCTGGCGGATCACCAGGGCCAGCTTCTTGACGATCACCGGCGCCAGGCCTTCGGAGATCTCGTCCAGCAGCAGCAGCCGCGCCCCGGTGCGCAGGATGCGGGCCATGGCCAGCATCTGCTGCTCGCCTCCGGAAAGCCGCGTCCCCTGGCTCTTGCGCCGCTCCTTCAGGTTGGGGAACATGGCGTAGATCTCTTCCACGCTCATGCCCTCGCTGGTGAACCGCGGCGGCAGCAGGAGGTTTTCTTCCGCGCTCAAGCTGGCGAAGATACCGCGCTCCTCCGGGCAATAGCCTACGCCCAGGCGGGCGATGCGGTGCGGCGGCCAGTGGACGGTCTCACGCCCGTTCACCATGATGGAGCCATTGCGCTTGGTCACCAGGCCCAGGATAGCCTTCAGCGTAGTGGTACGCCCGGCGCCGTTGCGCCCCAACAGCGTCACCACCTCGCCGCGGTTCACCCGAAAGTCCATCCCGTGCAGGATGTGCGACTCGCCATAGAAAGCGTGCACGTCGGTGACCCGCAGATACTCGAGGCTGGTGTCGCTATCCAATCTCCACTCCCATGTAGGCTTCCATCACCTGGGGATTCTCCGCGACCTGGGCGTAGCTGCCTTCGGCCAGCACCGAGCCGCGCTGCAGCACGGTGATGACGTCACACAGGTCGGAGACCACGCTCATGTTGTGCTCCACCATCAGCACGGTGCGGTCGGCCGCCACCTTGCGGATCAGGTCCTTCACCCGGTCCACGTCCTCGTGGCCCATCCCCTGGGTAGGCTCGTCGAGCAAAAGCAGCTCCGGCTCCATAGCCAGGGTGGTGGCAATCTCCAGCGCGCGCTTGCGCCCGTAGGGCAGCTCGACGGCCACAACTTCCTGGTACGATTCCAACCCTACCTCGGTCAGCAACTCGAGGGCGCGCTGGTTCAGCGAGTCCAGCGTGGTCTCGCTGCGCCAGAACTCGAACGACGGCCCCCGCAGCCGGCGCTGCAGCCCGATGCGTACGTTCTCCAGCACCGTCAGGTGGGGAAACACCGAAGAGATCTGGAAGGAGCGCACCAAGCCCCGCCTCGCCACCTTCGCCGGCTTCTCCGTGGTGATGTCTTCGCCCTTGAAAAAAATTTTGCCGCGGGTGGGGATGAGGAACTTGGTCAGCATGTTGAAGACGGTGGTCTTGCCTGCCCCGTTGGGGCCGATCAGGCCGTGGATCGAGCCGCGCCGCACCTTCAGGCTCACGTCGTTGACCGCGACGAAGCCTTTGAACTCCTTGACCAGGTTCCTGGCCTCGAGAATGTAGTTGTCTTCCATCGAGCCTGGGATGGTGCCGCTCCTCAGCGGCTCGCGACAGCCGTCGAAAAAGCAACCGATTGTACGTCTTCAGGCGCCGAAACGGTGCCCAAATTTTGAGGCAGGCTAAGGCTTGTTTCTTCGACCTCAGCTGCGGCCCAGCCGGGGGGCGTCATTCTAATCGGAGTGGGTGTGCGCGGCAACATTCCGGCGCGGACCGTTTCGGCCTTCCGGCTTTTCGATCTGCCGCCGACGGCAACCACACGCTACCGCCGCCCTATGGTACGGTGGATATTGCCGTGAGCAACGCCCATCCCCAGCCCGCCCGTATCGCCGTGGCCGGCACCGGCAACGTCGGATCGACTTTTGCCTACGCTCTGCTGCTGAGCGGCCTGGCCGCCGAGATCGTCCTCATCGACGCCAACCGTGCCAAAGCCGAGGGCGAAGCCATGGACCTGCAGCACACCGTCCCCTTCGCCCATCCCACGCGCATATGGGCCGGCGACTACGCCGACTGCGCCGGCGCCATCGTCACCGTCATCGCCGCCGGCGTCAACCAGAAGACGGGCGAGACCCGCATCGACCTGCTCAAGCGCAACGCCGCCGTCTTCGCCGACGTGGTGCCGCCAGTGGCGCGCCACAATCCCGAGGGCATCCTGGTGATCGCCACCAACCCGGTGGACGTGCTCACCTACGCTTCGCTGAAGCTCTCGGGCTACGCCTGGCAGCGCGTCATCGGCTCGGGCACGATTCTGGACACGGCGCGTTTCCGCCACCTGCTCAGCCAGCACTTCAAGGTGGACTCGCGCAGCGTGCACGCCCACATCATCGGCGAACACGGCGACACCGAGGTGCCGGTGTGGTCGCTGGCCAACATCGCCGGCATGCGCCTGCCGGATTTCTGCGCCGCGCAAAACCTCGCCGGCGACACCACCGCCATGGACGATATCTTCCGCCAGACCCGCGATGCCGCCCAGCACATCATCTCCCGCAAGGGCGCGACCTACTACGCCGTAGCCGCCGGGCTGATGCGCATCGTCGAGGCCATCGTGCGCAACCAGCGCACCGTGCTCTCGGTCTCCAGCCTCGTCCACGACTATTACGGCATCGACGACGTCTGTTTCAGCCTGCCCACGGTGGTCAGCCGCAGCGGCATCGAGTCGGTGCTGCGCCTGAATCTTAGCGAGAAGGAGGTCGAGGCCCTGCAGCACTCGGCAGCGGTGCTCAAGGAAACCAGGGGGCAATTAGTCATTGGGCCATTGAGTCATTGAGCCATTTGAACGTTGAACGCGGACCGAAACGAATCAATGACCCAATGAATCAATGACTCAATGACCCAATCTGGCAAGGGGCCAACGTCCCGATGACCCGATCGCCCATGTCCTGATGCTGCCAAAATGTTGTACTCTTCTCCCATACTGGGCGCGCCGAAACCAACCAAAGCCGCCGCGCCAACATCTTGGTAAGTATCGCTGCACGAATGAGGTCTGCCATGAAGCGCACTCTGTTGCTCGTCATTATGGTTCTAATGCTGGTTGCGGTCCCCGGATGGGGAGCGGCGCTGGGCACGGCCGCCGGTTCGGTGATCCCGTCGCAAGTGCAGCAGATCATCACCGTGGACTACCGCCAGCTCGCGCAATCGGCCACCGCCCTGGCGCTCAAGGCCAAGGTGCTGCCCGACAACCTGAAGGATCTGGAGACGGCGCTGCGCGGCGTGGGCGTGGATCCCGACAAGGACGTGGACTCTCTCACCTTCGCTTCCTTCCGCAGCGAGGACAAGGGAGTTCGGATCATCGGCATCGCCCAGGGACAGTTTACCCGCGCCAAGATCATCAAGGGCATGCGCGCCAAGAAGATCAAGCCCAGCAAGTACCACACCTCGTTCCTCTATCCCATGGGCAGCACTATGCAGGTGACCTTCCTGGATGAGGGCACCATGCTGTTCGGCGAGGAAGCCGCGGTCAAGGCTTCACTCGATGCGCGCGATGGCAACGCCGAGAGCATGGTCTCCAACAGCCGCATGTCCGACCTGGTGCGCTCGGCCGACACCGGCGCGGTGTGGAGCGTGCTCGACGCCGCCGGCACCCAGAACATGATGCGCTCCACCCTGGGCGAAGCCGCCGCCCTGGCCGACTACGAAACCGTCAAGAAGCGCCTGCTGGGCTCCACTTACACCATGGACTTCACCCACGGCGTCAAGTTCGACCTCAGCGTGCTGACCTCGGACTCCATGACCGCGGCCACCATGTCGTCGCTGCTGCGCGCCGGCATGCTGTTCAAGAAGATGAACGCCTCCGGAGTGGAGAAGGTGGCGCTGGACAACGTCACCGTGGACAACGACAACGAGCACCTGCTGGTCCACTTCAAGGCCGACGACGACAAGTTCCAGTCGCTGCTGCAATCGCCGATGTTCACCGCGATCGCGAGATAGCAATCAGCCGGAGCACTCAGCCATCAGCACTCAGCATTCAGCGCAACGTCTGGTGACCATCACCTTGGTCCGTAATCAGGGGCCGGCTTGTCGTCCCGAGCAAAGCGCGACCCGAGCTTGCGGGGGAGTGCGCGGCGAAGGATTTGCCGTTGCTGAGTGCTGACTGCTGATTGCTGATTGCTGAATGCTCGCCCTGAAACTTCTTCCCTCTCCACACATCCAATTGCCGCATGCTTTTCGAAGGCAACGAGCGCAAGGAACTGGAGCGCAGGATGATGCAGGAAGGACGCCTGCCGCCGGGCCAGGCCGCCACGCTGAAGTGGCCGGTGCTGCACTACGGATCGGTCCCGCACTTCGATCCCGCGCGCTGGGACTTCCGCATCGCCGGACTGGTGGAACAGCCGGTGCGGCTCAACTGGGACGAATTCAATCGCCTGCCCAAATCCACCGTGACCAGCGATTTCCACTGCGTCACGCGCTGGAGCCGCTTCGACAATCGCTGGGAGGGCGTGCTATTCCGCGACGTGCTCAAACTGGTGAAGCTCGTGCCGCGCGCCGCCTACGTGCTGGTCCACGCCGAGCAGGGATACACCGCCAACGTGCCGCTGGCCGATCTTGATCGCGACAACGTGCTCTTCGCCACCCACCATGATGGACAGCCGCTCCCGCCCGACCACGGCTACCCGCTGCGCCTGATCGTGCCCCACCTCTACGCCTGGAAGTCAGTGAAGTGGGTGCGCGGCCTGGAGTTCTACGACCACGACCTCCCCGGCTTCTGGGAGCAGAACGGGTATCACATGTATGGGGATCCGTTTAAGGAACAGAGGTTCGATACGGATTGAGTCATTGTGTCATTGGGCCATTAACGAGGCCCTAGTGGCTCAATGGCCAAATGGCCCGATTCTATTTTTTCACGATCGGACTATACCCATCGCCGGCCAGGCGGCCACGCATGGCTTCCGCATCTTTGAAGTCGTTGAACGGTCCCACTTGCACGCGAAACAACGCATCGCTGGGAGCGTTAGCGGCCAGAAATACAGGATAGTTCTTTTTCTTCAGAGCGCTCACCAGCGCTTCGGCATCTTCCTTCTTGCTCACTGCCGCCACCTGTACAACATACGCGGAGGCGGAGGCATGGGGCGTCTCCGGTGCGGGAGCGGGCGGGGCTGCGACTGGGGCCGGGTTGGAGGGAGGAGTGAGCTGCGGGTTGGCGTCTTTCTGCTCGACCGTCTTGTAGAAGGTGAGGTCGTTGGCCGGAGCAGCGTTGGCGGCTTCCGCCGGAGCGCCGCTGGTGGCCCTGGGTTTGGCGGTATTCGCCGCCGCCTCCGCCGTCATGGCCGTCGGGCCCATGCTGCGTCCCAGGGTGTATCCCAGCCCGAAGAAAATGCCACACACCACCACCAGTGCGAAAAATAGTCCCAGCAGCCGGCCCGTTCCCAAGCTGATCTCGACATCCTGAGTTGCGGACATATGTCTCCCTCTGGCGGCATCATATTCCAGCCCGCGGCCGATGATTATTGCTGCAATTGGTTCGGGGGAAGGAGCAGTCAGCACTCAGCAATCAGCAGTCAGTGCGCTGGGACTGCATTTCTTCCTCCCCGGAGGAATTTAAAAAAAGCATCGGCGATCTCGGCGTCTCGGCGGTAAAACCTGGCCTGCCAAGCACGCTACACCTCAAGGGCTGAAGGCTGAGTGCTGAGTGCTGACGGCTCTGCGTGTTATGCTTTCCTTCTCCGTGGAGACATGCTGCAGAAGCGCATCGACGATCACGCCATCATCTCGCGCGAAGCCGTGCGCGAGGCCGAGGACATCTTCCACACCCACCTCAAGCGGGTGGGGCTCAAGCTGACCGGCCAGCGCGACACCATCCTCCGCACCTTTCTGGAGACCCGCGACCACCTCTCCACCGACGAACTGCACGGGCTGGTGAAGAAGAAGGACGCGCGTATCGGCATCACCACCGTCTATCGCACGCTCAAGCTGCTGGCCGCCTGCGGGCTGGCCAGCGAGGTGGCCTTCCAGGACGGCGTGGCCCGCTACGAGCACCAGTACCAGCGCCGCAGCCATCACCACATGGTCTGCACCACCTGCGGCAGTTCGGTCGAGTTCTTCTCCCCGGAGATCGGCCGCCTGGAACAGGAGATCGGCCGCAAGCACCACTACTTCACCACCCGCCACACCTTCCAGATCTACGGCATCTGCGAGAACTGCCGCAGGAAGACGCCGGCGCGTACGGTGTAGGCAGAACGGCTGACCAAAGGAGAGTCAATCGGCTCCCCCGCTCCGGCGGGCGGCGTTACTGCAGCCCCGCGCCGCTTGACTGGATGGATGCTGAAAATATTTGCCGACAAGTTGCAAGAACTTGCACTTCACAGGAATTGGTGCAATCGAATCGCCGGCACTGCCGCTAATGACTTTGGTTTTCCGTCAGTTCCGCAGGCCGAATGACTGCAAAATGGCAGCCAGCATGCACGGCTGCACGGGATGGCGCCGGTTCAACTCGAGCACGAACAACGAGATGAAGTCAGGCCAGCGGCGTCCCCGCGGATTTCTCCCAGGCTCAAAACCGCAATTTTCATCCTCTGGAATGTGGTGGCCATCGCGGCGGTCTTTGCCGTCCTCGAACTGGGAATGCGGGCCATCCAGCACCGGCGGCTCGGGCCCGGAGCTTACGAGACCGAGGCCCTGCGCGACCGCTATACCGGCTGGCGGAACAACCCGGCCTTCAGCCGTGCCGATATCCACATCAACCGGCAGGGGTTCCGGCATGAGCAGGACGTCCCGGTCGCAAAGCCACCCGATACGGTGCGCATTTTTCTGGTGGGCGGTTCCGCCGCCTTCGGGGCCGAGGGGCTTTATCCGGAGATCGACAACCGGTACTCGCGGCTCTATGGCAACCAGCTCATCGACTACTACCTGGAGCAAAAACTCAATCAGACCTTCCCCGGCAAGCATTGGGAAGTGATCAATGCCGGAGTAAGCGAATACCGGCTGCACCAGGACCTGGCCCTGATTGAATCGGTGTTGCTGCAATACCGGCCCGACTACATCCTGTTGTTGGACGGCCACAATGACATCGCGGGGCTGGCGGTGGCGCCGGCGAATTACGATGTCTATGCCTCCACCAGCCACCTGGAGGAATTCAATCAGCTCGCCAATCCCCGCTCCGCCCATGCCGCGGTTTTCTTCATGTACACCTGGCTGCGGTCCAACAGCGCTCTGTTTCGCTTCCTCTCCGACCATCTCCAGTTCAGAACCATGCGCTCGAATCGCCTGCATAGCGCCAGCAAGGAGCGGCAGTTCACCAGCCCGGTCAAATTTTCCGATTTGACGCCGGAGGAGCAGGCGCAATTCACCAGCAGCCGCAACCAGATTTCGTTCTACCTGCGGGAAGCGCGCCAGATCCACCGCATCCTCGATCTGGACGGGGTCAAGACCGTCTTCCTGTTCCAGCCGGAATTGATCCTGACGCACAAGCCGCTCACCGATTCCGAACGGCGCCTGGCCGACTACCACCGCAAGGTAAGTGGCCCCATGACGGTGTACAGCTACGAACAGTTCCATCCTGAAATCTCCGGAATCATGAGCGCGGCCGCAACCCGCGACGGCTTTCGGTTCCTCGATTTAACGGATGTTTTCGACCGCACTCCCGGCCAGACCTTTTCCGATTCCTGCCATTTGACGGCGGAAGGAAACCGCATCATTGCGGAACGAATCTTTCAGTTTCTGGGCGACTCGTTTGCCGAGACCGCCCGCACCGGCGCAACCCTGCCGCGCCAGAAGTAAAGCCAGCAAGACGACGGCAGAGTTTTACGCCGCCGAGCCAGTCGTTACATCCGCCAGCGGCTGCAGCTCTCCGAGGATGGTCGGCACCAACTCCGAGACGGTGGGGTGGATGTGCATGGCCCGCTGCAGTGTGGTGTATGGCGCCTTGGCGTACATCACGTCGAGGATGCAGTGGATGACCTCGTCGCCGCCGGTGCCCAGGATGGCCGCGCCCAGAATCTCTTTGGTATCCGCATCGACCACGATCTTCATGAATCCCTGGGTCTCGCCTTTCTCGATGGCGCGCCCCACGCGGGTCATGGAACGCTTCCCTACCAGCGCCCGCCGGCCTGAGCTGAGCACCTGCGCGTCGGTCCAGCCGCAGCGGCCGAGCGGCGGATCGATATACAGCGCGTATGCCTGGATGCGATCGCTCACCCGCCGCGGGTCGCCGTCTAGCAGGTTGGCGGCGACGATCTCGTAATCGTTATACGAGGTGTGCGTGAAGGCGCCGCGGCCGTTGCAGTCGCCCAGCGCCCATATCCCGGCGGCGCTCGTGCGTAACTGGTCGTCCACCACGATGTAGCCGCGCTTGTCCGTTTCCACGCCGGCTTTGTCGAGCCCCAGGTCGTCGGTGTTGGGACGCCGCCCCACGGCCAGCAGCAGGTGCGAGCCCAGGATCGCCGGCAGCCCGGCAGTGCAGTCCACGCCTACGGCAATGTCCTCGCCGCGCTTGGAGACGGAGATGCACTTGGCGTTCAGGCGGAGGTTGACGCCTTCGGCTTCCAAAATCTCCCGCACCGTCGCCGAGACATCTTCGTCTTCACGTGAAATCAGACGCGAGGCCATCTCGATGATCGTCACCTCGCTGCCATAGCGGCGGAACATCTGCCCGAACTCCAGCCCGATGTAGCTGCCGCCCACGATCACCAGGTGCCGCGGGAGAAAGTCCACATTCATCATCGAAGAATTGGTGAGATACGGTGCCTGCTCGATGCCGGGCATTGCCGGCAGCACCGCGCGCCCGCCGACGTTGATGAATATCTGCGAAGCGGTGAGCCGCTCCGGCCCCACGCTGACCTCGTGCGCCGATTCAAAGCGCGCCTGGCCTTCGTACACCGTGAGATTCTTTGTACCCTTGAGCCAGCCCTCGACGCCGGTCCGCGACTGCCCCGAAACCGCGTCCTTGCGCGCCTTCACCCGCTTCATGTCCACGGTGACCGCCCCGCCGACGTTCACCCCGTACTCGGCGGCGCGGCGCGCCACATGCGCGGCGTAGGCGCTCGCGACCATGGTCTTGGTGGGGATGCAGCCGGTGTTAACGCAGGTCCCGCCGAACAACTTGCGCTCGATAATGGCGACTTTCTTCCCCGCGCCCGCCAGCCGCACCGCCAGCGACGGCCCCGCCTGCCCGGTGCCGATAATGATTGCGTCGTAGGTTTTGGCCATGGCCACCTCCAAGAGGTTGTGATTCCCCACCGCCACAGGGGTACACGGGAGGATGAAGAAAAGACCGCGATCAGCCGTTGGAAGCCTTGGGCAGGCGCGGCTCCTCATGGTCGCCTGCCCGGGCCTGGTCGATGGGCAGGGTGATGGTGAACGCAGTGCCGCTGCGGCCCGGCCGCGTCGAGCTGGACACCTCGATCTGCCCGCCCATGTCCTCGACGATGCCGCGCGTCACCCACAGCCCCACCCCGGTTCCCTTCTCTCCCTTGGTGGTGAAGAAGGGCGCGAAGACCTTCTCCAGATGCTCGGGCGCGATGCCGGGGCCATCGTCGGCGACGCACACACGGAATGCGCTATCCGCCCCGGAGATGGTAAGCGTCAGGTGCCCGCCGTCACCCAGGGCGTCCACGGCGTTGGCGATCAGGTTGGTGAACACCTGCCGCAGCTCGCCAGGCAAACCGATCATCTGCTCGCTGGTTTCGTACTGCCGTTCCAACCGTATGCGCTTCTGCGCCAGCGGGGATTCGAACAGCCGGCATACTCCGTCGATGATCTCGGAGAGGCTCAACGAAACCGGGAAGGTCGTCTCGCGCTGCAGCGCCAGCGTGTTGCGGGTAATGTGGCCGATGCGCGTCACCTCTTCCCGCGCCTGCCCGACCATCTCCCTCAACTCCGGCTCCACGGCTGGGTTCAGTTCGATCAGGTAGAGCAGGTTGAGCAGCGTGTCCAGCGCATTCTTGATTTCGTGGGCGATGGTGGCCGCCAGCCGCCCGGTGGCAGCCAGTTTTTCGGAGCGGCGCACTGCCTCGCCCAACTCGGTATTCAGCTTGTTGATCTGCTCTTCCGTCTTCTTGCGCTCGGTGATGTCGCGGACGGCGCCGGTGACAAACACTCCCTGCGGCGTGCGCAGCGGGCTCAAGCTGATCTCCACCGGAAACTCGCTCCCGTTCTTCCTTTTTCCGAAGAGCTCTAGTCCGGCACCCATGGGCCGCACCCGCGGCTCGGCGAAGAAGGCGGCCCGATGCTGCACGTGGTGAGGAGTGAAGCGGGCGGGGATCAGCATCTCCACCGGCTGGCCCAACAGCTCGTGCCGTCCGTAGCCGAACAGGATCTCGGTTTGACTGTTGACCACCACGATCCTGCCATCGGTGTTGACGATCACCATGGCGTCGGGCGCAGAGTCCAACAGGTCGCGGAAATCCGGGGGCACCCACTCGGGATGCTGGCTGGTAATGTACATGGCGAATCGACGGAACAGCTTCACAAACCCATCTCCTGCTCGGCCTGGCGGCTGGCGGTCCGAGTCAGAGGCTCGCGCCAAAAGGTGGCCAGTATAGCGCAACTCGCTTGCTCACATCGTAGCTGCGGAGGAACCTGGCCGCAGCCGGCTGAACCGCTATTGACCTTTCCCGTTTCTGCGCTTACCGTAATTCTAACGGGGGTTGAGCGCATCTCTGTGATAACGCGCACGTTCCCGGAACTCCGCTGGCGGATGGTACTATTGAGCATCGCATGCCTCTGAAGACCCTGTTCCTGAACCCGCCCTCCTTTGAGAACTTTGACGGTGGCGCCAGTTCACGCTGGCCCGCAACTCGCGAGATCGAATCCTACTGGTACCCGGTGTGGCTGGCCTATCCCGCCGGCATGCTGGAAGGTTCGCGCCTGCTCGACGCCAGCCCGCACCATGTTTCCTGGCAGGAGACGGTCGAGATCTCCAAGGACTACGAGTTCGTCGTGCTCTTCACCAGCACCCCGGGTTTTCCCGGCGATTGCAAGCTGGCCGAGGCCATGAAGGCCGCCCGTCCCGGGCTGAAGATCGCCTTCGTCGGTCCGCACGTCACGGTGCTGCCGGAGCCGACGCTGCGCGACTGCCCGGCGATCGACTTCATCGTGCGCCGCGAGTTCGACTACGCCACCGTGGAGTTTGCCCAGGGCAAGCCGCTCAGCGAGATTCTCGGCATCTCCTACCGGCAGAACGGCCGCATCGTGCACAACCCCGACCGGCCGCCGGTGGACGATCTCGACGCCCTGCCCGACGTCACCGACATCTATCATCGTGATCTCGACATCCGCCGCTACAACGTGCCGTTTCTGCTGTATCCGTTCGTTTCGCTCTACTCGACGCGCGGCTGCCCGGCGCAGTGCACCTTCTGCCTGTGGCCGCAGACGCTGAGCGGACATCCCTGGCGCAAGCGCTCCAGCGATGCCATCGCCCGCGAAATGGCCAAGGCCAAGCAATACTGGCCGTGGGTGAAGGAATTCTTCTTCGACGACGACACCTTCAACATCCAGAAGGCGCGCACCATCGAGCTGTGCGAAAAGCTCAAGCCGCTGGGGCTCACCTGGTCGTGCACTTCGCGCGTCACCACCGATTATGAGACGCTGAAGGCCATGCGCGAGGCCGGCTGCCGCCTGCTCATCGTCGGCTACGAATCAGGCGACGCGCAGATCCTCAAGAACATCAAGAAGGGCGCCACCGTCGAGCGCGCGCGCGACTTCACCCGCGACTGCCACAAGCTTGGCCTGGTGATCCACGGCGACTTCATCCTTGGCCTGCCGGGCGAGACCCGCGACAGCATCCGCCAGACCATCAACTTCGCCAAGCAGCTCGACGTTCACACCATCCAGGTGTCGCTGGCGCACGCCTATCCCGGCACCGAGTTCTACGATTTCGCCAAGAAGAACGGCTTCATCGTCAATGAGCAGCAGATGGTGGACGAAGGCGGACACCAGCTTGCCCACATCGAGTATCCCGGGCTGCCGCGCGAAGAGGTGATGGAAGCCGTCCACCGCTTCTACGACGAGTACTACTTCCGCCCCAAAGCGGTCTACCGCATTGTGCGCAAGGCCTTCTTCGACTCCGGCGAGCGCAAGCGCCTCTACAAAGAAGCCCGCGCCTTCCTCAAGCTGCGCTCCGCCCGCAAACGCTACGTCGCAGACCGGCGCGCGGCTCCCGCCGCGCCCGCGCCCCCGGCCAGCGAGCGCGAGACCCCGGCCGAGACCGTCGAGGTCTAGGGGGTTGCGGAGGGCGTCTCTTCATCTTGATTGTCATCCCGAGCGAGCGCCTGGTTTTGGCGCGAGTGGAGGGATCCCTACCGTCGCTCAAGATGTATGCCTAGAAAGCTCGTGACTCCCCGCAAATACCTCGTCCTCCTCGCCATCATCGTTTTCGCTTCCTTCGGCGACATCAGCCTCTCCCACGGGATGCGGCGCGTGGGCGCCATCTCCTTCGCGCGCTGGACCGCACTCTTCGCCGCCGTGCTCAACCCGTGGGTCGCCCTCGGCATCGTGCTGCTGCTCGGCTTCTTCGCCGCCTACCTAAGCGCGCTCTCCTGGTCCGACCTCACTTACGTGCTGCCCGCCACCTCGCTCGGATACGTGCTGCTGGCGCTGCTCTCGGTCTGGCTGCTCGGGGAGAGGGTCAGCGTCAGCCGCTGGATCGGGATCCTGCTGGTCAGCTTCGGCGTGGCCATCGTGACCGGCGGACCTTCCGCTACCGGAGACAAGGCATGAGCGCGCTGCCCACCTGGTGCGCCATCGGCGGCATCGTCGCCAGTTCGACCGCCGGCGACGTGCTGCTCTCCCGCGCCATGCGCCAGATCGGACACGTCGGCAAACTGTGGCGCCGCCAGGGCTTGGGCGCCGTGCTCAAGGCCATCGTGATGCACCCTGGCTTTCTTCTCGCCCTGTTCTTCATGGCAACGTCGTTCTTCGGATTGCTGGTGGCGCTCTCCTGGGCCGACGTTTCGCTGGTCGTGCCCGCGACCGCTTCCCTCACCTACGTGACCAACGCCCTAGCCGCTCGCCTGTTTCTGCACGAGCGCGTGGACCGCCGCCGCTGGATGTCGGCGCTGCTGGTGTGCGCGGGGGTGGCGGTGCTGGCGACGTAGAAGCTCACGTAGCGCGGTCGGCGTCGCCGGCCGTATTGATTATTGACCGATGCGGGCGGCCGCCAGCGCCTGAGTCTGCTCTTCCTCGGGAATCAGCGGGTGTTCTTCGCAGTATTTCTGCTCGGCAAACGTGCGGTAACTCTTCGCGCTCTCTGGCAATACATCAGGGTTCTTCTTGGCGAGGCTAGTGCCAAGCCACCGAACATACTTGCGCAGTTTTTCAACAGCTGGGGCGTGATAACTGGCGGGCGTTGCCCCTTGGAAGGCGTCCGGTGATTCCAATTTAAGATCCAACGTCGCAAGATATTTAAGAATTAGTGTTGATACTTCCATGTCAGGATCTTGCATTCGGTTTGTCATCAGCCGTAAAGCCTCATCGGGGTGCGATGTGGATTGGATCGCATCCCAGAATTGATTCTCCCAGCCGTGATTCCTGCCGTCGAAGAATCTGACCTTGGTCGCGAGGGATTCGGGCGTATCCAGATAGACCAGGCGGGCCGCGGAATCGGAGCACTGCAAAAATCGGTGCTCTGACACGTCATCCGCACGGCAGAACTTCTGGTAGGCATCCGCATAGGCCATGGCAGCGGAGTGCACCCATCCAGGATCATCGACGATAGTCAGATCGACAGGTTTTGACTTCACCAGCAGTGCGGATCGAAACTTCTCGTCGCGCGGCGCGGTTGTGACATCGGCCGATGAGGCGATGCACGAGTATTTCCCTGGCGTGCGAAAGCGAGCGTAGGTGTTCAGCGCGACACCCGCAAAACTGATCGGCGATGCACTGAGCAAATACTCCGTGTCGCAATCTACGCATCCACCGCCGACACCGCCGCCGACACCACCGCATGGCGCGACCAGCATCTCGTCGAACTTATTGCCACCATCACTTGGCAACGGCGGCCGCCTGACCGTCTCGGCCGACGGCGAACATGCCACCTCAAATCCGCGCCCGCCGTTGAGCTTCTTGTTCTGGCTCACCAAAATGTACCTGTCGGGACGAGTAGCCACGTACGAAAACCTTATAGGTATCAGTTCACCCAGATGAAACGTGCGCTGGTCGGCCTCCGTGCTGAAATTGAGGACGACTTCGGTGGGTGCCGGCACAGGTTCCGTGCTCTGCGCAATGGACGACACGCCGAGAAGGAGAATCACGGCTGCGGTCAGGAAGAGTCTCTTCATTCGTCCAGTCCGATGTTCCTGTGCCGGAAAAACTTTTCCCCTATTTCGTGCGCCGCTCCGCGGCTTCAACCGCCTTGGACCGCAGTCTTCTTTAAAGGCTCGGGAGATTTCGTGGGCATCACCGTCACCTGCAAACGCATTCGTTTCTCGCGGTAGTACCGGTTAAAGACGGTAACGGCCGTCCTCAGCAGCATTTTGGTCACGGTTCCGTTTTCCTTCCGGCGAACGCTGTCCGCCGCCATACCGTAACCGGCGTAGGCCCGCTTGAACAGCACGCAGGTCAGCAGATACGCAATCTTGGCGCCCCATGGCCAGCGGCTGGCTCTTCCGCGCCCGGTTCGCTTCAGGCTCTGCCGCAGCGAGTAAAAGCTGTTCCAGCACTCCTTGTTCTCGCGGTGCAAATCGATTCCGCTCATGTTGGGATGCCTGGCTATGTCAACCGGCTTGAGGGGCTTGAGCCAGTATTCATCGGCCATGATCTGCGTCTTGTGCTTGGGAAGGAAGCCGGCTTTGCCGAGGTTCTTCCTGTCGTCCATCATTTCATGAAAATCTTTGGTCCCAGGATAGGGGTTGTAGACGGTAAATTGCGCAAACAGGGTGCCGGACTCGTTGGCAAACTTCCGCATGGTCCGAATGGTTTCGAGCGTGTCCGATTCGAGGCCACAAATGATGGAGCTCAACACCATGATTCCAGTGGCCTGAATTTTCTGGATGGCCGCCACCATTTTCTGCCCCACTGGATTCCACAGCTTGCCCGCGCTCTTCAGTCCTTCTTCGGAGAATGACTCCACCCCGATCAATGCCGTCCTGATCCGCATCTTCTGGTACATGGCATCCAGGTACTCATCGTCGGTTATGACCTCGGCCGTCATCTGGGCAAAAGCGAACATATCCTTGGGCACGGAGCGGTCGTATTCTTCAAAGAACTTCAATCGCTCCTCCCGGACTCGCTCCAGCTCCCGTCTTTTGCTCTCGCTGGGTTCGCGGGCGATGCGGCCAATCGTCGAAGGGTTGAAATTGTCGTCGGCAAATACGATGTAACGAAAACCCATGTCATGCAGCTCATTCACTTCCTCGATGACCTTGGCGGTGAGGCGCTGGCGCGGCTGGCGCCCTTCCGTGACCCACACGGAACAGAAGCTGCAGTTCTCCGGACAGCCCGCCACCGTTTGCACCGAAGGGAAAATGTATTTGGTGGCGTCCAACAGATCCCACCTTGCCTTCACCATCGCCTCTCCGGCGACTCGCCCGCCAGCGTACTGCCGTTGTAACCGATGTTCCAGCGCATCCTTGACGGCCCTGCCCCACACCGCTTCTCCACTCCCGGTAACCACCGCGTCGGCTCCCATCCGGAGCGGTTCCTCGGGAAAAATGGTCGCGTGAATACCGCCCACAATCACGGTGGCGCCCTTCGCCTTCGCCTCCCGCAACGCTCGGTATCCGGGAATGCAATTGCCGCTGCTGATGCCGATGCCGACGATGTCTTCGGGACCAACCATATCGGGGTTGAACTTGTCTATGGACTCATCGACCAGGACAGGGTCACCGACGAGCTCAACCGGAGTTGACTGCGCGATTACAAAAAGCCACCGTGGGGTAATGAAACTGTACCCGGCGGTGGACATGGACGGATTAATCAGGACGACCTTCGCCATCTTCCCCCCGTTTGCTGCGCCTCATGGTACCACCGACATCGCACTTCCAAGGTTGCCAAGCTCATCACCAAGCCCAAATCCTCATCAGCCCCTTCGGCCCCAAATCCGCCACCGCGAACTTCGCGCTCTTCCCTGCCGATTGCGCCACAGCTTCCGCTGCCAGGTATCCGCTGCGCACGGCGCCTTCCATGGTGGCGGGCCATCCGGTACGCGTCCAATCGCCGGCCAGGAAGACGCGCGGCCAGCCCGTCGCCGCTGGCGGACGGTAGGCGTCCGCGCCCGGAAGCGCCGAGTACGTTGCGTGCACTTCCTTGATGACGGTCGCCTTCACCAGCTTCGCCTCGCGCGCCGTGGGGAAGAATTCGCCCAGCTCGACGAGCGCCATCTCGATGATCTCCCCGCGCGGCTTCTCCACCAGCGCCTTGGACGAGCTGACCACCAGTTCGACGTAGCTCGGCCCGCCGCGCCCCAGCAGGCGCGACTTGTGGAACATCCACTGGACGGTGCGGTCGAGCAGCACCGCGTGGTCGAGGTCCGTGATCTCGCGATCGAACCACAGATGGATGCCGGTGATGGGCGAAGTCTCAAAGTGCGAGATCATCTCGGCGAGCGGTCCGGCGGTGGCGCTCTGGGGCAGCATGCGTCCCAGCGCGTCGAAAGGCACGGCCAGCACCGCGAAATCGCACGCCATCTCGGCGCCGTTCACGCACAGCCGCACTCCCGCAGGCTCGGCGCGGAACGATTCCACCGACGCCCGCAGCCGCACCTCGCCGCCGCGCCCGCGGATGTACTCCGCCGCCCGGCCGTACAACTCCGTCAGCGGCACTCGCGGCACGCCCATGCGCCCGCCCTCGCGCGACTTCAAGAACGCCTCGCGGAAAACCTGCGCCGCGTAGTACACCGACATGCGCTCCAGGTCTTCGTTGAGCGCGCTCACCAGCACCACTTTCCAGAAGCGCTCCATGGCGCGCTCGGTCTGCCCGTGCCGCTTCAACCACTGCATGAACGTTTCGTCGGTATCGCACGGCAACCGCTGGGCAATCGACATCATGGCGCTCGCGATGGCGAGCTTGTCCCCGAGCCCGAGCGAGCTTGCTTTCAGGAACGACGGCGCAGTGTGGAATGGCGGCGGCAGCCACGAGGGCGCGATCTCCGAGCGTCGCCCGCCGGGCTCGATGAAATTGAGACGGTCATACCAGCCGATCTTGTCCACCACGCCGATCCGCCGGTAGAAATCGATGAGGTTGGTGCAACAGCCGAGCAGCACGTGCTGGCAGTTGTCCACCACTTCGCCGGTGCCGGGATGCTCATAGGACGACGCGCGCCCGCCCACGAACGGCCGCTTCTCGATGAGCGTCACGCGGAAGCCGGCGTCGGCGAGGGCGCATCCCGCAGCCAGTCCCGCCAGTCCTCCGCCCGCGATCGCGACCTGGAGCGCGCTCACGCCAGCCGCCGCCAGAATCCACGGGCGAGCACGCTGAGCTTCTCCCGCCGGCTCAGCCGAATCTTCTTTCCGAAGACGTTGTAGCCGCGCGCCGCGATTTTCTCCAGCAGGCGCCGGTAGATCTCCACCAGCACCCACAGCGCCGGACGGCTGTCCTCGTCAATCAGCGGCAGCAGTTGCTCGGCGGCGCGATAGAGTTCGCGCGCCCGCTCGGCCTCGAACTCCAGCACCGGGCGGAAACCGGCGTCGTCGAAGCCGTTCTTCAGGCACGCCGGGTCGAGTTCCGCCGCCGACCGCCCGAAGCGCTCCAGATCTTCCTCGGGCAGATAAACGCGCCCCATTGCCGCGTCTTCCTTCACGTCGCGGATGATGTTGGTCAACTGGAAGGCCAGCCCGCACTGCTCGGCCAGTGCCTCCGCCGCCGCATCGCGATAGCCGAAGATCTTGATGCAGATCAGTCCCACCACCGAGGCCACGTGGTAGCAATAGCGGCGCAGGTCGTCGAAGGTCTGGTAACGGATGGGCTCGCCGGGCTGCGAGGTAACGTCCATTGCCGTGCCGTCGACCAGGCGGTCGAAGAGTTCGAGCGGAATTTTGAAGCGGCGCTGCGCGTCGGCCACCGCCAGCAGCACGGGATCGTCGGTGTGCTCGCCCTCGGCCACGCGATGCAGCGCGTCGCGCCACTCGGCGAGCTTGTCCTCACGCTCGCGGCGGGTAAGGCCGGGTTCGTCGGAGAGATCATCGGAGTGGCGCATGAACGCGTACACCGCGCTCAGGGCGTCGCGACGCTCCCGCGGCAGGACCAGGAATCCGTAGTAAAAATTCCGCGCCGCCGAGCGCGTGATCTGGCGGCACACTCCGTACGCGGCTGCAAGCTGCGAGTTCATTTGCAATCGGGTCATCGGGAGATCGGGTCAACGAAAAAATCACCCGATCATTCGATTCATTCCCGCCCTCACCACCAATAATAGTTTCCGCGGCGTGGAGATCGCCGGCCGCTGGCGCAAGACGTCGAATCCCAGCCGCTCGATGGCGCTCAGGATCTCCTGCCCGCCGCGGCTGAACAGCTCGATGTCAGTCGCCAGTTCGCGGTCCACCCGCCCGGCCAGCGGCAGCCCGCGCTCGAACCACTCCCGCGCCCGCTCCACTTCAAATTTCATCAGCCTGAGAAACTCCGGGGTCGGGCGGCGCTCGGCGATTTCGCGCTCGCCCACCCCAAAGCGCCGCATGTCTTCGAGCGGCAGATAAATGCGTCCCTTCTGCCAATCGACGCTCACGTCCTGCCAGAAGTTCGCCAGTTGCAGCGCGGTGCAGGTGTAATCCGAGAGCTGTTGCCGCTCGGCGTCGCGATACCCGCAGACGTAGAGCACCAGGTGGCCGACCGGATTCGCGGAATAACGGCAGTAGCCGAGCACATCGTCAAAGGTCTCGTAGCGGTGGACAGTCTGATCCTGCCGGAAGGCTTTCAGCAGATCAGAGAACTCATGCCGTGGGATGTCGCATGCGCGGATGGTCTCACGCAGCGCAATGAAGACGGGATGGCGCGGGCCCCTTACCTCAGGGGCTAAAGCCCTGGCCTTTTTGTCCGCCGCAACTGCAGGGCTGAAGCCCTGCTCCACCCCGCCCAGGCTGAGATACGTCGCATCCAGTTCCCGCTCCCAATCGTCCAAAAGCGCCAGCGCCTGCTGTGGGTCGCCGACCTCGTCTCCAAGATCGTCCGAGATGCGGCAGTAGGCATAAACCGAGTAGAAGTGGGGGCGCAGACGCTTGGGCAGGAACCACGTTGCGACGGAAAAATTCTCGTAGTGGCTGCGCGCCAGGCGCTCGCAGTATGCTTGCGCTTCCTCAAGCGACGGAGCTTTATCGGGGATAGCGTATTCGGCGGGCAGTTTGGCCCAGCCGTCCGCGCGGGCAGTCGTGGTGCTGTTCAAGCTGTGGGAACCGTGGCTCGCGAGGGTCGACATAAGACTCGGCT
>JBKQPN010000067.1:0-8454 GCA_052145015.1 Terriglobales bacterium
CATGGCCATCGGAGTCAGAACGGCGGTGAGCGGAACCACGACTGCGTTCGAAGGGACGGCCAGAAAGGCGGCGCGGTGCGCGTAGGCCGCCATGGGCGCTGCCATCCCCATCTGCATCAGCGCCGAGATCAGCAGCACTTCGAAAGCGGCCACCACCGCGCCCGCAGCGCGGGCGACGATCCAGAGCGCCGCCTGCGCCGATTTGTTCCCGGGAATGAACTGCGCCAGCCGTCCCGCAACCAGCCGCAGGTCCAGCCGCCACTGCGCCATCCGCGGCTCCACTTGCTGGTCGTAGTCGGTGGATTCCAGAAACACGAGCGCCCGCCGGTAAGGCTCCGCAGTGCGCTCCAGGAGCGGCAGCCCGATGCCTGCGATGGCCAGTACGGCGATAAACGTCATCTGGAAACTGGCGTCGAACAGCACCCGCGGATTGAGCAGCAGCAGCACCAGCGCGGCGATTCCCGCGGCATTGAGCGGCGCCCGCGAATCGCGATAGAACAGCCGCGCCAGCAGATAGATCCAGAGCATGAAGGCGGCCCGCAGAACGGGCGATCCCATGTCGGTGAGCAAGGTGTAGGCGCCGGTGACGAGCATGGTAACGAGAGTGGTCGTGCCCTCGCCCAGGCGCAGGCGCCGCAGCAGCCAGAACACCGGAAACGCCATCAGCCCCACGTTCATCCCGGAAACCACCAGGATGTGAAACGTGCCGGTGCTCTGGAAGTTCTGCCGCGTTTCCCGGTCGATGAGCGAGTGCTCGCCGATCAGCATGGCCGCGACCAGAGGACCGTCGCGCGGCCCCCACAGCAGGTTCATGCGGGCCAGGACGCTGCGCCGCGCCGCGGCGATCCATGCCCCGGCGCGCGATCCGCCGCTCCCCTCGAGCAACTCGATCTCCGCCGCCTTCATCGAGCCGACCGCGTCGATGCCGCGGCGCCGCAGGTAGCCGCGCATGTCCATCGCGCCGGGATTGCCGTAGTTGCGCGGCCGGCGCAGCGACGCGCGAAACCGTATCCGCTGCCCGTAACGAAAAGTGGTTGGCGGCTGGTTCCCCACCGGGTAATAGGCGGTCAATCGGATTCCACCCCGCGCCACGCGGCCTTGCTCATCGACGGCGGACTCGGCCTCGAGGTCAATCGTCTGTTGCGGGCTGCCGAACGCACCCTGGCGGAGCGTGCCGTCGCGCAGCAAGTGGCCGCTGACGATGACCGGCCCGCGCTCACAGAACGCCGCCAGATCGTTGGGATCGCCGGCCGCGCTTGCGAGTTCGACGGAGAGCGCGCCCATGCCCACAAAAGCGCCCAGGGCGAGCGCCACCGCGGCCGCGCAGCGCCGTCTCAGGAAGTACGCTGCCGCGCACAAGAATGCCGCCGCAGCCGCAATCCACCAGAGCGGCGGCCTCCACGCGTATGTCCCCAGCAGGATGCCGGCCGCGAATGCGAGGGCTGCCCAGAAAACCGGTTGGCGCGTGGCTGGGAGCGATCGCGGCATGCCGAGCGGCGATGATATGCATGCCGGCACGTCAGGCAAGGGGCCATTCGGCCCTAGGCGCTAGCGAACGAGCTGAAGCACGCTTTCGATGTGGAACGTCTGCGGAAAGAGATCGACCAGGTGTGCCTCTTCAATACGATAGCCGGATTTCACCAGCACCGTCAGATCGCGTGCCAGTGTGGCGGGATCACAGGAAACATAAGTGATGCGCGGCGTGCCGCTATTCGCCAGCAGTCCCGCCACTTTCTCGCCCAGCCCAGCACGCGGCGGGTCTGCGACCGCCAGATAGATCGGCCGCTCGCTGCTTTCCAGGAATCGCTGGACAGGCTCGCCGAAGCAGTGCACGTTGGCCGGGCAGTTCTGCTTCAGATCATGGAAAGAGAACGGAGCAGATTCAACTGCCCCAATTTCGCGGAACTTTTTCGCGAGCGCAACCGAGAACAATCCCGTCCCAGCATAAAGATCCAGCGCATAATCTTCCGATCGGCCCTCGGTCACCAACTCCACCAGCTTGTCCGTTAGGAAGCGGTTGGTCTGGAAGAACGAGCCGGCGCTGACCTGGTAATTCGCTGTCGAGGTCGAATACAGCAGGTGGTCAGCGCCAAAGGTCTGCTGCAACTCAGCCGGGATGTCTTCGCGCTCCAGCACACCCTGAGCAGTCGCGTGGAACACGGACACGCCGATTATCTCCGGAAGGGCCGCGCGTAGCACCTGCACGAATTGCAGCAGGTCAGACTTCCGACCGTGCCGCCAGCCCGTCTCTTGAACGGTCAGCTCGGCCAGAAGCTGCGTGTCGTCCGCGTTCACAAAGAATTCGATTTCGGTGACGTCGGGGCTCGCCTTGCCGGCGCGTCCCAAATCCCACAGAGCGGCGAGTGCCCGGTTAATGAGCGGTGAACTGATCGGGCACTGCTCGATGGCCAGCAGCTCGCTCTCGCGCAGCCGGTTGTACCCCAGCACAAACGGACGCGTGCGCAGCCGCAAGCGCGTGCGGTTGCGGTAATTCCAGGGCGGCGAAGCGTGGACACGGATCTCCTGCTCGAGTTCCAGCTTGGCGACACGGCGGAAGGTCTCCCGCAGGATTGCCGACTTGATCTGCAACTGGTGTTCATAGCCGGCGTGCTGGTAGTGACAGCCGCCGCATTGCCCGAAGTACGGACAGGCGGGCTCGATCCGGTGCGGCGAAGCTTCGAGGATCTTGTCGGCTCGGGCACGCGCGAATCCCGGCTTCTGCTCGGTGATCCCGGCCTCGACGCGCTCGCCTTCCAGCACCAGGGGAAGGAACACCGCCTTGCCCGGACCTCTGTCATCCGCCGGCAAGCGCGACAGCCCGTTACCGCCGTAGATCAGTTTGTCGATGGTGAGAAGCAAGACACGCTCTTGGCTCTTAGCTCTTGGCCGGTTTGGCTGACTGCTGACTGCTGAATGCTGAATGCTACATATAAAACAAGCTCAACCGCGGCAGTCCGTGCCGCTCCAGCAGCATCTTGTGGACGTACTGTTTGTGCAACTGTTGGATTTGTGCGCCGGGCATCTTGCTGCGATAGGGCGCGATCTCGCGCTCGGCTTGCGCGCGGAGCGCCACCAGTTCCTCATCCGGAGTGCCCGCCAGCAACACGGCGAACAGCTTTTCCTCCATCACCGTCAGCCGGCGCTCCAGGTCTTCGAGCCTGGGAGCGGCAGAGAGCCCCGCGGCCAGGTCGCGTAGCGAGCGTGCCGTCTCGGTCGCCAGCGGACGCGCCGTGTCCGGCAACTTGGCCTGCTCGATCTGTCCGGCGTTGCGCGCTAGGTAAGCGGCAATCTCTTTCGGATCGAAAGCAGCGCGGTCGCGTCCCGGCGGCGAGGCTACGCCGACCGCGGCTTCCTTCATGTCCTCGGCCGCGGCCAGCACCTCCTGCGAACAATAAGCCAAGCCGTTAACTTTGCGCTGACCTTTTCGCGGCCGCCGTTCGTAGCTCTCGAACGTGGTATCGATGCCGCGCAACACTGCCTCCAGCGGAATGCCGGCATCCTTCCAGGTTTCGATCAGCGCCCAGTCCAGAGTGGAGAGCAGGAGCATGGTTCCGCGCCGCCGCTGGAAGTGCTCCTCGATCTCGGTGAAATAGTTGAAGTAGCTTTCCATGAGGGCTGAGGCGGACTCGCACGCAGTTGCAACCGAATCCATTACGGGTCAGTTAGTGCTAAGGCGATTTATCGACAATTACGGTCGAGCAACCACTTCCACCGCCGGGTTCAAGGCCACCAGCCGTACGGATTGGTGCTTTCGTAGGAAGGTCGAGCTTTCAGTTCCTTGTGGACGTGAATTGCGGCCACTACTCCCGCCGCAACAGCTACCAGCTTCAGAGTCCAGGAGATGAGCCAAGAATGAGCCGCAACGAGACTGAACGCAGCGGACAAAGCAGCGCACGTTCCACCGAATACGGCACACGTGCCAATAACTAAAACCTCAGCGCGGAACAGCCGTGCAAAAAATGTGTTCCGGCCCATAAACATGCCCTTGGGAACGATGCTCTCGGGGTGAAGCAACATCCATCGTCCGAGCAAACCAAACCCGGCAAACAAAATCATTGCGATAAATGGCATTACGAGAAATTGTATCTCGGTTCACGCCCGTAGTTGTTGACAACAGGCATTATCACTAACTGGAGCCACAGACTGCCGGTCTGGCAGCGCTGCACAGACCTGCACACTTTGCTGCACAAAACGCTCCATAACCGTGCTTGAACGCACTTAGGTCTTGGCTTTTAGCTTCTTTTTGCTCTCAGGGTTCTCGGCGTCATCTGCGTTCTTCCTTTTGACATTCCGCTCCCAGATGATCCGCAGACCTTCCAAGGTCAGCAGATCATCCACCGCGCTGATGTACTTCGACCCTTCGCCGATCAGCGACGCCAGTCCGCCGGTGGCGACCACCTTCGTCTCCGGGCCGAGTTCGGCGAGCATGCGCTCGAGAATCGCGTCCACCAGTCCCAGATATCCGTAGTAGAGCCCGGACTGAATGCTGCCCACAGTGTTGCTGCCGATCACGCGGGGTGGCTTGCGGATATCGACGCGGGGCAGCCGTGCGGTACGTTCGAACAGTGCGTCCGCCGAGATGCCGATGCCGGGCGTGATCACGCCGCCCAGGTACTCTCCCTTGGCCGAGACCGCGTCGAAGGTGGTGGCGGTGCCAAAGTCCACGATGATGCACGGCCCGCCGTACTTCTCGAAGGCGGCCACACCGTTGACCACGCGGTCGGCGCCAACCTCCGCCGGGTTGTCGTACTGCACCGGCATGCCGGTCTTCACGCCCGGCTCGACGAACAGGGGCTTGCTGTGGAAGTAGCGTTCGCAGACTTCGCGCAACACCGTGTCCATCGGCGGCACCACGGACGAAATGATGATGCCTTTGATGGCCGCCACCTTGATGTCGGCCATCGCGAACAGGTTGCGGAACAGCACCCCGTACTCATCCACGGTCTGCGTCTGGATGGTGGCCACGCGCCAGTGCGCGGCCAGCTCGCTGCTGCGGCCGTCACCGGCAAAAACTCCCAGCACCGTGTTGGTGTTGCCGACATCGAGAACTAGAAGCATAAGAATTGAGCCATTGAGTCATTGGGCGATTGAGTCATGGCTCAGTCGTTCTGACTCCGCCCGAAATCACAGTCCGCAGCCCTGTAGCCGTCCGCACGCGAAGAAATCCGTTGGCGTCCAGCCCCTCGGTAACGCCCTCATAGCCGCCTTCTTCCTCGACCCGCACTTGCCGGCCGCGCGCCGCGGGCGATGCATCCTCGAAGCGGCGGATGATCTCAGCAATCGGCTTGCCAGCGTGTGCGCTGCGGGCGACCGCCAGCGCGCGGTATTCGCGGTGCAGGGATTTTAGCAAAGCGGCGGCAAGTTCCACCCGCGACCACGCCCTGCCGGTCTCCAGCCGCAGCGAAGTGGCTTCATTCTCTAGCGCCGAAGGGAACGAGCCCTGGTTCACGTTGAGGCCGATGCCCAGCACCAGGTAGCGCACCCGCGTGGGCTCAGCATTCATCTCGATGAGAATGCCGCAGAACTTTTTTCCCGCGAGCAGAACGTCGTTCGGCCAGCGCAGATCGGCGACGAGACTGGTGACCTCCTGCACCGCCGCGCGCACCGCCAAGCCGGCGGCGAGGGAGATGGCCAGCGTGTCCGCGGGCGAGATCTCCGGCCGCAACACCACCGAACAATAAACTCCGGCGGACTTTTCCGACAGCCAGGAATGGCCGCCACGGCCGCGGCCCGCGGTCTGCTCCTCGGCGATGAATACGCTGCCTTCCGGCTCGCCGTGAGCGGCGGCGTTCATCGCTTCGGCATTGGTCGAGCCGACGCGGAAGTAGTGGTGGAGGCGCTCCGCAAAAAGAGTTCCCTTCACCAGGGGCTTCACAAATTCGGGCAGCAGCAGGTCGGGGACCGACTTGAGCTGGTATCCGGTCGCTGGGTGCCCCGTGATCTCGACGCCCAGGCCGCGCAACTGCTGCACGAATCGCCACACCGCCGAGCGGCTGGTGCCGAGTTCCTCGGCCAGCTTGGTCCCGCTGATGACCATCATGGCGTGGTCGGTGAGCAGGCGCACGATGCGCTCGATGCGTCCATCGGTACGCGCCCCCGGCTCGGGCGCTGCGTGGCGACTGCGCGTGCGGCGGATTTTGGCGGGCACTTTGATGGGAGGATTATGAGGGACTCGGCGTGCTCCACCCAAGTGATTTGTCGCTGACTCCCGACTCTTGACTACTGACTCCTGCGCGCTAATCCGGCTCCACCCGCAAGCTCATGTCCACCGCGGTCACGGAGTGGGTCAGCGCGCCCACGGAGATGTAATCCACGCCCGCTTCGGCGTAGGCGCGAACGTTCTCCAGCGTGATCCCGCCGGAGCATTCCAGCGGCACACGGCGGGTATGCTGGGCGCCGCGCTCGACCGCCTTCTTTACGTCTTCCACCGACATGTTGTCGAGCAGGACGGCCTCGGCGCCGTGGGTGAGCGCTTCTTCGAGTTCCTTCAGCGAGCGCACCTCGATCTCGATCACCTGCTCGCCACGGCGGTTGCGCTGCGCGCGCTCGAGCGCGGGCGCGATCCCGCCCGCCACCGCGATGTGGTTGTTCTTGATGAGCACGCCGTCGGAGAGATCCAGCCGGTGGTTGAAGCCGCCGCCGCACACCACCGCGTACTTGTCCAGCACGCGCAGTCCAGGAACGGTCTTGCGGGTGTCCAGGATGCGGGCGCGCGTCCCCGAGACCGCGTGCACGAAGCGGCGGGTCAGAGTGGCGATGCCGCTCAGCCGCTGCATGAAGTTCAGGATCACCCGCTCACAGGAGAGGATCACCCGCGCGTTGTGCCGGATGACGGCCACGCTCTGGCCGCGGTGCAGGCGCACGCCGTCGAACACCTCGGGATGGCTGGTGACCTCGGGATGCTCGAGCACGGTGCCATCCAGCGCGGCGAACACGTCGAAGATGCGTGCCACCAGGCCCAGTCCGGCCAGCACGCAGTCCTGCTTGGCCAGGATGGTGGCCGCCGCCACCTGGCGCGGGTCGACGCAAGCGTAGGTGGTAGCGTCGCGCGTGACGCTGTCCTCGCGCAACGCGTTCTCCAGAATGCCGGTGATGCGGCGGCTGTGCCAATCCATGACAGTACCAAGTACCAAGTACGGAGTACCGAGTCAAGACCGTCGAGGCAGTACCCAGTACCAAGTACCCAGTACCGAGCACGGGGCGCCAAAACGCAAGGTCTGGATACTTGGTACTCGCAACTTGGTACTCGGTACTATCCTAGCGCGCCGATCGCCGCCCGCGCCTTCTCGATCAGCACTTCCAGCTCGGCGGCGCGTTTGCGCAACCCTTCGACCACCTTCTCCGGCGCCTTGGCCAGGAACTGCTCGTTCGCAAGCTGGCGGCGGGCGTTGGCCTGCTCAGATTCCATTTTCGCCAGATCTCTTTCGAGACGTGCGCGCTCGGTCGCCGCGTCCACCTTCTTCTCGTACTCGACCACCACATCGAAACGCGCCGTGTGCCGCGCGCTCGCGACCTTCGAAAGTTCCGCATCGACAAACGTAATGCCGCTGACGTTGGCCAGCCGCTCAACGGCCTCGTGATTCCCTTCGATCAGGCGGCGCACGCCATCATCGGCGAATACGCGGATCGGCGCGCTCACCTTGGGCTCAACCTTCAGATCGTGGCGAATCTGGCGCACGCTGACGATCAAGTCCTGAAGCACCGACATCTCCGCCTCCAAAGAGTCGCTGATGAGCGCATCATCGTGCTCGGGAAATGCCGCCAGCGAGATCGACTTCAGCGGCGGCTTGCCACCATAAAGCGCGTGCCACAGCTCCTCGGTGATGAAGGGCATGAAGGGTGAGAGCATCCGCAGCGCGCCGTCGAAGACCGTGGTCAGCACCGCGAGCGCGGCCAGTGCGACCTCGGGCTCTTCGGCATTCAACCGCAGCTTCGAGAGTTCGATATACCAATCGCAGAAATCGCCCCAGAAAAATGTGTACACGCGGTGCGCGGCCTCGTCGAAGCGATAGGTGTCGAGAGCTTCATTCACTTCGCGCGCCGTGCGGTGGAAGCGCGAAAGAATCCAGCGATCCTCGAGCGCCTGCGGAACGCCGGGGGTGCCCCATCCTTGGCCGGTTTTGCCAAGGGTGGGGTTGTTTTGCGACGCTCGCTCCATATTCATAAAGATGAAGCGCGCCGCGTTCCAAATCTTGTTGGCGAAGGCGCGGTAGCCCTCGGTACGCGCGGGATTAAACGCGATATCGGTCCCGGGCGAGGCCATCGCTGCCAACGTGAAGCGCGCAGCGTCGGTGCCGTACTTCCCGATGATCTCGATGGGATCGATGACGTTGCCCTTGGTCTTCGACATCTTCTGCCGTTCGGCGTCGCGCACCAGGGCGTGGATGTACACCTCGCGAAAGGGCACGGAATCGTCGGCGCGGCCGGCGAAACCGCTGGCCTTCTTGATCGACG
>JBKQPN010000068.1:0-18920 GCA_052145015.1 Terriglobales bacterium
AACACCAGTCGATCCGCCGCACGGCCTGCTGAATGTCCCCGATGGCAGCCGAGTCCGCGATGGACAGCACCGATCGGCTGACGATTACCTGTAAGGCATTGCGGGTGTGGTGGTTCATATCGGCAATGACGCCCATGAGCTGACGGTGTCGTTCGAGTTGCCGCTCGTGTCTCAACTGTTGCGCGATTCCCAGCGCCAGCACCAGCCCACTGAGCAGGAAATCGTCGAGGAGCGTGGCGTCCCGACGCAGGCCATGGTGGGTAAGCCAGGCATCGATCCAATACACGGCCGCGAAGATCACAACGGCAGAGACTGCGGCCCATTTAAAGCGCAGCGCACCGGCAAGCAAACCTGGAGCGCGCCGCTTTAAGATGGGCGGGTACGGCGGAGAGGCCATGGCGTAACGACCCTCCTTGGGTGAAACTCACATCCTACTTTGGACTGCGTGAAAGAAATTGTAAAGAGAGGTAAATTCTCGCGACCTGACCAGGGCAGTCTAGAAGGTAAACGCCAGCCCGCCGCGCACCGAGCGCGCCGACTGCACCAGATACAGCGTCTGCCCGTCCTGCCCCAGCACCGGGACATACCCCTGGGCCAGAAGGTTGCGCAGGTCGAGCAGGGCCTCCATGTGGCCCGCAAGGAACGAGACGGGAAGCGGCTGGCGGATGAAGATGTTGAGATAGGGATCCGACTCGCCGGGGGAGGCGTTGAACATGTCCACCGGGGTCAGGGCGGGCCCGCTGGTCCATTTGTAGGCAGCGATCCAGTGGGTTTTGCAGTGCGGAACGCCGCCCGCCAGCTTGATCGCCGCGGCATGCCGGCGCTCCACCCGCAACAGAGCCTGCGCTTCCTGCCAAGCGATGCCGGAGCCGGGCAGGGTGATGACGCCCCCATAGCTGTAATCCAGGGTCGCCGTCAGGTCGGACAGCAACTTGCGCTGCGCCACCGCCCGCACCCCCCGGGTCGCGAGTTCGCCGCCGTTGTAGGTGAAGGTGCCGGAGTAAATGTCGGGCAGGAATTCCCCTGAATCCGCGGTCACTTCGCCGACGCCGACCAGCGCCGCATCGCGGACATGGTCGGAGTAGGCTGCCACTTGCACACTGTTGTTGCCGAAGCGGCGCGACACCGAGAGTTCATGGTGATGGGCGCGCTCCAGCAGGGCGCGGTTATCCAGCATGGAAACCCGCGGCCCGGATTCGCTCAGGTCGGCGGGAGCGGTATCGAAGCCCTTGGCCATGCGGGTGCTGGGTTGCGCGGTGGCGTAGGTGTATTGGACCACGGTTTTGGACGAAATGTGCACCGCTGCCGAACCGAACGGACGGAAGGCGGTCACCCCGCCGCGGAAGTCGATGGCCTGCAATTCGCCGCCGAAGCTGAGGTCGATGAAGTCGGCGAGCGTGACTCCATCCGCCACCGAAAACGCCAGGGCATCGAGGGCGCCATCGTGCTGCACCGCATCGGGCAGGGCAAAGCGGCGCACCGTCAAGGCCATCTCGGGGTGCGACCCATCCTCCATCTGATGCGAGTAACCGGCCCGCACCACCCCCGCCGGCGTGCCGTTGCCATAGCCCACGTTCCCGCCCAGGGTCAGGGTCCCGGCCGAGAACAGGGATTGATCGATGCGGAACTGGGTGGTCATATCGGCGGCGCCGCCGAAGCCCTCGTTCTCGGAGCCGGCGATGAACGACACCTGGGCCTTCAAGTCGCGATCTTTGCTCCGGGCGGGAGCGCCGTCGTCGAGCAGGCGCAGGATGGGGCGGCTGGTGGCGGTGCGCAGGGTCCACTGCCAGTCGTCCTCCTGCTGGGGCGAAGTGCGGCGCGGGGGCAGCCACTGCGCCGCTTCGAACAGCGTGGTCAGGGTGAGATTGACAACCAGGTTGGCGCCGGCGCGCAGGGCAACGTTCTCCCGCAGACTGGGCAGGTAGGAGGCCGCCGAAGCCTTCACCTGGTAGGCGCCGGCGGAGAGGCCGGAAGCTTTGTAATAGCCGCGCGCGTCAGTAAAGACGGTGGCGCCCAGCGGACCCTGGGGCGAGACGATCTCCACCGCCACCCCCATTTGCGGCACCCCGCTCGAGTTCTTCACGTAGCCCGAGATCGAGCCTGGCGCCGCGGCGGCACACGCCGGCACTACTACTATGATCAGCGCCAGCCAGCACCCCAGTTTTCGTGCCATGCTCTTACCACCTGTCCCCGGGAGAACGGGGTCCGCTTACTCTACGGTAAACGTGGCCGTGGGCGTCAGACTCTGCTTGGAGACCTGGTCGTCCACCTTGATGCTGACCTGGTACTGGCCGGGTTCGACCGCGGCCAGCGGCAAGGTCCGGGCCAGCGTCAACTGGTCCCCGATATTGCCCATCTGCTGCGTTGACTCTAGCGTATGCACGATGGCTTTGTGGCTGGCGAGATTGGTAATCTCGTACTCCACCGTGGCCGAGGGCTTGTGGGTTTGCTGGTCGATGCCCAGGTTATACACCTGCATCCAGAAATTGACGCGCTGGTCGCGTTTGAAGCTGATCTGCTTGCCCGCCTCGGGAACGCGCGGCCGCACCTTGGTGTCGCCGATGACGAAGCTGCCGGTGCCGACGTTCTTGGTGGGCACCTTCTCCATGTGGTCGGCCAGGATCAGGGAGGAAACCGCCAGGCGGTCGTCGCTGAACTCCGGCACCATGATGCCGCGGCTCCAATGGCCGACGCGATCACCGTTGACGTCCTTCAGCACCACATCCAGGCGGTAGCGCCCGGCGCGCAGCGGCAGCGCCTTCCAATACACCGAGGGCTTCTCCTGCTCCTTGGCCAGCAGCTCCGACGGGGTCTGCACCGTCACCGTATCCTCGAAAGTCTGGGCCACGCGGCCGGTCAGCGTGCTCAACCGCCCGAAGACATTGACCACCGCCGTCTGCACCCCCTGTTTCTCGACGAAGGTCAGGTCCTTGTTCTTGAGCTGCACCGTGATCGGCACCAAGGCCGTATCCGAGGTCACCTTGACGAAATCCGTGATCACGTCGAAGGGCAGCAGGTTGTAAATCAGCTTGTGGGAAACCACCACATCTTCCAGGTCTTTGAACTTGATCGCCGGCGGCTTGCTGAGGGCGGCAAACTGCTGCAGGCGGTCGAACTGCTTGTTCTGATTGCCTGAGGTAAACGGGCCCGCGCCGAGGTTTTCAAGTCCTCCAGTTTCGAAGCGGTTTGCCTTGCTGGCCATGCCCATCGCCTCGTATTGAGTGAGTCCGGCGTTGGCGACGTGGAGCAGCGCATCTTTTTCGGAGCGATCGATGGTCATGTGGTACTCGCCACAACTGCAGGGATCGACGAATTCGATGTCGATATTCTGTCCGACGCCTTCGAGGTAACGGTAATTCCAGGTCTCAAACGGGTAGGTCGAAGTGCTTCCTCCGCCCTCTTCCTGCGGACGCATGTAAAAGCCGCCGGTGGGATGGGTTTCCATGCTGTCGGCAGGCCCATACATGATGTAAATACGGCCGCGGTCGGTCTTCCAACCCGGGATGCCTGCGGCGAAGTGTTCATTGGCGTAGGCGATGCGCCGGTAGTGCTCTTCCTTGTACTCGTTCTCCACGGTGTCCGGGGTGGGATCGCGGCGCAGCCAGAACTGCTCGATGAACTGGTCGCGCTCATCGTCGTTGGACAACTGCTTGAAGGCCGAGCGCTCCTCGTCGGTGATGATCCAGCGGACGTCTTCATCCAGCCATTTCTTGTAGGTCTTGCTGATTTCCTTCTGAAACGCCTTGGCGTTGGCTTTCTTCTGGGCATCGGTGAGGGGGCGCTTCAGGGGGTCGGTCTGCTGGGAGTCGGCGGAGGGCACCGCCGGACTGCCGTTGTTCTTCGAACCAGAGTCCTGGGCGAATACCGCCAGCGCCAGAAAGCCTGCCAGAAGGACGGCTGCAACACGAGGGACCGGCATGAAGAGGGACTCCTTGGGAGACACTGGGGGCTGCTCGATTCTATGTCCTAAGCTGTGGAAAAGGCAAGGCTCTGCGCTTGTCAGGCTGCTTCGTCCGGTAGCGGTGGAACTTTCGCAGGTGCCAACCGCTGCGGCCACCCGATATAATCCCAACCCGAGGGGGAGGGAAAGGTTCGTTTATAGGCAGGGTTCCTTTCCGTCTCGGGGGCGTGGCTCGTCAAGACCATAATCCGACGGGTTCACGAAACTTTCTGCCGCACTCCGGCGTATCTTGAAGAAAGGGATGGCCTGGCCCGAGGCGACGGCGCTTGTGCGCGGCCAGTATCGCAGGGAGCAGAGAAATCATGAGCTGGAAGAAGATCGGCATCATCGCGGGAGCGGTCGTGGTGCTGGGCTCGGTCATCGGATTCACGGTGTACCAGAGCCGCAAGAACGTGGTCGCGGTGCAGAGCGGGCGGGTGCTGCGCGAAGATCTGGCCAGCGTGGTGACCGCTTCCGGCGAGGTCAATCCCCAGACCTACGTCAACATCGGAGCGAACGCCTTCGGCAAGATCACACACCTCTACGTCAAGGAAGGCGACAAGGTCAAGAAGGGACAATTGCTGGCGCAGATCGAGAACGTGCAGCCGGCGGCCGACGTCTCCGCCATGCAGGCCTCGCTGCAAGCCAGCAATGGTGACGCGGCTGCCGCCGATGCCGCCTACAATACCGCGATCGCCGACCTGGCCCGCGCCAAGGCCGACGCCGCGCAGAAAAAGCTCGATTATGAGCGTGCCCAGGGCCTGTTCAAGGACCAGCTCATCGCCAAGCAGGAGTTCGACGCCCGCGAAGCCGCCTGGGAATCTTCCGCCAGCGGCCTGGTGCAGGCGCAAGCCCGCATTGTGCAGACCAAGGCGCAGCGCGATGCCTCGCATGACCGCATCAAGCAGGCAGCGGCCAGCCTGACCCACGCCTCCGACGTGCTGCAGAAGACGGTCTACACCGCTCCCTTTGACGGCACCATCAGCAACCTGCCGGTGCGCGAGGGTGAAACCGTGGTCATCGGCATCCAGAACCAGCCCGGCAGCACCCTGATGACGCTGGCGAACATGTCCGTGATCACTGCCGAGGTCAAGGTGGACGAAACCGACATCGTCAACGTGAAGCTGGGGCAGCCCGCCGACGTCACCATCGACGCCATCCCCAACAAGACGTTCAAGGGGCACGTGAGCGAGATCGGGGAGAACGCCATCGTGCGCTCCACCGGCGTGGCCACTTCGCAGACGCTGGCCAGCAGCCAGGAAGCCAAGGACTTCAAAGTGAAAGTGACGCTGGATGAGCCGCCTCAGAACCTGCGGCCCGGGCTCTCCACCACCGCCAAGATCACCACGGCGACGCGCTCCGGCGTGCTGGCGATTCCCATTCAGGCGCTGACCATCCGGCAACGGGGTGACCTTGACCCCAAGACCAAGGGCAAAGGAGCAGTCGAGGCGGCCGCGCCCTCGCCGATGCAGGCGAAAAAGGACAAGGAAGAAATCCAGGGAGTGTTCGTGATCCGCGACAAGAAGGCGGTGTTCGTGGCGGTAGAGACCGGCATCACCGGCACCACCGACATCGAGGTCACCAGCGGGCTCCAGCCGGGGGATGAGATCGTGGTGGGCAGTTACAAAGTCTTGCGCACCCTCAAGAACGAAGCCCCGGTGAAAATCGACAACACGGTCAAGAAGCAGGAAGAGTCATAACCGAAAGCGGGCACGAGCGTCTAAGTTAGGAAGCAGGAAGCGGGAAGCAGGGAGACAGCCGAATGTCCACCGAAGTCGCCGCCATCAGCGAGAAACCCACGGCCCCGCCGTCCAACTGCATGATCTGCACCGAGGACCTGTGGAAGACCTACGACATGGGCTCGGAGCAGCAAGTGCACGCGCTGCGCGGGGTGGACTTGCGCATCGACCGCAACGAGTACGTCGCCATCATGGGGCCCTCGGGGTCGGGCAAGTCCACGCTGATGAACCTGATCGGCTGCCTGGACAGTCCCACCAAGGGACGCTACTGGCTCAATGGGCAACTGGTCAGCGAACAGGACGACGACGAGCTGGCGCGCATCCGCAATAAAGAGATCGGCTTCGTGTTCCAGACCTTCAACCTGCTGGCTCGCGCTACCGCATTGCACAACGTCGAGCTGCCGCTCATCTACAACGGCACCGCGTCGGAAGAGCGCATCGAGCGCGCCAAGGCGGCGCTGAAGTCCGTCGATCTCGCCGACCGCATGATGCACAAGCCCAACGAGCTCTCCGGCGGCCAGCGGCAACGCGTGGCCGTCGCCCGCGCGCTGGTCAACAATCCCGCCATCATCCTGGCCGACGAACCCACCGGCAACCTGGACTCGCAGACCGGCGCCGAGATCATGGCCCTGTTCGACCGGCTGCACCAGCAGGGCAACACCATCGTGCTGGTCACCCACGAGCACGATATCGCCGAGTACGCCCACCGCATCATCCACTTCAAGGATGGCAAGGTCTTCGGCGACGAGCGCAAGAAGTAAGTTGAGGCGCCTTGCGGGCATGAGCGAAGCCGACGAACAGACTACCTATCATTACGCCACCGTCTACCGGCAACTGCGCAAACAGCGCACGCCCATTCCACAAACGACATGTGGATCGCGGCTCTCGTGCTTCAGCATTCGCCAACCTTGTGCGACCGAGATCGTCACTTCGACGCGCTTCCGCAAATCACGCGGATGTAGCAGAAGGATGGCAAGGTCTGCGGCGCGGAAAATTCACTTCAATCCTTCCACCAAGTAGAGATCCGCCAAGGTGCGGTTGAAACCGTAGACGTAACTCTTGCCGTCGGGCGTCATCAGGATGGGACCGATCGTGGCAACCCCGGCCGGATCCGCGGGCAGAAATTGCTTCCAGGGCGTTTTCTTCCCCGTGGCAATTTCCAGACGGTAGACACTAGCCGGTATCTCTCCGGGCCGATATACGTAGAGTGAGCCGCCGTCTTGCCCCCAGCCGATCGGCTGCTCTCCCGGTTGCAGACCGGGGACGGCCTTGGGCTCGCCTCCTGCGGTTGGGTAGACGTAGCCTTTGCCGTCGCCACCGATAGCCGTAACCCGCTGGCCATCAGGTGAAATGGAAAAAGTAGTACCGTCCACACCCTCCGGCGTAATGGGCTTCGGTTTTCCGCCGGCCAGGTCCTGCACGTACAACCGCACGCCGTGTCCCGGCTCGCTGCCGGAGAAGATAAACCGTTTACCGTCGGGAAACCAGCGCGCCCAGATGTGGTTGATAGTGTCGTTGGTCAGCGACTGAGCCTCTCCCACCCCGGTGGGCAGCAGGCGCAATTGCGCGGGCAGCTCTGGAGTCTGGGCGATCACCCATTTCTGGTCGGGCGACAGGGCTGCGGCCGCCCCTTCCCCGAGGCGGACCGCGGGCGAACCATCGGTGTGACGAATGTAGATGGCGTAGGTCAGTTCTGACCCCTTGCCGTACTGCTGTCCACCGCCAACTCCCTCCTCGTCAAATAGAACCGTTTTGCCGTCGGCGGAGATGTCGGCCGGGTAGGAGTAGTCGAGCCAGGAAAGATCTTTGTCCTTGGCGCCGTTCAAGGAACCGATCAACTCGCGCCGCCGGGCTGCGCGGGCGAACAGCACCCGTCCGTCGTGCCAGATGTCGAACAGAGTGAGCCGGCCCGGTATGCGGGTCACCAACCGCCAGCGCCCCGACAAGTCGACGGCGGAAAGATAATCATCCACTCCCAATTCGCTCCCGGTAAACCAGACCTCATCTCCCTTGGGCGACCACGCAAGTCCCTGCGCGCTATACCAATCCACCGAGAGCTTCTTCTTGTTGCCGGCCAGATCGACCACCGCGACTGAACCACGGTCGTCGCCCTGCAATGCGTGATCAATAAACGCCACCAGGTTGCCGTCGGGAGAGACTCGTGGCTGGCTGATCCAACCGCTGGTCTCGTACAAAACCTTGCCCATGGGGAATTCCAGACAGTTCTTGCCGCCGACATCACGTACCACGGCCAGACTATTCCCGCCCGGCGCCCAATCGGCCGCCTGGACACCCTCAAGGACCTCACGCGGTGCTCCTCCGGCTAACGGTGCTCTGGCCAAAGTGCCCACCGTCAGCCAGGTTCCGGTAGGATGGCTGGCCAACGACAGAGCCATCTCGCCGGAGCTCGAAACCGCCAGCAGCTCGGTTCGGCCTAACCCCAGAGAGCGCGATTCCACCGATCCTGGGCGCGCGGTATATACGTCGATCGGATCTCCTTGCCAGGTGGCGCTGTACAGGATCGTCTGCCCGTCGGGCGCAAATCGGGCCGCACGAATGTCGCCTCGTCGAAATGTGAGTTCGTGGAACTGCGGCGCTGGGGCCGCCTGAGCCTGCCAGACGCGCTTGCCCGCCATCAGCCCGACCGCCAGACCGGCCAGGACACCCAAGGCAACCAGCGCCGGTACCAGCCTCTTGCTTGACCGCGAGGGCGGCGCAGCCGTCACGGCCGGCAGCGCTATGCTCGCGCTCGGCTGCTGCGGACCACTGCCCCCTGCGCGGGACAAATCGGTATCACGCTTCAACCGTTTAAGATCGGCGCGCAGTTCGGCTGCGCTCTGGCAGCGCAGCTCACGATCCTTCTCCAGCGCCTTTTCGAGGATGACTTGCAGTTGCGGCGGCAATCCAGGGCTCAACTGCCGCGGTGGCGTCGGTACCTTGTTGAGTATGGCTTCAAATATGACCGCCGCGGTAGTCCCCGTGAACGGCTGCTTGCCCGTCGCCATCTCATAGAGCACCACGCCAAACGAGAAGAGATCGGTGCGATGGTCCAGGGCTTCGCCTCGTGCTTGTTCCGGCGACATATAGGCCACGGTCCCGATGGCGGTTCCCGGGCTGGTCAATGCGGCCGCTGTCGCTTCCTCCGACGAAGGGCGCTGCGACGTCAGTTTGGCCAGGCCGAAGTCCAGGATCTTTGCCTGTCCGCGCTGGGTAATGAAGATATTGGCCGGCTTGATGTCGCGATGCACGATCCCGCTCGAGTGCGCGGCGTCCAAGGCATCCGAGATCTGGATCGCAAGATCCAGCAATTGATCGAGCTTGATGGGCGGGCCTTCGATGCGGTGCTTGAGCGTCTCGCCGTCCAGGAACTGCATGGCGATGAAGGGCTGATGGTCCTGCTCCCCGATCTCATAAATCGTGCAGATGTTGGGGTGATCCAGCGCCGAGGCAGATTGTGCTTCACGCCGGAAGCGTTCCAGGGTCTGATGGTCCTGGGCAAGGCCTTCGGGCAGGAATTTCAAGGCGACAAATCGGTGGAGAGTCGTGTCCTCGGCCTTGTAGACCACACCCATCCCACCGCCGCCCAACTTCGCGACGATGCGGTAATGCGAGATGGTCTTGCCGATCATGCCGAGGGGTCCAACAAGAGCGCTAATCGTAGGGCGGCAGCGGGCGGCAAGTCAACGAAAAGCAACCGGGGAGACCGTGCCGAGATCGTTGTGCGTCAGCGCTACATCCTAGCGCGTGGCCACAACCTCCAGCGCTGATTCAAATCGCTCCGCGGCAAGGGTGCGAAGCCCGCGGTCGAAAGTTGCCAGAACCCCCTTGCGCTGGTTGGCGACCGCCAGAAGGTAGGCATCGGTCAGTTGTCGATAACCCTGGAGCCGGGGCCCCAGCCCGCTGATAGCGCTTGAGACCGGCAGGGTCTCGCTCCAGAACTCGTGATGGGGGTGAGCCACATTCTGGGCCAGGAGCGCTATAGCCTCAGCCGGGGATAGGGCATCGCGCGAGAAAGCAGGATTGGTGACCAGGCGCACGAACCCGAGCTGGGTGAGAGGACACGTCGCCCAACGTGCCGGCGAGCGATGGCTGAACCAGGCGTGCGCGGCGGAGTGGTGTTCGTGGGCGGGCCACAACAGAGCGGTCAGGATGTTGAGGTCCAGGAGCGCGGTCTTCACGGCAGCTCTTCGCGCAGCCGATCCACCAGGGCACTCGTGACCTTGGGGGATCGCCGGCTCAGGCGCACCACCTGTAACCCGCTCCGGGTTTCCGTCACCAGAGGGCGTTCGGCGGCCTGCCGCACCAGTTCGCTGACCGCCTCCCCGAGGGTCAGCCCGTGGCGTGCCGCATGCGCCTTCGCAACCTTTATCGCATCATCCTCAAGATTAAGTGTCGTTCGTGGCATATGTGCATCATACCACAAGATTGATGTCACTCCCTTCAAGAGTGGCCGCCGAGCAACTAGCCGAAGCATGGCAGGGGCGCCGGCGACGAGCGCAAGAAGTGGCCGCAGGCAGCTCTCCGCGAAGCCGATGTTTGCGTTGTCTTCTACCGCAACTCCCCATATAATTCGCCGGTCAACTTACAATCCCAGGCAAGTGCAGTAAGGAAGCCTTGATCGGGGTAGGCATCTCCACGCACCATCGCGCTACCAACCATTGATTGGCCCCTCTGTGGGCATTCCTAGGATTTAACAAGAGATGGGCGTGCGCCACACCTTGAATTCATTCTTGGGCGCCACAACGGCTTCAAACTAGATCACGGAGGATGGAGAGCATGAACAGGAAACGGTGGAAAGTTTTTGCAGGGCTGTGCGCGTTGGCGATGTCGGCCGTCTGGGCCGCGCCCGCACGCGCGCAGATGTCGGAAATGAAAGAAAAACCGCCGATGTACTCCTACGTCGGGTTTTGGAATATTCCCCGCGCACAGTGGGCAGAGATGGCAAAGTCAGACGCGGCTGACCGGGAAGTCCTGGATAAGGCCATTGCCAGCGGGATCATTGTGGGATATGGCCACGACGTCAATATGGTTCACCAGCCTGACCAGCAAACGCACGACGAGTGGTGGTCGGCCATGTCGATGGCCGGGGTGTTGAACGTGCTGGAACAGTTCTACAAGTCCGGCGGTGCCACTACTCCGGTGCTGGAGAGCGCCACCAAACACTGGGACGGGATTTATGTCAGCCGGCATTACAACTGGCATGCCGGATCGTGGAAGGGTATATACACCCACGGGGCGTACTATAAGTTAAAGGCGGACTCGCCCAACGACGCAGTGGAGACGCTTAGCAAGAGCCTGCTCGTTCCGTTCTTTGAGAAACTGCTCGCCGACGGCACCATTCACGAGTACGAAGTCGACACCGAAGCCATCCACACCGAAGCGCCCGGCGCGTTCTGGGTTTTCTACCTCGCGGCGAACGCGGAAGGCCTGGATAAGGTCGATGCGGCGCTGCGGGCAACCCTGAAGGCGAACCCGCTGGGCGGCCCGGCCTTTGGTTCCATGGTGGACTTCACCGCGCACCGCGATTATCTGGTTCGCACCAACGCCACCTACAAATAGTTCTCCGCATTGCCTTCCCGGTCCGCGAGCGACGCGACTTGGTGGCGCCGCTCGCGGGCCGGCTCGTTTCCCGCTTGCTTCCGGGAGACGCCCCCAGCCGAGCAGCGGATTCTCTGATCTCTCGTATCGAAAAAATCGTGAATACGCAATCCTCCCTCTGGAGTCTAATGAGCGTTTATGTTCAGCCCCTGCCAGAAGACTCGGATGCTGTGTTGCTGCGCTTGCTGTTGTTGTCGCGGCGTGTCTTCGGGCGGGGAGGAAGAGCTGATTTAGAGATCTAGCACTTAACCTCGATTTCTAAAGGCCTACCGCCGGAAGCACAAACGGGCGGTAGGCCTTTTTGTTTTTGCGAGGTCTTAAGGGGATTCGATGACACAGGCAGCGCAGGAAACCAAAGCCCAACGGGTGGAACGGCTCAAGCGGGAGAAAAATCCGCTGGAGAGTCTGGACGAGATCCGAAGCTTCGCGCGGGAAGGGCACGCTTCGATCCCGCCGGAATGGCTGGGGACATACTTCCGCTGGTGGGGTGTGTACACGCAGGGCGATGGCGCCGGCGCCATCGGCGGAAGCAATGGCGAAGGCAAGGCGACACCCTACTTCATGGTGCGAATCCGTATCCCCAACGGGATATTGTCGTCGCAACAGTTGCGCACCATCTCCGAGCTAACCCGGGATTACGCGCGTGGCGTCGCCGACATCACCGTGCGCCAGAACATCCAGCTCCACTGGGTGGAGATCAAGGCGCTGCCGGAATTGCTGGAGCGCTTGTTTCGCTCCGGCCTGACCACCATGCAAGCCTGCGGCGACGTGACCCGCAACATCACCGGCTGTCCCCTCGCCGGAGTGGATGCCGACGAGATCTGCGATGCCTCTCCGCTGGTTCGCGAGGCGAACCGACTCCTGGTGGATAACCCGGAGTTCTACAACCTGCCGCGCAAGTTCAAAATCTGCATCACCGGATGCCGGGCGTGGTGCTCGTATCCGGAGATCAACGACATAGGTCTTACGGCTGTCCCACGCGCGCGGAACGGTAGGCCGGAGATTGGGTTTTCGCTTCGCGTCGGCGGCGGCTTGTCCACCGATCCTCACCTGGGGGTGCGGCTGAACGCATTCGTGCAATGGCAGCAGGTAGTCCCGGTGGTTCAGGGGATCGCCGAGATGTTTCGCGAGGCGGGCGTGCTGCGCGAACACCGCGAGCGGGCTCGCCTCAAGTTTCTGTTCCTGCGGCACGGATGGACCCCGGAAACTTTTCAGCGGGAACTTGAGCAGCGCATCGGATTCGCGCTGGACCCCTCCGTTCCTGAAGAAGCGCCGAACGATGTTTATCGCGACCATGTGGGCATTCATCCGCAAAAGCAGCCGGGCTATAGCTATGTGGGCGCCGCGGTCCTGCGCGGCCGCCTGAGCGCCGACCAGATGCGGACTGCGGCGGACCTCGCCGAGCAGTTTGCGAACGGTGAACTGCGCACCACCAACATGCAGAACCTGCTGGTCATCAATGTGCCTGCCGCCCGCGCAGGAGAGCTGGCACAGGAGTTCGGAAGGATCGGATTGCCGGTGGAGGGCTCGCCCTTCTGGCGCGGCGCGATCGCCTGCACCGGCACCGAATTCTGCAAGATCGCGATCACGGAAACCAAGGGATTCGCGCGCTGGCTCGTAGAGGAATTGGACGAGCGCCTGCCCGAATTCGATCAGCAGTTGAAGCTGCACGTCACCGGCTGCCCCAACAGTTGCGGACAGCACTGGATCGCGGACATCGGCCTGGAGGGCAAGAAGATCAAGGCCAATGGCCGGCTGCAGGATGCGTATTACTTCTGCGTCGGAGGCGCAGTCGGCCAGCATCAGGCCATCGCCCGGCTGACCGGCTACCGCTGCCTGGCCAGCGACGTTCCGGACGCGATTGAGCGGCTGCTGCGCTCATACATGGAACTGCGCCTGCCCGGTGAGAACCTGCGCCGCTTCTTCGGCCGGCTCAGCGATTCGGAGATTCGAGAATTCCTTGCCGGCCTTCCGATGGTGGCGGTGGAGCGCGATTTGCCCACCGCAATGCCATCGCATGGGGTCGAGGGCTGATGATGGCAAACCTGTTTCCCATGTTCGTCAAGCTGGCCGGCCGCAAGTGCCTGGTGGTGGGCGGCGGGCCGGTGGCAGAAGGCAAGCTGGAGGGATTGCTTGCGTCCGGCGCGAATGTCTTTGTCGTGGCGCCAGAGGTGACGGAGAAGATTGCGCGTTGGCACGATCAGGGCCGTCTCGACTGGCACGCGCGCCAGTTCCAGCCCTCCGATCTGGAAGGCGCGTTCCTGGTCATCGCCGCAACTGGCGTGGATGCGGTTAGCGAACAGGTTTTTCGCGAGGCGGAAGCTCGCGGGATTCTGTGCAACGCGGTGGATGAACCCGAGCGCTGCCACTTTTATTATCCGGCCATCGTCCGCCGCGGACCGCTGCAGATAGCGATCTCCACGGGAGGCCTGAGTCCGGCGCTGGCGAGCCGCTTGCGTGCCGAGTTGGAGGCGCAGTTTGGCCCTGAATACGAGCGCTGGATCGAGGAGCTGGGTGCGCTGCGGCAGAAGGCATTCGCTCGCCGCACCGATCCCCGGCGGCGCACTCGCTTGCTGCACCGGCTCGCCAGCCGCAGAGGATACGAACGCTTTCTGCGCGCGGAGCGCCGTCGCACCGGAGGTTCCGCCTGATGGGCAAGGTCTACCTCATCGGCGCCGGGCCGGGCGATCCGGAACTGCTCACGGTAAAAGCAGTGCGGATTCTCGCATCCGCCGACATTGTGCTCCACGACGCCCTGGTCAGCCAGGAGATCCTCAAGCTGGCGTCGCCCAAGGCACGCATCATCGACGTGGGCAAGCGCTGCGGACAAAAACTGCTGACTCAGGACGAGATCAACGCCTATCTCATTCACGCGTCCAGCGCGGCCGGCATCGTGGTGCGGCTGAAGAGTGGCGACCCGCTGATCTTCGGACGTGCCGGCGAAGAGATCGAAGCGCTGCAAAACGCCGGCGTGGAGTTTGAGATCGTTCCCGGTATTACCTCGGCGCTGGCCGCGGCGGCTGCGGCGCGCGTCTCGCTCACGGATCGGCGATTCGCCTCTCAGGTGCTGTTCACCACCGCGCACCGCAAGGGCGGCGAAATGGCCCTGGATTGGACCAGCGCGATTACGCCCAACACTACCGTCGTGGTGTATATGCCCGGCGCCGCTTACGCGGGACTGGGGGACGCGCTCATTCAGAGCGGACTCGATCCGCAGACTCCTTGCGTCGTGGTTTCTTGCGCGGCGCGAAGGTCTCAGGAGATGCGCTGGACCGACATTGCCGGCTTGCGGACATTGAGCGGCGTCGCGGCGCCGGCCCTGCTCATCGTGGGCCGGGTTGCGCGCTCCGACGCGGAAACCATCACCGCCGACCTTTGGAAACAGCTCAGAACCACCGCACTGCAAGACGAACAACCTATCGCGTAACGAGAAAGGAGAACGATCTGTGAGCGAAAGTAACGAAACGAAGAGTTCTGCCATCCGGAAACCTTTCAGGATTTCTCTCGACACCTGGGCCGTGGCGAATCGCACTGGCTGCGGCGCTGCTGGTGCGAGCCGGCGTGCTGAAACACATTCCCTGGTGAACCTATGTATTTCTTTTAGACATTGTTCCACGTGGAACATTCTCGTCTAAGTGATTGAAGAATCGAGGAGAGAGATGGCTGACTCTATCGCGCTGCCCCGGCTTCGGCCCATCAGTCCGCGGCTTCACCTGTTCAAACTGCTTCCCGGCATCGCGCTGCTGGCCGCCATCGGCTACGTCGGCAAGCTGCTCGAACAGAACATTTCCCGCTATGCCAAGGCTCACCACACTGTTATTCCAAATATCGAGTATATCGAGTATGTGCTGTGGGCGATCGTGATCGGGCTGGCGATCTCGAACACGGTGAAAATCCCGGACGCCTTCCTGCCGGGCATTGCGACCTACGAATTCTGGCTCAAGGCCGGAATCGTGCTGCTGGGAGCGCGCTTCGTGCTGGGTGACGTGGTGAAGCTGGGCTCGATCAGCCTGGTGCTGGTGGCGCTGGAGCTGGCGCTGGCGATCGCGCTGATGACCTGGCTGGGCCGCCTGTTCAAGTTACGGCCCAAGCTGAGTTCGCTGCTGGCGATCGGTTCCTCCATCTGCGGGGTGTCGGCCATCATCGCGGCTAAAGGCGCTATCGATGCCGATGACGAAGACGCTTCCTTTGCCATCGCCGCCATCCTGGCGTTGGGCGCGATCGCGTTGTTTACTTTTCCGCTGATTGGGCACTGGCTGGGAATGAACGACCACGCCTACGGAATGTGGGCGGGCCTGGCCGTGGATAACACCGCGGAGGCCACCGCCGCCGGCGCGTTGTACTCCGACGCCGCGGGCAAGATCGCCGTCCTGGCAAAGACCACGCGCAATGCGATGATCGGCTTTGTGGTGCTGGGATACGCGCTGCATTGGGCCAGCGCCGGACAGGCCAAAACCATCTCCAACAAAGCTTCGTTCCTGTGGCAGAAGTTTCCCAAGTTCGTGCTCGGCTTCCTGCTGATCTCCCTGCTGGCGACGGCGCACCTCTTCAACAAAGAACAGCTCACCAGCCTGGCCAATCTCTCGCGCTGGGCTTTTCTGCTGACCTTTGCGGGAGTGGGATTGCGAACCAACTTTCGCGAGATGACCAAGCAGGGTATCCGGCCCTTCATCGTCGGAGCCCTGGGTGAAGTGGCCATCGCGTCGCTGACCCTTGTATTGGTGTTGGGAGCAAACCGGGTCTTTCACTTATGACCGGAAAGGCGGCATCTTTTGTTCCCATGAGTTACAGTAAAGCCGGTCAACTCATGAACCCGAAGACCATCAATGCCACTTCCCTTCCCAAGCAGGGTGAGGCTGCGTCCCCAGTAACGCTCGCTCGCATTCAAGAGGCACGGGAGCGCATTCACCAGGCCATTGCCGTATCACCGTGCGCGCACTCTCATGCTCTTTCGCGGCTGGCGGGCAGTCCGGTGTTTCTTAAACTGGAAAACCTGCAGCGGACCGGAGCATTCAAGGAACGTGGCGCTCTGAACAAGCTCCTGTGCCTGACTTCCGACGAGAGGCAGCGCGGCCTGGTCACAGCGTCGGCCGGCAACCACGCGCAGGCGGTGGCGTATCACGCCTCCCGCCTCGGCATACGGGCCGAGATCTGGATGCCGCTCACCACCCCGCTGGTCAAGGTGTCATCCACGCAAAGCCATGGCGCCGAAGTGGTCCTCCACGGAACCGGCTTCGATGAGACCTACGAGGCGTCCCTGGAGCGCTGCCGAGAACTTCAGGCTACCTTTATTCACCCCTTCGACGACGAGGACGTCATTGCGGGACAAGGAACGATCGCACTGGAATTGTTAGAACAGATTCAGCAGCTCGAAGTCGTCGTAACTTCGGTGGGAGGTGGCGGGCTCATCTCCGGCATAGCTGTGGCCCTCAAGGAACTCAACCCCGCGATCCGCGTTATCGGGGTGCAATCGTCGCTGATTCCTTCCATGGTCCGGGCGGCTCGCGAAGGACATCCCGTTACCCTGCCGGCGGTCTCCACAGTGGCCGACGGAATCGCAGTCCGCTCCGCGGGCGAAAAAACATTGCCCTTGGTCAAGAAGTATGTGGATGACCTGGTGGTGGTGGACGACGAGGAGATTGCCGCCGCCATCCTGTTCCTTCTGGAACGCGAGAAGACGATGGCCGAAGGGGCGGGCGCCTGCGGGGTGGCGGCGCTTCTTCACGGCAAGATTTCCCTCGGAGGAAAGACCGCTGCCATCGTGATTTCGGGAGGGAATCTCGACGTCACCCTGCTTTCACGCATCATCGAACGCGGCCTGGTCAAGGACGGCCGGCTGGTTCGCCTGCGCATCCCTCTCCCGGACCACCCCGGAGCCTTGCATCGGCTGACCCAGGTGATTGCGGGACAGCGCATCAACATCGTGGAAACCGAATACCACCGCACCTTCTACGGCGCGCGGCTGGGCCACACCCTCATCGACCTCACCATGGAGGCCCGTGACCTCAACCACGCCAATGAACTGAGCGCGGCGCTCACCGCCGCCGGATACAACTTCGAGCGGATCACGTAAGGAGTCATACCTTGAAGATAGCCCGCGACATCACGGAATTGATCGGACACACCCCGCTGGTCCAACTGAACAAAGTAACCACAGGCTGCCGGGCCACGGTGGCCGCCAAGCTGGAGAGCTTCAATCCCAACAGCAGCGTCAAGGACCGCATCGGCGTCAGCATGATTGCGGCGGCCGAGCAGGCGGGCAAGATCCGGCCGGGAAAGACCGTGCTGATCGAGCCCACCAGCGGCAACACCGGAATTGCCCTCGCGTTCGTGGCCGCGGTGAAGGGCTACAGGCTGATCCTGACCATGCCCGACACCATGAGCATGGAGCGCCGCATCCTGTTGCGGGCCTTTGGAGCGGAGCTTGTCCTCACCCCCGGTTCGAAGGGCATGAAGGGAGCCATGGCCAAGGCCGAGCAGATTCTGGCTGAGACTCCAAATGGATTCATCCTGCAGCAGTTCGCTAATCCCGCCAATCCGAAGATTCACTTCGAAACCACCGGGCCCGAGATCTGGGAGGATACCGATGGCAAGGTCGACATCCTCGTCTCCGGGGTGGGAACGGGCGGCACGCTGACCGGCGTCACCGAATACATCCGGCCGAAGAAGGCTGCGTTCAAGGTGGTTGCCGTCGAGCCCACCGAGAGTCCGGTGCTCGCCGGGGGACAGCACAGCCCACACAAGATCCAGGGTATCGGCGCCGGCTTTGTGCCCGAGGTTCTGCGCACGGATTTTATCGACGAGATCATCCAGGTTTCGAGCGAAGATGCTATTGTGATGGCTCGCCGCCTGGCCCAGGAAGAGGGCCTGCTGGTGGGCATCTCGTCCGGCGCTGCCGTGCAGGCCGCCGTAGCGGTGGCGCGCCGGTCGGAGAACGCCGGCAAGCTGATCGTGGTGGTAGTTCCTGATTACGGCGAGCGCTACCTGAGCAGCATCCTTTTCAAGACTCTTCAGGAGGAAGCGCAGCGGATGGAAGCTGTGCTGGTCTGAGCAATGGCAGGCTTAATCAAGTCGGCTCGCGAGTACGTTGCTTCGGTCTTTGACCGGGATCCCGCGGCCAAGTCCTGGATCGAAGTCCTGCTCTGCTACCCGGGCCTGCACGCCTTGTGGGCGCATCGGATAAACCACTGGCTGTGGACACACCACCTGCGGTTGCTGGCGCGCTTCCTGTCGCAAGGCTCGAGGCTGCTGACGGGAATCGAGATCCATCCCGGAGCGCAGATCGGCCGCCGTTTCTTCATCGATCACGGCATGGGCGTGGTCATCGGCGAGACCACCATCATCGGCGATGACGTGACCCTCTACCAGGGCGTGACCCTGGGCGGAACCGGCAAGGAAAAGGGCAAGCGGCACCCAACCCTTGGCAACAACGTGGTGGTCGGAGGCGGAGCCAAGATCCTGGGCAACATCACCCTCGGCGAGAACTGCCGCGTGGGCGCGGGATCGGTGGTGCTGAACGATGTCCCGGACAATTCCACGATCGTGGGTGTCCCTGGGCACATCATTTTTCGCGACGGAAAGCGGGTGGTCATCACCGATCCGAAGGAAATCAGAGATCCGCTGTCGGATGCCCTGGCGGCGCT
>JBKQPN010000069.1:0-68083 GCA_052145015.1 Terriglobales bacterium
CGACCTCGTCACCGAAGAGTTCGATGCGCACCGGGCGGTCCATTTCCGGGGAATAGACGTCGAGGATGCCGCCACGCGACGCGAACTGCCCCGGCATTTCGACCACGTCCACCGCGGCGTAGCCGACGGTGTTCAAGTGCTCGACCAGGCGATCGACGTCGATCGTCTCGCCTCGGCGGACCACCCGCGCCAAGTCGGCATAGAAGCTGGCCTCGCGCATCCGCATCAGCGCGGCGCACACGGGCATGATGACGATGGAAGCCGCCCCGGTCGCGATCTTCCACAGTGCGGTGGCGCGTTCTTCCTGGATTTCGGGATGCGGCGACAGGTTCTCGAACGGCAGGACATCAAAGCATGGCAGCTTGACCACGGAGCCAGCGGCCGGTCCGCCAGTCAGGTCACAGAATGCCTGGACGACCGGCAGCATCTCTTCTGCCGCGCGGTTGTCGCGCACCAGCACGAAGAGTGGCCGCGACGTCAGCCGCGCCAGCATCGCCACGTACAGAGATTTGGCCGAGGAGGTGAGTCCCGAGACACGAATCCGCCCCGCGCCGGCTTTAAGGTGGGTAGCCGCACGCGCCAGGGCTTGAATCTTCTCCACGTCCGCAAAGAGTTCGCGGACGAACGGCAGGACCATGGAGAGTTGATTGTAGCAGCTAAGCGCCGGGGTGAGTTCTACGCCAGCTTCGTCTTGCCAGCGGGCAGCGACTCGGTTTCGAGAGTCTTCAGATCCATGATCTCTGAGGCGTGCTGGATGTCGATCCCGACCACCCGCCCATCGGAATCGAAATCGGCTACCAGGCCTTCGGCGATCTCACGAGAGTCGGCGCTCGGCCTGGCGTTCAGGTCGATGTAGAGCGAGTCGGTGTCTGGGTAGTAATGCAGCTTCACGCGCTACTCTTATTCAAACATTTTATCGCGATCCTCGGCCGCGCTTGCAACGTCTCCTCTACGACGCGGTCCCCAACACGCGGTCGAACAGCGACCAGAAGATGGCGTAGTCGCGGTCCGGGCGATCATGATGCGCCATGTGCCGCGTACGGGCGCGGTCAAGCCACGCCGGCAGCCATCCACCCATATGGAAGCGCCAGTGAATCTCCTCCGTCAGCAGAAAGTACAGGCTGAAGCTCACCAGCACGCCGGGCGCGAAGCCGGCGCGCAGCAGCCAGTCGGCGACGATCACCGGCGCGCCGTTGCCGGCGAACATCATCACCACGAAGATCGCCTTCCCGCCCAGGTTGACGTGCAGCGGTTCCTGGGGCGTGTCGATCGAGGAGTGGTGCAGCAGGTGGCCTTCGAAGGCGTAGGTGCCGGGCAGGTGCAGGATCCAGCGGTGCAGGGCGTATTCGAAGAAGTTCGCCCACACGAAGCCGGCGGCCAAGCCGATCAGCCACATCTCCAACCGCGGCGGACGTAGGTAAGCCAGCACGGCCGCGGGCCCGCAGCCGCACAACACGGCGACGATAGCATTGCGGAAGTTGATGGCGCGCCCCGTTTCGAGCGCGGCAGGATCGATGGCAGCTTCGGCGGACATTCTCATCCCCCTAATGAGATGCGGGGGAGACTGTTGGTGGGCGTATCTTACACCGACTGCGGCTTTTGGCTGTTGGCTTTTAGCTTTTGGCCAAGAGCTAATAGCCAAAAGCCAAGAGCTTATGGCAAGTGACTGAGGTAACCCGCCAGGCTGCTATAGTAACTGAAAACATGCAACCCACGGCCACCCGCAAGCTCGATCGCTCCCGCCAGCTCCAGCAGCGCGCGGAGAAGCTCTTTCCCGGAGGCGTGAACTCGCCGGTGCGGGCGTTTCGCGCGGTGGGCGGCGATCCGCCATTCATCGTCAAGGGCCGCGGCGCGCGCATGTGGGACGCCGACGGCAACGAGTACGTCGACTACGTCGGCTCCTGGGGACCGCTGATCCTGGGCCACGCCGCGCCCGAAGTGGTGGAGGCCATCGAGCGCGCCAACCGCGATGGCGCCAGCTTTGGCGCCTCCACGCCCCGCGAATCCGATCTGGCCGAAGCCGTGCTCGAAGCCTTCCCGGCGATGGAGAAGCTGCGCTTCGTCAGCTCGGGGACGGAGGCCACCATGTCGGCCATCCGGCTGGCGCGCGCGGTGACCGGGCGCAAGTACATCATCAAGTTCGAGGGCTGCTACCACGGCCACACCGACGCGCTGCTGGTGAAGGCCGGCTCGGGCGTGGCGACCTTCGGCATCCCCGGTTCGGCGGGCGTGCCGGAGGAGTTTGTACAGTTCACCCTCGCCCTGCCCTACAACAATATTGAGCGCGTCAAGGACGCGTTCAAGCGGCTCAAAGGCGAAATCGCGTGCGTGATCGTCGAGCCGGTGGTGGGCAACATGGGATGCGTGCCGCCGGCGCCGCAGTTCCTCGACGGCTTGCGCTACCTGACCTCGCGCGAGGACGCGCTGCTGATCTTCGACGAGGTGATGACGGGCTTCCGCGTAGCCTTCGGCGGCGCGCAGGAGCTTTACGGCACGCGTCCGGACCTGACCACGTTGGGCAAGATCATCGGCGGCGGCTTGCCGGTGGGCGCTTACGGCGGTCCCGCTGAATTCATGGATCAGGTGGCGCCGCTCGGCCCCGTTTACCAGGCTGGAACGCTCTCGGGAAACCCTCTGGCGATGGCCGCCGGCCTGGCCACGCTGCGGCACTTGCGCGACAACCGCGAGATTTACGGGCGCCTCGATCGCGCCGCCGCCACGCTGGTGGATATGGTCGCCGATGCCGCGCACCAGGCCGGCGTCGCGGTAACCGCCAACCGCGTCGGGTCCATGTTCACCTGGTTCTTTACCGGCGAGCCGGTCACGGACTGGGATTCCGCGGCAAAATCCGACACGACGCTCTTCGGAAAATTCCATCGCGCCATGCTGGAGGAAGGCATCTGGCTGCCGCCGTCGCAGTTCGAGGCCGCCTTCCTCTCCGCCGCGCACTCGATGGACGACATCAGCCAGACGGTCGTGGCGGCGCAGAAAGCCTTCGCGGCTCTGAAATGATTGTCATGCTGAGCGAGTGCGGGCCGCCGTTGCCCGCACGAGTCGAAGTTGAGGCGCTGAGCGGGCGTCTGAGCCCGCTGCCGAAATCCCGAGCGCAGTGAGGGACCTGAGGCAATAGGGACCCTTCGACTCGCGCGCCAAAAGCGGGCGCGCTCGCTCAGGATGACAGTCGAATGGCTGGGAAGGAAGTTCTCATCATTTCGGTAATGGTGACGAACTCGTAGCCCTGATCCTTGCAGCGCCGGATCAGCCGGTCGGTGGCTTCGACCGTGCGTGCGCGGTCGGCGCCCATGCGAACGTGGCCGCCGTCGTGCATAAGGATGACGTCCCCGCCGCGGACGCGCTCGGCCACGCGCCGCTCGATGCCATCCGCCGTGTAGATCTTCCAATCGTTTGAGCTGACCGTCCACATCACCGGCTCGAGCCCCAGCTTGCGGCCGACGCTCAGTACGTGCGGCAGGCGCGCGCCGAAGGGCGGACGCCACAGCGTTGAGTGCTCGCCCACCGTATCCGTCAGGATTTTCCGGCACTGCTCAAGTTCGCTGCGCACGCGCCCGGCCGAGCAGAGGATCAGGTTGGGATGGTTGAAAGTGTGATTGCCGATCGCGTGGCCGGCGCGCGCCACCTGGCGGGCGATCTCCGGCTTCTCGGCGGCGAACCGCCCGATCAGGAAGAACGTGGCTTTGACCTCATGCCGCGCCAGCACTTCCAGCAGGCGCAGCGTGTGGAGATCGTTGGGACCGTCGTCGTAGGTCAAGGCAAGCTGCCGCGAACCCGGGCCCGCGCCCAGGTACGTCCGTCCATAGAGCTGCGAGCGCGGCGCGTAGCAGGCATAACCCGCGTAGCCGACGGCAGCGGCGCCGATCAGGAATCCGGCCATCGCCGCAATTCTAACTGGCTCTTGGCTTTTGGCTCTTAGCTTTTGGCCTTTCGTGTCTTCCCCTGCGTCCTCCGCGTCCTCTGCGTTTTTCATTTTCCTGTTTCCACAACTCGCAATTGCACCCGGCGCTCGCCCGCGTTATCCTCGCGGTACTCGGTCATGGCCAACTTTTTCGAGCTCCCCCGTTACATCGCCATCGAGGGCCCCATTCGGGTGGGCAAGACGACGCTGGCCAACATCATCGCCGAGCGCCTGCACGCGCAGCGCGTGATCGAGCCCGAGGACAACGCCTTCCTGCGCGCCTTCTACGAGGGCGAGCGCGGCGCCGCCTTCCAGACCCAGTTTTCGTTTCTGGTCGAGCGCTACCAGCAGTTGCGGGCGCTCGAAGCCGGGCCCAACTCGAACAAGACCATCATCGCCGACTACATCTTCGAGAAGGACAAGATCTTCGCCTGCATCAACCTGAGCGACACCGAGCTGGCCGTTTACAACCGCTATTTCGACATCTTCCGCGAGCAGGTGCCCACGCCCGACCTGGTCATTTATCTGCAGGCCACGCCCGAGGTGCTGAAAAAGCGCCTGCGGAAGAAAAAAGCCGCGAGCGAGGCGGCCATCCACGAGGACTACATCGGCGAGGTGGTGAAGGCTTACGAGCACTTCTTCTTCCACTACAGCGCGTCCGACCTGCTGGTGATCAACACCTCGGATATCGACTTCGTCGAGCGCCACGAGGACCTGCAGCAGCTCCTGCGCCGGCTCACCGAGCCTATCAAGGGCACGCAGTACTTCCTGCCGCTGGGAGCGGCTGACGGCCAGGGAGTAGCGAGTAGGGAGTAGCAAGAACAGGGAGTAGGGAGTAGCGAGTAGGGAGTAGCAAAAGCGAACCGGCCCCTACTCTCTACTCGCTCCTCCCTACTCCCTGATTTTCCTTGCTTCCCACCCCATCCCCAAGGCATCCTATAAGGCGTAACAGGCTGTATCCGCCGATGGGCGGAGCGGCACTGGAGGCTCCGTGAGCGTTACCTCGATCAATTCCTGCCCCAGAATCACCACCACCACCCTTTTTGAAAAGAAGCAGCGGCGCGAGCGCATCACGTCTCTCACTGCCTATGACTATCCCAGCGCGCGCCTGGTGGACGAAGCCGGCATTGACGTGATTCTGGTCGGCGATTCGCTGGCCATGGTCATGCTCGGCTACGACAGCACCATGCCCGTCACCATGGACGAAATGCTGCACCACGTGCGCGCCGCGCGCCGGGGCGTGAAGCACGGCATGCTGGTCGCCGACATGCCCTACGGCTCCTACCAGGTCAGCAACGAAGAGGGCCTGCGCAACGCGGCGCGTTTCGTCAAGGAAGGCGGCGTCGAGGCGGTCAAGCTGGAGGGCGGCGAGAAGCGCGTGGAGTTCATCCATCGCCTGCTCGACGCCGAGATTCCCGTCTTCGGACACATCGGCCTGACCCCGCAGTCGGTGCACACCATGGGCGGATACAAGGTGCAGGGCAAAACGCTCAGCGCCATTGAACAGCTCATGCGCGATGCCGTGGCGATCGATCGCGCCGGGGTTTGCGGCATGTATCTGGAAGGCATTCCGCGCGAGGTCGCGGCCATGATCACCGCCGAGGTTAAGGCGCCGACCATCGGCATTGGCGCCGGCCCCGAATGCGACGGCCAGGTGCTGGTGCTGCACGACATCTTGAATCTGACGTTCGCTCCGCCGGCCAAGTTCGTGCGCCGCTACGGCGACGCCGCAGCGCTGATCTCGAACGCGGTGAAGGCGTTCAAGCACGATGTCGAGAGCGGCGCGTATCCCGCGGACGAGGAGTCATACCATCTGCCGAAGGAAGCTCGCGCGACCATCGAAACCGTGGTGGAAAGAAAGCGCGCAGTGGGAAGCCGCTAAGATCTGTCAGCCCTGTCATCCTGAGCGAGCGCGCCTGGGTTTGGCGCGCGAGTCGAAGGACCCCTATGCGACCGATATTGTGAAGTAGGGGTGCTTCGACTCGCCTCGGCAAACGGCAGCCGAGGCTCGCTCAGCATGACAGGCTCGATCTCTCTATTTCTTTGTCCCTTCTTCCTCGTTCCACATGGCCCGCGCCACGCGCCAATATCCATCCTCTTCGCGCTTGAGGATGCGCACCGCGTGGACGGCGCCGCCGATCTCGCTGCCCGTCGGCGGCTTCATGCGGAAGCTGACCGTGCCCCACTGGTAGGCGTACTCGCCCACCACCATCACTTCGTTCCACTCTTCGTTGTAGGCCAGCATGTCGTAGTTCGCATGCTGCTCCTTCTTCTCTTCAAAGAACCGCCGCAGCGCAGCCTTGCCCACGATCGGCTCATGGCGCGGCGGGAGCAGCACCGCGTCGTCGGTCCATTGATCGAGCAGCGCGTTCACGTCGAAGGCCATGCTGGCCGCGATGTCGCGTTTCTGCAGCGCCTGGATGCCCTCGCGGTCCTGTGCCTGCGCTGCTTGCGATGGCTTGGGCGCGGGGCGCTTCTGCGATCCAAGTTGCGCCGGGCTGGCCAGAAAGAAGATCAGGATTGCCGCCGGAAGAAATGTACGCGAGCAACGCATGGCCGGACCTCCGCCGCCATTGTACCCGCCGCCGGCTCGCCCCAACCCACGCCAAAAATGCTACATTCGTAGGGAAATGTCCGCTCCTGAATCCCGCTTTGTGAGGGCCTGCCAAGGGCTGCCGGTGGACCGCACGCCCATGTGGTTCATGCGCCAGGCCGGCCGCTACATGGCCGAATATCGCGCCGTGCGGCAGCATCACTCGCTGGTCGAAATCTGCAAGAAGCCAGCACTGGCGGCCGAAGTCACCATCACCGCCGCCGAGCGCCTGCGCGTGGACGCCGCCATCATCTTCGCCGACCTGCTGCTGCCGCTCGAGGTCATGGGCTTGCCTTTCCACTTCGCCGCCGGCGAGGGGCCGGTGATCGAGCAGCCGCTGCGCGACGCCGCCGACGTGAACGCCCTGCGCACCGACCGCGCCGGCCAACTTGGATATGTCGCGGAAGCGATCCGCCAGGTGGTGAAGCATTTCGGCGACAAGCTGCCGGTGATCGGCTTCTGCGGCGCGCCTTTCACGCTGGCCAGCTACATGATCGAGGGTGGCAGCTCGCGCAGCTACATCAACACCAAGCGCCTGATGTACCGCCAGCCCCTGGTCTGGGACGAGCTGATGTCGAAGCTGGTGGCGGTGCTGGCCGAGTACAGCATCGAGCAGGTGCGCGCCGGCGCCGACGTGATGCAGGTGTTCGATAGCTGGGTCGGCTGCCTGAGTGTGGAAGACTATCGCAGTTACGTGCTGCCGCACGTCACGCAGCTCGTCGGGCGGCTGCGGCAGACGGGCGTGCCCGTCATTTATTTCGGCACCGAAACCGCCACGCTGCTGCCGCACATGAAAGAGACGGGCGCGGACGTGATCGGCGTGGACTGGCGCATTCCGCTCGACGATGCCTGGCAGAGCCTCGGCTTCGCCGGCGCGGTGCAGGGAAACCTCGACCCCGCACTGCTCTTTGCCGACCACAAGATTCTGCGCGAGCGGACGTACGACGTGCTGCATCGGGCCGGCGGCCGTCCGGGACACATCTTTAATCTCGGGCACGGCATTCTGCCCGGCACGCCGGTGGAGAACGTGCTCGCGCTGGTGGATTTCGTGAAGGAATACGCGGGCCGGACGGCTGTAACATCGAGGACTTCATGAGCCCACAAAGCAAGGCCGCCGTCCTGCTGCTGGCTCACGGCAGCCCCGACCGGGTAGACGAAATTCCCGAGTTCCTGCGTTACGTCACCGGCGGACGCCCGCTGCCGGAGGCCGTAGTGAAAGAAGTCCAGCACCGCTACGGCTTGATCGGCGCGTCACCACTCACGCGCATCACGCTGAAGCAAGGCGAACTGCTGGCGCGCGGTCTGAAGCTGCCAGTGTACGTGGGCATGCGCAACTGGCGTCCGCTGGTCGGCGACGTGGTTGCCGAGATGCAGCGGGCAGGCATCACGCGCGTGGTCGCGATTTGTCTCGCGCCGCAGAATTCGCGCACCAGCGTCGGGTTGTACCGGGAGGCGCTGCTCGGCGAGACGGGCACGGCGCCGTTCGAAGTCGACTTTGTGGACAACTGGCATGACCATCCGCTGCTGATCAAGGCCTTCGCCGAGAAGCTCGCAGCCGGATGGAAGCGCGCCTGCGACGAGGCGGGCACGCGCGTGCCCATCATCTTCACCGCCCACAGCGTGCCCCAGCACACCATCACCGAGGGCGATCCGTATGAGGCCCAGGCCAAAGAGACGGCGTCGCTGGTGGCGATGGAAGCGCCGCAGCTCACCGTCGACGACTGGCAGTTCGCTTTCCAGAGCCAGGGCATGTCGGGCGGCGCGTGGCTGGGGCCGACGGTCGAAGACACCATCCGCGGACTGAAGGCCAAAGGCCATCGCGCCGTGTTTCTGCAGCCCATCGGGTTCCTGTGCGACCACGTGGAGGTGCTGTACGACATCGACATCGCCTTCCACGACTTCGCCCAGAAGGAAGGCATGCGGCTGTGGCGTGCCGAGTCGCTGAACGAGTCGCCCACGCTGATCGCGGCGCTGGCGGATGTGGCGCGGTCGCGGCTGCAGCCGGCGGGTGAGAAGAAACAGCAGATTGTGCAGATCGGATAGTCAGGGCGCCACGGATTCCCACGGATCAGAACGGATTGGATATGAATCTGTGATAATCCGTGTAAATCCGTGGCGTTTTTCCTTATGAAGATCGCCATCATCGGCGGAGGCATCAGCGGGCTGAGCGCCGCGTTTCGCCTCGAGCGCGCGCGGCGCGGCGGCGCGGACGTCCGCTATACGCTTTTCGAATCGAGCGACCGCCTGGGCGGCGTGATGCGCACCGAGCGCGTCGAGCGCTGCCTGATCGAGGCCGGGCCGGATTCTTTCCTCTCCGAGAAACAGTCGGCTGCGGAGCTGTGCCGCGAGCTCGGCATCGCGGACCAACTGGTGGGCTCGAACGACGCGCACCGCCGCACCTACATCCTCGTCAATGGCCGTCTGGTCGAGATGCCCGACGGGCTACAGTTCATGGTCCCCACCAAGCTTTGGCCCACGGTCATGACCCCGCTGTTTTCCTGGGGAACCAAGCTGCGGATGGCGCGCGAGTTCTTCGCCCGGCCGCACACGGCGAACGGCGACGAGTCGGCCGCAACGTTCGTCGAGCGGCATTTTGGGCCGGAGGTGGTGGACCGCCTCGCTGATCCGCTGCTGGCGGGCGTCTACGGCGGCTCGGCCGAGCGGCTGAGCGTGCGCGCGGTGCTGCCACGCTTCCTCGACATGGAAGCGAAGTACGGCAGCTTGAGCCGCGCCATGCTGGCGGCGATGAAAAAGCGCCCGGCCAACGGCGCGCGGCCGATCTTCACCTCGATGAAGGACGGCATGCAGCAACTGGTGGACGCAGTCATCGCGCAACTCGATCCCGACGCGATTCGCATCGGCACGCGCGTCAAGGCACTCGGTCGCGAAGGCAGCGATTGGTTGTTGCTGCGGCAGGACTCAACCGCCGGCAGATTCGACCGCGTCATCGTGGCCACGCCCGGCTACATCGCCGCCGGACTGCTGCGCGGTGTCGAGCTGCGACTGGCCACCGTGCTCGGTGAGACCGCTTATAGTTCGTCCGTCACCGTGGCCCTGGGATATGCCGCCGCCGGGTTCGACGGCCGCGGCGGCAAGCGCGAGGACGGCTTCGGCTTCCTCGTCCCACGCAGCGAGGGCAAGCGCCTGCTGGCCTGCACCTTCGTGCACAACAAATTCCCGCACCGAGCGCCCGACGACCTTCTGCTGCTGCGCGTCTTTCTGGGCGGATCGCACGATGCGGCGGTGCTTCAAATCCCCGATGAGGAGATTCTGCGGATCGTGTGCGTGGAACTGCGCCAGATCCTGGGCCTCACGGCCGAGCCCCGCTTCAGCCGCATCTATCGCTGGGAGCGCTCCATGGCGCAGTACGAGGTCGGGCACCTGGATCGCGTGGCCGAGATCGAGCGGCTGCGCGCTGCGTTGCCCGGACTGGCGCTGGCCGGCAACGCTTATCGCGGCATCGGCGTCCCCGACTGCATCAAGTCGGGTCTGGACGCCGCGGCGGAAGCCCTGCGGTCCTGAGCGCCTTGTTACAATCAAACGTGGACGTGGGTGCCTCGCATTCGAACCTGAAGAGTTCTGGACGCTGAGTGCTGACTTTCTCCGAACAGTACGATGTAGTCATCATCGGCGCCGGACACGCCGGCTGCGAGGCCGCCATGGCTGCGGCGCGCATGGGCCTGCGCACCGCCCTCTACACCCTGAACCTCGACCTGATCGCGCAGATGTCCTGCAACCCGGCGGTGGGCGGCATCGCCAAGGGACACCTGGTCCGCGAAGTGGACGCCCTGGGCGGCATCCAGGGCGAAGTCACCGACCACGTCGGCATCCAGTTCCGCCTGCTCAACACCTCGCGTGGACCAGCCGTCTGGTCGCCGCGCGCCCAGTGCGACAAGCAGCAGTACAAGATCCACATGCGCCAGGTGCTGGAGTCGCAGCCCAATCTCAGGATCAAGCAGGCGGAAGTTGCCGACTTGATCATCGAGGAGCTGCCAGCAAGCAGTCAGCACTCAGCACTCAGCACTCAGCCGGCCGACGACCAACGACCGACAGCCGCCGACCCGCAACGCCGCCGACGCTGTCTAGGAATTATCCTCCGCGACGGCCGCACCGTCCGCGCCGAGGCCGTGGTCATCACTACGGGAACATTTCTCAATGGGCTGATCCACTGTGGCGAGCAGACATATCCTGCCGGCCGCTCCGGCGAGCCGCCATCCGTGTTGCTGGGAGAAGCGCTCAAGCGCCTCGGCCTGCGCGGATGCCGTCTCAAGACCGGCACGCCGCCGCGCCTGGACGCCCGCAGCATCGACTGGTCGCGCTTCGAGCCCCAGCCCGGCGACGCCGATCCCACTCCGTTCAGCTTCCGCACCCGCCGCGTCACCCACGCCGACGGCCAGGTGGCATGCCACATCGCCTTCACCACCCCGGAGACGCATCGCATCATCCGCGAGAACGTCCACCGCTCGCCCATGTACTCGGGCCAGATCAAGTCTATCGGCCCGCGATATTGTCCGTCGATCGAAGACAAGATCGTGAAGTTCCCCCACCACGAAAAGCACCAGCTCTTTCTCGAGCCCGAGGGCCTGAACACCTACGAGACTTACCTCAACGGCATGTCCACCTCGCTGCCCATCGACGTGCAACTCGCCATGGTCGCTTCGGTCCCCGGCCTCGAGAAGGCGGAGATGCTGCGTCCCGGCTACGCCATCGAGTACGACTCCATCGACCCCACGGAGCTGGAGCGCACGCTCGAGACGAAGAAGATTGAAGGCCTGTTTCTCGCCGGGCAGATCAATGGAACGTCCGGCTACGAGGAGGCCGCATGCCAGGGAATCATGGCCGGCATCAACGCCGCGCTCAAGGTGAAGAACGAGCCGCCGCTGGTGCTCGACCGCACCGAGGCCTACACCGCCATCCTCATCGACGACCTCATCTCCAAGGGCACGAGCGAGCCCTATCGCATGTTCACATCGCGCGCCGAGTTTCGCCTGCACCTGCGCATCGATAACGCCGACCGCCGCCTCACGCCCCACGGCCGCCGCGTCGGCCTGATCGGCGACCAAGCCTGGGCTGACCATCTCGCCAAGCAGCAGCGCATGTCGGCATTGAAAGACTATCTGGAGAACACGCGGCCAAGCGGACTGCCCTCCGCGCTGGCCGAAAAGATCGGCAACGCCAACGGCGCGACTTATGCGCAGCTCTTGAAGCGCCCCGAGGTCACGATCGAAGACCTGGCGCCAGCCTTGCGGGATCGCGTGCCAGGCTTTTTCGATTCTGATTCCTCGGCGTCCTCGGCGGTAATCAGTTCTGCCGTCCGCAACGAACTCAAGTCCGTCGAGACCGAGATCAAATACGCCGGCTACCTGCAGCAGCAGGAGCGCGCCATCGAGCGCCTGAAGAAGGCCGAGCAGCGCAGCATTCCCGACTGGTTCGACTACGCCTCGGTCAGCGGCCTCTCCCGCGAGATGAAGGAGAAGCTGCAGCGCGTGCGCCCGCGCACCATCGCCCAGGCCAGCCGCATTCCCGGCGTCACGCCCGCCGCCGTCTCACTGGTTAATGTTTACATTGAGATTCAGGCGCGACGGCATGCGTCATCGCTCTCGACCGCGCACTGAGGGCCAACCCAGACCTTGCATATCGGCGCTCCGCCTGGATCAGTCACGATCTCTTGGCGGGCTGGGTGGAGCAGGCCTTTAGGCCTGCATTAACGCGACCCCTTGAATTGTGGGCTTCAGCCCCTGAGGTAGCTCTCGATGAAGAAGCTCGTGGTGCTGGTGACGCAGGAAGGCCTTGGCCGCGTGGACCCGGCCGACCGTCAGTTCGGCGTGGAAATGTTTGATCGGTTCCTGCATGCATTCGAAAGCCAGGCCGTGCGGCCGGCCTGCATCTGCTTTTACACCAATGGAGTCAAGCTGGTTTGCGAAGGTTCGCCCGCGTTGCTGGGTCTCGGGCTACTTCAGGGAATGGGAGTGCGCCTGGTGGCGTGCCGGAGCTGCCTGGAGCACTTTCAGGTGCTGGACAAGGTCGCGGTGGGAGAAGTGGGCGGAATGAACGATATCGTCGCCCTGCTGGCCGCCGCGGATAGTGTGATCACGGTGTAGATCGCAAACGCTGTGCTACTTCTTTGCCGGCACGAAGCCTTGGTCGTGGAAGACCTCGGCGGTGAAGGCCTCGATGATGGCGCCGCGCTCCCAGGCGTCAGGCGGCAGGCCGGCCTTATGGCAGGTTTCCTGTAGAAAGGTGGGAGCGTCCCAGCCGAACTCCACCGCTACCTGCGGCAGCAGCAGTCCGCGCCGCGAGCCCAGAGTGATGACCAGGCCGTGGCGCCCGGCTTCGATATCTTCGGCCGCGATGGGCACCAGCGGCGAGAGGACGCTGATCTCTACCTTCAGCCGCGGCGCTTCTTCCGCGGTGACCGGCGGAAATCGCGTGTCGTTGAAGGCGGCGGCCGTCGCCGTCTCCGCCACGGTGCGGCAGAGCGGCTTCACCGGATAAACATAGCCGACGCAGCCGCGCAGGTTGCCCTCCAGATGCAGGGTGGTGAAAGCGCCGCGCGGCTCGAGCAAGCGCTCAGAAGTAGGGTTGAGTTCGAGCTTGCTTCCGGCCAGAGCCGCCTCGATGGCTTCGTGGGCCAGGCGCAGCATCTCCGCCCGCTCCTCGGCGGAATACGGCTGCGGCTCGGCCGCCTCGGTTGCCCGCGAATTCTCAGGTTGCGGCGACATCGTTCTTCCTGCGCCGGCTGAGAACGAAGGCACGTCGTCGGCGCTTGACCGCGCTGCGGTCGATGCGCGACCAGAACGCGGCGAAGTAGTCCACCGCAGAGAGCACCGATACCGCCACCATGAACCAGATGGAGAGGTGCGCGATCACGTCGATGGGCAGGATGAAATTGGGCGTGATGTTCCAGTACATCCAGCGATGATCGAGGATGACGGCGACCACGCTCACCATCTGCACGCAAGTCTTGAACTTTCCCAGGTCGCTGGCCTCGATGGTAAAGCCCTCGTTCGCCGCGATGGACCGCAGGCCGCTCACCAGGAACTCGCGTCCCACGATGACAACCGCGATCCAGGCCGGCACGACCCGCGGGTTGAACTGCACCAGGGCGATGAAAGAGGCGGCTATCATCAGCTTGTCGGCCAGCGGATCCAGTAGCATGCCGAGGGTTGTGATCTGGCCGCGGCGGCGCGCCAGGTAGCCGTCAAAAGTATCGGTGAGCGAGGCGGCGATAAACAGCAGCGAAGTCAGCAGCTCCCGCTGCCCGTGCACGCTGGAGAGATGCTGCGTCCGCAGCATCCACATCAGCAGGGGGATGCTGGCAATGCGGCTCAGCGTTATGTAGTTGGGCAGATTCACGGGGCATCCGCCGGGCACACGAAAGCGGTGTGCCCTCCGACCGGGGTCCCCGGCAAACCCGCTCTGGGTTTGCTGGGGTGCGGACGGGCATCGGCAAACGGATGATTATCCCGCACGGCGAGGGGGAAGGCAATCCAGGACGAGTCGGTACGAAGGATTTGTGTTTTTGCAGTATCTTACCCACGAGGCTTGCCAATGGCCGAGAAGCCCGATAGAGACGAAGAGATCGAAAGATCGAGAAAAGCGCAAGAGAAGCGCTGGCCTAAGCGCGGAGCCTTCGACGAAGCTGGTCGCGAAGAGCGCGCCAAGAAGCTCGCAGCAGCGCGTGCGTACCTGCGCAGGTCTTTGCGGGAATTCTTAGAGGCGATCGAGGTTACAGAAGCGGATCCGGAATACGAAGAGTTTGCAGCTATTTGGCGGGAGTTCCACGAGTCTTAGCCCCGGCGTAGAACTTCCGGAGCTTCCTGGAACGTTCCTTGGCCGGAAGGCGGGACAGGTGGCGATCAAGAACCTCGACCACACGCTCCGCAGCTTCATCTAGCGTGAGCTTTGGTCTTCTCTTTGCTGGCGTCGCCATCCGACTCTCCGTCTTCGTATTATAAGCGATTGGAGCCCAACGGCAGCCATGACGATTGCCCTCAGACGACCATGCCCCTACGCGTAAATCCCCCGCTGCCGGACGGTGAACGCTGCCCGGTCCTGGACGAGCCGTAGCCCCGGCATTCCGGAGTCGCCACCGGAATCACCAACCGCGCAACACCGGCGGTGTACTAGAATGCGTTCACGGTCCGATGAACCTTGCCGCTTACTTGCCGGATGAACTCGCGCGTCTGCCACAATCGCAAACCACGATTCCGGCAGTCGCTAGGGACGACCGGCTGATGGACACGATCAGCCGCGCCGCCCGGCTTGTTCCGACCAGGCACGAGCTGATCCTCGGCGATGCCAGGGAACTTGAGCAGACAACAGACGGCACAGTCCACTTGGTTCTTACATCTCCGCCATACTGGTCGCTCAAGACCTATCGTGATTCCGAGGGACAACTCGGGCATGTTGAGGATTACGAAGAGTTCGTTCGCGAAATCGCCCGTGTCTGGAAGCGCTGCTTCGATGCGCTTGTACCTGGCGGGCGCCTGATCTGCGTTGTTGGAGACGTGTGCCTGTCGCGCCGTGAAAATGACGGACGCCACACCGTGGTTCCTCTGCATTCTTCGATACAACTATGCTGCCGCGATCTGGGTTTCGATAACCTCGCGCCGATTCTCTGGCACAAGATCGCTAACGCAAAATACGAAGCTGGCGGGAACTCAACCTTCCTGGGGAAGCCGTATGAACCCAATGCGGTGGTGAAGAACGACATCGAGTTCATCCTCATGTTGCGAAAACCGGGCGGTTATCGCAGCCCGGACTGGCCTACGAAGCTGCTCAGCGTAATCTCGGCTGCCGACCATCGGCAATGGTTTCAGCAGATATGGGCGGACATACCGGGAGCCTCCACGAAGGAGCACCCCGCCCCGTTTCCGGTGGAGCTCGCCAGCCGACTCGTCCGGATGTTCAGTTTTGTGGGGGATACTGTTCTCGACCCGTTTGGGGGAACCGGCACGACTTCAGTGGCAGCAGCGCTGGCGGGACGTAACAGTGTGATGTATGAAATTGACCCCGAATATTACAAATTGGCATGGAAACGGTTAGTACCCGAATCCGTGATTCCGGAGCACGCACCGCGGTCACCGGCGGTGTCCAGATGGACGGCTCGCCCCCTTGCCGGGTCAGGACGTACCCATTGCCTTCGGCGGGGAACTCGTTGATCCAAGTCATTTGTGCCCGATGATTTTGCCTTTCGTCTTAGGGTCAATGTAATACCTAAAAGCGTTTTGCAGAAACAGGTCCCTTCTCTTGATCGCATACGGCTCAACAGAGGCCTGGGAGATGTATTTTTGGAACTCTTCGAGTATCGTCGAATTCGTTGGCTTTTCGAAGCTGCTAAGCAATTTCAGATTGTCCTTGATGTGCTCGAGCAATGTGATATAGAACTCCACGAACTTGGGTATAAGCGGGTCCTTATCTTGCACATGCAGGTCTTCAACAAACAGGTACGCTGAGACGGCAACCGCCCTGCTCGAGATACTCTCGGCTTCCTCCCCGAAGTGGTGGTCCATGAGTCTTAGAACTTCTCTTATTCGGACGAGATTTTCGTCTTTCCTGTCGAGCTTGTATTTCTCTTTGAAAAAGTCTTCTAGGTTCTCGTACCGTGCTCTAACGAAGTCTCCCGTTTCATGCCGGCTAAAGGAATTGATACAAATCTGAGCGAGGGCGAATTGTCGCGAGAATCTTTTTTCGGACAGACTCGTACGCTTAAGGAATGGAGCGTCACTCCCCATTTCTTTGTAGATGAAGTCCCGGATCGCACCGGTGTGACTTTTCAACAACTCTCCGGAATTGAGCCTGACGCCAAGCTGTAGGCGTCTAAATATTTCCCGAAGGAACTCCTCATCGTCAATTTCGGGATAAATCACGAATGTTAGTTCGTAATCGTCGATCTTTGTGGCGAGCTTAGGCAGTTCCTCACGCAGCCGCTCATACGAGTACCGCTCCCCAGCCAAGCGGACCGTCAAAGGATTGTCTCCCGCTTTTTCCGGTTTCAAAAAAGCCGACAGTGTTGCCATCCTTTGCTTTCCGTCAATGCACTCGTAGTCGAAATTATCGTTATCCTTAACGCGCGCAAGGTATAGTTTCGGTATGTCGATATTTTTGATGATCGAATCTATGAGCTTCTCCTGGTCCTCCCTCGACCATATTTTCTCGCGTTGATAGTCTGCGTCGAGGTCGATGCGGTAGATGTAGTCATCGATGAATTCCTTGACGGGAATCGTTTTCAGTTCACGTGTAATGCCAGGCTTGACTTTTGTAGGCATAGACTTCTTTTCAGTCACCTCACAATCCTCTTTAGATACCGCGTTCCGCTTACCTCTTCTCCCAGCAACGCGATGCTCTTGTACTTGAGCCATGTCTTGAAAGGGTTGGTAGGAGCCGCATCCGGGATTAATTGTCCCTCAAGCTCCGATAGGGTCCTGATTTGAGGAAAAAAACCGTAATTCTTCCGGATATCCTGGCCGGATTGATCGGAGCTTATGATTTCTATGTCGAAGGCTTTGCCACCTTCCAGGTGGGCCTTGAATAGCAGATCAATTAGGTGCGTATCATTGGGGCTCAGCGAACAACCGATCACCCGAAGCGCATCGCATTCTATCAGGCTCTCCAGAGCTTGGTTCCAAATGAAATTGTAGGGCGCATGCAGGTAATTCTTGCTTGAGCCCAGGGGAATGATCTCGATTGTCCTCTTTCTTCCACGGATGCTGAGACTTTTCCAATTGAAAGAACCATGCAGCTTCAGCAACGGCACGTCACCTGTCTGGGATGGATCATCTTCCAGCGAAAAACAATAGTGTGGGTGTCCCCAGCACTCCCCGTAGGCTTGGTCCAAAACACTGTCGTAATTCAGAGAGATCAGACCAGTCAGCTGTTCTTTAGCAACTGTCCTCGGATGTTTGTGAAGCTCAAAGAGGGCCTTGTGCAGAAAGAAACGCTTAGCTCGCGACTCGGTCAGGATGTTCTCGATGTCCTCCTGCACCAGGGTCTTGAGACGACGAGTTTTGTACTCCCAGTCGTGAATCTTGCTTTGTTCGATCAGACTTATCAGGAGTTCGATGTTTAGGGACCCTCCGGTTCCAGAGACCATCGCCACATCCCGTAGGTACTTGCCTTCGCTCCTGGCTTTTTCAATGACCCTAGAAGAAACGTCCTTTATCAGCAGGCCAGATTTCTCGTCGATTAGATCTGGCTTGAGGCTCTGGAGCTCAGCGTGGGTCGCCCCCGCACCGAACAGGTACACAATTCTCCTCGCTTCAGTCTCCGGCATGCTGCGTTGGTCCGTGAAATAAAGTGGGCCGCTTCTAGTGTAGCCGCTAACGCTTCGCAAACACACCCTGACCTTGCGGTCTGAATTGGGTGCGCCTTCAGCAGCCGCACTCCAGCGTTCGTGCCGCCTGAGCCGGCGTCAGCTTTTGTCCTGGCCGCCCCGGTGGTGAATTCCCGCTCCGGCGGCTCCGGATCGTGAGGCCGAGAACGCTACGCGTAAATCCCTCGCTGCCGGATGGTGAACGCCACGCGATCAATCGCAAGCATGTACGCCGCAATGCGGTTGTTTACGCTATGCGTTTCGGCGTAGCGCACCACGTCCTCGAATGAGGATCGCATGATGTGCTCGAGCTGCTCGTTCACCACCGACTCCTTCCAGAAGTAGCCTTGCCGGTCCTGCACCCACTCGAAGTAGCTGGCGGTGACGCCGCCGGCGTTGGCCAGAATGTCGGGGATGACGAAAACTTTTTTCTCCGCCAGGATGTCGTCGGCCGCGGCGGTGGTGGGTCCGTTGGCGCCCTCGCACAGGATCCTGGCCTGCACCTTGTAGGCGTTGTGGGTGGTGATGACGTTCTCGGTGGCGGCGGGGATGAGCACGTCGCAATCGGTGATCAGCAGATCGGCGGGATCGTGCGCCTCCGCGCCCGGGAAGCCGTGGATGGTGCCGCTACGCTGCCGGTGCGCCATCAGCGCGTCCAGGTCCATGCCGTTCTTGTTGTAGAGCCCGCCATCGACTTCGGCGATGCCGATGATCTTGTATCCCTGCTCGTACATCAGGTGCGCGGCATTCGACCCGACGTTGCCGAACCCCTGCACCACCACGCGCGTCTCCTCACGGTTCAGCGCCAGCTTCTTCAGCGCTTCGTCGCAGACCACCATCAGCCCGCGCCCGGTGGCCTCGCGCCGGCCGCGGGAGCCCCCCATGTTGAGCGGCTTGCCGGTGACCACCGCGGTCACCGTCTTCCGCATGTGCATGGAGTAGGTGTCCATCATCCACGCCATAATCTGCTCGTTGGTGTTCACGTCGGGCGCGGGGACGTCCTTTTCCGGGCCGATGAACTCCATCAGCTCCGCCGTGTAGCGCCGGGTGATGCGCTCCAGCTCGCCCATGGACAGCTTGTGCGGGTCGCAGACGACTCCGCCCTTGGCGCCGCCGAAGGGGATGTTGACCACGGCGCACTTCCAGGTCATCCAGGCCGCCAGCGCGCGCACCTCGTCGAGCGTGAGGTCGGGCGAGTAGCGGACGCCGCCCTTGGAGGGCCCGCGCGCGATCGAGTGCTGCACCCGGTATCCGGTAAACACTTCCAGGCTGCCGTTGTCCATGGCCACAGGGATGTGCACGATGATCTCGCGGGTGGGGTAGCGCAGGATCTTCCACAGACCCTCGTCGAGGTTTAGCTTGCGGGCGGCCAGATCAAACCGCGCCGATTGCGATTCCCAGGGATTGGATTCCTTCTCCAGCGCGATCGTGCTCATGGCAGGCTCCGATGGATGAGACGTAAAAAAAGGGCCACAGGACGTGCCCTTGCCCCGTTCGGCGAGAGATAAGTATAGGTAGGCGGCAAGGCGGAAGGCAAGCCGGGGATTGAGAGCGGGCCTGCCCAGTTACTTTAAGGTTTGGTCCAATCCTCGGTCTTGAGGTGTTTCACGCGCCGGAAGGCCCGATCGCTCGTGACCAGGACAGCTTGAGCAGCCAGAGCGTGGGCGGCAATCATCGTGTCCAGATTGCCGAGAGGCTCTCCGGCGCGTTCGAGTGCGGCGCGCACCGAGGCGTACTGCTGCGCCGCCTCCGAATCCCAAGGCAGGCTCTCGACCCGCAGCAGAAACTCGTCTACAGCGATCCTAAGCCGCGCCGCTTCCGGCCTGCGCACCACGCCGAAGCGCAACTCGGCTTCCGTGACCGCCGAAATTGCCACCTCCGCCATGGGCACTTTCAGCAGGCGCTCCCGCACCCGGGGAATATTGCCCTTGATGATGTAGCTTGCCGTGTTGGTGTCCAGCAGATAGCGGACGGGCATTAGAACAGATCACGCTTCTGCGGCAGGGTGTCCTTGCGTTCGGCCAGGAAGTCTTCGGGCACGTCGATAGTCTTCATCAACTCAAAGAAGTCCTGCCAGGACTCCGGCCGCCGTGAAAGAATGACATCGCCGCTGGCAGGATCGCGGCGGATGTAGACCTCCGCGCCCTCGAAGCGGTACTCCACAGGCAGACGAACCGCCTGGCTGCGGCCATTGCGGAAGAGCTTGGCGGTACGAGACACGGCAAACCTCCTTGGATATATACCATGATAGATCACAACCTGGAATAAATCAAGATCGAATGATTGGTGACCGCATAGGAGGAAGGAACATGGCAAATCCGAAGTACGCAAGCTCGAACGGCACGTCTCTGCTAGCGGTCGCTGCCCTCGTGTTGTGCGCAATGACTGCTGTGGCACAAAGCGCAAAGGACAGTTGTCGACCCGCGGTTATCCCGCTCGCCACCACTGAGCCCCCAGCGAAGATCGTCATCGATCCTCCGCTCGCCGAACCGCTCGCCCGGGGAGTGGCGGTGATCCAATATTGTGCTGAGAACCTGCACCTGGTGCCGGTGTTCGGCCCCAATGCTCTGGCGGTCTCGCCGCGCGTCGGACACATTCATGTGAGAGTCGACGATGCCTCATGGGTGTGGGCAGATGCGAGTGAGGACGCGAATCACCACACGCTCGACAAAGGCACGGTCACATTTGTCATACGTCCAAACTCTCGGTGAACAGGATTAGGAGGGAGAGCAATGTCCGAAGAAATCAACCATGATCGCCGCCGCTTTCTGGGCACTGCGGCCCTGACCATTGCCGCCGCTGAGCTCCTCATGACCGGGTCTGCGGACGCACAATCCGGCAAGGCCAAACCGGCAGATGCGCCCACGACTGAGCCGGGGACGAACACATCGTTTGGCCCTCTCAAGCAGATCGATGCCGGACTGCTGAACATTGGCTATGCCGAAGCCGGTCCGAGCGGTGGTCCGGTGGCAATTCTTCTGCACGGCTGGCCCTACGACATTCACAGCTTTGTCGATGTCGCGCCTTTGCTGGCGGCGGCGGGCTACAGGGTGATCGTCCCATACCTGCGCGGCTATGGCACGACGCGCTTTCTTTCCAGGGAAACGTTCCGCAATGGCCAGCAATCGGTGGTTGCTCTCGATATCGTCGCTCTTATGGATGCTCTCAAGATCCAGAAGGCGATCCTCGCCGGTTTTGATTGGGGAGGGCGGACGGCCGACATCATCGCGGCGCTGTGGCCGCAGCGCTGCAAGGCGCTCGTCTCGGTGAGCGGTTATCTGATCGGCAGCCAGGAAGCCAACAAGGCGCCGTTGCCGCCCAAGGCTGAGCTGCAATGGTGGTATCAATATTATTTTGCGACGGAACGCGGCCGGGCGGGCTACGACAAATACCGGCACGACTTTGCGAAGCTGATTTGGCAGCTCGCTTCGCCGAAGTGGAACTTCGACGATGCCACGTTCGATCGCACGGCGGCGTCCTTCGAAAACCCGGATCAGGTCGCTATCGTCATCCATAATTACCGCTGGCGGCTCGGACTGGCGGAAGGCGAGCCGAAATATGACGGCCTGGAAAAGCGGATTGCCGAAGGCCCGGTCATCACCGTGCCCACCATTACTCTTGAAGGTGATGCCAATGGCGCACCAAACGCGGACCCCAGTTCCTATGCCAGGAAATTCTCGGGCAAGTATGCGCACCGGACCGTCAAGGGCGGCGTCGGGCACAATCTGCCTCAGGAAGCTCCGCAGGCCTTTGCCGAAGCTGTCGTGGATGTCGACGGTTATTGATCGGCGTTAGCCTGCGAAAGCCCTGCGGACTTTAATGCAGGTTGTCATCAGGGGCCGATTCCTAGAGCTGGATCTCCATCCCCTCGGCGGCGGCGCGCACCTTGGGATAGTGATTGCGCGCGACCTGCACGATGGAATCGATGCAGGCATCGTTGTGGTCGGGATCGTGGTGGAACAGCACCAGCTCCTTGGCGCCGCTCTCCATCACGATATTGACGGCCTCGCGCCAGTGGCTGTGTCCCCAGCCGCGCTTCTTGGCTTCGTACTCCTCGGGCAGGTACTGCGCGTCGTAGATGAGCACGTCGGCGCCCTCGGCCAGTTGCCGGACGTTCTTGTCGAACTGCGGGGAGCCGGGCTCGTTGTCGGTGGCATAGACCAGGACTTTGTCGTCGGTCTCCAGGCGGAAGCCGAGGCAGCCCTGGGGATGGTTCAGCCACTTGGTCTGGATGACGCAATTGTCGAAGTTGATGCGGTCTTCCTCGATGTCGTAGAAGTGGCGGTTGGCGGCCATCTCCGTCATGTCCACCGGGAAGTAAGGGTCCGACATCTGGTCTTCGAGGGCGGCCTTCAGCCCGCGCGAGCGGCTGGAGGAGTGGAAGTAGAAGAAGCTGTCCCGGTTCTCATAGAGCGGGGAGAAGAACGGGATGCCCTGGATGTGGTCCCAATGGAAATGCGAGAGGAAGACGTGGGCGTAGATGGGCCGGTCCGCGAATTCGCGCTGCAGGTGCTTGCCCAGATTGCGGAAGCCGGTGCCGCAGTCGAACACATAGATGTGTCCGTTCACCCGCACCTCGACGCACGAGGTGTTGCCCCCGTAGCGCAGGTTCTCCGCTTGGGGAGTTGGGGTCGAGCCCCGTACGCCCCAGAATCTGACCATCATCGTCATCGCCGACCCGTCGTTTCCGTTGGGTGATTGTCCCCGGAACCGCCCGCTTCTTGCAATAACCATCGGTGTACTGGACCAGTAGCGATTGGTAATTGGGTGGGTGAGCAATAGCCCTTAGCTTTTGGCTCTTGGCTTTTGGCCAAAAGCTAACAGCCAAGAGCCAGGAGCGGATGGGCCGTATAATCAGCAGACTTGCCATGGTTCGTCCCGATTACAAAGAGTTCTCGCGCCTGGCGCAGGAATCGACGCTGATTCCGGTGACCAAATCGGTCACGGCCGACCTGCAGACACCGGTGTCGGCCTTCCTGGCCATCGCCGGCCAGGAGCGGCGTGCCTTCCTGCTGGAATCGGTGGAAGGCGGAGAGAAGATCGGGCGTTACACCTTCCTGGGCGCGCGTCCTTATATGGTGGTCACGGCGCGCGGACGGGAGATCACCATCGAGCGCGGCAGGAGTAAAGACCGCCGGAAGTTCCAGGGCAGCATCTTCGAGGTGCTGCGCGATCTGCTGGGGCAGCACCGGCCCGCGCCGGTGGAGGGCCTGCCGCCGTTCACCTCGGGCGCGGTCGGGTTCTTTGCCTACGACGTGGTGCGCCAGTTGGAGAAGCTGCCCTCCACGGCCAGGGTAGACACGCATGCGCCGGATTGCGTGATGATGTTCTTCGACCGCCTGCTGGCCTTCGACCACCTGCGGCACCAGATCCACCTGATCGCCGCCGCCGACCTGACGCGCGAATCGCCCCGCGCAGCCTACGACCGCGCGGTGCGCGACCTCACGGCGTTGGAAAAGCGGCTGGCGGCGGGGGGGCGTCCGCGCGATGTGCGGGGCGTCCGAAAGACTGGTCCACTCAAGATCAAGCCCGTCACCAGCCGGCAGAACTTTCTTGAGAGCGTCCGCCGGGCCAAGGAGTACATCGCCGCCGGAGACATCTTCCAGGTCGTGCTTTCGCAGCGCTTTGACTTCGAACCCGAGGCGGCGCCCTTCAACATCTATCGCGCGCTGCGCACGGTCAATCCTTCGCCCTATCTTTATTTCTTGCGCATCGACGACACCCATATCCTCGGTTCTTCGCCGGAAATGCTGGTGCGCGTGAACGGGCGGCGCCTGGAGTACCGGCCCATCGCGGGCACGCGTCCGCGGGGCGCGAACGACGCCGAGGACAAGCGCCTTGAGGACGACTTGCGCCAGGACGAGAAAGAGCGCGCCGAGCACGTGATGCTGGTGGACCTGGGACGCAACGACGTTGGCCGGGTGAGCGAGTATGGCTCGGTGAAGGTGCGCGACCTGATGTACGTGGAGCGCTACAGCCACGTCATGCACCTGGTCTCGGCCATCGAGGGCTGCCTGCGCCCGCAACTCAGCGCCCTGGACGCCTTCGCCGCCTGCTTCCCCGCCGGCACGCTCAGCGGCGCTCCCAAGGTGCGGGCCATGCAGATCATCGAGGAGCTGGAACCTGTCCGCCGCGGCGTTTATGGCGGCTCCGTGCTGTATGCCGATTTCGCCGGCAATCTGGATTCCTGCATCGCGATTCGGACGATGATTATGGAGAAGAAGCGTGCTTCGGTGCAGGCAGGCGCCGGCATCGTCGCGGATTCCGATCCGCTTCGCGAGCACGAGGAGTGCGTGAATAAGGCGAAAGCGGTGGTGAAGGCGGTGGAGATTGCGAGAAGCGGGAAGTAACGTTTCACGTTTCAAGTTTCACGTTTCACGTGATTGCTCCACGACTGGCATTTTGGCCCGAGGATGATTCCCGTTACGAGTGCTCGATGCCACGAAACTTGAAAACGTGAAACGTGGCAATCTTGGATCTTGAATGCATCGGCGATCTGGGGCGGTAACCAAGAACCTGAAACGTGAAACTTGAAACGTGAAACGTGAGAAGGAGGACGCCATGGGCCACACTTACCAGGAACTCAGGGTTTGGCAGGAATCGGTTGAGATGGCGACCAATGTTTACGGACTCACCCGGTCATTCCCAAGAGAGGAGTTGTACGGACTCACCAGCCAGATCCGCCGCTCAGCGGTATCGGTGGGCAGCAACATCGCCGAGGGCCAAGGGAGACTCTCGAAGAAGGATTTCCGCCATTTCCTGTCGCAGGCTCGCGGCTCTCTGTTTGAGCTGGAGACGCAATTAGTCATCGCATGCCGCCTGGGCCACGTATCAGAGCCGAACCTGAAGGTGATTCTGAAGCAATCGGGGGCTGTCAATGCGATGCTGTCCGGGCTGATGCAGTCGATGTCGTCAGCGGCCTGACAACATGAAACGTGAAACTTGAAACGTGAAACATGGTTTTCGTCCTCGACAACTACGACTCCTTCACCTACAACCTGGTCCAGTATCTGGGAGAGCTGGGCGAGGAGGTAGTGGTGCGGCGCAACGACCAGGTGTCGGTCGATGAGATCGAGGCCATGCGCCCGGCCCGCATCGTCCTCTCGCCCGGGCCATGTACGCCGCAGGAGGCCGGCATCAGCATCGAGCTGATCCGGCATTTTGCCGGCAAGCTGCCCATCCTGGGAGTCTGCCTGGGACATCAGGCGATCGGCGCTGCCTTTGGCGGCAATATCATCCGTGCCAGCAGCCTCATGCACGGCAAGACCAGCCAGGTGGAGCACGATGGCCGCACCATCTTCCGCGGCCTGCCTTCGCCCATCACCTGCACCCGCTACCATTCCCTGATCGTGGAACAGAAGACGCTGCCGCCGGTGCTGGAAATCACGGCCCGGGCCACCGAGCGCGACGGCTCCACCGTGATCATGGGCCTGCGCCACCGCCATGCCCCCGTCGAGGGGGTGCAGTTCCATCCCGAAAGCGTGCTGACCCAGTCCGGCAAACAGTTGGTAGGAAACTTTTTGCAGCTATGACTGCCGCGCACCCCGTGGTTACTTAAGGATTACGGGGAGTTTAAGTTACCTCAAAGTCCTTGACACTTTCGCCGCGTAGGGCGATTCTACGAGCGCTCGGATTACGGGCGAGGGAAGTTCTATGTCCCAACCACAACAGGAAAAGCGGGCCACCCGGCGCTTCTCCTTGCGATTGCCCGTATCCATCCGCTTCACCAACGGCGGGGTACACGAGCTCTCCGCCGAGACCCGCGACGTCAGCGCGCGTGGCGTGTTCTTCTACCTCGACCGCAAACTCTCGGAAGGCTCGGCCATCGAGTTCACGCTCACGCTGCCTCCGGAAATCACGCTGACCGAAAGCATCCGCGTGCGTTGCAAGGGACGCGTGGTGCGCGTGGAAGAGGCCAAGGAAGAGCGCCTCGGCGTGGGCGCCGTCATCGACCAGTACGACTTCGTGGCTGAGGTCTAGCCGCTCCCGGGAAAGCTCCCGGAGTGATAAGATTCCCCCACCCGCAGTTCTTGGCATGGTTTTCCGCCGGCCAGCCCGTGTGCTTTTGTTCTCTCTTACACTCTATCTGGGAGTGATCTCAAGCCACGCCCAGGCGCCGTTGGGAGAGGTCTATTCCTCCGACGCGACGGTGAAGGGCGCGGTGATGCTCTCGGCGGCGAGCACGCGGCTGATGAGCGGTTCGTCGGTGGCCGCGGGATCATCCAACACCAGCGTGCGCCTGCTCCGCGGCGGCGAGTTGCGCGTCTGCCAGGGCAGCAGCGTTTCCCTCACCAGCTCGGCCAACGGCTCGCAGCTTATGGTGGGAATGAGTTCCGGCACCATCGAAGCGCATTATCCGCTAGGCAATTCGCGCGACAGCGTCATGACCCCGGATTTCCAGATCTCGCTGAACGGGCCCGGCGTGTTCCACCTGGCGCTGAGCACCGACGAGAGCGGGAACACTTGCGTGCAGTCGCTGCACGGCAACAAGGGGTCGGTGACGGTATCGGAGCTGATGGGCGACGGCAGCTACACCATGAAGCCGGGCGAGCAGGTGATCTTCCGCGCCGGCCATGCCAGCGACCCGGGCCCGGTGGTGGCGAATTGCGGCTGCCCGGTCGAGATTCCCGTGCAACGTGCGGCGATGGATGATCGGCCGAAGCCGGCTGCGGCGCCGGCGGCCGCGCCCGCGCCGGCGGTGGCTGCGTTGATTGCCTCCGTTCCCAAGAGTATGACGGCGCCGCCGCCCGCGGTGCCGCCGGGCGGAGTCCACGTGCAGGTGGAAGCTCCGTTCGTGTTCCGCGCTTCGGAACCCCGCCCGCCGCGGGATGCGCCCGTCGATCTGGCGGAGATACGCATCTCGACGCTGCCGGTCCTCGGTTCGGCCTATGGGCAGCCCCCGCCCGAGGAAGTGGCCCAGACTGCCCCCCCGGAGACGGAGAAACCGAAAAAGAAGAAACGGCACGGGGTGTGGGGTTTTCTCTCTTCGATATTTAAAGGATAAGAATGTGCGATTCTGGTTCCGGCGTACGCATTTTGCGCGATAATATGGGGCTGCTCGGGATGGGTCCCAGGACCGGAGACAGCCATGCCTGCCCCTGAATTGAACGGTCATCCAGCACCGGCTGGGTCGGCAAGTGTGATGCCGACGCTGTTTGGCGTGGGCTATGGCGCCTATCAGGTACGGCGGGAAACTTTTGTCGTGTCATTCCTGCTGCACATCCTGGCAGCAGGGTTGATCGTCGCCTCCAGCAGTTTCCTTTACACCCACCGCGAGGAGATCAAGCTGCAGGTCACGGGAATCGTGACCGACATCAGCCCCTACGTCCTGCCGCCTTCGTCTACCAAGGCGGGCGGTGGTGGTGGCGGCGGCGACCGCGACAAGCTGGCGGCGAGCAAGGGCGCTCTGCCCAAACAGTCACGTGAACAGATCACGCCTCCGGCCGCGGTCATTCGCAATCCAGCGCCCATCCTGCCGGTTGACCCTTCAGTAGTGGTGCCGCCCAACATTCCTCTGCCCCACACCGGGCCGCTGGGAGATCCGCTTTCGGCGGTGCTGGGTCCACCCTCGAATGGCACCGGCTCGGGCGGAGGCATCGGCAGCGGGAGCGGTGGCGGCGTCGGCTCCGGACGCGGACCCGGCGTCGGGCCGGGCTGGGGCGGTGGCATCGGCGGAGGCCCCTATCGGGTGGGCGGCGGGGTCAGCGCGCCCAAACCGATTTTCACGCCTGAGCCCGAGTACTCCGAGGAAGCCCGTAAAACCAAGCACCAGGGCGTGGTGGTGCTCTGGCTGGTGATCGGACCCGACGGACATCCGCACGAAGTTCGTGTGGCGCGTCCGCTGGGCATGGGGCTGGATGAAAAGGCCATCGAAGCCGTCCGCACCTGGCGCTTCGAACCCGCCAAAAAAGACGGCCAGCCCGTGGCCGTGCAGATGAACGTCGAAGTAAGCTTCCGGCTGTATTGAGGAGCTCATTTTCTAAGCACATCTTCGTATCAGGCGGCTGTTATCTCTAATAAAGACTAGCCCTAAAGAAAGGCTAGCCCTAAAGAAATGCCTTCGTGAGAGATCACGTGTCAGGGCACAGCTTCAGCCCTGCCGCCTAGCGCCTGTAATGAGCGGGCTTTAGCCCCCTGAGGGCAAGGGCGAGGGCTCTCTGGCCTTGATTTTCGAGAATCGATTCTGTCTGCACGCTCTGCCAGCGGGCGAATGCGCAGGGGCTAAAGCCCTCATCTCTCTCCGCTTTTCGGCACGACTGAAGTCATGCCCTGACGCGTGATTTCTCCCACAAACAGACCTCGCACGATTCAGGGAGTTCCGCCGGAAAGGACCTCCGAAAATTTAACCTGCGATTTTTCCCGGCGCCGCGAATCCAATTGTGTTGTGAAACTGTTCTGCAGCTTCGCATAACGAGGTCGTGAGCGATGAAGGTTCAAGATATCGCCGTCCCGGTCGGCGAGCGCTACTTCGAAGATTATGTTCCCGGTTCGGTATTCGAGTACGGAAGCATCGCGCTGAGCGAGGACGAGATCGTGCAGTTCGCCAAGCGCTTCGATCCGCAATTTATCCACACCGATCCACGCGCCGCGGCGGAAGGGCCGTTCGGCGGATTGATCGCCAGCGGCTGGCACACGGCAGCGGTCATGATGCGCCTGTTTGTGGACCATTATCTGTCGCATGTAGCCAGCATGGCTTCGCCCGGCATCGACGAGCTGCGCTGGACGCGGCCGGTGCGGCCGGGCGATTCGCTGTCGATCCGCGTGTCCATCATCGAGGCGAACCGCTCCCGTTCCAAGCCGGATCGCGGCATGGTGCGCAGTTCGGTCGAGGTGCTGAATCAGGATCAGGAGGTCGTGATGACCCTCAAGGCGATGAACATCCTGCGCTGCCGGCAGTAGCCCATGTACTCGGTACTCGGTACTTGGTACTCGGTACTCGGTACTCTGCCCTACCGCACGTGCTTGGCGGCGGCGCGAGCGAAGGGCTTTACCTTCTCCGAGGCGGCGTGGGCGAATTCGCTGCCGCGCTCGAACAGCTCGGCGCCGCGATCGATCAGGCCATCCGCCTGCTCGACGGCATTCTCATATTTTCGCCGCAGCAGCTTGCGCATCTGGCGGCCGGACTTGGGCGCGAACAGCAGCGCCGCGAGCGCTCCCACGCCCAGGCCAATGAACAGGAAGGTGACGGCGGTGCTGGCGGTGCTGCGGTCCGACGGCTGATAGTCTCCAAAGCGCTCGTAATCGGTCATGGATCTCCCCCTTCGTCTTGCATTCTAAACCGTGCCCAGTACCTCCAAGGTGGTTAGACAAACCGGCGGGCCGCGGCGTTGTCCCACAATGAAAATAGTTCCGTGGAAAGAGTAAAGGGTAATGATGTAGAGTCGTACCAATGGGCAGTAACGCCCGGTTACCTCCCCGGCAGCCGCGCGTCTAACTGCCATGTAGCAGGGGGTGGGGTTGTTCCAGCAGATGCAGCGAAGCATGGCCGCCCGATGGCGATGGGCGCTCGCCGCCTCGATCGCCGTTCATGTGCTGGCCGTGTGCCTGCTGCTGCGGCAGCCGGCGCCGGTCTTTGTGCGTCCCCAGGCGGTGGTTGCCGGCGCTGGAGGAACATCGGTCACGGCGTTGTATCTGCCGTACGACCGCGGGGTCCATTCCGACCCGGCGACGGAGGCGCGCGTTTCTCTGGCGTCTTTGAAATCGAAAGCGAAATCGAAAGCGCCGCGCCCGACGCGCAGCAAAGCTCCGCTCAAAGCTGACCAGGACCGGTCCGGCGACACCCTCCAGACGGCGCGTGCGGGTTCGGCTTACGGATCGCTCGCCGAGGGCCCGGCTGACGGCCGCGAGATCCGGCCAGCTTTGCCGGTGGCCTTCGTGAACCCGGAGGTGTCGCGCTCCGAGCTGCCTGCCGGCGTGCAGGGAGACGTGGTGGTCGAGGTCACCATCGACGCCCGCGGCAACATCGTCCAGAAGCGCATCCTGCAGCGGCTCGGCTACGGCATCGACGAGAAGGTGCTGGCCGCCCTCGAAGGATGGCGCTTCACTCCCGCCACCCAGGATGGCGTGCCCATTTCCTCGCAGCACGACATCCACTTCCATTTCCCGAACTGAAGAACGACACCCGGCGTGATTAGTCAGCAGACGGGAAGCTGCCCCGATGACCTGGCCGTTCCCTAACGTCCAAGCTGTGCAGCGAGGAAAGTCGCACGCACAGGCCTACGAAGAAAATTCTCGGTGCGCGCGGTCGAGAAGGGACCGGTTAGTGAATACCTGGGCGTACCCAAGGCCGACGCAGAGGAACATGAGGGCAATATCAAACGGAGTCCCACCACGCCGACTGTGACCGCTATCATTCCACCAATCGGGCAGGTTCGGACGCATCGCTAGGGCCAGGGTTTGGAGGGCGAAGAGTGCAACGAGAAAGCCGACGTGGCGCCAAAGCAAGCGAGAAAACTGGGGCCGGACCGCAGGACAGGTGAACATGTAAGGTCGGAGGTCTTTTCTGGTTCTGGTTCCGGTACGGGCGAATGTGAAGAACACCGCGAAGATCGTGTAGACGATCGCCGATGCTGCTTGGAATCCATACGGCCTTTTCATCAGGAGGAAGAATAGCGGCAAGCTACCAACTGTCAGGCAGAGGAACAGCGTCGCCATCAAGACAAAGCGTGCAAATGAAAAGGACGTGCCCCGGCAGGGATCGGAGTATGGCCACGGTTGCTCAGCACTCGGCCGGGACTCGAAAGAGACAACGCGGCTGACAGGGATCGCGCGGCCGCGCTGACCCCTTTTCGGATAGGACCGGTTGGAGGAGATAACGTCGACAACGAGTTCGCAGCGCTCGTCATTGAAATCGAGAATCTCCGCCGTTAGACACTCACCGTCGTCGAGCCTGAGGACGGCAACCGTGTGGACGTCGGCCTTGTCCAGCCACTGCGGGAGTTCTGCGTCCGGCATTTTGCCCAGCATAGCAGGGAATTCGAGTCCTTTGGAGGCGCTGCTGGAGGGGTTGGGAGAAACCCCTCCATCCTGTACCTAGAGGCCTTGGGCTGGTATCGTCTAGAATCAAATATTGGCCTGTGCCCGCAGCGGGCGGCAGGCGATCCCAGCACTCCTACGGAGAGACTTCGTGTCCATACCAGCGACCCAGTTGCGCCCCGGGATGATCATCAAGCACAACAACGACCTGCACTCCATTTTCAGCGTTGAGCACCGCACGCCCGGCAACCTGCGGGCGTTCATCCAGGCCAAGCTGCGCAACCTGCGTACCGGCGCCATGTACGAGCACCGCTTCCGCTCCGCCGATGCCGTGGACCGCGTCACCGTGGACGAGACCACCATGGAGTTCCTCTACCGCGACGGCGACGACTTCCACTTCATGAACACCGAGAGCTACGAGCAGACCCACATCTCCAGGGAAGTGCTGGGCGGCGCGGTGGATTACCTTACTCCCAACCTGCAGCTCCAGGTGGCGTTCTATGAGGGCAAGCCCATGGGCATCGAGCTGCCGGCCACGGTGGACCTGGAGGTGATCGAGACCGAACCCGGCCTCAAGAGCGCGACCGCATCCTCGGTGATGAAACCGGCCAAGACGGAAACTGGGCTGGTGGTGCAGGTGCCGCCCTTCATCAACCAAGGAGAGAAGATCCGCGTGGATACGGCCGAAGGCGTGTATATGGAGCGAGTGAAGCAGTAGCTAGTCCCCAGTCGCCGGTCTCCAGTCGCCAGCGGTCACAAGTTGGGGTTGGCTGCCAAGGGGCGACTGACCAACTGGCAACTGTTTTACTGGCGACCGGCGACTGACCACTGGCTACTGTTTTACTGGCGACTGGCGACTGACTACTGGCGACTGCTTAAATGGCCGATTCGCAGTCCAAATCCGACCTGCAGTGCCGCCGCTTCGTGGTGCGCGGACGGGTGCAGGGTGTGGGCTTCCGGTTTTATGTGGAGCGCGAGGCGCACATGCTGGGCGTCGCCGGCTGGGTGCGCAACAATCCCGACGGTACCGTGGAAGTGCTGGCCATGGGCTCGCGCGAGCAACTGATGGGATTGCGCGGGCGGCTGCGCGACGGTCCGCGCGCCGCGCGCGTCGACGCGGTCGATGAATCCGAGGCCCGGCCCATCCCCGGCCTGAACGCATTTCGCATTGAAGGAGCCTGGTAAGTGCACAAGAGAACCTTCGACTGTGAGCCGTTGAAAAAGCTGATCCGCGAAGTGCCCAACTTCCCGGTGCCGAACATCCTGTTCTATGACATCACCACCCTGCTCAAGGACAAGCGTGGCTTCGCCACCTTGATCGACGCGCTCTCCGAACACTACATCGACCAGGAGATCGACCTGGTGCTGGGCATGGAGGCTCGCGGCTTCATCTTCGGGCCGGCGGTGGCGTATCGCCTGAATGCCGGCTTCGTCCCCATCCGCAAGCCGAAGAAGCTGCCGGCGGCCACGGCGTCGATCTCCTACGAACTGGAGTACGGCAAGAACACGCTGGAGATCCACAAGGACGCCATCAAGCCCGGCCAGCGGGTGATCATCGTGGACGACCTGCTGGCCACCGGCGGCACGGCGCAGGCCACCGTCTCGCTGGCCGAGTCGCTCTCCGCCAAGGTGGTGGGATGCGGCTTCGTGGTGGAGCTGGACTTCCTGAAAGGCCGCGAGAAGCTGGGCAACTACGACGTGTTCTCGCTGCTGCACTATCAAAAGTAGGGTGGCTAGGTCCTTCAACGATCGTTGCGCATCTCAGCGATCAGCTCCGCACCTGTAACCTTGAGTTTCGTGTCGCCAAAGATTTTTCTCAGGCGAGCGTGAAAATCAGGAAGACCGGTGCTTGCGCTCTCGGGAACAAGACGCGCAATCACTCGGCCGCGCTTCGTGATCTGAATTTCCTGACCCGCACGCAGCATGCGCTCGATTTTGGAAAAGCTAAAACGGAGATCGGAGACCGTGGCTGTTTTCACCTGCCGCATGCTCGTATCATAACCAAACGGAGTCTCTTTCCAGGCTGCGACACTCGTTCCCCGTATTTACAAATCCGCCACGGCTGCATATAGTAAACGCACTCGGCCCCAGGGACCGCCGCCGCTCCGATGTCCCGCGCCACGGCTGTCGGAAGCCGCCGGGCGGCGAGGCGGCCGGGGAAAGGTGCGCGTGGACGCAACCGCTTCCAAGAATCAGACGCTGTCGCCGGAGCAGGCGCAGAAAGCCATTACCCAGCTTTCGCGGCTCTTCGAAGCCACCCTGCTGCTGAACTCGACCCTCGACTTGGCGGAGTTGCTGGACCGCATCCTGCAGATCGCCTGCACCGAGTGCCACGCCGAGCGCGGCTCCGTCTTTCTGGCCGATAGCAAGAAGCACGAGCTGTGGTCGATCGTGGCCTCCGGCCTCGATCACCAGGAGATCCGCATCCCCTACGGGCGCGGCGTGGCCGGGCGCGTGGCCGAGACCGGCGAGACCATCAACGTCGAGGACGCCTACACCCTCGAGTACTTCGACCGCAGCTTCGACCAGAAGTTCGGATACCGCACCCGCTCCCTGCTCTGCCTGCCCATCCGCCACAACACCGGCGAGATCGTGGGCGTCATCCAATTGCTGAACCAGGTGCATGGCCGCTTCGAGCGCGAGGACGAGGAGTTTCTCACCAAGCTCTCCGCCCACATGGCCATGGCGCTGGAGAATGCGCGCCTGCACCGCGAAGTGGTGGAGAAGCAGCGCCTGGAGCGCGAGGTTGCGCTGGCGACGGAGATCCAGCGCAGCCTGCTGCCGGATTCTCCCCCGGTCGTCCCCGGCTACGACATCGCCGTGGTCAACCAGATGTGCTACGAGGTGGGCGGCGACTACTACGACTTCCTGAACCTGGGCCCGCAATCGCTGCTGCTGGTGGTGGCCGACGTGGAGGGCAAGGGCGTCTCCTCGGCCATGGTGATGTCCAACCTGCAGGCCACGCTGCGGGCGCTGGTCATGCACCTGCACTCGCTCGAAGTGCTCACCCTGTCGCTGAACGAGATGATGTACAACGACACCCGCAGCAAGAAGTTTCTGAGCATCTTCCTGGGACTGATCGACACCCGGCGCAACGGCCTGCACTACATCAACGGCGGCCACGTGCCTCCCATCCTGATCGACGGCGGGACCGGCAAGTACAAGCTGCTGGAAGAAGGCGGCACCGTCATCGGCATGTTCCCCACCGCGGAATACTCGCGCGGTTCGGCGCGCCTCAAGCCCGGCGACATCCTGGTGTGCTGCACCGATGGCATCGTCGAATCCATGGACCCGAAGGATGACGAGTACGGCACCGAGCGCCTGGCCGCCAGCATCCTGAAGAACCGGCACCGGCCCGCCCAGGAGATCGTGGACGCGGTGCTGGCGGAAGTGGATGAGTTCTCCCGCGGCGGCACTCACGTGGACGACAAAGTCCTGATGGTGCTGAAGGTCAGCGACAACGGCGGGCTCACGGCGGGCAACGCGCAGAAGTAAATCCCGAAACCTCAAAGGCTGGTGACGCTTCGATCGGGCCTCTTCGCAGTTTCATCAGCAGGTCGCTCTCCGCGCCTATATCGGCGATCGAGTGCTTGAAGCGGCGCGAGGAGGTCAACGTGCCGTCTATTGCAGCGTGACCAGCACTTGAATCACTCCTTTGCCGGACGTGAGCGGCTCCAGCGCCTTGCCCACCACGGCGCCCAGCATGCGGCTCCGGTTGCTGCCCTTCATGGCGTGGCCCGGAGTGCGGGAAGTCACGAGTAGATCGCCCACCGCTATGGGCCCATTTTCAGCCGATACCTTGCAGGGAACCACTCCTACAACCGCCAGGGGGACCTCGTGTGACACACGCCCATCGTCGATCTGATAAGGAGTCGCCAGTACACCCGGTTTGGTCGAGTAGATCCCTGCCACCAACGTCGAATACGGTCTGCGAGCCAGAGCCAAGCGCCGCTCGCCGGCGGGATCGATGACCAGCAAGTCGCCGGGTTCGTAGCTCGCCCGATCTCCCGCGACGGCAAGAGACTCGGCGAAATCGGCGCCGCCGGTTTGGGTACCGCCGTCGAAGAAGCCCTTGCCGGTCGCGTCTACTCGAAATTTATCCACGCCGCTCGCCCATCCGACAAGGATTTGGCCGGTTGTCCCAATAATGTTGAAGACTCCAGCAGCACCATTGCTGGCGGATGCTTGGCCGTAGACCCCAGCACCATTGCTGCCGGATGCTTGGCCGTAGACCCCAGCGCCACCGCTGCCCGTGGCAAACCCAGCCACCCCAGCGACCTCGCCCGAGCCCGTGGCCGTACCTACAACCGCACCGGTTAACGAGGTAGTGCTGGCGGTAGAAGCCACTAAGCCATTCCCCGCGCCGTTCTGCGTAATCGATACGATCTGGGTGCTGTTGTTCCCGGTAATCGTCTGATTCGCGCTGAAGGTATTCGCAGCGCCGAGTTGAGGCACCACCGTGGGGTCAATGGCCAGCGTCCCGGTCGTCGTGATCGGCCCACCCACCAGGCCCAACCCGCTGCCCACGCTGCTCACCGTACCGCCGCCCCCGCCGCCTGTCGCGGCGGTCGTCTGAATGGTGTTATCGGGAAACTTGAAGCCACCCGCGGCGCTCTGGACCATCCCCGCCGCGGTGACGTTGCCCGCAAGGAACGTCGCCGTCTGTGTTCCCGCAGTGCCGATGCGGATGGTATTGGATTCGCCGGCTACTCCGACGTTGCCGATGTAGATGTTGTTGCTTTCAGCGGCGGTGAGGTTGTTGCCCGCCAGGTAGCCAAGCGCGATGTTGTTTTGTCCACCATTGAGGTTAGAGAGTGCGCTGATGCCGAAGGCGGAGTTGTAGCTGGCCGTCGTGTTGACGAGGAGCGCGTTGACGCCGAAGGCGGCGTTCCAGTTGCCCGTCGTGTTGGCTCTGAGCGCGGCGTTGCCGAAGGCGGAGTTTTGGATGCCCGTCGTGTTGAGGTAGAGCGCCACGTCGCCGAAGGCGGTGTTGCCTCCGCCCGTCGTGTTGGCGCTGAGCGCGGCGTTGCCGAAGGCGGAGTTGTTGGCGCCCGTCGTGTCGGTGCTGAGCGCGCCGGCGCCGAAGGCCGAGTTGCAGCAGACCGTCGTGTTGGCTTTGAGCGCGCCGGAGCCGAAGGCGGAGTTGCTCCCGCCCGTCGTGTTGGCGAACAGCGCATTTCTGCCGAAGGCGGAGTTGCCACCCGTCGTGCTCGAACCTCCGCCCGTCGTGTTGGCGGCAAGTGCGCCGGCGCCGAAGGCGGAGTTGGCGGTGCCGGTCGTGTTGGCGCTGAGCGCGGAGGCGCCCACGGCGGTGTTGCCGCTCGCATTCACCGGGTCCATGGCCGTATTTCCGGCCGAGGCGCCGACGAAGGTGTTATTGGTTCCGAAGTTGTGCAGGAACGGTGTGGCGCCCAGGGTGATCACGCCCACCGAGGCCGACGTGGTGTTTGGAAGTGCGAGCGAATTAAGGCTGGCCGCCCCGCCGGCGAGTGAACCCGAGAGACTGAGGTTGCCGGCGACGCTCTGGTTGCCGGTGAAGGTGTTGCTGAGGGTCGTAGCGAATGCACTGGGAGGATTTCCCCCTAACATAGCGGCGTTCACGTTGGCCAGCCCGGAGCCGTTCGCGCCATTCAGAGTTGCCTGAGGCAGGGTCCCGGTCAGGCTGGCGGCCGGCAAGTTCTTCAGCCCCGCGCCACTGCCAGTGATTACGCCGGGACTGTCCACCAACAGACCACCCCCTGTGCCCGCCACCTCCAGATTCGCCGCGGGCGTCGCCACTCCAACCCCCATAAAGCCATTGCTGAGGGCGGTGAACACCGGGCTGATGCTGGCATATCCCACGTTGCTCGAGCTCACGAACAGGGACACATCCCCCACGTTGAATGTCTCGGTGCCCCAGGCCCAGTTCCTGCGCGCCAACGAATCAGTCTTGTCTCGCTCCAGAAAGAGGTTTCCGCCTCCCACTCGGACCTCGCCATTGACGTCCAGAATGCGAGCGGGACTAGGGTTGCCGATCCCGACACAGGTCTGGGATGCGTCAAAGGGGCACGGACTCTGAGCCAGGACGGAGTTCTGCACCGTGGTGGGGTCCGTGAACAAGGGCAGGAAGTTGACGGTACCGCCCGGAGCGGACGTGCTTACGGCGCAAGAACCTGAGGTGCACGTCGTAGCGGGAGAAATTCCGTTTGTCGAGCTACCGGCTGCGGAGTTCGTGCTGGCAGTTCCACTCGTTTGCGATCCCGAGCTGCCGGAGCCGGAATTCACCACCGGCGCGGCCAAAACAAACGAAGAAGCCGGCATGCCGCCCAGAGTCTCGGCGTCGGCCGCTTTCAGGGCGTAGGGCACGCTCACCAGCAGCACCCGCTGCTCGGGCAGCCCTTCCGGCTGCACTCCCAGCCATTGGGCCTCGTTAGCTGTGAACAGCTCCAGCGGCATCCCTTCGGCGCTGTTCGCTCCCAGCAGCACGGTGAAGCGTCCCTGCGCATCCAGGGTGACGTTCTGCGTCTCCAGCCACAGCGCCGCTCCGCCGGCCTGGTCCTTGTACAGGGCAAAGGTGATGCCTGTCACTCCCGTGCGTGGCGTGCCGCCGGCATCCTTCACGGCGCCGCTGAACTTGACCAGGTGCGGGACGGCTTGACCCTGCGGGCTGCCCGCGGTCGGCGCCTGTTGCGCCGGCAACCCTCCGGCAAGCAAGAAAAGCAGGGTTAGTTCACATCCAAATACACTCAGTCTCGCGCGCTTGGTTTTCATGATTCGCTCCTCGCTTGCTCTCGGCTGCTCAGGCGGAAAGTGGGGAGAACGTTCCTGAGAACGGAGCTGCTATTGGCTGCCATGGCCGGTCCTTGGGGAAGGAAAGTGGAATGAGTAAAGCCGTGGCCGGGAACTAGCTCTCCCTGTTATCACTGGACGATCGCCGTGTCGGTGATCAAACTCACGCAGGGGCGTGACGAAGGCGAAAGACCGGACTCATCCCCGGCGGCCAGCGTGCTGAAGAACCGTCAGCGGCCCGCCCAGGAGATCGTGGACGCGGTGCTGGCGGAGGTGGATGAGTTCTCCCGCGGCGGCGCTCACGTGGACGACAAAGTCCTGATGGTGCTGAAGGTCAGCCACAACGGCGGGCTATCGACGGGCCACGCGCAGAAATAACGGGGAATTCGACGGGCACCTGCTCCACAATCTCGATACCGTAACCGCAAAGCGCCGGCAACCGACGCGGGTGATTGGTGAGAAGGCGAATGCACCGCAGGTTCAGGTCGTGCAGGATCTGTGCGCCTATGCCCACCTCGCGCTGGGTTCTGCGCTGCTGCTCCAACTGCGACGAGTTCCTCTCGTCCTGGTGGAAGTTGAGGGCGTGGCCGTCACCGGCTGTCTCGACGGAAAAGCCAATCGAGTTCTGATGAAGGTAAATCACTGCGCCGGTTCCTTCCTTCGCGATCCGCTTCAAGGAGGCACGCAGAGTCGTGCCGCATGCACATCCCGCACTTCCGAAGATGTCCCCCGCCAGGCAATGACGGTGCATGCGAACCAGCACGGGGTCGGCGCTATCCTCCACATCGCCGCGGACCAGGGCAAGGTGCGATCCTCCGTCCACTTCGCACCCGTAGGCGATGACGCGGAAGTCCCCGTTTTCGGTCGTGAGCACGGATTCACCCACGCGGTGGATGTAGCGCTCGTGTGCCATGCGGTAGCGAATCAACTCGGCCACGGTCAGCATCTTCAGATCGTGGCGCCGGCAAAACTCCGTCAGCTCCGGCACCCGTGCCATGGTGCCGTCCTCGTTCATGATCTCGCAGATCACGCCGGCGGGCACCATGCCCGCCATGCGCGTCAAGTCCACCGACGCCTCCGTCTGGCCGGCGCGCACCAGCACGCCGCCCTTGCGGGCGCGGAGCGGGAATACATGTCCTGGGCGCGCGAGATCTAGCGGCCGCGTAGCGGGATCGATGGCACAGAGAATGGTTTGCGCCCGGTCGCGCGCCGATATTCCCGTGGTGACCCCGTGCCCCGCCGCATCGATCGATTCGGTGAAAGCAGTGCCGAACTGCGACGTGTTCTCCGCGGACATCGGGTGCAGACGCAGGTAATCGAGGCGCTCTGGAGTCATCGCCAAACAGATCAGGCCGCGTCCGTGCCTGGCCATGAAGTTGATCGCTTCCGGCGTCACCTTTTCGGCCGCCATCGTGAGGTCACCCTCATTCTCACGATCCTCGTCGTCGGCGACGATGATCATTCGTCCCGCACGAATCTCGGCCAGAGCGGTTTCCACGTCCGTGAAAGGGGTCTTCGGGGTCATGGGGCTGTTGCCTCCTGGTTCTGCCAGCCCGATCACAGGCACGTAAGCAGTTGGTTCAGCTTGTGCTTCTTCGTCCTCAGGTAAGGCGCGGCGTGCGGGTTCGGCTTTCCTTCACACGGGACTCGCTCCACCACCTGGAGGCCCGCGCGTTGCAGCGCCTCCACCTTGTCGGGGTTATTGGAGAGCAGCCGTAAGCGCCCGACTCCGAGCTGTTTCAGGATCTCTGCGGGCAGGGCGAAATCGCGATAATCCGCCTTGAACCCGAGGCGCTGGTTGGCTTCGACCGTGTCACATCCCAGATCCTGCAGTTCGTAGGCCTGGAGCTTGGGGATCAGGCCGATTCCGCGCCCTTCCTGCGCTTCGTAGATGAGTACGCCGAGGCCTTCTTCGGCGATCACCGACAACGCCAACTGCACCTGCTGGCCGCAATCGCAGCGTAGCGATCCGAATACTTCACCGGTCAGGCACTGCGAATGGACGCGTACCAGCGGAGGCCGGCTCCGCAGGTCTCCCATGATCAACGCCACTGCGGTTTCGCGACGCGCCCAGCCGTTCTCTCGGAAGTCGCGTTCAAACCCGAGAATGCGGAATCGCCCCCACTGCGTCGGGAGGTCCGCCGAGGCTACCTGACGTATGGATTCAGAAAGAGACATGGTCTGCATAGTCTTGAGGCTCCGCCACCGCTGTAGCTGCCTATTAGGCTCGTGATGAAAGACCGTCGTCGGTGCTCGCGCTCACCTCGATGTGTGACCTGTGGCACTTCGTGCAACTCACAGGGCCACGTGAGGCAGATCACTGTGCGGGAACCAGCGCGACGGTATCGTCAGGCGCTCCACAATCGTGGCGCAGTCCCCAGGCCCCCGGCGTTTTCTGGGCCACGTTCTTGTGACATAGGTTGCATAAGGTCCACCTCACACACTCTTCATTTCATTCATCGCATTGCAACACTTCATTGGGGGGAGCGGACATGAAGAAGGACGACGAAGATCGGAAATCAAACAATCCTCATCCGGTCAGCCGGAGAACCTTTGCCAAGGGTTTAACGGTGGCCGGGTTGGGTGCGGCATTCGGCGGTGTATTACAACCCATCTCTGCGATGGCCGACAGGGATGACAGACATGAAAGGGACGAAGACGGCCATCACAAATGGGTGCAAGAAGACGCGCGGAAGATTCCGGTTACCGCAGAAGTTGATGTTCTGGTGGTAGGGGGCGGCGCCGCCGGCTCTGCTGCAGCCCTGGCTGCGGCGCGCATGGGCGCATCGACCCTCGTGGTTGAATTCTTTGGCTGTCTGGGCGGCAACGGCACCAACGGCATGGTGAGCAATTATTGCGGCATCACCACCACCGGGCCGGGGAGTACGGGGATACAACTCGTCAAAGGCATCGGCAACGACATCATCAATGCCCTCGCTGCCCTCGACCCATCCGCGGCGACCACCTACAAAGCTCCGTCATTCAATCCAGAGATCCTGAAACGGGTATTGGACCAGATGGCCGCCGAGGCCAAGCTAAACATCCTGTACTACACCCAGTTCACGGAACCCATCATGCACGGAAACCGGGTGATTGGAGCCTTGATCCAGAACAAGGGTGGGCGCCAGGCCATTCTAGCCAAGCGCGTGGTGGACGCTAGCGGTGACGGTGACGTGTGCGCTGGCGCCGGCGCTCCGTTCACCAACGGCGATGGCCTCGGCCTTCTCGCCAGCGATTTCGAGGCCTCGGACCTGGTCTTCCAGGTTGCCAACGTGGACCCGGGTACTAATACCGCTGAGATCGGCGCGGCGGTCGCCGCGGCCACGCCCGCCGAATTGGCGAGCTACATGATCACCCGAACCGCGGTCATCGTCATGGGGGTAAAGATCGGAGGGGTGTACTGGTTCAACTGGAATAACATTGCGTTAGACGGGAATAAAACCGATCCCGCCTATCTCACCCAAGCCGCCATTGTGGGCCGCGAGTCTGCCGCAGGGCTGATGCAATTCCTGCACGACAAGTGCCCAGGGTTCGAGAATGCGAAGCTTGTCGCGACCGCTCCGAAGATCGGCTTGCGCGAGAGTCGTCGCGTTACGGGTGACTACATACTCACCGCACCTGACATGCTGGCGGCCACGAAGTTCCCCGACAGCATTGGCGCCAACGCCTGGCCGTTCGAGGTCGTAACCGCCACCGGCCGCACCTTCGGATACCTAGGCGGCGACAATTATTACACCATTCCTTACCGCAGCTTGCTGCCGAAGGGAGTGGAGAACGTGATCATGGCAGGACGCTTCATTTCGGGCACTCACGACGCGGAGGCTTCCTACCGCGTTATGGGACCTGCCATGGTCATGGGACACGCCGCCGGCACCGCTGCAGCACTTTCCATCAAAGAGAGAATGTCGCCGAGACACTTGAACGTGAAATTGCTGCAAAATGAACTGGAAAACGCTGGAGCCTTTTTGGGATTGTAGGAAATACAACCCTACTCTGAGGGTGTCAGGATTTGCGGATTCGCGGTATCGCGAGACCACGAACCTGACACCTTTTTCCTCGGCTGGGCGGACGACACCAACTCGATGCGGTCGTAAGATTTTAGGACAGCGTCACATGTTTGAAGGACTCTTGCGGCCGATGCACTTGCTTGTGATTTTCGCGATCGCGATGCTCATCTGCGGTCCTAAGAAGGTCGGTGAGCTTGGGAAGGGGCTGGGCGAAGCGATTCGCGGTTTCAGGCAAGGCGTGCGAGATGAGCCTCCGCCAACAACCGCAACCAAGCAGACGAAGGACTCGGACGGCAAGTCGACGAGCTAAACCGGACCGACTTGTTTGGACTATCCCGCCTTCGTTTCCGTTTGCACAATTACTGGCGAGAGCAAGGTTTTTACACACACAACCAATGTGGTCCAAGGCTTCTCAGACAGGCACAGCCGAAACGGCCACAGCTTAGGATTCCGTGACCACGAGCGGGGTGTCTTTCGCCAGGTAGCCCTTCCTGCGGAACCAATCTTCCATCGCGCTCTTGAGCTCGGGGAGCGGCACGCGGGTCCCGATCTCGATGGCGCCGTCGGCTATGGGAAGCGTGTCGTCGAACATCTGCGCGTTGGTGAAGTTGCGCATGGCGAAGCTATCCAGCCACTTCAAGGGCGCGGGCTGGCGCTGGCCATCGGCCTCGTATTCGACGCGAATCTTGCGGGAAAACATGGAAGACCAGTTTCAAGTTTCGAGTTTCAAGTTTCAAGATCAAAAAAAACCCCGGACGGACCGTCCGGGGCTCCTTAGTGAAAATCCGAGCTATCGCTTCGCCGCCTTCAGCCGCTGCTCGAGGTGATCCACCTCATCGCGCAGGCCCTGGGGCAGGTGGGTGCCGAAGCGCGCAAAGTGTTCGCGGATGAGCGGCACCTCGGCGAGCCAGCCGTCCACGTCGACGCTCAGCAGCTTGGCCAGGTTGGCCGCGGAAATGTCCAGCCCGCGGACATCGAGGTCGCCCGCCTGCGGCAGCCGTCCGATGGGCGTATCCACCGCCTTGGCCGTGCTGTTGCAGCGCTCGAAGACCCACTTCAGCACGCGGCTGTTCTCGCCGTAGCCCGGCCACAGGAATCCGCCCTTCTCGTCCGTGCGGAACCAGTTGACGTAGAAAATCTTCGGCAGCTTGCCGCCAGGCTTGGCGCCGATCTTGAGATAGTGCGCGAAGTAATCGCCCATGTGATAGCCGCAGAACGGCAGCATGGCCATGGGATCGCGCCGGAGCTGTCCGACCTTGCCGGCCGCGGCGGCCGTGGTCTCGCTGCTGGCGGTCGAGCCCAGGAAGGTGCCGTGTTGCCAGTCGAACGCTTCCGTGACCAGCGGAACGATGCTGGCGCGGCGCCCGCCGAACAGCATGGCGTCGATCGGCACGCCCTTGGGATCCTCCCATTCGGGCGCGATCACCGGGCACTGCCGGGCCGGGCCTGTGAAGCGCGCGTTGGGATGCGCTGCCTTGCGGCCGCTGGCCGGCGTCCACGGACGCCGCAGCCAGTCGCACAGCTCGGCCGGCTTGGTGTCGGTCATGCCTTCCCACCACACGTCGCCGTCAGGCGTGAGCGCGCAGTTGGTGAAGATCGAGTTCTTGGTGACCGTGAGCATGGCGTTGGCATTCGACTTCATGCTGGTGCCGGGCGCCACGCCGAAGAAGCCGGCTTCCGGATTGATGGCATACAGCCGGCCGTCGGCGCCGAACTTCATCCACGCGATGTCGTCGCCCACGGTCTGCACCTTCCAACCGGGCACGGTGGGGATGAGCATGGCCAGATTGGTCTTGCCGCAGGCCGAGGGGAAAGCCCCGGTGATGTACTTCACCTGGCCGTCCGGGCTGATGAGCTTGAGGATGAGCATGTGCTCGGCCATCCAGCCCTCGTCGCGCGCCTGCACCGAGGCGATGCGCAGGGCATGGCACTTCTTGCCCAGCAGCGCGTTGCCGCCGTAGCCCGAGCCGAACGACACGATCTCGCGCGTCTCGGGAAAGTGGCAGATGTACTTCTCGGTAGGATTGTTGGGCCAGGGAGTGTCCTGATCGGAAGCGCCCAGAGGCAGCCCAACCGAGTGCAGCCCTTTGACGAACTCACCGTCCTCGCCCAGGACGTCCATGACCTTCGTGCCCACGCGCGCCATGATGTGCATGTTGGCCACCACGTAGGGCGAATCGGTCACTTCCACACCGATGTTGGCGATAGGAGACCCGATCGGCCCCATGCTGTAAGGAATGACGTAGAGGGTGCGTCCGGCCATGCAGCCGGCGAGCAGCTTGTTGAGCGCGGACTTCATCTCCGCCGGGTCGCGCCAGTTGTTGGTGGGGCCAGCGTCGTCCTGCTTGCGCGAGCAGATGAAGGTGCGGTCCTCCACGCGCGCCACGTCGGCCGGGGTGGAACGCACGAAGATGCTGTGCGGACGCTTCTCCGGATTCATAGTGATGGCGGTGCCGGCCTGCACCATCAGGCGCAGCATCTCGTCATATTCGGCGGCCGAGCCGTCACACCAGCGCACCCGCTCCGGCTTGGTGAGCTGGGCGACTTCCTCCACCCACTGCGCGAGTTTGTGGTGCCGGACGGCGCCCGCCGTCTGGGGTTCTTGGATCGTAGTAGCCATGATTGCCTCTTTTTGCCCCGGTCGGGGCCAGTATGTATGCGGACGGGGACCCGAAACTCTATATTGTGCGCCCTTTGGGAGCCAAATCCAAGGGAAGTCTGCGATTTTTGCTGGGCGCGGACTGCCGGATCGGGATGCCTCGGCAGCGGGGCATCACTCGCGAGCGGCGGCGAACTCCTGCATCACGGCATCGAGATGGGCCAGGGTCTCATCCACGCTGAGCGCATGGATCTCGCGGCCGGACTCCATGCCGGTCTCCAGGGTTTGCCGCAGGTAGTGTCCGGCGATCTCGACCGCCAGCGGATCGGTAATGTCGTGGCCGGTGCGCTGCTTGTACTCCACCCACGCCGGGTGCGGGAGCGCGATCCACAGCGGCTGCCCGTCCACCAGGAATTTAATGTCCACGGCATCGGCGTGGCGGGTGGAGATGGCCACGATCAGCGCCTGGTAAATGCAGTGGACCTGCTTGCCCGACCAGCGCTCGGTGACATAGAAGTCGTCGTACATGACGTGAGCAATATAAAGGAGGAGTTCCAGCCACGGCAAATGAGGCCGCGAGCCACGCGGGGACGGCCCGCCCCCGACCGTTCGGGCGGGATCCGGTCGCGCCTCAGCCCAAAGGGCGTCATTTGTGTTAGCCCGGCGCGTCAGCGCCGGGACGCGTTGCCAAAGATGACGGAGCCCCTTTCAAGGGGCGACACATGGGGGTGAGAGCACCGGGTGTCGCCCCTGGAAGGGGCTCCAATCTTCTTTCCGTCATTTACCCCGGGCTTCCGCCCGGGGCTAACCCAAATGTCGCCGCTAGCGCAGCTTGCGTTTTCGGCGCTGCGAACAGTGAGGGCCTACCGGACATCTGGATGGGACTGCATCTGACTGGCGTGAGGAGACCCGTAAAGCAGAGCTGAAAAGATCGTTGAAGAGCGCACTGAGACAAGATACTATGCCGGGCCACGCGCCTGGCGGTCAGCCATTTTCGCGGCGACGTAATCGAGTATCAATTGAAGACATTTGCGCGGGTTGCGTTTGACCTCACACTCCCAGATTCGAACGACCTTGAATCCGCGGGATCTGAGTTGTCGATTCACCGCTCGATCTCTAATCTTGTTTCGTCGCAGTTTTTCCTTCCAGTACGTAACGTTGCTCTTCGGCATGTGACCACACTTCGGACACCCATGCCAGAAGCAGCCGTCTGTGAAGAGCGCGATTTTGAAGGCAGGAAAAACGAAGTCGGGAGACCCTGGCAAGTCGGACGACCGGATCCGCCATCCCCCAATGCCGAGTTGGGCCAGATGGGCACGTATCCGGCGCTCAGTCGTCGCATTATTCGCAGACCGTATTGCCTGCATATTGCGGCTGCGCGCTGCCGTTGTTTTGAACTGATGTTGCACCGGACCGGTCCAGTTCGGAATCGTTACCGTGTAGTCTACAATGTCTGAGCTCGAAAAGGCTGCGGATCATGGCGATTGAGACCAAGGACGTCGAAATAAAGCAGCTTCTGTTTGATCCAGGGAACCCCCGTCTTCCTGAACTCCTGGGGAAGAAACAGACAGAAATATTTCGTTTTCTCGTTGACGAGATCGGTATCGAGGATGTTCTCCAATCCATGGCAGCCTCTGGGGTCATTGCCGGCGATCCGATTATTGCCAGGAAAGCAGAGACCGGAGAGCAGTTCTACGTCATCGAGGGCAACCGCCGTCTTGCGGCATTAAAGCTACTCAACGGAGAGAAGATTGGAGACGGCGAGGAGGAGCCTGCCGTTCCAGAAATCTCCCCATCGGCAGCGCCGACCATAAAAAAGGTAAGAATTCAAGTCGGATGGAGCGAGCAGGAACTGGATGCTTACCTGGGGTACAAGCATGTAACCGCCACCCGGGAATGGCCACCCGAGGCGAAAGCTAGGTTTGTGATTAGCAAGGTCAAAGGGAACTTCTCTCCCGAAAATCTGACATCGTTTGCCAAGCGCCTCGGCACAAGTCTTCCTGCGCTACGCCGCTGGCTGGTTGCCTTTCTGACTCTGCAGGAGGCGCAGGCAGCCGGCAAGTTTGACCCAAAAGAAGCGTATGCGAAGCGCTTCTTCGGAACCTTCTATACCTTGCTTGGAAGCGAACAAGTCCAGACTTTTTTGGCTCTAGTTTCAGACCCCATCACTGCAAGTCCGGTGCCGGCAGATCACCTTCCCCAGCTAGAGGAATTCATTGGCTGGTCTATTGGCACGAAATCCGCTCCGCCAGTTATCAACAGTCGAAAGCAGCAAAAACTCAACGCGGTACTCTCCAGTCCGTCGGCCCTTCAACATTTTCGCCTAAGGCGTGATCTCGATGCCGCCCTCCTGTATACCGAGTACAACGCCAAGGAGATCTCGGCGAAGCTGCTCAACGCCGCTTATGGAATAGAGGAGTGTCTGCCGAAGCTGTTCGATGTGCGCGATGATACGGCCGTGCTCTCAGCCATTGAGACGCTCGATGCAGCTTACAAGAAACTCCAAATCAATGCCGCGGAACCAAAAGCGCCGAAGCCAAAACCACGATGAAGGAAATCCCAGAAATAGCGGACGCGGTCGAATTCCGTACGTGGGCAAGCGGGAAACCCTGCACATTCAGCTCAATCAAAGAGGAGCTGCAAGCCGCCATGACTGATGATGAAGAGGAAGGCCCTGAAAAGCGCGCACAGGATGTAATGGACGAGATTCAAGCGAGGCAATTGCTCCTCAATGGTGCATATCCGTTTGACTGTGACGGCTACAAAATAGAATTCAGCGCTCCGGTGGCTGGCGCTTCAACGTATCTATTCTGCCTGGGCCTGACTTTGCTCCCACACGCGCAGATATCGAACGAGCAACGATCCCTCCAATTTGAGACCGTCGCGATGAATGCTGCTAAAGCCTTCTTCGGCGGAACTGAGCTGCGGATTGGGGCACCTTGGCGGACAGAGGAGATACCCACGTACGAGATTCTTCTGGACAAGGTCGCAGCCCTGATTCCAAATCTCGGGCCTCGTACACGGGACGCGGCTCCCGATGGTGGCGACTGCGGCTGGGACGTCCTTATTGTTAAGGGCTTCAAGGACAAAGAGTTCCCACGATTGATAGTTCTGGGAAATTGTGCTACAGGCCGCACTGATTGGATGAGGAAGGGGATGGAAACCGCGCCGCAGTATTTCTTTGATTCATCCTTCACGAGCGGCCATAGGAGCGTGCTAATCACATTCTTCGCTGTACCATTCGTTATGGACGACGAGGCGAGAAAAAGAAAGCTGTACGATCAAACGATCACGTTTGACAGGTTTCGAATCTGTGAACATGCTCCGATGTCTCCGGCGGACGTGGCCGATTGGCTGGAGACCGCGCGCGCAGCGGCCCTTGACGTTCCGTTTAATTAGTGTGTTCATTTCATTCCCATATCTTCAGCTGTTTCACCACGGCGGCGAAAAGCGGAGGCGGCACAGCATTCCCGATCATCTGAAACTTATCTCGCACTCTGCCGTGATTCCAGATATATGCGCGCGGAAAGCCCTGCAGAGCCGCGCACTCAAGATATGAAAGCCTCCGTGCGCGTCCTTCGGTGGAAAATTCCCATTTGTCGGTGTGGATTCTACGTAGGGGTGGGCTTGCCGGATGGAGGGGCACATGCCGCCAGTGTCCGACGACACATGGCGCAGGCTCGTCCCAATCACGACGACGGTTGCGAGACATGTAGTACCAATGCAGCGGCTCATGGTTGTATTTGCCCCGCGCCCTTCGAGACAAGCCGGTGATAACATCACGTTGCGTAACAAACTTCGGCCCCGTCACCACACCGTGAGTGGCGACGGGAAAGCGGTACTCAAACGAAAGGTCGGAACGGACTCCTACCAGGAACACTCTTCGGCGGCACTGAGCGACGCCGAAGTCCCTCGCGTTGAGAACCCTCCATTGAACGCGGTAGCCGGCGGAACGGTATCGACGGAGTTGGTTGGCCAGCAGGCGTTCGTTGGGGCCGTACGCCATTCCATTCACGTTCTCGACGACGAACGCCTTGGGCAATACCGACCTTAAGACTCGATCAAACTCACGATACAGATAGTTGATTGAGTCGCCCCATTCCCTGCGACCGCCTTGAGTGAAACCCTGGCACGGATAACAACCCACAAGTAAATCAGCGCCGGGGAAGTGGAAAAAATCGGCGATGCCGCCTTCCTTGATCTTGGCATCGGGAATGTTGTCCTGGTATGTCTTGCATGCGAGATCCCAGATGTCGTTTGCCCAAACGATCTGGTATCCCGCGTTATGCAGCGCGTAATCCGATCCACCGCAGCCGGCGAATAGGGAAATCGTCTTCACTTTTCGCATGAGGACTCAGCAAGCTGCTGAGAAATCAAGACTTCCTGTTCCGCACCAGTGATTGTGCTCCGGGAAGCGCCTGTTTCAAATAAAAATCGCAATTGTCCTGAAATCAGAACAGGCTGGGGCACCCCACCGGCCACACTGTGACCTTTACCTCTACCCGTAAGCCCAGCCGGTTGATGATCGACATGAGGCGATCGACCGTGAGACCGCCGAGATCGGCATTGCGGATGCGCGACAGGTCGGCCGCGGCTATGCCGGTACAACTCTTCGCGCGGCGCACGCTCAGGCCCTCGCGGTCTAGCACCTTGATGATCTCGGTGGCCAGGATGGCCTTAAGCTGTTCAATATCAGCATTCTGGTGCCCGAGGTCGCGGAAAACATTGCCGCTGCCGCGCGTTACTTCCCGCTTTTCACCCTTCAGGCATCGCACGGGCAGCACCCTACCTCTTCAGCCTCTCCACCACCGAGTCGAACTGTTCGAGTGACCCATACTCAAACGTGATCTTCCCCCGGCCGCCGCGGTCCTGGATGCGGACCCGCATGCCCAAGCGGCCCTCCAGTTCGCGCTCCAGGGCGCGTACGTTGGGATCGCCCGGGCGCCGCTCCGGCTCCGGCTTGGGGCCGACCGGGGCCATCCACTGGTGGGCCAGTTCCTCGGTCTGGCGGACGGAGAGCGCCTCCTTCAGCACGCGCTCGGACATCTTCACGATCAGCCCTTCCGAGTCGAACATCATCAGCGCCTTGGCGTGGCCCATGCTGAGGTGGCCGGTCGCGATCAGGCTCTGCACCGAGGGCGGCAGCCGCAGCAGGCGCATGAAGTTCGAAATCGACGCGCGGTCTTTGCCGGTGCGCTCCGACATCCGATCCTGAGTGAGGCCGAACTCGTTGGAGAGGCGCTCGAAGGCGCGCGCCTGCTCCATGGGGTTCAGGTCCTCGCGCTGCAGGTTCTCGATGATGGTCATCTCCATGGCCTGCTCGTTCGAGACTTGGCGCACCAGGGCGGGGATGGTCGCCTTCTCGGCGCGTTGCGAGGCGGCCCAGCGGCGCTGTCCGGCGATGAGCTGATATCGACCGCCATCTATGTATCGTACTACGATAGGTTGCACCACCCCGCTCGACCGGATGGACGCGGCCAGCTCCGCGAGCGCGGCTTCGTCCATGTGGGTGCGCGTCTGGTAAGGGTTGGGGTCGATGAGCTCGAGCGGGATCTCGCGCACACCTTCGGTGGAAGGCGCTGCGACCGGCGCCGTCGCGGAAGCTGCGTCAGGAGAAGGCGTGGGTGCGGTCCGCGGCAGCAGCGATTCCAGGCCGCGTCCCAGGGCTTTGCGCTTGGGGTCGAAGGTGGTCATGGTGTCCGGCGTGGTGCTCATGATTTTTTTCTCAGACTCGATCGGCGTTCATCCGGAAAAATCCGCGGCGAAGAAACACTTCAGTCTTTGCGCTCGTCGCCAACGCCTGCGGGCTCGGCAGTTTCGACTTGCAGTTCGATCACGCGCGGCGGCTGGATGTCGGTTGGCTCCGGCATCGGCTCGGGATCCGGATGTGGCTCAGGCGTTGGCTCCGGCGCGGGCTCGGCGCGACGCTGCGCGTTCTCCATGATTTCCTTCGCCAGGCGGATGTAACTTTCCGCGCCCTTCGAGCGAACGTCATAGAGCAGCGCCGGCTTGCCGTGGCTGGGAGCTTCGGCCAGGCGGACGTTGCGCGGAATGGTGGACGCGAACAATTTCTCTCCGAAGAAATTTCGTAGCTCGCCGGCGACCTGCTGCGCGAGATTGGTGCGCTCGTCGTACATGGTGAGGACGACGCCCTCGACCTCCAGACTCGGGTTGAGCGACTGGCGGATGCGGTCCATGGTGTCGAGCAATTCGCTGACGCCTTCGAGCGCGAAGTATTCCGCCTGCATGGGAATCAGGACCGAGTCGGCCGCGACCAGCGCGTTGAGCGTGAGTAGGTCGAGCGCGGGCGGGCAGTCGAGCACGATGAAGTGGAAGCGGTCGCGGATGGCGGCGAGCGCGTCGCGCAAGCGGTATTCGCGGCGCTCGGCGGTGACCAGCTCGAGGTTGGCGCCGATCAGATTCTTGTGAGCCGGAATCGCCCAGAGGGTTTCGACTTCCGTGGGCTGCAGCGCGTCGGCGGCAGCGCTCCCGCCCATGAGCAGGTCGTAGGTGTTGAGCCGCTCGGCATCGCGCGCGAAACCCAATCCGCTGGTGGAGTTGGATTGCGGATCGCAGTCGACGAGCAGGGTTGGAACTTCAGCGGCTGCCAGCGACGCCGCCAAGTTGATGGCAGTTGTGGTCTTGCCCACCCCGCCCTTCTGGTTGGCTACCGCGATTACGCGACCCATGTTCGATTACAGAGAATCGGCTGGCAACTTCAGAGTACGCCAAGCCACGCGCCGGACTCAACCTCAAACCGCTGTGCAAAAGGAAGAATTCTGTGAAAATGTTCCACGTGGAACATTTTGCTGATGCAGGATTCAAGGCGCCTTCCCGGAGATCTGAAAATGTTCCACGTGGAACATTTCTCTCTGCCGTCCCACTGCGGTCTGCGCCGGAGGCGTTATTCGTTCCTGCGGCCCAGAAAATCCCCACGTACGCCGCCCTCGCGGACCACTTTTTACCAGGCTGGTTCGCGACGCGTCGGCGGAACCACGAAAGTTAATATTAGATCGTTATACGATATTAATGCCCACTGCGCTCCCGCTACGCACCATCCCGATCATCGCAAGGGCGCGCACTCCGCCCAAAACGCCAGTCCGCTCCCACTTATTACTCTCGTGATTCGTGCCCGCCCCGGCACCTCGAGGAACCCATCTGGATACCTCTCGGTCCGGCACGGCGTGAAGTGCGATTCCGTCCCACTCGCGGCGGCGCCGGACACCCGGGGCGCGCGCTCGACCGCAAACCGCGCCGACAAATCGCGGCCCACCTTCCCACCTATTGCGCGGCCGGTTATTAACCAATCGGCTTCGTGCCTACCAAGAGGACGCGCGCCGAGGATTGCGGAATCGCCACCGGCGCCTGCCAGCCGAATCCCGCGAGCAGTTGCGGCGTGCGCGCCGCCTGCGGAGATCCGATGAGCAACGCCAGCCGGCCGCCGGGCGCGACCAGGCGAGCGGCGTCGCCGAGCGCGCGCTCGTAACGCTCGACGGCGCGCAGGGTGACGAGATCCGCGGCCGCGGCAAAGTCCTCGGCCCGGCCGGCGAATACATCGACGCCTGTCAATGCGAGCGTCCGCACCGCCTCCTTTAGGAAGACCGCCTTCTTCTGGCTGGACTCGATGAGCGTGAGCGCGAGGCCGGGGGCGAAGATCTTCAGCGGCAGTCCGGGGAAGCCGGCGCCGGAGCCCAGGTCGATGGCGCGCCGCTGACTCCTGGCTCCCGACTCCCGACTACCGGGTTTCTCGTCCGGCCCCTGACTACCGACTCCTGACTCCTGACTCCCGGACAGAAGGTATCTAGCCGCAAAGAACGATTCTCCGAAGTGCCGTGTCACGATGCTTTCCGGGTCGCGCACCGCGGTCAGGTTGATGCGGGCATTCCAGCGCAGCAGCAGGTCAAGGTAAGGGGATACCTGCTCTAGCTGCGCGTTGTTCAACGCAGCCGGCGGTCCGGGCGGCGTGTGGAGAAACGGCGCGAGCAGTTCGGCGATGCGGGAGGGGTCCACGCGGGTAGTTTCACGTTTCAAGTCTGAAGTTTCAAGTCAGAGACCGTCGCCGAAGTTCCCTGTGCCTTACAGAAGCCAGCGGTCCCATTGCGCGCAAGTGCGTCACCGTAAGATCTTTTTTCCGCATGGTTGATGGTGTAGTGTGTTGCCTGTGCGGTCCTACTATGAATTTTTCGCCGGCGGCGGCATGGCCCGAGCAGGTCTTGGACAGGAGTGGACTTGCCTCTTCGCCAACGACATCGACGCCAAGAAGGGCGCTAGTTACGCCACGAATTGGGGCGGCGAGCATTTCAAGATTGGCGATGTTTCGGCCCTGACGACCGCAGATCTTCCGGGTCGCGCCGCCCTCGCCTGGGCTTCGTTTCCTTGCCAGGATTTGTCCTTGGCGGGCAACGGGGCGGGCCTCAAGGGCGAACGCTCGGGAACCTCTTGGCCCTTCTGGCGCCTCGTGGAAAAGCTCGGTTCCGAAGGGCGTCCGCCTTCGCTGGTTGTCTTGGAGAATGTCTGCGGCGCTCTCGCCTGACAGGGCGGGGGCCGCGACCTACTTTACGGTTGCAGCCGAGACTGACCGCAATGAACAAGCTCACGTTTTTCAAAGTCGGCGAAACCTATACCAATGACCAGATTCGATTCTCCCTCGACCTCGAGAACCTAGGCGGAATCCGGCCTTCGTTGGATTCAAGCGGCAACGTAAGACACGTGGCGATAATGACCGCCGCCGAAGAGTCAGGAAGGCTTCCAACAGAGAATCCGTACCGCGACAGGATTGAAGGAAGCATTCTAATTTACACCGCCCAAGGCCGGGAGGGCGACCAAGCTCTGACTGGCCGAAACAAGCGGCTCGTAGAGCAGTACGCCGTTCCGACGCCATTTTTTGGATTCAGCAATATCGGACGACAAACCTATCGGTTCCTCGGTCTGCTGGAACTGCTGCGTCACTACCAAGAAAACCAAGCCGACACAAGGGGAACACTTCGGAGGGTGTGGTTATTCGAATTTCGCATCCACGATCAACCGGATGTGGTTGCCATCGGTGATGCTGCAGCCATATCGGCATCGCTTTTGGCGGAATCGCGCCGAATCAGTCCGTTGGAGAGCTTGGAGCGCGAAGTCGCACCTGTTCCGCAAGGAGTGGGCGAGGTCGGGGGTACAACGCCGGTGGAGATTGAGACCGTACGAGTGCGGTTGTTCCAGTTCACGCCGTACGACTTTGAACACTTCGTTAGACTTGTACTCGAACGAAGTGGTTTCGTAAGGGTCTCCGTCACCCGAGCGTCGGGGGACGGTGGGATAGACGTGGACGCATATGTAGACGAGAAGAATGAGTTCTTCGCCGGAACTCACGTGCAGGCCCAAGTGAAGCGGTGGCGGCACGCGGTGGGTAGTCCTGAGATTAACAGTTTCAGGGGAGCATTAAGCACGACGGCCAAGGGAGTGTTTGTCACGACCAGCCACTTCACGAGGGCGGCTTTGGCAGAAGCGCGTCATGAATCCAAAGCCTCGATTGCACTCGTAGATGGAGACAAGCTCGCCGGCATTGTCATTCGTAATGGAATTCCAACCGCGTAGCGTCACGAGTCTGAGAACCCACCTCGCAAATCCGCTTCGTATCAGGGCACGGCTTCAGCCGTGCCGCAGGCAGGTTGTGAAGAAATGGGCTTTAGCCCCTGAGGGCGGATCTGCAGGGGCTAAAGCCCAAGGAGCCTACTACGGCCGTTCGTACGACTAAAAGTCGTGCCCTGATACGGATCTTTCGGCTCATTTATGAGATGGCCTGTGAATCGAGTGGGAGCATTGAGACGATCTTTGGGAGGCGTTCGATGGTAGCTTTTGCGGGTAAGCCGCTCACAATCAAACTCGACACGTCAAAAAGTTTCCGAGCGACCGTCCGCCGTGTGTTAGAGGAAGCCGAAGAGCGGCAGAAGACTACCCCGGGGGTGTGTTACGCGGGAGCGGTCCTGCAGCATCTGGTTGGTGCGAAGCTCGATTGCGTTTTGGGAAAGGGGAAGTTCGAGCACAAGAGTTTGTCGAAGGCCGATTCTCCTGGCGCACGCCGAGGAGACTTTCTATTGGGCGACGTTGCGATCCACGTCACGGCTTCGCCTACCGCAGCGGTGATTGAACGGTGCCGCGGAAACTTGAACGACCACATTCGGCCGGTGTTGGTGACACCGCAACGCGGGCTCAGCGTGGCGGAGGGATTGGCGAACAATGTCGAGCTTGGGGATAGCATCGACATCTTTGAAATTGAGCAGTTCGTGGCCTTGAATCTCTATAAGCTTGGAAAGTTCCGCGCCGACGGCCGCCAGACGGCCGTGACCAACATCGTCGATCGGTACAACGAAATTGTCGAGGAGTTCGAGACGGATCCGAGCCTCAAAATCGACCTGCGGCCATAAAGGAGACACCGGAACAGCGGAGCCGCATTCATGCGGGCCGAGATGTTTATCGAGGCGCTCCGAGGCGGCGATGTCGTCCGCGAGACCGTGAATTCGGACCACGCAGTGATGCCGCTGCTCGACGAACGGGCCGAGCTGAAGTTGCGGACTCCTTTCAACATCTTCGTGGGCGGCAGCATTCTCGACCGGGGCATCACGATCCCTAATCTGATCGCCTCCTACTACGGCCGAAACCCGAGGGCAATGCAGGCGGACACCGTGCTGCAGCATTCGCGCCTGTACGGCAATCGCGACCGGCGCGACCTGGCGGTCACGCGCTTCTATACCTCGCGCGAGGTGTATGACCGCCTGTACACGATCAATGATTTCGAGAACACGCTGCGTGGCGCCTTTGAGAGCGGTGCGCACGAGCAGGGCGTGGTGTTCATTCAAGCTGACGCGGCCAATCGTGTGCGCCCCTGCGCGCCGAACAAGGTGCTTCTAAGCAATGTGGTGGCTGTGCGGCCGGCCGGCCTGTACCTTCCCACGGGGTTCCAGACCCGTTCCGGGCATGAGATGACAACGGCGCAGCGCGAGCTGAACGGGCTTATTCCGGGCGAGGCGCGCGACAGCAGGCAGTTCGTCGAGATCGACCGGGGCACGGCCCGGCACATTATCGCCATCGTGGAAAAGACCTTGGAGTTTTCAGATAACGAATTCGAGTGGGACGCAATGCGCGGTCTGCTCGACTATTATTCTGATGTGAGGGACGGCGGCGACGGCAGGGTTTTGTTGCTGGCGGAAACCGGCAGAACATTGTCCCGGGACAAGTCAGGCGACAAGTCCGGCCTGTCGATCCTGGGTGGCGACGAGATCCGCAACCTGGTGCGTGATCCGCTTCGGTCCAAGCCAGCTTTGATCCTTCTTCAACAGGAAGGGACAAGAGAACTCGGTTGGTCAGGCCACCGATTCTGGTGGCCAATCCTCGCTGCGCCTGGAACGGTCGAACCGTGCGTTTTTGCTACAAAGGTTGCTTCGGATTGATGCTGCGAAGGTAGGGGTTGTTCCAAGCCCCTTCCAGGGGCGACACTTGGCCCTTGTGTGCCGCCCCCTGAAGGGGGCTCACCTCTTTTTCCTGCCTACCCAGGGCTTCCGCCCTGGGCTAATTTATTTCGGCCCTCCGGGCCTCGCAGTCTCGGCGGAATCCGAGGGGCGGGTGGCCGGGCGTAGATGCTTTCTGTCATTCCAACACTTTCGTGCCCTCCAACGAGCAGGCCCGGAGGGCCTTGCCCAAACGTAGCCAGTGTTTCAACCAGGGTCGTCCCCGGAACGCCCGGTTTTGGCGTTCTGGGGTGGTAGCGCTCCGCAGGCTCGTCCCTCCGGGACTGGGCTTGTGCGTCCACTCTACCCAGCGTTGAAACGCTGGGCTACATTGGAAAGGCCCTCCGGGCCTGATCCAGCACCCCAGCAAACCAAAGGCGGGTTTGCCGGGGACCCCCGTTTGCTCGGGATTTCGCCTTTCGACTTCGCTCAGGACAGCCTCTACGGGCCTTGGCGTGTTGCCGCCCGGATCTCGTCAGCGCATCCCGAGCGTATGCCGGGCACGATCGGTGTCCTGCTCCTGTGACGTTGCATGAGTCAGCAGCGCCGCAGATGAGACCGTGGAAACTGGTTCCACCAAGCAACAGGCCCGGAGGGCCTTATCCAACGTAGCCCAGCGCTTCTAGCGCTGGGTAAGCGTTGTCCATGGACCCAGTCCCGGAGGGACGGGCCTACCCGAACACATATTTCGGATCATATTCAATCCCGTGTTTCGCCAGCAGGCTCAGAAACTCGGATTCGAACGAATGCTTCCGGTGGTGCTCCGGTTGCGAATTCACGTACCGGATGACCGAATTGATCTGGGACTGGCTCACACTGAAAGCCGCATACCCTTCCTGCCATGCAAAACCGCCGCGTCCTATTTCATTCATCCATTTCGAGGAGATGCCCTTCAGCGTCTGGACCGCCTTGGCCAGGGGCATGACGGGTGGGAGCGATAACAGTACGTGCGCGTGATTCGCGACGCCGCCGACGGCGAGAATGCGAATGGCCCGGTTCCGTCCTATCTCAGCCATGTAAGCCCAAAGGCGCGGTTGGAGTTCCTGCGAGATCACGTCGCGCCGATTCTTCGTGCTGAAGACCACGTGCAAACGGTTAGCCGTGTAGGTGTGAGACATGGGCCGAGCCTACCATGGGACACGAGGCCCGTCCCTACGGGACTGGGTTCGTGCGCACCGTTTACCCAGCGTTGAAACGCTGGGCTACATTGGGCAAGGCCCTCCGGGCCTGTCGCGTGGTGACGCGCAGGCACACGGCAAACATGCGAGTAGAGAGAGTGCCGCCCCCTGAAGGGGGCTCGCCTCTTTTTCCCTGCCTACCTAGGGCTTCCGCCCTGGGCTAATTTATTTCGGCCCTCTGGGCCTACTGCGGCCAGTAGGCGTTGTCCGTCCCGGAGAGACGAGCCTACCCAGCAGCTAGTGGCAGAGTTTGCGAGCAGCGGTATGCCGCGAACCGAGCTTTGGCGGGGGCGGGGTCCGCGGCTCTGTAGAATAGGGCAGGGTCGTAGCTGGAAGTTGTAGCGGCGAAGCTGGTTGCGGCAACGGTTGGCGGAAGGAAACCGGCATGTTGATTCAGGTCGGCTATGAATTGGTCTTTTACTGTCCACAAGAGACGCCGATGATCCTCATGCTCAACATCCATTACTCGCGCGCCTTGGATATCGTCAGCCCCGATTGCCTGATCACTGACCCGCAAACGCCAGTCACGGCCTATCGGGACGGCTTCGGAAACTGGTGCAGCCGGATTGTGGCGCCCATGGGCAGGATTCGCCTGACCAGCACCGGGGTGGTTAGAGACTCGGCACAGCCCGACGTGTTGACGCCGAGCGCTCAACAGCACGTTTTACAAGAATTGCCGGAAGAGACTCTGGTCTTTCTGCTGGGCAGCCGGTATTGCGAGACCGATCTGCTGTCCGAGACGGCGTGGTCGCGATTCGGTCAGTCGCCGCCAGGATGGGCGCGCGTCCAGGCGATCTGCGATTTTGTCCACAACCATATCTCCTTCGATTATCAGAAAGCGCGCCCCACGCGGACAGCCTGGGAGGCGTTCAACGAGCGGGTGGGCGTCTGTCGCGACTACGCGCACCTGGCGGTCGCGTTCTGCCGCTGCATGAATATTCCGGCGCGGTACTGCACCGGATACCTTGGCGACATGGGGACGCTGCCGCCTTACGGGGTGATGGATTTTGCCGCGTGGTTTGAAGTCTATCTCGGGGGCGGCTGGCACACCTTCGATGCCCGGAACAACGTGCCCAGGATTGGACGAGTGCTGATCGCGCGCGGCCGCGACGCGGCCGATGTCGCCATCGCGACCACGTTCGGCCAAAATACTCTGGAGAGCCTTAAAGTCTGGACGGATGAAATCGCGGAAAGTGTGCCCCAGCTCGGCTAGTCGGCGCTATCATCGCGGGCATGTGGAACCTGTTGCAGGGAGCGCGCGTGCTCGACCTGACGCGTCTGTTGCCGGGCGGCTTTGCCACCATGCTGCTGGCGGACCTGGGCGCGGAGGTCATCAAGATCGAAGCCCCGGGCGTGGGTGATTGGACGCGCGAGCCTTCGCCTGTCTTCGGCGGTACCAACGCGCTGTTCGCGCAGATCAATCGCAACAAGAAGAGCCTGGTGCTGGACCTGAAGTCCGACGAAGGCCGCGAAGTATTGCTGCGGCTGGCGAAGCGGAGCGAGGCGCTGGTTGAGGGATTCCGTCCCGGAGTCGCGGCGCGGCTGGGCATTGATTACGGCGCGGTGCGCAAGCGCTGTCCGCGGATCGTCTATTGCTCGCTGAGCGGATACGGCCAGACCGGTCCCAACCGCGACCGCCCCGGCCACGACCTTAATTATGTCGGCGAGGCCGGACTGCTGGGGATCGCGACCGGCGACGAGCCGCGGGTGCCGCCGCTGCCGTTTTCCGACCTGGCCGGCGCTATCTTTACCGCGCTCACCCTGGCTGCGGGGATGAAGGGCGCGTCCGAGACCGGCGCGGGGGCGTATATCGATCTCGGCATGTCGGACACTATCGTCTCGCTGCTCACGGTGCACTTCGCGCAGATGTTCCAGGCGGGCCAGCCGCCGTCGCTGGCTGACGCCTATCTGCTGGGCGGCCATCCTTGTTATACGGTGTACCGCGCCTCCGACGGCAAGCACCTGACCGTGGGCGCGCTGGAGCCGAAATTCTGGCAGTCGCTCTGCGAGGCGCTGGGGCGTCCGCAGTACGCCGGGCGGCAGCACGATTTGGCGCTGCGGGAGAAGATTCTGGCGGACTTCCGCGCGGTGTTTGCCACGCGAACGCGCGATGAATGGGTAGAGGCGCTGGCCGCAGCCGACGTGCCGGTCGGAGCGGTGAGGACGCTCGGCGAGGTCGAGCGCGGCGAGCAGGCCGAAGCGCGCGGCCTGTTCCACCAGGGGGCGTCGGGCATAAAAGAGGTGGCGTTCCCGGCAGAGATCCACAGCGCACACGAGTCGGCGGACCGTCCCGCGCCCACGCTGGGCGAGCACACGGATGAGGTGCTGAAGCTGGCGGGCTATTCGGCCGAGGAGATCGCCGGGATGCGGAGGCGAGGCGTGGTGGGGTGAGGGCGGCCGTCATCACGTAAGCCATCCTACATGTTTCACGACCAGCCAGGCCCGGAGGGCCTTGCCCAACGTAGCCCAGCGCTTCTGTTCGAATCCGAATTCTTAAGCCTCCTGGCGAAACACGGAATTGAATATGACCCGAAATATGTCTTCGGGTAGGCTCGTCCCTCCGGGACTGGGTTCGTCCGCAACCTCTACCCAGCGCTAGAAGCGCTGGGCTACGCTGGGCAAGGCCCTCCGGGCCTGTTGTGTGGCGGTAGGGATAGGGGTGGCTCGTCCAAGCGACTTCGGGGCGGCCCACGACTCAATCGGATTGCCAGCCACCCGCCCATCCGTCTCCGCTACGCTAGCGATCGAACGCGGCTTGCAAGTTCTTCTGTCCCGCGACGCCGTCCTGCAGCAGGAGCATGAGCAAGATGCGCGCTTTCTGCGCAGAGAGATCGTCGCCCATCACCGCGCCGAGCTCGACCAGGGTCTTGCCGCCGCCCTCAAAGCCGTAGTTGGGGAGCACGCGGCCGTTGGGCACGCGCGAGGTGACGACCACGGGCACGCCCTTGGCGATGGCGTCCTTGATGGCGGCGTACATCGGCTTGTTGACGTTGCCCCAGCCCAGGCCCTGGACGACGACGCCCTTGGCGCCGTGGTCGAGGGCGGCCTTGACCAGGTAGCCGTCGGCGCCGCCGTACATGGGAACGATTTCGATGTAAGGCATGCTGTCGGTCTTGATCGGCACGTGCTGGCGGCGCAGCGGCGCACGCCAATAGACGATGCGGTCGAAATCCACCTCGCCGAGAAAGCCGAAATCTCCCGACTTGAAGGTCTCGACGCTGGAGGTGTGGGTCTTGGTGACGTCGCGGGCGGCGTTGATCTGGCTGTTCATGGCCAGCATCGCGCCTCGTCCCTTTGATTGCGGATCGACGGCGATGCGGACGGCGTTCAGCAGATTGCGCGGGCCGTCAAAGTCTGATTCTGAGGCGTTGCGCTGGGCGCCGATCAGCACCACGGGCTTGTCGGAATCGACGGTGAGGTCGAGCCAGTAGGCAGTCTCTTCCAGGGTGTCGGTGCCGTGGGAGATGATGACGCCAGCCACCTCCGGGCGAGCCAGCGCGGTGTTGACGTCGCGGGTGAGCGCGGTCCAGCGGGCCGGGTCCATGTAATCCGACGGGACGTTGGAGACGTTCTTCACTTCGACGGTGGCGTACTTTGAGACCTCGGGCACGGTGGCCAGGAGATCCTCGCCGGAAATCGCCGGCACCGGCGCGTGCTTGACCGGGTCGATCTTCATGGCAATGGTGCCACCGGTGGCGATCAGCACGACCACCGGTTTGGTCTGGGCGGCGGCAAGGGTAGCCAGCAGGCAGAGTAGGGTGAGCAGTGCGGACTTGGTATGGCGCATGACGGACGGCCTCCGGATTTCGCGGAGACTATATAAGGATGCGACCGCGGCGACAACCGGAGAGTGAGAGCCACACCTCGGGTAAAATGCTTGGCGATATGACGACAGAGCCAGAGGCCTACGTCACCTTGGCCGGGCTGCCGTTGCGGATCGAGCTGGAATGGCCGTTCCGGCGCTCGGGCGCGGGAGCGGACTTCTACGTCCTGCGCGGAGACCTGCACCTGGAATCCGGCGAGGGGCTGCACTGCCTGGTGGCGCTACAGATGACGCAGACGGTCAAGGAAGTGCTGCCCTCGCTCGAACCCGCGGACGTGGAGGCTCCGGCGATCAACATCCTGCGCAAGGACGTCGACCGCAAGCAGCTCGAGTTTGTGAAGTCGCCGAAGCGGGTGCCGGTGCCGTTTTCGGCGCGGCAGTACAGCTTCAAGCGCCAGCAGTGGGACTTTGCCAAAGCCACCGACGAGCAGGTGGCCGAGCTGGTGCGGCGCAAGGTCTATTGGAACAGCAAGCTGGGGGCGGAGCGAGTGTGGATCGCCGATCCCATCGACGCGCAGTACGTCAGCAGCCCGGCAGCGCGCCTGTTGGAGGCGGCGTCGCGGCTCGAGACGTGGTTGCGTCTGGAGGGCGAGTACGCCACGGCCACGCCCGAACTGCTGGCCGAAGGGTCGAAGATCGAGGCCGAGATGCGGGCCGCGTTGGAGGCGCTCGAAAAGAAACATGCGTTCGAGAGAGGATAGGGAGTGAGGGGTGCGGTTTCCATTTTGGCGGCAATGCTCCTGAGGTTCTGGAAGTCATCACCAATGATTCCCGTCCAGCCTTTTAAAGGTGAGAGGGCACGGCTTCCAGCCGTGCCGCCAGCGTCACACATGGACAGGCCTTTAGGCCCTGAGGTAGCCGCCCTCAGCGGCTAAAGCCGAGTTTTTATTTGCCTTTTACGGCACGCCTGAAGGCGTGCCCCTTCACCTGCATGTCATGCCGAAGATCAAGCGAATCCGTCGCTATTCAGCGGACGAACGAGTGGCAGTTCCACCAAACGCTACTAGATAAACCAGATATAATATTATCGCTCACATATTCGCAAGTTTAGTATTGCATCTGTAGCGTATATTGCTTAGAATTCCTCTAGTCCCAGCATACCAGCCGGAATGAAGGAGGACCGTCCATGGCGCAAAACAGCGAAGCACCCGGTGTCGATATTTCCCCCAAAGAACAGCGGGAGATTATGGACATTTACACCAAGCTTCGTGAAGTAGAAGCAAAGCTCGTCGGCCCGGACGGGAGGACTGAGATTTTGCCGAACAATCTCTACTCGTTTCTCCTGCGGCTGCTCGCCGATCTCAGAGCTGGCCACTCGGTCACGATCCTGCAGAACAAACACGAACTGACCACGGTTGAGGCCGGTAAAATCCTGGGGGTTTCAAGGCAGTACCTCGTTCAACTGCTTGAGAAAGGAGAGATCCCCTTCCACAAGGCGGGCACGCACCGTCGCATCTACGTGCGCGATGTGCTTGCCTACAAGTCGAAGCGAGATGCGGCGCGGCGAAGAACTCTCGACGACCTGGCGCGGGCGGAGTTCGCGAAAGGGGCGTACGAGAAGATTCCCGATGATTTTCACTCCGGAAAATGAGTATTCGGCTGTCCTGGACGCTTGCGTTCTGGTGCCGATGGCACTCTGTGATTTCTTGCTGCGGTTGGCAGAGGAACCAGCTTTGTACCGGCCGTTCTGGAGCGAGGAAATTCTGGCGGAAGTCGCCCAAGCTCTCCGCACGGATTTGGGGAGATCCGCGGAAGACGTTGCCTGGAGACTTGAGCAAATGCGGGTAGCGTTTCCGGAAGCGATGGCGCCAGTTCCGCCGAAATTCCTGAAGGCGGTCGATTGCCTTCCCGACGACAATGACAGGCACGTGCTCGCGGCCGCGATTATGGCCCGAGCCGATGCGATCGTCACGCAGAATACCAAGCATTTTCCGGCGGACTGCCTCGGCGAGTTCGGGCTGCTTTGCCAAACCGCCGATGATTTCCTGATCCACCAGTTCCATCTCTACCCGCAGGCGGTGCTGGACAAGCTGGACGACCAGGGGGCCGGGATCGCGCAAAGCAGGCAGTACGTGATTTCCAGCCTGAGGCGCTCTGTACCGGAGTTTTGCAAGCTCTTGGGGGAGCATTAGGAAGAGTCGGTTAGCCTCAACGTCGCACCGGTCGTGCTATTCTTGCCTGGAGAAACAGGATGCACAGCCCAAAACAAGATGTTGAGCTGCTGCTGAATAAGCTGCCCGACGACTGCTCGGTCGAAGACATCCAATACCATCTCTATGTGCTCGACAAGGTGCGGCGGGGGCTCGAGGATGCTCGCATCAATGGCACGCTGTCGCAGGAAGAGGTGGAGAGTCGCCTCAGCAAATGGCTCACCGAGTAGTCTGGTCGCGCCGCGCTTCACAGGACCTTGAGGCCATTGCCAGCTACATCGCCGCGGATTCCCCAGCCTACGCCGGCATCGTTGTCAAAAGTATCGTCAATGTGAGCAAGACGCTGGCGCGGTTTCCGCGTGCCGGTCGTAAGGTTCCCGAATTCGATGAGGAAGACATCCGGGAGCTAGCTACCGTGTTATTTATCGAATTGAAGGCAGCGAAGTGACAATCGCCGCTGTCATCCACGGGAAGCGCGATCTCCTCGGATGATTTGTGAACGCGAGAGTTGGAGTGGTTCAGTGGCAGCCGACAAGAGAGTTGCACCAACCTCGCCGCTGGATTACGCGCTCCCGCAGGCACTCGCTTTCTTTTTCTCTTGCAGGAGCTGCAACAGGACAGCGCCAGCCTGCTCCGCCTCTAAAGTCTGGAACTGCTGGTCGAGTTCGATGACGGCCGCCTTGGGGGCGAGTGCGGCCAGGAAGGCCGCCAGACTGGGGCCTTCAAACCCGACACGGGGCGTGTTCGGACCCAGCACTACCACGTCGGTGTTTCCCACTTGCAGGAGAATCCTGGCTTCCTTGGCGAGCGTCGTCGAAAGTACTTCGTAACCATGTGCGGTCAAGACGGTTCGCGCGAAGGCGCAGAGGTCGGAGGATTGATCGAGGAACAGGATGCGTGCCCTGGCCGAGGCGGGCTTCGCCATCTGCGGCGCCGGCTTGCGGTACGAGACCACCGCTTCCTGCTCCGAAGCAAAAACATGAAAAAGCGTGGAGAGCCGGGTCATCTCCAGCAAACTGGTGACGAAGGCCGGCGGACAAGCGATTTTCAGGTCGCCTCCGGCTTTGCGCGCGCGCATCACTAAACGGACCATCATGCCCAGCCCGCTGCTGTCGACGCGTGGAACCGCGCTCACCTCCAGCACCAGATGCCTGGTTCCTTCGTCCAGTTCCGAACAGATGGTCTGCTCCAGGTGCTCGGCGTCCGCTCCCGAGACGATCGGGCCTTCACACTGGAGCACGGCTACTTCTCCTGCTCGGCGTAATTGCACCTTGAGCATTTCTCATCCTTTCGGAGCGGCAACTGGAATTCTGAGCGTGGCAGGGGGATGTGTCGGGTACCATAACGCCCCAGCTCGCAGGGTGTCAATCGCGCACCGACGCCGCACAGCGAGCGTCGTTGACCCGCGGCGGCTGCGGGCCTAACATTCCGCCACGGAGAGAAGCGTGCTGGGGTCAACGGTTTCGCATTATCGCGTGCTGCAGCGGCTGGGCGGTGGCGGCATGGGCGTGGTGTATGAAGCCGAGGACACGCGCCTGGGCCGCCGCGTGGCGCTGAAGTTCCTGCCGGAAGAGATGGAGAAAGATCCGCAGGCGCTGGAGCGATTCCAGCGCGAGGCGCGCTCGGCTTCGGCGCTGAACCATCCCAACATCTGCACCATCCACGACGTCGACCAGCACGAGGGCCGGCACTTCATCACCATGGAACTGCTGGAAGGCGCGCCGCTCTCGGCGAGGATCGCCGGGCACGCGGTCGCGATCGACCAGTTGCTGGAATGGGGCATACAGATTGCCGATGCCCTCGACGCGGCCCACGCCAAGGGCATCGTGCATCGCGACATCAAGCCGCAGAACATCTTCATCACCCGGCGCGGGCAGGCGAAGGTGCTCGATTTCGGCCTGGCCAAGGTCGAAGCGCGGCGCGTGCCGGAAGCGGCTGCGGCCAACGCCCAGACGGTGGACCTCACCTCGGAGCACCTGACCAGCCCGGGCACGGCGGTGGGAACCGTGGCCTACATGTCGCCGGAGCAGGCGCGCGGCGAGGAATTGGACACGCGCACCGATCTGTTCAGCTTCGGGGCCGTGCTCTATGAGATGGCCACCGGGTCGGTGCCGTTCAAGGGAACGACCACTGCGATGATCTTTGACGGCATCCTGAACCGCCCGCCCACCGCGCCGGTGCGGTTGAATCCCGAACTGCCGCCGGAGCTGGAGCAGATCATCAACAAGGCGCTGGAGAAGGACCGCGAGCTGCGCTGCCAGAGCGCGTCCGAGCTGCGCGCCGACTTGAAGCGGCTGAAGCGCGAGCGGGATAGCGGACGGAGTTCGGTGGTCGCCGCGGCCGCGGCTCCGGCGAAACCGGGACGCAGGCTCAAGCTCTGGATCGCGATCGCGGCGGTGATCGCCGTCTTCGTGGCGGGAGCGATCGTGAGCTGGCGGCTGCAGCGGCCGAATCATCTGCCGAAGTCGGCGCAGACCACCATCGCGGTGCTGCCCTTCCAGAACCTGGGCGCCGACAAGACCCTCGACTTCCTCGGCCTGGCGCTGCCGGACGAAGCCGTCACCACGCTGAGCTACATCCCGGCGCTGGCGGTGCGTCCGTTCGAGAGCTCGCGGCGCTTCGCCGGCACCAGCGTGGATCCGCAAGTCGCGGGGCGCGAGCTGCGCGTCGTCGACCTGGTCACCGGACACTACGCGCGCGAAGGCGGGCAGTTGCGGGTAACCATGGAAGTCATCGATGTGGAGAACAACCGTGTGCTGTGGCGGGACAGCATCAGCACCGCGGGCGAGGACATGATCGCCCTGCGCGAGCAGATGGGATCGCGGCTGCGGCAGGGCCTGGCGCCGGTGCTGGGATTGGCCGGCGGCGACGAGAGCGAGTCCAAGCCCAGGAGTCCCGAAGCTTACGGACTCTACCTGCGGGCGGTGGCGATGAGCCGCGACGTCGCACCCAACAAACAAGCCATTCAACTGCTGGAACAAGCGGTGGGGCTAGACGCCTCCTACGCGCCGGCCTGGCAGGCCCTGGCACACCGCTACTACTACGACGCCACCTATGGGGATGGCGGTGCGGCGGGGTTTCAGCGCAGCGAAGCGGCGCTCGCGCGGGTCCTCGCCCTCGATCCCAACAACGCGCTGGCAGCCCAGGGATGGATCGTGTCAGAAACCGAGCGCGGCGACCTCGGCCGCGCCTACGACGAAGCCAGCGCTTTTCTGCAGCGACGCCCGGATAGTGGCAGCGCGCACTTGGCCATGTCCTACCTGCTGCGGTATGCCGGGCTGCTGGAAGAGTCGGCGCAAGAATGCGAGCGCGCCATGGCCCTCGATCCCACTTCCCGGGAGTGGCGCTCGTGCTCGATGACTTTCATCCGCATGGGCAATTACAAGCGCGCGGAGGACTTCCTGCGGCTGGACGCCGGTTCAGAATTCTCGCGCTACATCGGGGCCAACATCCTCCTGCGCCAAGGCAAAGCCAGGCAGGCGGAAGAGGAGATGCCGCCCAAGCCTGAAGGCCCACGCAGCGCATTGGCCGCGTTTGCCGCCGGGCGCAAACAGGACTCCGCCGCCATCGTCCGCCAAGCCCTGCCCGGGATACTGGCCCGGCGCGACCCGGAACAGAAATTCGGGGACGCGGGATGGATCGCGTATGTTGGAGAGCACGAGGCCGCCTTACAGCTCATCCGCGCAGCCGTGGAAGATAATTATTGTGGCGCCCTGGCCGCGGAGACCGATCCCCTCTACGCCAGCCTGCGCGGCAGCCCGGAGTTCACCCAGCTCATGAGCCAGGCGCGCCAGTGCCGGGAGAAGTTCCTGGAGCATAGGAAAGCGGTGGGGAAGTAGCGGGGATACCTCACGGCGGTTTTCATTTTGGCGGAACGCGCAGCGCGAATTCGGCGCGGCCGGAGAAGGGCTCCGGAGCAGCGAGCATCAGCAGGCCGCGTCCGAAGCAGCTCTTCAGCCGGACCAGACGAGCGCGGCGCCATGCCCCATCGCCGGACTGCACCTCGACCATCGCTCCGGAATGCTCGCGCAGCAGCGCCGACAGCCGCGAGCGTTGCGCTTCGTCCCGCTGGTGAAACACGACAACGGTGACCTTCAGCTCGTCGTCGGTGTGCGCCTCAAGTGCCCGGCAGGCGATGGTGCCGGCGTCCGCCGTTGCAGGCGGCGCAGCCTGCGCCCCCGACAGAACGGGCGAGAGCAGAAACAGTGCGACAACGACGATACGCATGGGCATCTAAGGCCTCCTTATTCCTCGGCATAAAAGGGGAAGGGCACGGCTTCCAGCCGTGCCGCCAGCGTCACACATGGACAGGCCTTTAGGCCCTGAGGCATATCTTCTCAGGGGCTAAAGCCCAGATATTATCCGCCTTTTATGGCGCGCCTGAAGGCGTGCCCCTTCACCTGCATGCTGCTCCTACCCGGTAGTCCCTCGGCGTCTCGGCGGTTCTTCTTTCGTGGGCGGGACGCCGGCGCTACGACAGAACGGAAAAGGCCGACCATGTCTCCATGATCGGCCTTTATTTATGCCGGCAACGACCTACTCTCCCACACAGTTTCCCGTGCAGTACAATCGGCCCTGCGGGGCTTAACTTCCGTGTTCGGGATGGGAACGGGTGTGTCCCCCGCGGTAATATCACCGACAACTTGAGGCGTTTAGCAGGCGTGAATGACCGCCGTCAGGCGGCGAATGGGAGCCTGCTGCCGAAATCCTGAGCCGCATTTTGTGCGGCGAAGGATCTCTCACGCCAATCTGTAAAGATCTTGAGGCCTATGCCTCACAACTGAATAGACAGGATCTACGCGGCCTTGGCCAAGGGCCAAAAGCTAATAGCCAAGAGCGTTTTTGATGCGCTCGGTAAATTTTATGGTCAAGCCGAACGGGCGATTAGTACTGGTAAGCTACACGCGTTACCGCGCTTCCACCTCCAGCCTATCAACCAGGTGGTCTACCTGGGCCCTTCTTGCCCCTTACGGGTTGGGAGATCTAATCTTGGGGAGTGCTTCACGCTTATATGCTTTCAGCGTTTATCACAACCGAACTTCGCTACCCAGCCATGCCGCTGACACGACAGCTGGAACACCAGCGGTCCGTCCATCCCGGTCCTCTCGTACTAAGGACAGACCCCCTCAAATCTCCTGCGCCCACATCAGATAGGGACCGAACTGTCTCGCGACGTTCTGAACCCAGCTCACGTACCGCTTTAATAGGCGAACAGCCTAACCCTTGGAACCTTCTACAGCTCCAGGATGCGATGAGCCGACATCGAGGTGCCAA
>JBKQPN010000070.1:0-8140 GCA_052145015.1 Terriglobales bacterium
TGCCGTACATCTCGGCCACCGCCGAGATCATGTAGGCGCCTTTTGATTTTCGTTTTGCCATAGGCGTTTAGGACAGCATCTTCTCGATTGCGATCTCAATATCAGAACTAACGGGTGAGTTGGTACCTTGCCAGCCTTTGACTACGCGCCAAGATTTGAGAACGGAATCACTGAGCATGTTCTTTCTTAAAATCGGTACCTTGAGCCTCTCGGTCTTTACCCTCACCCGCCATCTCTTTCCATCGAATTTCAAGGGCTGCTTTTCAAATTTTCGTTCTTCGGGTCGCGCTTCAATGTATGCGGGATCTGTAAGTACAATGCCAACGCCAACTAGCCCAGCTTCCGGGCCACATTTCCAAATGAAAACTCTATCGCCAGCGTGAACCTGCTTGCGGTGCTGGTTTACAAGCCACGTGTGCTCGTTCACAGATCTGAGTGCCTCGTCGACCAAGTATGCTTTTGGGTTCGCCTGAAATACCCAAGTATTAGCCATCGTGCATCTCCGTTTTCACACCTTCGCGAACAACTCCGCCCTTGGATCGGCCGGGTTCAGGCGCGCGAACTCCCGCAGGATCTCGCGCGAGCGCTCGTCCTTGGGGAACGGCGCGATGATCTTGACTTCCACGATCTCATCGCCGCGCGCGCCCTCGCGGGTGGCCGAAGGCACGCCTTTTTCGCGCAGGCGCAGCTTCTGTCCGCTCTGCGTGCCCGGCGGGATGCGCAGCAGCGAGCGTCCCTCGATGGTCGGGACTTCGATCTTCGCGCCCAGTGCCGCCTCGGTCACGGTGACGGGCACGGTCACATGGATGTCGTCGCTCTCGCGGCGGAAGACCGGATGCTCGCCGGTGCGCACGATGATGTAAAGATCGCCCGCGGGCGCTCCCATCATCCCGGCGTTGCCCTTGCCGGGGATGCGGATGCGCTGGCCGTCGCGGGTGCCGGGCTTGATGCGCACCTCGAGCGGTTCGGTGCGGTTCACCGTGCCCTCGCCGCCGCACACGCTGCACACGCTCACGTTCTTGCCGGTCCCGTGGCAGCGCGGGCACTGCACGTTGAACTTCATGCGGCCGGCGGTCTGCGTGATCTGTCCTTTGCCGCCGCATTCGGGGCAGGTGCCCGCGGCCTGGATGAATCCGCGCCCATGGCAGTTCGTGCAGAGATCGCGGCGGGCGATGTTCAGGCGCATCACCGTGCCCTTGATGGCGTCCCAAAAACCGACGTTGACCTGGTATTCGAGATCGGTGCCTGGTTCGGGCTGCGAGGCCTCGGGGGTGAAGCCGCCGCGGCCACTGCCGCCGAATATGCCGGAGAAGATATCGCGGAAGCTGCCGCTCTTGCGGCCACCGCCGCCCGGCTCGCTGAAGTCAGAAAAATCGAAGCCTCCGAAATCGAAGGGCACGCCCTGGCCACGCCCGGCGCCCTGTCCCGCGAAGCCACCGGCGCCGCCGCCGCGCGCATAGGCCTCGGCGGTGGCGGGATCGATGTTGTCGGAATAAAAACCGACCTGGTCGTAGATCTTGCGTTTCTTGGGATCGCTGAGGACGTCGTTGGCTTCCGAAAGCTGCTTGAACTTCTCTTCCGCGGACTTGTCGCCGGGGTTGACGTCGGGGTGGTATTTGCGCGCAAGCTTGCGGAAGGCCTTGCGAATGTCCTCGGTGGAGGCGCTCTTCTTGACACCGAGGACTCCGTAGTAATCCTTAGTCGCAGTGGCCATAGGTCCTTCGACTCGTCGCGGGGCTCCTCGCTCAGGATTTCGCCTGCGGGCTCAAACGCCCGCAAAACGGCTCAACCTTACGGATGTCCTCCGTGGAGGCTGTTTTCTTCACGCCCAGCGTGGCGTAGTAGTCTTTGGTCGCGGTGGCCATTCAATTTGCGCAGCCATGCTCCTGGACGTGCGCTGCCAGCCTCGTTCCCACGGCCGTCAGCCGTTGTTGGAGTTGCTCGCGGAAGGTCTGCACCGCCTCTTTGTCGTCCGCCAAGGCCATCCCCAGCCGCTCCAGTTGCTCCTGTTCGTCCGAGGCAGCCAACAGCGCAGCAAAATTCTGCTGCAGATACTGCAATTGACTGCAAATCATGCCTCACCCCCCGATCCGAGTTGATCTCAAAGGCGCCGCTTTTGGCTCTTGGCTCTTAGCTTTTGGCCAAAAGCCAACAGCCAAAAGCCAAGAGCCTACGTCTCTACACCTCTTTTATTTCTTGTCTTCCACGTCCACGTACTCGGCGTCGATGACACCGCCATCGGCCTTCTTGGCTTCGCCGTTACCGCCGCGCGGAGCGTCCGCACCGGCTTCCGGACCCGGCTGGGCCCCGGCCTGCCCGGCCGCGGGTTGCGCGGCGCGGTACATGGCCTCGGCCAGCTTGTGCGAGGTGCTGGTCAGCTTCTCGCGGGCCTGGTCCATGGCCGCTTTGTCGCCGCCCTCGAGCGCCTTCTTGGCGTCGGCCAGCGCATTCTCGACGTCGCCGCGTTCGCTGCCGGAGATCTTGTCACCGTGCTCGCGCAGCATCTTCTCCACGCTGTACACCAGGGAGTCGAGCTGGTTGCGCGACTCGATTTCCTCGCGCCGCTTCTTGTCTTCATCCGAGTGCGCGTCGGCGTCCTTGGCCATGCGGTCGATCTCTTCCTTCGACAGGCCGGACGAAGACGTGATGGTGATCTTCTGGTCCTTGCTGGTGGCCATGTCCTTGGCGGTGACGTTGAGGATGCCGTTGGCGTCGATGTCGAACGTCACCTCGATCTGGGGCACGCCGCGCGGAGCCGGCGGGAGTCCGGTCAGGTGAAACTTGCCCAGGGTGCGGTTGTCGCGCGCCATGGGCCGCTCACCCTGCATCACGTGCACCTCGACCGAGGTCTGGCTGTCGGCCGCGGTGGAGAACGTCTCCGTCTTGCGCGTGGGAATCGTGGTGTTGCGCGGGATCATCTGCGTGGCCACGCCGCCCAGCGTCTCGATGGAGAGCGTCAGCGGGGTGACGTCGAGCAGCAGCAGGTCCTTGACCTCGCCCTTGAGCACGCCGCCCTGGATGGCCGCTCCGACCGCCACCACTTCATCCGGGTTGACGCCCTTGTGCGGCTCCCGGCCGAACAGCTCGCTAACCAGCGCCTGGATGCGCGGCATGCGGATCTGCCCGCCCACCAGCACGACCTCGTCGATCTTACTGGCGTCCAGGCCGGCGTCCTTCAGGCACTGCCGGCAGGGTCCGACTGAACGCTGGATGATGTCTTCCACCATCGACTCCAGTTTGGCCCGCGTCAGCTTCTTGACCAGGTGCTTGGGGCCGCTGGCGTCGGCGGTGATGAAAGGCAGGTTGATCTCGGTCTCCATGGTGGTGGAGAGCTCGATCTTGGCGCGCTCCGCCGCGTCACGCAGACGCTGCAGGGCCATCTCGTTGCCCTTGGCGCGCAGGTCGAGGCCTTCATCCTTCTTGAACTCGTCGATCAGCCAGTCCACGATGCGCTGGTCGATGTTGTCGCCGCCCAGGTGCGTGTCACCATTGGTGGCCTTGACTTCGATCACACCCTCGCCGACCTCCAGGATCGAGATATCGAACGTCCCGCCGCCGAAGTCGTAGACGGCGATGGTTTCGTCCTTCTTCTTGTCGAGACCGTAGGCCATCGCGGCCGCCGTGGGCTCGTTGATGATGCGCTTGACGTCGAGACCAGCGATGCGCCCGGCGTCCTTGGTGGCCTGCCGCTGCGCGTCGTTGAAATACGCGGGCACGGTGATGACCGCCTCGGTCACCTTCTCGCCCAGGTAGTCCTCGGCCGCTTTCTTCAGCTTCTGCAGAATCATCGCCGAGATTTCCGGCGGGGTGTACTTCTTGCCCTGGGCCATGATCGCTACGTGGTCGCCCTCGCGCTCCACCTTGTAGGGCACCATCTTCATCTCTTCCGACACTTCGTCGTAACGGCGCCCCATGAAGCGCTTGATGGAATAAACCGTGTTTTCCGGATTGGTGATGGCCTGGCGCTTGGCTACCTGCCCCACCAGCCGCTCCCCAGTCTTGGTGAAAGCAACCACCGACGGCGTGGTGCGGCCGCCTTCTTCGTTGGGAATGACCTTGGGCTCGCCGCCTTCCATCACGGCCACCACCGAGTTGGTGGTGCCCAGGTCGATGCCGATAATCTTTGCCATGTGAAACCCCCTTGTACTAATAAGTGCTGCCACTCAGGCATGATGGTCCAGCTAAGTTAAGACTTGAGTGACTTATTGTCAGGTATATAGATGTACCATCATATCAGTTGGTTGCAAGGAGATTTGGATGTGTTCGAAACCGGAATCGTAGGTCTAAATGTTGAGTTCCCACGGGCTTACGAGCACTCACATTGTTCCGCTTGGCAGCGGTCCAGAAAGAAAATGCGGAGGGCGGGAGGCCCTCCGCGACAGCCGGCGAGACGCCGGCGCTACTCTACGGTCACCGACTTTGCCAGGTTCCGGGGCTGGTCCACGTCGCATCCGCGCCGCACCGCTATGTGATAGGCCAGCAACTGCAGCGGCACGATCTCCAGGATGGGCAACAGCAGCTCCGGGGTCGGGGGAACGAACAGCACGCGGTCCACTTCCTCCCGGATATCCTCATCGCCCTCGGTAGCCACGGCGATCACTTTGCCGGAGCGCGCCTTGACCTCCTTGATGTTGGACATGGTTTTCTCGTAGCGCTGCACCGAATCGGGATTGTTGCGATCGCAGGTGGCCAGCACCACCACCGGCAGGTTCTCGTCGATCAGCGCGTTGGGGCCGTGCTTCATCTCGCCGGCGGGATAGCCCTCGGCGTGGATGTAGGAGATCTCTTTCAGCTTCAGCGCGCCTTCGAGCGCGATGGGGTAGTGGATGCCGCGGCCGAGGAACAGGAAGTCCTGCACCCGCGAGTATTCCTTGGCCAGGTCTTCGCAGATCTCGTCGTGGCCGAGGATCGATTCCAGCTTGCCGGGGATGAGGGTCAACTCGGTGAGCAGGCACTTGGCCTGATCGATAGTCAGCGCTTCGCGCAGGCGGCCAAGATAGACCGCGAACAGGAACAGGGCGGTAAGCTGGGCGGTGAAGGCCTTGGTGGAAGCTACGCCAATCTCCGGCCCGGCATGGGTGTAGATGGTGCCCGAGGCCTCGCGGGTCACCATGGAGCCGACCACGTTGCAGATGGCCAGCGTCTTGGCGCCCTTGGCCTTGGCCTCGCGCTGGGCGGCGATGGTGTCGGCGGTCTCGCCCGACTGGGTGATGAGCATGGTCAGGGAAGTCGGCGTGATGATGGGATCGCGATAGCGGAATTCGCTCGCGTAATCAACCTCGACCGGCACTCGCGCCAGCTTCTCGATCATGAACTTGCCCGCCTGGGCGGCATGCCAACTGGTGCCGCAGGCGGCAATGTCAACCTTGGTCAGATTGCGGAACTCGGCCTCGCTGATCTCCATCTCGTCGAGAAAGACCTTGCCGGAATCGAGCGAAACCCGCCCCAGGGTGGTGTCGCGGACGGCGCGCGGCTGCTCGTAGATTTCCTTGAGCATGAAATGCTTGAAGCCGCCCTTCTCCGCCATGATGGGGTCCCAGGTGATGTGCTGCACCTGGCGCGAGACGGGTTGGCCGTCGAAGTCGGTGAGCTGCACGCCCGAGGGCGTAATCACGGCCAGGTCGCCATCGGCCAGGAAGAACAGGTCGCGGGTGTGATAAAGGATCGCCGGCACGTCGGAGGCGACGAAATATTCATCCTTGCCCAGCCCGATGACCGCCGGAGGGCCATTGCGCGCGGCCACGATCTTGTTGGGTTCATCCACGGCAATCACCGCCAGCGCGAACACGCCCGTCAACTCCTTCACCGTCCTGCGGACGGCTTCTTCCAGCGATACCGGCCGGCCGTTGCTGGTGGCGAAGTGATGCTTCTCGATCAGGTGGGCGATGACCTCGGTATCGGTCTCGGTGGAGAACTTGTGCTTCTCTTCGATGAGCCGCTTCTTCAGCGAGAGATAGTTCTCGACAATGCCGTTGTGCACCACCACGATCTTGCCGGTGCAATCGCGGTGCGGGTGGGCGTTTTCCTCGGTGGGACGCCCGTGCGTAGCCCAGCGCGTGTGGCCGATGCCGTAGGTGCCGTCCAGCGGCTTGAGGCGGATAGCCTCCTCCAGGTTGCGCAGCTTGCCCTCGGCGCGGCGGATTTGCAGCCCGTTGCCGTTGCCCGCCACGGCGATGCCGGCGGAGTCGTAACCGCGGTATTCCAGCCGCTTCAGCCCGTCCAGGATGACAGGCACAACCCGCTTCTTACCAACGTATCCGACAATGCCACACACGTGCGATCACCTCTTGCTGGAAAGTTACCACCACCGGCGCTGGGGGAAATGGGGTGGAGAGTCTGGCTTGATTATCTACCAAGTCGTTACAAATGTAGATAGCGGGAGACGTTACTTTGGTGCTAAAAAACTGATAGCGGCGATTACTCCTCGATCGAATAGCGGAATTCCTCGATCACCGGGTTGGTGAGCACCTCGCGTGCGATGCGGGAGATCTCGGCCTCGGCGCCGGCGCGGTCCAGGCCGCCATCGAGGGTGAGCTCGAAGAACTTGCCCTGGCGGACGTCGTCCACCCCCTTGTAGCCCATCTTGCGGAGCGCGCCCTGGATGGTCTTGCCCTGGGGATCGAGCACGGTCTTCTTCAGCGTGACGTAAACGTAAGCTTTCATAAATAGTCGCCAGTTGCCGGTTGTCAGTTGCCAGTTCTAGGAGCCCTCTCGTGCTCACAGCTTGAACAACTCGCGCAGCCGCTTAGTCTGCGCTCGGCTGACCGGGACTTCCGTCTGTTTGCGGTCGTCCATGCGCACCTGGTAGGAACTCTTGAACCAGGGCACGACTTCCTTAATGCGGTTGATGTTCACCAGGAACGAGCGGTGCGCGCGCCAGAACAGGTTGGGATCGAGCGACTCCAGCAGTTCTTCCAGGGTGCGGCAGTTCGACTGGCCCTCCATGCCGCCGGCGGTCACCACGGTGATGACGCCGTCTTCGATGGAAGCGAAGCAGATGTCCTTCTGGTCCACCAGGAACAGCCGGCCCGTGGACTTGAGCAGCACCTTGGAGTTCTGCGGCCTCTGCGATTCCAGCATCCGCACCAGGGTTTCGAGCTTGTCGGAAGACGGGGCTTCGGTTTGCAGGTTCTTGCGCGCCTTCTGCACCGACTGCGCCACCCGCTTCTTGTCGAACGGCTTGAGCAGATAATCGACGGCATTCACCTCGAAGGCCTTGATGGCGTACTGCTCGTAGGCGGTGGCAAAGACGATCTGCGGCAGGGGAACGCGCCGGTCAAGAAGCTTCTTGATCACCCCGAAGCCGTCCAGGCCGGGCATCTGCACGTCGAGGAAGACTACGTCGGGATTGTGTTCCTTGATGAGATTGACGGCTTCCACGCCGTTCTTGCCCTGGGCCACCACGTCGATGTCGCCCACGCCTTTCAGCAGATAGGCGAGTTCGTCGCGGGCGAGCTGCTCGTCGTCGACAATCATCGCGGATAGCGGCATTCGGGAGCCCTCAATCAAAAGTATAGCGATGCAGCGAGAAGAAGTACAACCGCCTGAGGATTGGGTCATTGAGTCATTGTGCCATTGAGCCATTGAAAAGCCGGGAAGCTTTGTTGCTTCAATGACCCAATGACCCAATGACCCAATGGCTCAATGACTCAATCCCCAAGCTCCCCCCTATAATGTTTGCATTCACCCATGCCCGAACCGAATAGCCCCGACGATGGCCTGCTGCGCGGCTTCTGGTATCCCGCCCTGCGCGCCGAACGCGTGCGCGGGCGCAAGCTGGAAACGGTCATGCTGCTGGGCATTCCGCTGGTCCTCGGGCGCGACGCACAAGGCCATTCTTTTGCTGTGCGCGATGCCTGCCCGCACCGCGGCATGCCGCTCTCGCGGGGTTGGTTCGATGGATGTCATCTCGAGTGTTCTTATCACGGGTGGAAGTTCGAGCCGGTCAGCGGCCAATGCCGGGAGATTCCGTCGCTGATGCCGGACGACAAACTCGAGGTAAGCAAAATCTACGCCAGCGCGTTCCCCTGCCGCGAACACGACGGATACTTCTGGGTCTACGTGCCGGAACGCGGTTCGAGCGCCGAGCCGCGCGAAGAAGCGCCGCGGCTGCCCACCTTCAGCGACCGCTACACCATCA
>JBKQPN010000071.1:0-8111 GCA_052145015.1 Terriglobales bacterium
CACCGCATGCTCATACTACGGCAGGAGCTGCCCGACCTTGCGCATCTGCTCGGCGAAACGTTTGGGGTTATAAGCCGATGGGTTCTCCAGTTGCTGAAACAGGCCGGAGATGGCCTGCCGGATCGCCTGCTCGTTGGCCACGCGCTGGTTGCGAGCGAAGGCGATGAACAGCGAATCGAGCGCCATGGTGGCCTGCTCGGCGGTACGCTCGCCCGCGTCGCTGAGCGGACCCGATTGCGCCACGATGCTCCTCAGCAGGCGCAACGTCAAGGGCCCGTCATAAGGCTGGGCGCTAATCCGCGAGACCAGCCTTTGCGCCGTCTCCGCGCCGCTCTGCGCCGTGGCCGTGACTCTTGCCCGGTCCGGGCTGAGGCGGTTCATTGAACTCGCGAGTTCCTGGAGGTCGGAGTCCAACTGGCGTCCGTCGTCCGGATCGATCTCCTTCACCAGCACCTGCAACAGCGCATAGCGCGCCGGGTTCCAGGCGGCGACGCCGGGCCGACGGCCGCTGTAGCCGGTCTCCTGCCGCCAACTGTCCTCGGGACGAGTGAGCGCATGGTGGCAGGCGAAGCAGTCCATCTCGGCGTACTCCGGCCAGTTCGGGCCCCGCGCGCGGCGGGCGAGTTGCGACAGTGACTGCGTCAGTTGCACACCCTGGCCGACACTCCACGCGCGCACGTTCAGCCAGGCGTCCTTGTCCAGCGGCTCCTTCCAGTGGCGCGGCATGACCGCAGAGTAGGAATCGAGCTCGAAGGTCAGGTCGGGATGCCCGGCGGCGATCATCTCGTGATTGACGATGTTGTTCTCCGTGCCCAGATGGCAGGAGAGGCACTTTTCCTGCCGCCTCGCCAGGTCCTTGGTGTCGTACATGCCAACGCGGACGGATTGCTGGTGGGTCCAGTCGCGCGCGGTGTGCGGGCCCAGCCAACTGGCTGCCGGACCGTGGCAGCTTTCGCAACTGACGCCGTCGGTCAGGTCGAAGGTGCGGGCGCGCGCCGCCGTGGGGACGTCGAGCGCGTGGCAGGTGAGACATTGGCGCGCGGCTTCTGGCTTCTGCTGCAAGCCGAGATTGCGCCCGATGCGCAACGACAGCGGCGAGCCCAGGGCCGAGAATGCCTTGGCGTGTTTGTCCTGGACCACCCAGGTGCTGTACTCGTTCTGCTGAACGTGCGTTTCCTGCCGCGGCTGGATGCCGCCGTGGCACGCCGATGCGCTGCACGATCCCGGGCCGGTGTACTGGAAGACCGCGGGCGCCGGCGGCGGAGGCGATTGTTGAGCGGCGGCGGTGAGCGCCGCGACCGACAGCATCCCCCAGACGACGGTCGTCCACACGACAGTGCGGAGTCCTCTCGGTCGCTGCCCCTTCGGTTGTGGATTCATGCGGGGGTAAGTGGCTTATAGCGAGGACGGCGACGGAAGTCAATGCACGCGGAGATGCCGGTAGCGGGTCAATTTCCGAACAGCCGACAATACGTCCAGCGTGACGCGAGAACCTTCCAGGGCAATCCGGGTCGGTTGTGGAGAAGCCCGTTATCGACAACTATTCACCGCTGCTCGTACGGTATGTCCGCCTCTCGTACAGAGCTATTGCTTCCGAGTGGCCGGTCATGCAACCGCAAACCGTCCGAGGATGGGGTATTATGGGCATCCACACGGATGCTTCTGAGGCGCAATGAGAGCGTCAACCGCGAGTCCGCATGCGTCAAACGGGCAAGTGACCGATCACGGCGAACTTTCATCTCGGGTGCTACGGCTTTTGAGGGAGCGCTTCGATTCCTGGTGCGCCATCGAGGTCCTTAACGGTGCGACTGATGGTGACATCTACGTGTTTGGCGGGACAATTCGCCGTGGATTGTTCCATGACAAGCTGTCGGGCGACATCGACATTATGGTCCCGAATGGGGATGACCGTGCCATTGACGCGCTTGACGCTTTGAAAGTGCCATTTGTACTGAATAGCAACGGCCATCGTCGGTACCGTTGGAACTCACTGCAGATTGACATATTTCAGCCGCGGGAGTTCTTCCGCGGCTTTGAGGATGTCGAGTCGGCACTCTGCTTCTTTGATCTGAGAATCAACGCCTTGTCGCTCCATCTCCGCAGCGGTCACATCCTAGACCCGTTCCATTTAGTGTCTCGAACCCCCGTGACCGATCCAGGAATCAACTGGTCGCGCTGGAGGGAGACGTCTCCACTGAATGTCGTAGTGCTAGCCATTCGGCTAACGAAGATCATGCACGAGATTTCTGAGTTGACGATCTCGACGACCGATGGGCATCGGTTGCTCAACGAAGTCGTCCCGAGGATTCGCGAGTGCGATTGGGGCGGCGTCCAGCAGCGGTTTCCAGCGGGTAAACAAGCGTTCCTGCAGATCTTTCGTACCAAGGTACTCGACCGGATACGGGCCACAGCGTCAGACAAGGAAACACGTCATGGCCGGTGACCGCAGGACGGAAAAACCTTACGACGATCTAATCAGTGGCGTGAGGCACCGCATCTCAACAGTGCCAGACCGAACCCTTGAAGAGGAGGCTGACGCAGATCGTGGGCGCGTCCTGTTCTGCGCTCCGTTCCGTCGTCTACAGAACAAAGCACAGGTTTTTTCGCTGGAGTCTAACGCGGCAGTCCGGTCGCGCCTCACTCATTCGCTGGAGGTGTCATCGATTGGGCGGTTTGTTGCGCAACAGGCGATCAAGGCGTTCTCCCGCGAGGAGTTGGACGGCTTGGGAATTACCGGTAAGGAGCGGCCCCTGCTCACGTTTGTGGAGACGGCGTGTTTGCTTCACGATCTCGGCAACCCGCCATTTGGTCATTTCGGCGAAATCGCGATCTCGAACTGGTTCCACACGAAAAGAGATTCCCTGGAGCCAAGTGGGATCGGAGGAAAGACGCAGCAAACGTGGAACGAGTACTATGCTGATTTTGTTCACTTCGACGGTAACCCACAGGGGTTCAGGATTGCGACAAAACTTCAGCCATCCCAGGCTGACCTCTGCGGCCTCAATCTGACCGCGACCACTCTTGCCGCGACCCTCAAGTACCCGCGGGGGGCGGACCTGGTGGGACAGCCGATCACACCGGAGGGCGAACGCCGCAAGAAAGCCGGGTATTTCCGGACTGAGCAATCTGTCGTGAACTGGATTTGTAGCAGCCTGAAGATGCACGTCGGAGCTCGCCATCCACTGGTCTATCTGATGGAAGCGGCTGACGATATCGCATATTGCGTTAGCGATATCGAAGACGGAATCGAAAAGGACCTGATCACAGGTGTCCAGTTCGGGGAGCAGATGATGGACACCCTCGCGGGATGGACTCGACCCCCGGGGGATAAAGATGCGGAGGACATTTTGAGGGCACTGGATGTCTTAAAAAAAGCTCCCCGCGGCGAGAAAGTGACGGCCATGAAGGCCATGAACGACTTCCGGTCGGCTGCTATTCGACTTCTCACCCGACATGCGGGTATTGTATTTCGGAGCCGTCAGGATAGCATTCTCAAAGGAGAATCATTTGGGCTCCTACGTGACTGCGAAGCGTCGCCTCTAATCAAAGCTCTTAATACCTTCGCCTCGTCGTTCCTATATTCTTCGACGATCGTGCGAAACCGAGAGATCACCGCTCAAGCTGTCCTTTCCGGCTTGCTCGACGCATATTCCTCCTTGATGGCCTGTGAACGGACGCGCTTCGAGGGGGCGCTCCGTGGAGAACGTGAGGATAGCGACGGTTCGCCGATCGCACGCGATAGCAGCCTGATCAGTCGCGTCTCCCCGAAGTATCTCTCCGTGTACGAAGAAGAGGTGCGTCAGATGGAAAAAAAGTTAAGGAAGGATCCGGGATCTGTCAGGGTAATGGAGCGCATCCATCGCATGCGGCTGGTAGTCGATTACATCAGCGGAATGACAGACGAATTTGCGTTCCAGAGTTTCCAGTTGATTTCTGGCGTGCAGATCAATCCCCATCGGAACTAGGCTCTTAGACAGTGAGGTGTGGGCAATTCTTCTGGCGCAAGATCCCAACTTCGCGCGTTGTCGGCTAACAGGGAACTGACCAAACGGGAACCGCCTCTTTTGACCCTTCACGCCATCCCGCGGATTACGGTCGCAGAATCGCCATTTTCACAAGCAACCCGAAGAGCCGGGGAACGCTTGAACCGGAAACTGACCCGCCACGGCATGTGCCTGCGGCTACCACCTAGCTCGCCGCGCCAGAGCCTGTGCTAGACTGCACTCCCACCAGAAACATCATCTTCCGAAAGTCTGGCCGGCGAACACGCGCAAGAACTTGTGCCGGGCCGAGTTGTCGGCGAGGATGTCAGGACTGCAATGGGTGTGGAGCAAAAAGAGGGTCAGCCCGGGGCCGCGCCGCATCCCGAGCATGCGCCTGCGCAGTGGGGCACCTCGCTGGGATACGGCGAGCCCATCGAGCCCGACGAACTGCTGAAGATCCCCATCTTCGAAGGGGCATCGAAGGGGCTGCTGGAGAAGAACCGCGGGGCCGTGGTGCGGCGGCACTTCAAGCCAGGCGAAATGCTCTGCCGCGAGGGCGAGTTCGGATCCACGGCGTTCTACATCCTCGAAGGCAGCGTCGAAGTCTTCCTCTCCAGCCCCATCGCGCACGTCTCCACCGACCACGGCTCCGGCGGCTTCTTCCGCAAGCTGAAAAGCCGGCTGGTCGGCCGCGCGCAGGACCGGCGAGACGAGACTGAGAACCAGCGCTACATCCCCATCGACGCGCCGGTGGATCTGGCCTACGACCATCCTTCCGCGGAACTCGGCGCCGGCGAGCTGTTCGGGGAAATGACCTGCATGAATTTCTATCCCCGCTCGGCGTCGGTGCGCGCCGCGACGGATTGCGTGGTGCTGGAGATGCTGCGCAACATCGTCGACATCCTGCTGAAGAACCCCAAATTCCGCGCCCAGGCCGACGAGAAATACCGCAAGCGCGCTCTCGAAGAGCACCTGCGCAGCGTGCCGCTGTTCGCCGAGATCGGCGCCCGCGAGCAGACGCAGGAAGCCGCCGACTTCCTCGAGCAGTTGCGCCAGCAGGTGGAGCTGGTCCGCTTCAATCCCGGGCAGGTGATCTGCAAGCAGGGCGATCCGGCGGACAGCTTCTATCTGGTGCGCATCGGGTTCGTCAAGGTCAGCGAGTCGCATCCCGGCGGAGAGCTGGTGCTGGCGTATCTCTCGCGCGGCAACTACTTCGGAGAAATCGGCCTGCTGGGCGGCGGCGTCCGCACCGCTACCTGCGCGGCGCTCGACCACGTCGAGGTGGTCCGGATCAAAGCAGATGAATTCAAGCTGATGCTGGAGCATTTTCCGCACGTGCGCGAGCGGCTGGAGGCGGGCGTACGCGAGCGCGAGGAGCAAAACCGCAACGCGCTCAAGATGGTGACTTCGGTCCCGCTCGAGGACTTCCTGGCGCAGGGGCTGATGGGCGCACAGAGCCTGCTGGTGCTCGACCTGAGCCGCTGCACGCGTTGCGACCTGTGCGTCCGCGCCTGCGCCGATTCCCACGACGGCATCACCCGGCTGGTGCGCGAGGGTCTGCGCTTCGAAGAGCAACTGGTGGCCACCTCGTGCCGGCAGTGCCGGGATCCGCTGTGCATGATCGGATGTCCGGTGGGCTCCATCCGCCGGCGCAATTCGCTGGAGATCATCATCGAGGATTGGTGCATCGGCTGCGGGCTGTGCGCGAAGGGTTGTCCGTACGGCAACATCAATCTGCATCCCGTGGGTGGCGGCAGGCCGGCGGAAGCGGGCGGGCAGCCCATGTCGTCGGCGGAGGCGAAGAAGGCGGGCGTCAAGCTGAAGGCCATCACCTGCGACCTGTGCACCGGACTGGACGAGCCGAGCTGCGTCTACGCCTGCCCGCACGACGCCGCGCACCGCGTCGAGCCGCGCGGCTTCTTCGCCAAACTGCACGAAGAACAAGGACGAGCGGAATGAGGCGCCGGCGTGGTCATTGATTGGGCGACGCACCGTAAGTGGGTGCTGGCGAGCGCGGGCGGAGTGGTGATCGCCGCGGTGGCCTATGTTCCGCACGCCGTGTCGGTGCGCACCAAGCCGTTCGGCGGGACGGCCATGGGGATCACCTACGGCGCCGCCGGGCTGGCGCTGATGATCTTCGCGGGATTGCTCGGCGCCCGCGAAAAAGTTCCTGCCTGGCGCGTGGGGCGCATGCAAGTCTGGATGCGCGCGCACCTGTGGCTGGGGCTGCTGAGTTTTCCCGTCATTCTGTTTCACGCCGGGTTCAGCTTCGGGCACGGGCTGACGTGGTGGCTGATGGTGATTTTCACCGTGGTAACGGCGAGCGGGATTCTTGGAACCATGTTGCAGCAGTATCTGCCGCGCATGATGACGCGGCAGGTGCCGCTCGAAACCACCTTCGAGCAGATCGACGACGTGCAGAAGCAATTGATCACCGAAGCCGAGGAACTGGTCGCGGCGGCGAGTGCGCCTCCGAAGCCCGCTCCTGCCGCCAAGACGGAGGCAGCAGCGGGAGCGGCCGTCGCAACGACGGCGGTGCCGCCGGCCACACCGAACGAGTCCGCGGCCAGGCTGCAGTCCGCGTGGGAATCGACCATCCGCGTGTATCTCCAGCAATCGACGCACATCCGCCAGGGCCGGGTGAAGAGCCGGGAGGCGCAGCACGCGCTGCGGCAGTTGCGCACCCTGCTTCCGCCCGCCATGCACGACACTGTGGCCGCGCTCGAGGATATCTGCGGCGAGGCCGGCCAACTGCGCCGGCAGACCATCCTGCACTACACGCTGCATGGCTGGCTGATGGTGCACATCCCGCTGTCGTATGCCTTGCTGGCGCTGGGCGCGGTGCACGCCGTGATGGCGCTGCGCTATTGAAGGGAATCTCGTGCCACGACAGAAACGCACAACCAAGACCCTGGCGCAGCGGATCGACCTCTCGTACTTCAAGCGGGCGCATCCCTTTCGGCGCTGGCGGTTGTGGCTGTCGGTGGCGGCGCCGGTGGCCGCGCTGCTCTGGCTGGGCGGACTGGCCATCGCCCGCCGCGATACCGTCTACAGCGCTGGGCCGGTTTCCTCGGCGCACGCCGTGTTCGGAGCGCGCTGCGAGCTCTGCCACGCCGGGCGCGGCCGCGGATTCAGCAAAGCCGTCAGCGACGATAACTGCCGCACCTGCCACGACGGCCCTGTGCACCAGACGAACCAGGTATTTACGCCGTCGTGCGCGTCCTGCCATTGGGAGCACCAGGAGCGAACCCGCCTCGAACTTGTTTCCGACACCGGCTGTACGCAGTGCCACGCGAGCCTGCGAACCACGAACGGCGTCCACCACTTCGACCCACGCATCCTCGGATTTAACAGCGTCCACCCGGAATTCCGCGCCTTGCAGCAAGGCTTCACCGACCCGGGAACCGTGAAGCTGAACCACGAGGTCCACGTCAAGCCGGGCCTGAAGGGACCGAATGGAGCGGTGCAGATGGAGTGCGGCGACTGCCATCGTGTGCCGAGCCAGGCGTCGGGATGGCCGTACGGCACGGCGGAATTCCGCAACGCCTCGAGCAAGGCATCGCCGGACCGGCCAACAGCGCCGCCCAACAACGCCTACATGGCGCCGATCGCGTACGCCAAGCATTGTTACGCGTGCCACGTGCTGCTCTTCGACAAGCGATTCACCGATCCGGTGCCGCACGACAAGCCGGAGATCGTGCACAAGTTCCTTGTCCAGAGATACAGCGACTACATTGCCGCGAATCCTTCAGAGGTGCGCAACGTCAGCCTGCCGGTGCAGCGCATCCCGCAGCAGCCCGAGCTGCCGCTGCCCAGGACGCCGCAGGAATGGGTGACGTTCCAGGTGGCCCAGGCCGAAGTGCTGCTGTGGCAGAAGACTTGTAAGGAATGCCACGCGGTGCGCCCGACTTCGGGGCTGCTGCCGGAGATCGCGAAGTCGGCGATCACCGCGCGCTGGTTCCGGCACGCGGCGTTCGATCACCAGCCGCATCGCATGCTGGACTGCACCGCGTGCCACGGCCGCGCGCCCCAGAGCCGCGAGACCAGCGATGTCCTGCTGCCGGGAATGAAGCTTTGCCAGCAGTGCCACCGCTCGGAAGCGAAGACGCCGCACGAATCGGCCGAAGC
>JBKQPN010000072.1:0-88708 GCA_052145015.1 Terriglobales bacterium
CTCGCGTACTCCCGCGGATCGGGCAGCGGCTCCAGGCCCCGGCCCTCAAAGATCTCTTTGAATTCGCGCAGCAGGTCGGCGTGGATCAGGCCGTTGGTGGCAACTACGTCCCGGTCTTCGAGGCGAAACGGCTGGCCGTAGAAGCCCGTGACCTGTCCGCCTGCCTCCTCGACCAGCAACACTCCGGCAGAGAGGTCCCAGGGATTGAGGTTGAACTCCCAGAAACCGTCATAGCGTCCGCTGGCCACCGAGGCCAGGTCGAGCGCGGCCGAGCCGGCGCGGCGCACGCCGTGAGTGCGCAACGTGATCTGGTGATAGAAGTGGATGTTGGGGTTCTTGTGGCGCTTATGGCTGGGGAAGCCGGTGGCCAGCAGCGATTCGGGCAGCCGCGCCGTCTTCGAGACGTGGATGCGGCGCTGGTTCAGCCAGGCGCCGCTTCCCTTCTCCGCCGCGAACATCTCGCCGCGCGTGGGATCGTACACCACGCCTGCGATCAACTGTCCTTTGTGCTCCAGGCCCATGGAAATGCAGAAGACAGGAAAGCCGTGCGCGAAGTTGGTGGTGCCGTCCAGCGGATCGATGTACCACTTGTAGTCGCTGCCGGTCTCGCGGCGCGCACCCTCTTCGCCCATCAGGTCGTGGCGGGGGAAGCGCGCCTGCAGGCGGTCGATGATGAGTGCTTCGGAGGCGCGGTCGGCCGCGGTGACCAGGTCGGCGTCGCCCTTGTACTCGATGGGGACGCGGCGCGCAAAGTAGCCCATCAGCAGCTCGCCGGCTTCGCGGGCGATGGGCTCAATGGCGGAAACGAACTCGCTGGCCCGCTCCGCGCTCACGGCTCGCGCCGAGGCTTGCGGGTGGCGCCGTCCTCGGAGATGTACAGGATCTCGTGCTTGAAGATGAAGAGATTGGGCGCGCCCTCGCGGGTCAGGCGGATCATCTTGTGGTCGTAGTACTCGATCCAGCCCTTCACAGTCTCGCCATCCAGCAGCTTGATGCTGACCGGGGTCTGCTTCTCACCCAGCGATTTCAGATAGGCGGCTTCCTGGTAGGTATCGTCCGGAGGAGGATTCCTGGACTTCTTGTGCAACGGCGCCATGGAAGATTGGAACGGCATGACGACATTGTACACGCCAGCGCGATCCCGCCGCGCCGGCCGTCTACTCCGCTTTGCTGGTGTAGTAGCCGGTGCGATAGCGGGAGTGCAGCGGCAGCGGCAGGCCGGCGTCGGCCGGGGGCGTGACCTTCACCTGGATGCGGCGGAAATCGGAGCCGCTCAGCCGCTGGCGGGGGTAGTAGCCCAGCACATACTGGGTGCGCAGTTCGTCGCTGATGCCGCGGAAGGCGCGGTCGATCTCTTGCGGCGTATCGGCATAGTAGTGCCTGCCGCCGGTATCCTCGGACATCTGGATGAGCGCGTGCTCGCCGCCGGTATTGCGGCCGGCGCTGGCCTGAATCGGCACCATGATGATGCTGTACACCAGGGCGTCGGCCTGCTGGGCCTCGCGCAGGGCGCCGTGGTAGTCCACCCGGCTCATGGTGTCACCGCCATCGGTGATCACCACCAGCACCTTTCTTCCCTGCCGGCGCATCAGTGACTGCGAGCCCAGAAAGATGGCGTCGTAGAGCGCGGTGGCGGCGCCCACCTGGACGCGCGAAATGCCGCGGTCGATGAGCCGCAGGTCGGAGGTGAAGGGCACCAGGTCCTCCACGATTTCGCTGAACTGGTAGAGCGCCAAGGCGTCCTGCGGCCGCAAGACGGAGCGGGCAAAGGCGCGCGCCGCGTCCAGCTCCAGCTTGAGGTCCTTGGCCGTGCTCAGGCTGGCGTCGATGGCCAGGACGATGGAGAGCGGCAGGGCGGACTCGCGGTCGAAGACCGCCACCTTCTGCTCGATGCCGTCTTCCCGCACCTCGAAATCTTCCTTCTTGAGCGTGGAGACGGGGGCGCCGCGATCGTCGGTGACGGTGACGGACACGCTCACCAGCTTGACGTCCACGCGATAGGTGGGGGCTCGGTCGCTGGGCCGCTCGGGGCGCGGCGACGGAGCTTGTGCAAGCGCGGCAGCACTTAGCACGCCCAGCGATGCGATAACAAGAGTGTATTCGCAGATCTGTCCACGTTTTGAAAGGGCACGGCTTCCAGCCGTGCCGCTTGTATCCACAAACAATGCGGCCTTTAGGCCCTGAGGAACCGCTCCCTCAGCGGCTAAAGCCGAGTTCTCGCCCGCCTTTGACGGCACGCCTGAAAGGCGTACCCCTTCAAAGACCCGCACACACCTGCCGCAAATCTGCTTCAGCACGAATCTGATCGAATGGCGCACAGGAGGACTGTTCACTTGGATGCCGGAGGACCGGCCAGCGTTTTTCCGGTGGTAGGAATATCGTCGGGAAAAGGCTCGCCATCGGCCCAGACAGCTCCGTCCGCGAAATACTCCTTCTTCCAGATGGGCACCGTCTTCTTGAGGGTGTCGATGAGCCAACGACAAGCCTCGAAGGCGGCGGCGCGGTGGGCGGAGGCGACCGCGATCAGCACGCTGGTCTCCGAGTGCTGGAGGCGTCCCAGGCGATGCACCACAGCCACTTTGCGGATCTCGAATCGCTCGAGGGCTTCCTTAGCGAGTTCCTCCAGCTTGTGGCGCGCCATGGGCTCGTAAGCTTCATAGTCGAGATGGAGAGTGCGTCGGCCACGAGTATGGTCGCGCACGATGCCCTCGAAGACCACCGCTGCGCCATCCTCGGGCTGCTTGATCCTGGCCAGCACGGTCTCGGTCGCGATGCGGTCGCGGACGAGCGCGACGTGAGCGGCGAGCCGCCGGTCGTCATTGCCTCCGCTGACCGGCGGCAGCAGAGCAACCTCGTCCTGATCGTGCAAGGCCGCGCCGGGTGGCGCGTATTCCTGGTTGATGGAAAGCGCAATCGCGGGCAGAAAATCCTTGAGCCGCGGGAGGGCGGCCTCGTAGTGCGCCAGCAGGTCGGAGAGGAGCGCACCCTCAGGAAGCGTCAGGGCCTCGTTCGTGCGACCGGCCAAGTCGCGCAAGGCGCCGAAGAACAGCACTCGAACCTGCATGGGTACAGGATAAACGGTTTTCCAGATCGCCGTAATCGCCGATATCGCCGGCGATTCCGGCGATTTTCTCCGTGCCTCCGTGGTGGATCTTGCGGCTAAACCGGGACCTGCTGCAAATGCTGCTCGCGCTCTTCCGCGTCTTTCTTCTCCTCGGTCGGGCTTGAGGGCAGGGCAACGCCTAGAGCTTCGTCGATGTTGTTGACGTAGTGCACGGTCACACCCTCGATCTGCTCCGGCAGGATGTCCTCTTCCACGTTCATCTTGTTCTCTCCGGGCAGGATGATGTCGTGGACGCCGGCACGCTTGGCGGCCAAAAACTTCTCTTTGATCCCGCCCACCGGCAGCACGTTGCCGCTGAGCGTGATCTCCCCGGTCATGGCCATGTAGGGACGCACCGAGCGGTCGGTGAGCAGCGACACGATGGCCGTCACCATGGTGACGCCGGCCGAGGGGCCGTCCTTGGGGATGGCGCCCGCGGGCACGTGAATGTGCAGGTCGTGGGCGGAGAAGAAATCTTCGGAGACGCCCAGCTCCTGCGCGTGGGAGCGCACCCAGGTCAGCGCCGCCTGCATGGACTCCTGCATCACCTGGCCGATCTGGCCGGTCATGGTGAAGTTGCCCTTGCCCTTCATTTTGTTGACCTCGACGAAGAGCACGTCGCCGCCGGTGGGCGTCCAAGCCAGGCCGACCGCCACGCCGGGGCGCTTGGTGCGCTCGGCAATCTCGGTCTCCACGCGGATCTTCTCGCCGCCCAGGAACTGCTTGATGTCTTCCTGGGAGACCACCAGCTTGTCGGGCTTGCCCTCGGCGATGCGGCGCGCCTGCTTGCGGCAGAGTGTACCGATGTTGCGCTCCAGGCTACGCACCCCGGCCTCGCGCGTGTAGTGGCGGATGATGCGGCGCAGGGACTCCTCGGGAAACTCGATCTGCTCGGCCTTCAGGCCGTTCTCCTCGATCTGCCGCGGCACGAGATAGCGCTCGGCAATGTGTACTTTCTCATCCTCGGTGTACCCCTGGAGCTCGATGATCTCCATGCGGTCGCGCAGCGGCTCAGGAACCGGATCGAGCTGGTTCGCCGTGGTAATGAAGAGCACCTTCGACAGGTCGAAGGGCACGTCGAGATAGTTGTCGCGAAAGGTGTTGTTCTGCTCCGGATCGAGCGTCTCGAGCAGCGCCGAGGAGGGATCGCCGCGCCAGTCACGGCCGAGCTTATCCACCTCGTCCAGCATGAACACGGGATCGTTGGTCTCGGCCCGGCGGATGCCCTGGATGATCTGCCCCGGCAGCGCCCCGATGTAGGTGCGGCGATGGCCGCGGATCTCAGCCTCGTCGTGCACCCCGCCCAGCGACAGCCGCGTGAACTTGCGGCCCAGGGCGCGCGCGATCGACCTGCCCAGCGAGGTTTTGCCCACGCCCGGAGGCCCCACAAAGCACAGGATCGGCCCCTTCATGTTGGGCTTCAGCCGGCGCACCGAGAGGTAATCGAGGATGCGGTCCTTCACCTTCTGCAGGTCGTAGTGGTCGGCTTCCAGAACTTCGCGCGCCTTGTTGATGTCCACTTCCCCGCCCGAGGATTTGGCCCAGGGCAGAACTGCCAGCCACTCGATGTAGTTGCGCGTGACCGAGTAGTCGGCGGCCATGGGCGACATGCGCTGCAGCCGGGTCAGCTCCTTGAGGGCTTCCTTCTTGACCTCTTCCGGCATGCCGGCGGCGTCGATCTTGGCGCGCAGCTCTTCGATGTCGCGGGTGGTCTCGTCCTGCTCGCCCAGCTCCTTCTGGATGGCCTTCATCTGCTCGCGCAGGTAGTACTCGCGCTGCGTCTGCTGCACCTGGTCCTGGACCTCGGACTGGATCTTGCTGCGCAGGGTCTGGACCTCGAGCTCCTTGGCCAGGTGCCGATTGATGCGATCCAGGCGCACGCGGATGTCAGTGGTCTCCAGCAGCTCCTGCTTGTCCTTGGTGGCGAGCGAGGGCAGCGAGGAGGCGATGAAGTCGGCCAGGCGCCCCGAGTCGTCGATGTTCATGGCCACGGTCTGCAGCTCGTCGGAAAGCGTCGGCGAGGTGGCCACGATCTGCTGGAACAGCGTCAGCACGTTGCGGTGTAGCGCTTCTTCCTCCGCCGTCTTGCGGAACTCTTCTTCCGGGATGATCTCGGTGCGAGCCCGCAGGAACGGGCTGAGCTGGATGTAGTCCGTCATCCGCACCCGCTCCAGGCCTTCGGTGAACACGAACAGGCTCTGGTTGGGCATCTTGACCACCTTGTGCACGGTGGCCAGGGTGCCGATACTGTAGAGATCGGTGGGCTGAGGGTTGTCGATGCGGGCCTCGCGCTGGGCCACCACCACGATGGTCTTGTCTTCCCCCAACGAATTGATCAGGTTGACCGAGCTCTCCCGCCCCACGGTAAGCGGGAGCACGGCATGCGGGAAGAGCACGGTATCGCGCACCGGCAGCACCGGCAACCCGTTTGCTGTCTGCTCCGGGCTGGGCCGGACTTGCTCGTCACTACGCGCTTCGCTTGCCATATGACTCCTTATGAGTGCGAATCACTGAGAAAAAATGCTATTCAGTTGATGAGCCTCGCGACCCGAAAGTTGCAAGCGCGGTCCTTACCGCGCGCCGCCGGATTCTAGTCGAACCCAACACCAAGATGCCAGCTACCAGGAGTACAGGGTACCCGCTCCGATAAACCGCTGTTGGCGCTTGGCTGTTAGCTCCTGGCTTTTGGGGTCCTGGGCGGAGGAGTGGGGACTCGCAACCCAAAAAGCCAAGAGCCAAAAGCCAAAGGCCAAAACGCTACCTCGCCGCCGGATACCTGCCCAGCACCTTGACGAAGTGGGAGATCTCGCGCAGGTGGCGCAGCGCGTTCTCCACGTCCGCCGCCTGGCCCTGACGGTGGAGGACATCCACGTAGAAATGGTACTCCCAGGGGCGGCCGCGCACCGGGCGCGACTCGATTTTGCACAGATCGAGGTCGCGGAGCGCAAACACACTCAGCGCCTTGAACAGAACGCCGGGCACGTTCTTCAGGGAAAAGGCCAGCGAGGTCTTGTTGGCGCCGGCCCGCGGCCGCCGGCTGCGGGTAATCAGAAAGAAGCGGGTGAAGTTCTGCTTGTCGTCCTCCAGGCCGCGCTGGAGAATGCGCCCGCCGTACTCCGCCGCCGCCTGCCGGCCGGCGATCGCAGCCGTGTGCTGGAGTTGGTTGCCGACTACGTGCTTGACGGCGCCGGCGGTGTCGTAGAAAGGCGCCGCTTCGATTTTGCGGTGGCGGCGAAAAAAATCGCGGCACTGGTCGAGGGCGACGGGATGCGAGAAAACGCGGGTCAACTCGGCCAGCTTCACCCCCGGCGCGGCGATCAGGTTGTGCTCGATGCGCAGCGGGAACTCGCGGTGGATGAAGACGTCCGAAGCCAGCAGCAGATCCAGGTGCTCCGCCACCGAGCCCGCCAGCGAGTTCTCGATGGGAATCACCGCCGCGGAAACGGCGCCCGAGCCGACACGGGCGAAGACGTCCACCGAGGCGGCACAGGGCACGACCGTGCAGCCTGGCACCATCTGCCGCGCCGCCTCGTGGCTGAACGAGCCGGCTTCGCCCTGGATCGCGACTTTCACGCCGACAATGTACAAGCACCGAGTACCAGGTACCAAGTACCGAGTTCTACGCAGTCAACTCCTTGGAGAGCACCAGCGCATCGATGCTGTCGAGGTAGTAGCGGGGGATGGTGTGGACCACGGTGTACCCGTGCCGCTTGTAAAAGGCGATGGCGGCGGCGTTGTCCACCGCGGTCTCAAGGAAGACCACCGAACATCCAAGGGTGCGCAGACGCTCGTCCGCCTCGGCCATCAGGCGCGAGCCCAGGCCCGAGCGGCGCGCTTCCGACAGCACGTCGATGGTGATGACGTGTGCCTGGCCCTGGCGGTCGCGGTCCACTACCACGAAGCCGACAATCTTTCCCTCGCGCTCGCCCACCAGGGTGAAGCCGAGTTTCCGGGCGAGGTAGAAGGCGAGCTCGCGGCGGGTGTAGGAAATCCCCCGCGCGAAACACGCCTGATCGATCTGCCACAGGGTTTCGAAATCCTGGCGGCGGTATTCGCGGATGACGGGCTGCACGGGTGAGTAGGAATCTTACCGCCGAGACGCCGAGCGCGCCGAGAAGTATTCAGCTTGAATCCGACAATGAGTCAGGCGTACTGTGTGGCGGATGACATCCCCCACACCACGAAAACCGAAAGGCCCGATGGACACACCGGATTACCCCGGTGAGATCGGCCCTTACTGCCCGGAGTGCGAGAGAAAATACGGCATCAAGACTCCGCTCGTCGGACGCCAGCAAGAAGGAACGGGAAAGCTGTATTTCGGCTGTCCCAATTTCGACCCGCCTTACAATTGCAGATTCAATGGATGCAGAGACAAATAAGGAATGGAATATGAGCAGTCTGCATCGTGCAATGCTTTTCCTTGTCGTCTGCTCAGCAGTATGTCTAGCAAAAGATCACGCTTGGGCAACGGGAACGCTCATAGACTCAGAAACAGAAAGAGGAACAAGAACGGTTGGAATTCCGTCAACGGTAGGAAGCGGGCCGCTGATCGCAACCCTTCGGAACGATGTAACGCTCTATACAATCGATGACGGGAAATACCTGTGGGTGGTCAGCAGACGAATCGTTAAGAAGAAAGACAAACCGCTCAATTTGACGGTCAACGGTCCGGTGAAGTTCGCCATTGAGCACGGGGATTGTTATCTGCTGGATGACGAAGGCAAGGAACACAAGTTAGTCGTCGAGAAAAAGACCCTGAAGACCCAACCGAACCCCCAGCACCATTAATCACCGCCTCAGGCTTGGCGCTTGTCAGGCCAGCGTGCATCAATCCTGCTCAGGATGCGCTCTGCCTGCGCAATCGAATCGCTAATCGCAGATTCCAGCTAAAGCAGCGCGGCCGGAACGCTGGGAATCCCATTTCAGATCTTCTTACCTCGGCGTCCTCGGCGGCTCGGCGGTGAAACCAGTCTCACGTGCCCGATAATTTCAACTGCCCGCAGGCGGCGTAGATGTCGCGCCCGCGCGGTCGGCGGATAAACGTGGGAATACCAGCCTTCACCAGCACCTGCTGAAAAGTGAGCACGCGCTCGTCCGTCGGAGTACGGTAGTCGATGCCCGGGCCGGGGTTCAGCGCGATCAGGTTGACCTTGGCGCGAATACGGCGAATCAGCTCCACCAGTTCGCGCGCTGCTTCGACCGAGTCGTTCACCTGGTCCAGCAGCACGTATTCGAAGGTCAGCCGCTCGCGGGGACGCAGCGGGAAGGCGCGCGCCGCGGCCATGAGTTGCTCCATATCCCATTTGCGCGTGATCGGCATCAGTTCGCGCCGCGAGGCGTCGTTCGAGGCATTAAGCGAAATCGCCAGCTTGGGCCGCAACGGCTCGTGCCCGAAATCGTAAATTCGGGGGACTATGCCGGAGGTCGAGACCGTCATGCGCGATTCTGCGATGCCCAGGCCCTCCACCAGCAGCCGCACCGCCTTCATGAAGCTGTCGTAGTTCAGGAAGGGCTCGCCCTGCCCCATGAAGACCAGGTTGATGCGGTCGCGCTCAAGAGCGACGCCGCGCTCGTCGAGCACCGCCGCGACTTGGCCGACGATCTCTCCAGCCGAAAGGTTGCGCTGCAGGCCGAGCAGCACGGTCAGGCAGAAGCGGCAATCGACGGCACAGCCCACCTGGCTGGAAACGCAGATGGTGGCGCGATCCCATCCAGCGTCGGAGCCATCGCCAGCTTCGCCGCCGTCGCCTTCAGGCATCCAGACCGTTTCGACGCTGTGCCCGTCGGCAAAGGCAATCAGGTAGCGGATGGTGCCGTCGGAGGAAACGTACTGCTTCTCAATGCGCGGCTGGCCGACGATGACTGCGCTTTCCGCGAGGGAGCGGCGGAACTCGAGCGGCAAAGTGGAGATCTCTTCGACGGAGTGGACCCGCTGGCGGTAGATGCCCTCGAACAGTTGCCGGGCCCGGTAGGCGGGTTCGCCGGCGTCCTGGACCAAAACGGTAAGTTCTTGAATATCAAGACCCAATAGTTCGCGTTTTTGAGGGGTAGTCATGCATCCAATACCAGAAGCTCAAGAACGCCTCCGGGGCCGGCGTGCTCCCCGCCCCAGCTCTGACCCGCGTTCGTAAGTTGTTCATTATACAAGCTGTATATTCATCCGTCGGAGTAGCCGCAGTGTGTAAGAATCTATGCAGTCGCTTTTCGGCTCAACCCGAGCCTGCTTTCGGCATCGATTTTATGGTGGATAAACTGCGCGACATCCGGCGCGAAGTCTTGCCCAATGGTCTGACCGTGCTGACCGAGGAGATGCAGCACATCCGCTCGGTCTCGATCGGGATCTGGATAAAGTGCGGCTCGCGCCATGAGCAGGCCGAGCACAACGGCATCTCGCATTTTCTTGAGCACATGGTGTTCAAGGGCACCGAGACCCGCACCGCCGAGGACATCGCCCGGCAAATCGATTCCATCGGCGGCAACCTCGACGCCTTCACCGCCAAGGAGTGCGTCTGCTTCAACGTGAAGGTGCTCGATGAGCACCTGCCCATCGCGCTCGACGTGTTGTGCGACCTGGTGCTGCACCCGGTGTTCGACAGCAAAGACATCGCCCGCGAGCGCGGCGTGATCCTGGAAGAAATCAAGATGGACGAGGACAGCCCCGACTATCTCGTTCACGAAATCTTCACCCAGAATTTCTGGAAGGACCACGCGCTGGGCAAACCCATCCTGGGGACCAAGGAGACGGTCCGCCATTTCGAGCAGCCGCTGGTGCTGGATTATTACGGCAAGCGCTTCACGCCCGGGAACCTGATCATTGCGGCCGCCGGGCACATCAACCACGAACACTTCGTCAAACTGGCGGGGGAACGCTTTGCGCGCCTGAAGCCGGCCATGAACGGCTTCCACGATTCCGTGCCGGAACCGGCGGCGCGCATCATCCTGCGCAACAAGAAATCGCTGGAGCAGGTGCAGATCTGCGTGGGCGTGCCCACCTATCCCATCTCCCACGAGAAGCGCTACGCGTCGTACATCCTGAACACGCTGTTGGGCGGGGGCATGAGCTCGCGGCTGTTCCAGAACGTGCGCGAGCGTCGGGGTCTGGCTTATGCCATCTACAGCGAGCTGAATCCCTATCGCGATACCGGCTGCCTGTCGATTTACGCCGGGACCTCGCTGGAATCAGCGCCCAAGGTGGTGGAGTTGATCGTCAACGAGTTCCGCGACCTCAAGCAGAACCACATCAGCGACGAAGAACTGCGCCGCACCAAGGAGCAGCTCAAGGGCTCGCTCATGCTGAGCCTGGAATCCACCACCGCGCGCATGTCCAACCTGGCGCGGCAGGAGATGTACTTCGACCGCTTCTTTGGCCTCGACGAGATCATCGAGCGCATCGAGGCCGTCACCGTCGAGGAACTGGTCAGTCTCGCCGACGACTTCTTCCACGGCGACAAGATCGCGGTCACCGTACTGGGCAACCTTGAGGGCATGAAGCTCACCCGCGAACAACTGGAGTGCTGAGCCGATGCCAGCACCGCATGAGATCATCCATCAGGATATTGAAAACACCTGTGCTGCGTTATCCAACGCACTGCTGCCCCTTGCCGGCTCAACCCTGCTGGTAACCGGTGGCAGCGGGTTTGTCTGCAGCTATCTTCTCGACACGGTGGCCCACCTCAACGACTGCGGCTTCCCCGAACCCTGTCGTGTGATCAGTGTGGATAACCTGCGGACCGGCGTTCCCCAGCGCGTGCGGCACCTGGTGGGCCGCCCGGATTTTCGGTTCGTCGATCATGACGTCTCTGAACCTCTGGCGCTGGGCGAGAGGGTGCATTGGATTATTCACGGCGCCGGAATTGCATCGCCGACGTTCTATCGGCGGTATCCGCTGGAAACCATCGACGTAAATGTCACCGGAACCAGGCGGATGCTGGATCTGGCACGGGACCAGCAAGTGCGCAGTCTCTTGTATCTGAGCACGAGCGAGATCTATGGCGATCCCGACGCGGCGCACATTCCCACGCCAGAAGACTATCGCGGTTACGTTTCCTGCACCGGGCCGCGCGCTTGCTATGACGAATCCAAGCGCCTGGCGGAAACTTTGTGCGCCACCTACTACAGCTTGTACCAGCTCCCGATCAAGGTGGTGCGTCCCTTCAACGTCTATGGCCCGGGCCAGCGGCTCGACGATCGAAGAATCGTGCCGGACTTGATCTCGGCGGCCATCGAGCGGAAACCCCTGGTGCTGCTCAGTGATGGCACCGCGACTCGTGCGTTCTGCTACATCAGCGACTTCATTACCGCGCTCTGGTTCATCCTGATGTCGGACGCGAATGGGGAAGCGTTCAACGTGGGGAACGATGAGGGAGAGACGTCGATTCGTCAGTTGGCGGATCTGGTGAAGCAATGTGCCGGGGATGCGCGGCTCAATATCCAGTTTGCGCAAAGCGAAGACCCGAATTATCTGACGGACAATCCGCAGCGCCGCTGCCCGGACCTGACCAAGTTGCGGTCGCGCTTTCCCTGGAGGCCGAAGGTGAGCGTGGCCGAAGGATTGAAGCGAACGTTGCTGTCGTACCGCGTTCCCGCTGGATCCAGTGTGTGAGGGCCTGTTCGGTTACAGAGCCCTGACGGTGCGGGTGATGACGTCGATCATGTAGTCGATGGCTTCGCTCTCAAGTCCCGGATATACCCCGACGAAGAAAGTGCGCCGCATAATCCCATCCGACTGATCCAGGGATCCGTGGATGCGCTTGGGGATGTCTTTGAATCCGGGCTGCCGGAGGATATTCCCGCCGAATACCAAACGGGTTTCGATGTTGGCATCTTCCAAGGCGCGCACCAGCTTGGTGCGGTCGAGTCCGCCGCGGACGGTGATGGGAAATCCGAAAGGCGAAGGATCGGCCTTGGGGTTCACCACGGGAAGGATGATGCGGTCCTCGAGGGGCGTTAAGCCATCATAGAGGCGCCAGAAGTTCTGCCGTCTGCGCTCAATGAACTCGGGAGCTTTGTCCATCTGGACCAAGCCGATGGCAGCCTGCATGTCGGTGGGCTTCAGGTTGTATCCCAGATTCGAATAGATGTACTTGTGATCGTAACCTTCAGGCAGATCGCCCAGCTTCCATTCGAACCGCTTGCCGCAGGTGTTGTTCTTCCCGGGATCGCACCAGCAGTCGCGGCCCCAGTCTCGAATCGAGCGGCTGGTCTTCTTCAGGCGCGGATGATTGATGGCAACGCCGCCGCCTTCACCCATGGTGATGTGGTGCGCGGGATAGAAGCTCAGTGAGGCCATGTCCCCAAAAGTGCCAACTAGCTTGCCGTCGAAGGTGGCGCCCAAACCGTCGCAGCAATCCTCCAGCACCCACAGGTGGTGGCGGCCGGCGATCTCCATGATCACGTCGAGATCGCAGGGATTGCCGAGCGTGTGCGGGACGAAGATTCCGCGTGTGCGGGGGCCAATGGCGGCTTCGATCAACGCCGGATTGATGTTGTAGGTGCCGATTTCGCAATCCACGAAGACCGGCACCAGTTGATTTTGCACGATCGGCGTCAGGGTAGTGGGAAAGGTTACCGCGGGGGTAATGAGTTCATCGCCGGGCATCAGGCGCGGCTTGGCGGTATCGCCCAGCAGTTGGTCCAGTTCCCGGGCGCACAGGGTGGCAATCATCAGCAGATTCGCCGAAGAGCCGGAATTCACCAGCACAAAATCGGCAGAGTGGAAAAATTCCTGCATGCGCCGCTCGAACTTATCGCCATAGGGACCCAGGGTCAGCCAGTAATCCAGCGAGGATGCCACCAGGCTGACCATCTCGGAAGCATCGAAAACCCGGCCCGAGTAGGAGAGACGGGTCTTGCCCGGCACGAAGGGCTGGCGGACGTGGGCTACTTCGTAATACCGGCGTACGAGCGTGAAAATAGTTTCCCGCAGCTCCGCAACGTCGATATCTGCCGGCCGTGGTTCAGCGATGGTGCTCATTCGAGATTGCTCCCTTAGCAATGCTGGCCAATCGGAACGTATTTGACGCTGTCGGGAAACTCGACGCCGCGAAGCGCGTTGCGGCCGTCGATGACAAAAGGGCTCCGCATGGCCATGGAAAGAGATTCCCAATCCAGGGTCGCGAGTTCAGGCAACGCCGAGGCCACGATCGCGACATCACAGCCGCATAAGGCTTCTTCGACGGAAGCGCAGACCGTGACATCCGGCTGCGGCAGCGACACCACGAAGGGATCGTAGGCGCGCACGCACGCACCCTTGCTCTGGAGAACTTCGATCAAGGCGAGCGCCGGAGATTCCCGCAGATCGTCCGTACCCGGCTTGAACGCGATGCCCAGCACTGCCACCGCCAAGCCCCTCAGGCTGCCCACGGCTGATTCGGCCAGGGAAACCAGTTTGGACGGACGGCCGCTGTTGACCGCGAGCACGGCATCGAGCAGATGCGGACTTACGCCGCGCTTGCGGCCGAACATGCGCAGCGCGGCAACGTCCTTGGGCAGGCAGCTCCCTCCGAAACCGCAGCCGGCCCGCAGGTAGCTGAGGATGCCCGGGGAAATGCGCCGGCCGTCGAGAACGGGGGAAAGCCGGCGGTCGAGATGGACGCCATCCAAAACCTCTTCCACGTTGGTGGAAGGCGTAGCTTCGCAAAGAGTGGCGATTTCGTTGCTGAACGAGATCAAGGTGGCCAGCAGGGAATTCGAAGCGTACTTGATCATCTCGGCATTCTGTAACGTGGTGAACATCTTGGGGCAGTGGAAGGGCTCGTACACTTCGCCCAGCCGCTGGCCTGCGCGCCCATCCGATTGGCCGATGACGATTCGATCCGGTTCCAAAAAGTCGGAAACCGCGGATCCCTCGCGCAAGAACTCAGGATTCATGCACAAGCCAAACTGCGCGGCAGTGCGGCCGGAGGCCTCCTGCACGATGCTTCGCACCACGCCATCCGTGGTGCCGGGAACAACTGTGCTCTTCACCACCACCACGTGATAGGCGGAGTTTTCCCGCATGCCCTGGCCAACCTCGGCGGCAGCCTGGCGGACAAAAGACAAGTCAATGTCGCCGTCGCGAGAGGGCGTTCCGACGGCGAGGATCGTAATATCAGATGCCGCAACCGAGCGAACCACGCTGGTGCTCACCGTGAGTTGACCATCCGCGAGAACCTTCTTGAGCAAATCTGAGAGCCCCGGTTCGTGGAACGGAGGTGTGGCGTTCTCGATCGCCCGAATTCGTTCCGGATCAAGATCGACACAGATGACCTGGTGGCCAAGATGAGCGAGGCAGGTTCCGCTTACCAGTCCTACGTACCCGCTTCCGATGACTGCTATTCGCATGGGGGTGCCTTGCCGCTAGAGACCACGGTCATAGATCAACGCAGTCAACGAAGGGACGCTGGCGTACGGGCTATCGATCATATCGATCATGATGGGAGCGTCTTGCTTGACCTCTTTCATCAAGACCTCGCCTCGCATCAGCTCGCGGCAGGAGATCTGGCCTTTTTGCAGCGGTATGGCCAGGTACACATCTTCATCTTCCAGCACATGGCCTTCCGGCAGATCGCGCTTGGCATACACGCCGCGCAGGAGCGAATCCAGATACGCGATCTCCTTCTTGGGAGGGACCCGCTTATGAGAGCCGGGCGCGCCGCACATTTCCTTCGCCTTGTGAAAGGCCTTGAACCAGGTGTCGACCTGGTGGGGCAACGAGCAATACGGGCTCACCTCCAGGCCAGGGCTTTCGATATCGACATGCCGCTCGAAGCAGCGTGCCCCCTTGGCGTAGGAGATCAGCATGGAAGACGTCCAGTCGTGGTACTCGTGCGTGGAAAAGCCAATGGTGTGGTGCGGATAGCGGTGGATCAGGAAATCGATCTGATTCATTTCCAGGTCCTGATCTTCGCACGGGTAGAGCGACACGCAGTGATTGATCGCCAGCGGGATGTGGCGGTTTTCGAAGAACAGAACCAGATCGTCGATGTCCTTCAGCGAGGTGCCGCCGGTGGAAACGATGACCGGCTTCTTGGCCTTGGAAATCTTTTCGATCAGGACCCAGTCGTTGATGTCGGAGCTGGCGATCTTCAGGATGGGAATGCCCAGTTCGCAGCAAAGGTCGACGGAATACTCGTCGAACGGCGTCGCCATGGGAACGCAACTGACCTTACGGATGGCTTTCACCAGTTCGGCGATTTCATCCATTCCCAGCCGCGTGCGCAGGGTTTTGCCGATGTACCGGATATCCGTGCGGGTGCGAAAATCGCGATGGATGAAACTCTCGACGTCCCGCAATTGAATTTTGATGGCGGCGCGTACGTTATTAAAACGAACCACCTGCGCGTAGGTGGAAACGATCTTCATCCCCCGGACCACATCCCCGAGGTGGTTATTCGCCATCTCCAGGACGAATAGATCCTCAAATATGTCGCTGTTCATAACCGGTACCCGTATCCAAGATGGTCAAACGCCGCCCGTCGCTGTGCGGACGGACGATCTCTGCCGGGAACTCTGGCGGAGACAGGTTTATTATCCCGGTAGATTGGAAAACCGGTATCTCCAATTCAGTGACAGGGTTAAACGAAAGGACATGGACTAGTCGGGATCGCCGCCGGTTCGGTTGGCAGCGAGCTGGTCTGCATCGAGGAACGGATACATGTCGTCGAGAGCGGGGCTGACGATGCTGCCATCGGGTAATTTGCGGGAGCGGATGCGCGGTTCGAACTCTTGTTCGGTGTCCAGAAGAACGTCGGCCAGGAGCGGGCCGGGGGCGCTCATCTGCTGCTCGAGTGCACGCACCGCGTCGGCGCAGTCAATGCGGGCGCTCGCGATACCGTAGGCATCGGCGACACGAACCATGTCGGGAAAGCTGATACCGGATTGTGGGCTCTCGCCCACCAGGTTGCCGAAGAAGTTTTTCTGCGTGCTGCGGATGGACAGATATCCGTTGTTGTTCAGCACGAAAATCTTGATGGGCAAGCGGTGATGCACGATCGTCTGCAATTCCTGGATGTTTAACTGGATGCTGCCATCACCGGCCAGGCAAATTACGCGGCCGCCGTTGCGCGCCACCGCTGCGCCAATGGCGGCGGGCAGGTCATAGCCCATGGAAGCCGATCCGGAATTCGAGATCAGCCGCTGCCCTTTCTTGATTTGCAATGCCTGGAACGTCACGATGCAAGCGGTGGCATTGCCGCAGACTACGACGTCGTCATCCCGAAGCAGATTTCCCAGCAGTTCGATGAAATAGTAGGGATTCAGGGGCGGCGTGGAATGGCGCTGCCGGTCCTGCACCACGGGATAGCGCATCACCCGTTCCCGGCACCATTCCAGCCAGGCGGAGTGGCCAGCCTGGGAAACGCCGGTGGTCGAGAGTTGCCGGCTCATCTCCGCCAGGAAGACCTTGAGATCGCAGTGGATGGCAAGATCGGGTTTCACGGTGGGCTTCTGCAACTCGGCGGCGTCGATGTCGACCTGGATTTTGCAGGCTTGCGCCGCGAAGGATCGCCAGTTGTAACTGACTTGCCGGATGTTTAAGCGCGAACCCAGCACCAGCAGGAGATCGGAGTTCTGCACCGCGAAGTTTCCCGCACGCTCCCCGATGGTTCCGGGCCGGCCGCAAAACAGCGGATCATCCGACGCAATTACGTCGTGAGTCCAAGCCGTGGTCACCGGAATCTGCAACGCCCGAATTACCGACTCAAATTCAGCGAGCGCCCCGGCCAGACGTATTCCCGTCCCGGCCATGATGACGGGCCGTTTTGCCGCCCGGATACGTGCGATGACGTCACGACAATTGGATTCGACCAGCGCTCGCTCCCAGGTCGGGGCGTCTTCGGATGAGTCGTAAGAACGGAGACTGGTTTCATCAACCTGGGCGCCCTGCACGTCAATGGGGATGTCGAGCCAGCACGGGCCGGGTCTGCCGCTGGCCGCCCGAAACAAAGCGCGCTCGAGGTGGTAGCGGATCGACTGCGGATCATCCACCCGCGTGGCGTACTTGGTGATTCCGCGCACCATGGGAATGATGTCTGCCTCCTGATCCCCAAGCTGGCGCAACGCCTCGCTGCCGGCAATGGCCTTGCAGGTTTCGCGTTTCACCTGGCCGGAAATAATCACCATGGGGATCGAATCGGTCCAGGCGCCGAAAACACCGTTCAAGGCGTTGATTGCGCCCGGGCCGGTGGTGACACTTACCAGCGCGGGGCCGCCGGCGATGCGGGCATAGCTTTCGGCCGCCATGGCCGCAGCCTGCTCGTGATGGTTGCACACGTAATGCAGACGCTTCTCGCGGAGAAGCGAGTCGTTCAGGTGCATGGCGCCGCCGCCAGCCACCATAAAAGCCTGCCGAATGCCGGAGTCGGCCAATCGCTTCATCACGTAATCAGAAACCTTGATCATGTATCTCGTTCTCGAACTTCCGCATGGTCAGGCGATCACCTGCTGAGACTGCAGGCGCCAGCCACGTGTTTTGTTGATTGCCGCGTGCAGAGAGACGCGCTCTTGCAGCCCGAGTTCCTGCCTGGCCCGTTCGGTGGAGGGAACATAGCGCTGGGGCGGCAGGCCGGTGGGCTGGCCGCGAACTTCAACCTTGACGCGGGGGGACGCTGCCTGAGCCACTGCGGCCGCCAGCTCGGCCATGCTCACCGCACGCTCCGAGCCCACGTTATAAGCGCGACAATTCTGTCCGCGGAACAGGATCGTCCACAGCCACACCATCAGGTCGGAGGCGTACAGATAGGACCGCACGGCAGTCCCGTCTCCTTGGATGACGATCGCTTGGCCCTCCACCTGATCGCGAATGAAGTTGCCGATGGCAAAATGGGTGTCAAACTTCATGTACGGCCCGACGAAGGCGAAGCAACGCGCGATCTTGGTTTCGAGCCTGCCACTCCGCGCCGCCAGGGCACACTGTAGTTCCGCGATGCGCTTGCCTTCCGCGTAGGCTGAATCGCACGACAAGGGGTCGGGGCCACCGGTAAAGGTTTCCGGAAGGTGAGTCACCCCGCTGGGCTGCGCTCCGTACACCGCACCCGAACTGGTCAAAAGGAACTTCCGGGCCCCACAAGCCGCGGCAAAATCCAGGCAGCGGCTGGTTCCGCGCAGGTTCGTATCCAGCATGGTGTGAGGAGCGGTGGAGTTCAAGGCCGCGCTGGCCTCGGTGGCGGCATGGATCACGTGGGTAAAGCTGCCGTCCGGAAACTCGAAATCACGCACATCGCCGAGGTGGAGCGCGATCGCAGGATGGCTGGCGAGATGCGGGGCCTGCTCCCGCAAACGCTCAGGATGCCGCGTGAGGACGACGGCGCGCGATTTGAGGCCGAAGCGTTCATTGGCCCGAAGGAAACTCTCCAATAACCAGCAGCCGAAAAATCCTGTTCCTCCGGTGATGAAGATGCGGTTGCCACGAAGCTCATCCCAGAGCGAGTCCGTGAGCCAGACAATGTCATCGAGATCATCGGCGATCAGACTTGGCATCGGGTCCCCGGCCGGCTACCAGATTTTCCATGGAGCTTCCCCGGTTTTCCAGAGCTCGTTGAGATATTCGTACTCGCGAAATGTATCCATGGCATAAAAGAAACCTTGATGTTCGTACGCCATTAACTGGCCTTCCGCGGCCAGACGCTCGAGAGGGCCGCGCTCGAGGATGCAGTCATCTCCGCCGATATAGTCGAACACTTCGCGTTCGAAGACGAAGAAGCCGGCGCTGGCCCGGCCGTCGTTACGCGGTTTCTCGCGAAATCTCTGAACTTGGCCGTCGCCGTTGGTATCGAGGATGCCGTAACGCGAGGTCGGGGTTACGGCGGTCACCGTGGCCAGCTTGCCATGGCGCTTGTGAAATTCCACCAGGCAGCGGATGTCCACGTCGCTCACGCCATCGCCGTAGGTCAGCAGGAAGGTGTCGGCATCGATGTACTTCTCGATGCGCTTGACGCGGCCGCCGGTCATGGTGGACAGCCCGGTGTCGACCAGGGTGACGCTGTAGTCCTGTTCCCCGTGGTTGTTCTGGTACGCGATGCGGGATTGCGAACCGAGGCAGATGGTGAAGTCGCTGTTCATGGCCTCGTAATTCAGGAAATACTCCTTGATCATGTTGCCGCGGTAACCCAGACACAGCACGAATTCGCGAAAACCGGCATGCGCGTAGGTCTTCATGATGTGCCACAGGATGGGGCGGCCGCCGATCTCCACCATCGGTTTGGGCCGGAATTCAGTCTCTTCTCTGAGGCGGGTGCCCATGCCTCCGCAAAGCAAAACCACTTTCATCATGGCTCCGGTGCAGAAAGCGAGCCGGCGTGAGCGCAACTCGCAACTTGTGAGTTGATTAACACACGCCTATAGGCGGCGCAAGCGCGGATGCCGCTGGGCGAGGTTACTAACGTGCCGTCCGTCCGCGGCACTTCCATTGCAGGCGTCCGAGACACAGCCGCCCGGCGGCGATGCGGGCCGGCCAGCGCGGTTTCAGGTATTGCCCGCCTTGATTCCCGGAATGCGCTGAAACCTTCACCCTTAGGGGCATGACCGGTTGGTACATGCGCAAGGTGGCGGCGGTTCGGTACGCTCGTCAGTGGTAACCAGCGGGGCAGAGGCCTGCCCTGGCGAAGCGATTCGCCGTACTACCATCCGGCGGAGAAGTGAAATGGCTGACGACGTGAGAACCATCAGCATTGTCTCGCCCTGCTATGACGAAGAAGACAATGTGCGCGAGCTGTATGAAAGAACCAAGGCGGTCATGGCGGAGTTTCCCAACTACTGCTATGAACATATTTTCATCGACAACTCTTCCCGTGATCGCACCGTTCTAATTCTGAAAGAAATCGCCGCCCAGGATCCGCACGTAAAAATCATCGTCAATGCCAGAAATTTCGGCCATGTGCGCTCGCCCATGCATGCCATTCTGCAAGCCCAGGGAGACGCGGTCGCCATCCTGCTGTCCGATCTCCAGGATCCGCCCGAACTGCTGGCGGACATGATTCGGGAGTGGGAACGGGGCACCCCGGTGGTGGTGGCGATCAAGAAAACCAGCGATGAAAGCGGCCTGATGTTTCGGATTCGCACCGCCTACTACAGCCTGGTGTCGCGTTTGACCGATGTCAGAGTGTTCTCGCACTTTACCGGGTTCGGACTTTACGACCGCCAGGTGATCGAGATCATTCGCAAGAACTTCCGCGATCCCTATCCCTACTTTCGCGGCATGATTGCCGAGATCGGGCTGCCGCATGTGGAGATTTACTACAACCAGAAGCGGCGATCGCGCGGCATCACGAAGAATAATTTCTACACGCTCTATGACCTGGCGATGCTCGGGATTACCAACCTGTCCAAAGTTCCGCTGCGGCTGGTGACGTTTGCCGGGTTTGTGTCGTCGTTGCTATGCCTGGCCAGCGGCCTGTTCTATCTGGCGTACAAGCTGATTTTCTGGAAGAGCTTTTCGGTGGGGATGGCGCCGGTCCTGCTGGGACTCTTCTTCCTGGGGTCGGTGCAGATGCTGTCCTTGGGCATCATCGGCGAGTACGTGGGTTCGGTGCATACCTTCGTGCAAAACCGGCCCCTGGTGGTGGAAAAAGAACGGGTCAACTTCGATGTTGCCGTGCGGCGAACCGAGTCGGGTGTAGCCGTCGGCGATTGGGCTCGGGAAGAATGGAAAATTCCGGCACGGTGAGTACAACTCGCAGCCAGGCCATTCGTTATGGAATAGTTGGCATCTGGAACACAGTTTTCGGGTACGGCTGCTATTCGTTGTTTACGCTGCTTTTGTCGGGAGTCGGGCCGCACGGTTATATGCTGGCCAACCTGATCTCCGGTCCCATCAACATTACCGTCGCATTCCTGGGATACAAGCTGTTCGTCTTCAAGACGAAAGGAAACTACATCAGGGAATGGCTGCGCTCTCTGGTGGTGTATAGCGGCGCGATTGTGCTCTCCACAGTCGCGCTGCCGGCGATTGTGTTCTGTGTGCGCAGGCTCGGAAGCCAGGAGAAAGCCGCTCCGTACATTGCCGGCGCCATCGTGATTGGGGTGAGCGCCGTCGTGAGTTTTTTCGGCCACAAGCACATTTCATTTGCCGGCCGAGCGGACGGAAAGCTCATGGTGGAAGCGCAGACGGTCCGAACGCGCTATGCAAATCTGGCCGAACAATCCAGGCGGTAGCCTTAAGCGAGTAGCGGAATGGGCAGAACGCCACCCACGGGGCGTGGGCCTCGCCCTGGCCGTCCTGTACTGCTCCGCGGTATTCAAGCCTGCTTCGCTCCGGCCACTCTGGCACGACGAGCTGTTTACCTTCTACATCGCACAATCGGCGACGCTGGCTCGCATGTGGGAGGCGATCCGGACCGTAGATCTGAATCCGCCGCTCTCCTATCTGCTGACCCGTGCCGTATTCCAGGTGTTCAAGCCGCAACCCTTCACCTGCCGCATTCCGTCGATGCTCGCCTTTCTGGCGGGAAGCTTTTTTCTTTTCGCTTTTCTGAGGCGGAAAACCACGACACTTTACGCGGCCCTGGCTGTGCTGTTGCTGTGGAACAGCCGATTCTTTTACTACGCTACCGAAGCACGTCCTTACGCGCTTATTTTTGCCTTCACCGCTCTCATGCTGCTGGGGTGGCAGCGTGCCATAAACAACGATGACAGGCGATGGCCAGGATTGTTAATCCTGACCTGCGGCGGCTTCGGATTACTGCTCAGCCACGTATTCGGGGTTTGTGCGCTCTCCGCTTTCTGGCTGGCGGAAGCGGTTCGCTGCTACTTGCGCCGCAAGCCCGACTGGACCCTGGGGGCCTGTCTATTGCTGCCGCTCATGGGCTGCATTACCTACATCCCCTTGATCCACAATCAATCCGTTGTCTTGTTTCCTCCCCAGTGGCAGCCCTCGGTCGAGCGAACTGCTCTCCTTTACCAGAACCAGGCACAGGTAGCGTTTCTTCCCTTGCTGATGGTGCTGCTCCTGGCTGCCGCGTGGCGGAGAAAACCATCTACCCGAGAGTTCCCGCTGAGCACTCCGGAGTCTGTGCTCCTGGTGTGCCTGCTGCTGGTGCCGATTGAGATCAGCCTGCTGCTGGCCCGCTCGCACGGAGCCTTGTTCGAACGATACGGGATCGTGGCCGTGATTCCGTTCGCCGTGCTTCCGGTGCTGTCCCTGGCCTGGAGCAGTCGACACAACCCGGTCGCAGGCGTCCTTCTTGTAGCATGCCTGATTCCATCACTCTACGTTCCACCCCGAGTCATTGCCATTGAAGAGCTCCCAACCATCCTGTCGCCGAAGCAAACGGCCCAGGTCGTCCAGTGGGTGTTCCCTCTGCCTTTGGCGGAACGGCCGGTGAAATACCTTGACGCTTCCTATGGCGAATCACGTTCCGAGCCACCGGTGCGGCTTCGCGGCGGGCTCGGTGATCTCCATCCGGAGTTGCCGATTGTAGCGGCAAGCGCCGTGACCTTCCTGGAAATGGACAACCGCGAAGCCGACAAAGTCGCACAGCGACTGTATTACCTTACCGATCGCGAGGCTGCCGCCCAGATTTCACACGCCACGCTTTTCGATTCCTACGGGAAGCTGAAACAGGTATTCCCCATTCGTGGAACGATTGAGCACTATCAGGATTTTGTGCGCGCGTATTCCAGATTTCTGGTAGTCGGGACCTATGGCTATCCGGAGGATTGGCTGCTGCAAAAATTGCAAGCCGACGGAGCCATGGCACGGCGTGCCTGGCAGCTTGACCTTGACCGCCCCTACAAGGACAGGGACGTGTACGAGATCATTATGCCTCCAAGGTCCTCGGCATCGCGGGACAAGGTGGCAGGTCTTATAGGCGATGGTGCGGCGGGATCGCACGGAATGTTCTAATGCCGTTCTCGCTGACAGCAATACGCTGACGCGAATGCGGCTCCAGCACCGCAAAATCCCGGCCGGCGCCCCTTATACGACCTGCGCCAAGCTCCAAGCCACCTGGTGAGACCAGACAGAATCGCCCTGCCGGTATACCCCACTGGCCAGCACTTTCCATCCTGTCGCTTGCATCAGGCTTTCCAGCGACTGCGGCGAGAAAAAATTCACGTGCTCGTGCATGAGGTTCAGCCCACCAGGCCTGAGCAGCGACCAGGCAACCCGCGGAAGCATCACCCCCAGGATTACGGCTTGCGCCACGCGCTTCGCCATGGTCCGGGCACCGGTAGCTGACTCGTACGGAACCTCATTGAAGACCAGCGTTCCGGGCGATGCGATCTCTGCAATCTGGTGCATCAGGTCTCGCGGAAAGCCAACGTGCTCGAGGACGTTGCTGGTCAGAACCAGGTCAAAATGGTACTGCTTGCACTTGTCTAAGCTCCTTAGCAACTCGATTCCCGGCAGCGGTTCCACGCCAGAGATGTCATAAACGTAGTGCTTCGCATTGGGAACAAGTGCTGCGATCAGGTCGCCGCGATCGCCGCCGAAGTCAAGAACGCTTCCAATCACCTGCCGATCAGGCGATAGATGGTCGCGGAGCGCCTTCTCCAGGCACCGCTTCCGCAGTTGCCACGCCTCGGGTCCGGAAAGGCCGTAGTTGAACTTAACCGTGTACCAGGGCTCCAGCGATTGCCGCATCTGTTGATACTCCGGTTTGCGGTAGCCGGCATACAGCCGCTTCTCCTCTTCCTGGTCGAGCCGGGGAGCGAAGAACGCAAAGCCGCACTTGCCGCACTCGGCGAGGCGTACCGGAAAGGTGCTTCGATTCCATATCCTTCGCGCCAGAAACGGCGCGGCCATGCCGCGCTTGGTGCTGGCGATGGAAGCCCCGCAGATGACGCACTCCGCAACATCAACCAAGTCCGGCACCTCCAATTTTCCCCGCAAACTCCCTTGCGATCATTACTCGCACGCATGGCTATCCGGTTGGCTCGGGAACAGAATCAACCGTGATCATACGGCTGCTTTCACCGGCTTCAGAAAAAGAAAATGTGAGTTAAGGTTTCTCGAAAGGTACTCCCAATGCGGGATTTGCAGGGTTTATCATTGCATTCACCGCCATGCTGCCCTGCTCTCGGGAGAACGCTCAGCCATTATCCATTCACAGTTTGCGGCGCGCTGAAACCCCTGCATGGACAACCGTCCGGGACCCCGTTCTGCCTTCATGAGAATCCTAGGCGACAGTCAGTCGTTTCGAGAGCTGCTATCGAAACGATGCGCAGTCTATAAGCGAGGGCTTGCGAGGCTGGTCCTCTCCAGCACCCGCTTCATGGAAGCGCATCCCTGGCTCACATTCGCCGCTCTAACCACGCTGCTGGGCTGGTTCGCGCTGCACCAAATGGCCTTCCGCCATCTGGATCACGACGAACTGTACACGTTCTACATTTCGAATGCCGCAAGTTGGCGGCGGACGCTGGAACTGAGCCAGACCGCCGATCTGCATCCACCCCTGTCCTACCTGCTGACCCGGACGGTGTTCCATTTCTTAGGAGCTTCAACATTCACCGCACGCATCCCTTCGATAGCCGCGTTCATTGTTGCCAGTGGCCTGATTTTCGCCTTTCTGTCGCGAATTTCCTCCGTGGTTTTCGCTTCCGTCGGGCTGTTTTTCTTCTGGAATAGCTCTCTCGCGGATTACGCCCGGGTGGCGCGGCCCTATGCGCTGCTGCTCATGTTTACTGCCCTTCTGTTCTTCGGATGGGACCGGGCCACCGATGGCCGAGAACGGCGTGGATGGGCCCTTGCGGCGGTGGCGGCGGGCGCATGCGGCATGCTGCTTTCCCACGTGCTCGCCCTGTTGCCGCTGGCCGCGTTTGGATTGGCGGAATTGGTTCGCTTCGCCATCCGGCGTAAACCGGATTGGAAGCTGTGGGCGGCGATGTTGCTGCCGGCGATCTCTCTGGTCACGTATATCCCGCTGTTCCGCACCCAACGTTCCCTGCTGTTTGCGCCGTATTACCAGCCGCGACCGCTCCGGCTGCTGGCTTTTTACTGGGGATCTCTCAATCTCGTGGCTCGCCCCTTGCTGTGCATCCTGGTGGTGGCAGCCCTGTGGCCGGTGTTTTCCAAGCACGCGCAGGCCGATTCCGGGGACGAGGCTCGCAAGCTGACCGTTCCTCATCGGCTCCTGCTCCTACTGCTCTTTCTGGTTCCGGTGGGGGCCGGCATTCTGCTGGCGCGGTCAGGAACCGCCTTCTTTGACCGTTACGGCATCGTGATCCTGATTACCCTGGCGGTGGTTCCCGCCTTCCTGCTCAGCATCCGCAGCCGAAGGAACCCTTTCGCCGGTAGCATCGGGTTTGGGATTGTCATGATGTTCTGGCTGGTGCAGTCGTTTGCCAGGCCCTGGGTGATTGAATCGACGGCCAGTCTGCTACCCCTGCGTGCCGCCGCGGTGGTCTCAGCCTTCGTCATCGCGGTTCCGGAGGTGCCCCAGCCTCCCCCGGTCTTGCTGCCGACGTATCTCAATCGGGAAGAACGCCAGGCTCCCAAGGTGAAGAAGATCAGCTCGGTTTTTCCCGAGCTTCCCATGGTCGCCGGCAGTGCCTTGCCGTTCATGGAACTCGACCACTATGAAGACAACACGTTCACCAGCCGGCTCTTCCTCCTCGACAATCGGGAAGCGGCGGTGAACCTCGTTCACTTCACGCTTTTCGAAGGGTATGGGCGATTGAAAGACTTGTTCCCGATCCGTGGAACCGTCGCACCTTATGATCAGTTCATCGCCACGCACCGCCATTTTCTGGTGCTCGGCGACTATTGTCACCCGACCGAGTGGCTGCTGCGAAAACTCGAAGCCGATGGCGCGCAGCTCAAAATCATCGGCCTCTACGAGGGAACACACGAAGATCATGATCTCTATGAAGTCACGTTCCGCGCCGCTGCTCCTCCACCGACTGCTTCCTTAGTTGAAAGCACACTTCATAGCAGGTTCTGACCGATCCGGCTTTTTCCCAGTTCCGCACTCGCATCATAGTCACGGCGGGACGCGGAACCCATGGGCCGGTGTCTGGACGGATGCCGCCACAGGTAACGAAGGTGCATGGCCCCATTTACGCGGCGCGAACGCCACTTTAGACTCGGCTCATCGGCACTGCGGAAGGGGTTTTAGTCTCAAAGATGCGTCACGACGAACTGTTGCACGTATTGCGGATGTGGCTGGACGGCAGTGACGACTTCCCCGTCCCCGGCGTAACCCTGAATCCGGTGTTGCTGGAATTCTTGTTCTGGGGCGTCGTCATCATGCTGGCCGCGGTGCTGCTGTGGCGGCGTCCGAGAATTCTGGCGCGGGCCGAGCTGGCGTTCCGGGAAGTGGCGCGCCACCGCACTCTGTCCATTGTCATGGTGGGAGTGCTCGCCCTGGGCATCCGGGCGGCGCTGCTGCCGCTCATCCCCATCCCCACCCCGATTGTGCATGACGAGTTCAGCTATCTTCTGGAGGCGGACACCCTCGCTTCCGGACACCTCACCAACCCCACGCCTCCGCTGTGGATCCACTTCGAGAGCTTCCACATCAACATGCGGCCCACTTACCAGTCCATGTACCCGCCCGGGCAGGCGAGCGTGCTGGCGCTGGCGGAGGCGCTCACCGGCAATCCCTGGTGGGGAGTGTGGTTGAGCGTCGGCGTCATGTGCGGGGCGGTGGTGTGGATGCTCCAAGGTTGGGCGCCGCGCTCCTGGGCCCTGCTGGGCGGTCTGTACTGCGTGATGCGCTACGCGACCTTCAGCTACTGGATCAACTCATACTGGGGGGGAGCGGTGGCCGCAACCGCGGGAGCGATTCTGCTGGGGGCGCTGGTGCGCCTGCTGCGCAAGCCCAGCCCGCGCTATGCTCTGCTGCTGGCGCTCGGGCTGGTGATTTTGGCGTACACGCGGCCTTACGAGGGGTTCGTCTTCAGCCTCCCGGCGATGATCTACCTTTTGGTGTGGTCCGTTCGCCAGCGCATGTGGACCGTCGAATTCCTGCGCCAGGTCGCCGTGCCGGCCATGGCGGTGCTGTTGCTGGCCGGCGCTTTTGGGCTCTATTACAACTGGCGCGGCACGGGAAATCCCCTGCTGATGCCCTACACCGTCAACGCGGACACGTACCACATTTCCCGTCCCTTCCTCTGGCAAACCGCGAACCCGGTTCCTGAATATCACCACCGGGTGATGCGGACCTTCTACTGTTTCCATGAGCTGCCGGAATATCTCAAGTCGCGCCAGCTCTGGGGACTGGAGCAGATGGCGGGACAGAAGTTCCAGATCTACTACGTCTCCTTCGTTTGGCCGCTGTTCCTGCTGATGTTCTTCGCGCTTTGGCAGATGATGAAGAGCCGCAAACAACGGCTGCTGGCCATCACGCCCCTGGTGCTGCTCACGGGATTGCTGGTCGAGTCCTGGCCCCCGCATAGCCACTATGCCGGGCAGGCCCTTTGCGTGATGGTAGCGATCGCGATCTACGGGCTGCGCTTGCTGCGGAGCTGGAAGCCGCGTGGCGTTCCTATGGGGCTCATGACCTCCCGCGCCATCGTCCTGGTCATGGCGATCTGGATGCTGTTCCCTCTGGGAGAGAAGATCGTGAATCCGTTCATCATCCAAATCAATAAAGGGAAACTCCTGGCGGAAGCAATGGACCGCGCCCGCCTGGAGGCGCAGTTGAAGCAGATCCCCGGCCAGCACCTGCTCATCGTGCACAACCGGCGCTCGCACACCGGCTCCGAAGACTGGATCTACAACAGGGCTGATCTCGACCACGCCAAGATCGTCTGGGCGCGCGACATGGGCGCGGAGAAGAACGAAGAACTGCTGCACTACTTCGCCAATCGCCGGGTGTGGCTGGTGGACCAGAACGACGGCATCATGCGCCTGACCCCCTACGACGAGCGCACTCCGGAAGAGATCGTCGCGGCAGCGCCCAGTCTGATCCAGAAAGCACAAAAAAATTGAAATTTGCGCCGACGCAGCGGGCTGGATCACGCGCAGACGCAGGGTTGTAAGCCGGGCGGGCGTGGGGCCACCAGGTTCATCACGGTTGCGGCAGGATCGCGGGCGCCGATCCGCTTCCCGGCCAGCGTACCAACCCGCGCTCGTTGCCGCTCTAACCGGTGCCACGACTACCACCAACGCGTACGTAACGAAGGTGCATTGGCCCATTCCGCCGCGCGTCATTCTCCGCTAATCTCAAGAAGGCTTCGAGAAAACCACGGTCGCTCGCCCTCGACCCATGTATGCCCGCGCCACCAGGACATATCTATTGAGCCGTAAGAAAGCCATCATCATCGGAGCCGGGCCGGCGGGACTCACCGCCGCCTACGAGTTGCTGACTCGCAGCGATGTGCAGCCCATCGTGCTGGAGAAGAGCGGATACATGGGCGGCATCTCGCGCACCGTCAACTACAAGGGCAACCGCATCGATATCGGCGGCCACCGCTTCTTTTCCAAGAGCGACCGCGTCATGCAATGGTGGCTGCAGCACATGCCGATGCAGCGGGTTCCCTTGAACGGCAATGGCAACGGTCTGACGATCAAGTACCAGAACCAGACGCGCGACGTTGCCGCTCCGCCGGACGGTCCCGATCCTGAAATCAGCGACCAGGTCATGCTGGTGCGCAAGCGCAAGTCGCGCATCTATTTTCTGCGCAAGTTTTTCGATTACCCGATCTCGCTGAGCCAAGACACACTGCGCAACCTGGGCGCGGCGCGCACGCTGCGCATCGGCGCCAGCTACGCCCGCAGCGCCCTGTTCCCCGTCAAGAACGAGCAGAACCTGGAGCAGTTCTTTATCAATCGCTTTGGGCGCGAGCTCTATGAGACCTTCTTCAAGTCGTACACGGAGAAGGTTTGGGGCGTGCCCTGCCAGGAGATCAGCGCGGAATGGGGAGCGCAGCGCGTCAAGGGCCTCTCCGTCACCAAGACCATCACCCACTTCCTGAAGAAGCGCTTCAACGGCCATCAGCCCGGCGATGTGGCCCAGAAGAGCACCGAGACCTCGCTCATCGAGCAGTTTCTCTACCCCAAGTACGGCCCCGGCCAGATGTGGGAGACGGTGGCGCAAAAGGTGAAGAACCTGGGCGGCGAGATCCACACCGGCGTCGAGGTTCGCGGGCTGCATTGTGACGGCCAGCGCGTCGTCTCGCTGCAAGCGGCGAACGCGAGCGGCGGCGAGCGCGAATTCGCCGGCGACTATTTCTTCTCCACCATGCCGATCAAGGAACTGGTGCGCGCGCTCGACGCCGAGGTTCCCGCCAACGTGCGCGAGGTCAGCGACGGACTCCAGTACCGCGACTTCCTGACCGTCGGCCTGCTGTTGAAGGGCCTGAAGGTGGCGGATCCATGCTCCAACGGTAACGGGAACGGCTACGCCCGACGGCTGATCGAAGACAACTGGATCTATATCCAGGAGCCCGACGTGCTCGCCGGCCGCTTGCAGATCTTCAACAACTGGAGTCCGCACCTGGTGAGCCAGCCCGGCAATGTCTGGGTGGGGGTAGAGTACTTCTGCTACGAAGGCGACGAGCTGTGGCGCAAGCCGGACGCGGAGATGGCCGAGTTCGCCCGTCAGGAGCTGCACAAGATCGGCATCATCGACCAAGATGCGGTGCTGGATTCCACCGTCATCCGCATGCCCAAGACTTATCCCGCATACTTCGGCGCTTACTCGCGCTTCGACGAGATCCGCAATTATCTGGACGCATTCCCCAACCTCTTCCTGGTCGGCCGCAACGGCATGCACAAGTACAACAACCAGGACCACTCCATGCTGACCGCCATCGAAGCCGTGGATAACATCATCGCCGGCAGCACCGACAAGGCCAACCTCTGGCGCGTCAACACCGAGATGGAATACCACGAGAGCAAGTAGGGCGGGAAACGATAGGGACAGGCAGGCGCAAGGCTGGGTCCGCATTCGTGCTACATTCGCCGAGACCGCCCCATACCCAGATCGGTCCGCAGGGGAGAGATCGTCATTCAGAATCCTGGCGATGCGCGCCGCGTCAAACTGATCCTTGGCATGGTCGCGCTGCTGGCCGTGTTTGCCGCCGAGCTCGCGATTTCCGCCCGCCGCATGTCCCAAACCTTTGATGAGGCATGCCACCTCTTTGCGGGCTATCGCTACTGGAAGGATTTCGATTTCGGCATCAATCCCGAGCATCCGCCGCTGGTCAAGCTGGTGGCGGCGATGCCCTTGTTGTCGCTCCACCTGCGCACGCCGCCGCAGCCGCAAGGCTACTTCAAAGCGATCGAATTCATCGGCGGACGCCAATTCCTGTATGCCAATGACGCGAACACGGTGTTGTTGCGTGCGCGGCTGGCGGCGGCGCTGTTGGCCCTTGCCTTGGCATTGACGGTCTTTCTCGCAGCGCATGCCATGTGGGGAGCAGGCCCTGCTTTTCTGGCCCTGGTCCTGATTGTCTTCGAGCCGAACATCGTCGCCCACGGTTCCCTGGTCACCACCGACGTGGGGGTGGCGTTCGGCATCTTCCTGGCAGTCTTCTGTTTCTACAGTTTTGTGAAGCGGCCGTCGGCGCCCTGGCTGATGGCCACCGGCGTTGCCGCCGGGATCGCGCTTGCCAGCAAGCATTCCGGGATTCTGATCTTTCCCATTCTGCTGCTTCTGGGCCTTCTGGAATTGCAACTGCGCCGCGAGAACTCTGCCGACAAAAAGAACGTCCGCAGGAAGGTACTGACTCTTATCGCATCGCTGGCCGCGATTGTGGCGATTGCCGTCGTGCTCCTCTGGGCAACCTACGGGTTTCGCTTCGCGGCGCGCCCCGCGGGCTCGACCCTGGATCCGCCGCTCGCGGTGCTGGCGGGGGGAGCCCATTCAGCCGGCTCGCCATTCCTGCTGGCGGTGGCGCGCTGGAAGCTATTGCCGGAATCCTATTTGTACGGGTTCGCAGACATCCTGCATGGTGAGGCGACTCCTACCTACCTTCTCGGCAAGTATTATCCGCGGGCCCAGTGGTTTTGGTTCCCGGTGATCTTCGCCATCAAGTCGACGCTGGGTTTTCTGGCTCTGTGTTTGCTGCTGGTGTTCTCGCCGCTGGTTCGCGACCCTGGCCGCCGCCGGGAACTGATTTTTCTCACCATCCCTGCGGCGGTCTACTTCGCAGCAGCGATGGCGTCGGGCATCAACCTCGGCGTGCGCCACATTCTTCCCGTGTATCCGTTTCTGATTGTGCTGGTAGCGGCGGGCGCCTGGAGTCTCGCCCGAACGCGCCGTGCGTTGGCGATCCTGGTCGGCGCGTTGGTGGTTCTTCACGTCGCGTCTTCGCTGCGCTCGTTTCCGGACGATATCGCCTACGCCAATGAACTCTGGGGCGGATCCGCGAATAGCTACCGGCTGGTTGCGGATTCGAACGTGGACTGGGGACAGGGACTTAAAGCCATGAGAACGTATCTCGGCCGGCGCGGAATCAAAGAGTGCTGGTTCGCATACTTCGGCGCCAATGTCGCGGACTCGTCCTACTATGGCATCCCCTGTAAGCCCTTGCCCAACTCCTTCTCCGTCGCCAACCTTATTGCGGTGGCGCCGGTTCCTTCCACCATCAACGGTCCGTTGTTCTTGAGCGCGAGCGAAGTCGCCGGCCCCTTCTGGGGCGGGGACGCCTACAATCCCTACACGGAATTTCGCGGGATGCGTCCGAGCGCGCTGATTGCGCACTCGATCCTGGTCTTTGACGGGCGGTTCGAAGTGCCCGCCGCCGCCGCCAAGGCGCATGAAGTTGCGGCGGCACAACTTTCCGAAACTGGGCGGATCGAGCAGGCAATGGCGGAAGCGGAAACGGCTCTCACCATCGCCCCCAACTCAGCCGGACCGCACGCGGCCCGTGCCCTGGTGCTGGCAAGAATGCAAAGGCAGGCCGAAGCAGTGGAGGAGTATCAGAAGGCGCTGGCCATCGAAGCGGCGGCCAACGCCGGCCACTGAGAATTTAGCGTTTCTGGCCGGGCGCGGGCGGCGTGGCCGGACCGCTGGTGGCGCGCAAGCGTGCCTGCACCGCATCGAGCTGTTGCTTTGCGTTAGAAGCGGGATTATTGGCGAGTTCTGCCCGGAATTGGTCGCGAGCCCCGGCCAGATCGCCCTCGCGTTCCAGCACTACACCCAACGTCTGGTGCCAGCCGACCGCTCCCGGCCAGATCTCCAGCGCCTTGCGCAGTGGAGCTTCCGCCTCTTTCAGCCGGCCCATCTGCAGGCGGACCGCCCCCAGATAGTAGTACTGGTTGGCATAACCGCTGCGCAGTTCGCAGGCGCGCGCAAGGTAACGATCCGCCTGCGGCAGATTCCCCACACTTGAGTAGGCAATACCCAGAGCGAAGGTTGCGTTCCAATCACCAGGATCGATCTCGAGCGCGTGGTGATACATCTCGAGCGCCAGATCGAGGCGATTACGCGCCATCCACTCCGTGCCGAGGTGGTCCCACGCCAGCACGTTTCCGGGGGCTACCTGAACCCCGCGCGAGTAGAGCAAGAGATTGTTGGCCCAATAGACGCTCTGAGTGGCGCTGGCAATCCCCAGGAAGCACGTCACTATCGCCACCACCGCAACCTGTACCGCCGGCTGTCCGAACAGTTGGGCGTGGCCCTGATGGAGTTTCCTGATAGCGACGGCCAGCAACAGCGCGAAGGCGACCGACGGCAGGTACAGATAGCGGTCGTGCGCCAGTTCACTCTCGCCGAAGTAGCGGACCCCCCACAACGGCGGGAAGATCGTAAGCGCCATCCAGAGGGCGGAAAACGCAGCCACGCGCGAGCGCCAAGCCCAGAAGCCCAAGGCGGCGGCCACGCCAACTACGGCCAGCAACGGCAAAACAAAGTTGCCTAGCCCCGGGGAGTGCACCCAGAACGTCTCATAGAACGCGCTGATCTTAACCGGCCACACGAGCTGCCTCAGATAGAACCAGAGCAACGATGGCCAGGTGAGCAGTACGGCGGACAAGGACTTGTCGCTGGGGCGGCCGAACCCTTTCAGAACATGGAACCGCACCGCCAGATAGCACCCCTGGGCTAGAAACAAAGGACCGGCCGCGCGCACGATCCGGGAGATCAAACCGGCGTTTCGGGAGCCTTGCGTCTCGTCAGGCGGGAAAAGCCATTCGTAGGCTGCCACGATGGCCGGCAACACCATCGCGGTTTCCTTGGCCAGAACGGCCATCACGAACAGGATCACCGCCGCCGCTTGCCACAGGCTTCTCCGCTGCGGCGCCTCCCGCTGTTTCAGATAGCACAGGAAGGAACCGATCATGGGCGCTGCCATCAGCGGTTCGGCCACGCCGGAAACCCAGGCAACGGCCTCGATGTGAACCGGGTGCAGGCCGAAAACCAGGGCGGCGATGGCCCCGGCCATCCTGTCCCGGGTCACCTTGGAGGCCAACAGGTACACCAGTGCCGTCGTCAGCAGGTGCAGCAAGAGCGCCGTCGCATGCCAGCCTTCCGGCCGGAATCCGAACAGCGTGTGGTCCAGTAACAGCCACAACAGGAACACGGGCCGATAGTAGTCGCCCGGCTGGCCCGGATAGAGATGCCCCCACACCTGCTCCGTGAAGTAGCTGGGCACGTAGCGCCAGGACTGTACGTGCGGGTTGCTGACGATCTGCGATAGATCGTCATAAACGAAATCGAACCGCAAGGTGCCGATGAAGGTCAGCAACGTCAGAGCGAGGGCCAGCCAGAGGAGGAACTGCCCCGCCGTAGAGGGCGGAGCCTCGGCCACTCCCGCTGCAAGCTCGGTTTTGGTTTCCAAAGGCGAGTTCTCCTCGGGGAGCAAACCTGAAGCAGAGACTAGCACAGCCCGGCCGCGAGTTTGCTTCACTTCGGGCGGGGTTCACTGCGTGGTAAAGGTCCCATAATGGATGATGGCTCGGCGCTGAGCAAGTCCGCCGAGTGGCTGCGGCGTTGGGGGCATCGGGTTGGAGTTACCGCACAGCGTTTCTGACAAAATCTGCTCGGGGAACTGACACTTTCTGTCAAAACTCAAGCCGCGAAAGCCCCGATTCCAGTCGGGGCTCGAAGCGCGGACGGAGCATGCGTTGTAAGCGCAACACAGGCAGGGTCTTAGAGACTCCCCTCGCCGGTCACCGCAGAGGCAAGGTTGGTATCCGAAGTGCGAATGAATCGGTTGCCCGGCTTACAAACAATCCCAGAGGGACGAACAAAAATGAAGAAGCACAAGGCCAAGAAGCACGCTAAGAAGCACGTGAAAAAGAACAAGGGTTTCTCACTGATCGAACTGCTGATCGTGGTGGCGATCATTCTGATCATCGCCGCTATCGCCATTCCGAACCTTCTGCGGTCGCGCATTGCCGCCAACGAAGCCTCAGCGGTGGGGTCCGTGCGCACGCTGAACACCGCCGAAATCACCTACAACACCACCTATCCGACCGTGGGTTTCGCCAGCCTGGGTAGTTTGGGTCCCGTGACTGGCGGCTCAGCGACTTCGTCGGCCGCTGGGCTGATCGATGCCAACCTGGCTAGCGGCGTGAAGAGCGGGTACAGCTTCACGGTGACGCCCGGCGGCGGCACGCCCGTAGCCAGCTACGAGACCGCAGCGGCGCCGGTCACCGCGGGGACCACCGGACAGCGCTATTTCTGCAGCGACAATTCCGGCGTGATCCAGTACAACGCGGCGGCCCCCACTGGCGCCACCTGCGCCAGCGGCAGTAACAACCCGATCTAGTGAACTGGCAGCGTCAGGGCTGGCTCGCCACGTCCTGAAGGCTGTTCGCGAAGTTTGGCAAAGTACCTGGGGGAGGGTACAAGCCAAGGGGGGAGCAGAGGACGCGAGTCCTCTGTTCCCCTTTATTCTTGTCCTGCGGAAACCTCGGACTTCTCCCTTTTCACCGCCGAATCAAGGCAAATCGGCTATAGTTGTGCCTGCACTGAACCACCGAGAGGCGCCAACTTGAAACCGAAACCGAACCAACCGAACAACCGAGGATTCTCGCTGATCGAGCTTTTGATCGTCGTAGCCATCATCCTGATCATCGCGGCCATCGCCATTCCCAACCTGCTGCGCTCGCGCATTTCGGCCAACGAGGCTTCTGCCGTGGGTTCGCTGCGCACGCTGAACACCGCGGAAATCACCTACAACACCAGTTATCCAAGTACGGGCTTCACCTGCACGTTATCGGCGATGGGTCCGACCAGCGGCAGCGGCTCCGCCACGTCCACGGCGGCGGGCTTGATCGATGCCAACCTGGCCAGCGGCGTCAAGAGCGGCTACAGCTTCGCCCTGTCCGGCTGCGGCTCGACCACCCCCATTCCCACCTACCAGTCCACGGGAACTCCGGTCAGCCCCGGCACCACCGGGCAGCGCTACTTCTGCAGTGACGCCTCGGGCGTGATCAAGTTCGACCCCGGCAGCACCGCCAACTGCTTGAGCAACGGCACCCCCATCTAAACAACAGGATGCAGGACGCAGGCGGCAGGAAAATCAGGGTTCCTTGATGTTCTCCTGCCTCCTGCAAGCTGCTTCCTGCATCCTGCATCGCACGTACCAGCGACGTCATTGGCTGTCACTCTTCCTCGCTTATAATCAGGGGCAGCGCGCGTCATGCCGGCCATCGAAACCTTCGCCCTGGAAAAAAACTACAGCGTCGGATTCTGGCGCAAGCGCCGGGTCGCGGGATTGCAGCCCCTGAACTTGTCGGTTGAAGCCGGCGAGGTCTTCGGCTATCTCGGACCCAACGGCGCCGGCAAGACCACCACGCTGAAGCTGCTGATGGGCCTCATCTTCCCTAGTGGCGGCTGGGCCCGCATTCTGGGGATGGAGATCGCCGACCCGCGCATGAAGTCGCGGATCGGCTTCCTGCCCGAGCAGCCTTATTTCTACGACTATCTGACGGCCGCGGAACTGCTCGAGTACTACGCTCAGCTCTCCGGCGTGCCCGGTCGCGAGCGCACGCGCCGGGTGGAGCAGATGCTGGCGCGCGTGGGCATGAGCCAGTCGGCGCGCACCCAGCTTCGCAAGCTTTCCAAGGGCATGCTGCAGCGGGTGGGCATCGCGCAAGCCATCCTGCACGACCCCAAGGTGGTCTTCCTCGATGAACCCATGTCGGGACTCGATCCTCTGGGCCGGCGCGAGGTCCGCGACCTCATCCAGACCTTGAAGGATGAAGGCAAAACCGTTTTCTTTTCGACGCATATCCTTTCCGACGCCGAGGCGCTGTGCGACCGCGTCGCCATCCTGCACCAGGGCGAACTGCGCGGGGTGGGAGCGGTGGATGAGTTGACGGCGCGCACCCAGAGCAAGATCGAGATCCTTTTCCACGGCCTGGAGGGCATCACGCCGCTCTCCGCCCTGGGTGCCGAATGTCACGCTACCGGGGAAACGGTGCGGGCGATCATCGCCGAAAGCCGGCAGGACGAAGCCCTGGATGCGCTGCGCCGCCAGGGAGCGCGGCTGATCTCGCTGACACCCGTCCGCGCCACGCTCGAGGACTACTTCATCGAGCGGCTGGGTGTCAAAACCGACAGGGTGGAGGTGGCACGATGAATCGAGGATGCAGGCAGCAGGGGGCAGGAAGCAGGAGGCAGGGATGGGTTTTCCTGCCTCCTGCTAGCTGCTTCCTAAGACCATGAATCGCATTTCCGCCGTCGCGTTCAACACCTTCCGTGAGGCCGTGCGCGACCGCGTCCTCTACAACCTGATCTTCTTTGCTCTGCTGCTGGTGGGCGCGGCGCTGCTGTTCGGGCAGATCTCCATCGGCATCCAGCGCATCGTGCTCATCAACCTCGGCCTGACGGCCATCTCCGTCTTCGGGGTGGTGATCGCCATCTTCATCGGCATCGGGCTGGTCTCGAAGGAGATGGAAAAGAAGACGCTCTATACCATCCTCTCGCGCCCGGTGCGGCGCTGGGAATTCATCGTGGGCAAGTTCGGCGGGCTGGCCTGGACGCTGGTGGTGAACACGCTCTGCATGGCCATCGGTTTTTTCGCCGCGCTGCTCCTGCTGGCCCGCCACTTCGAGCGCGCCGATGGCTGGCTGGTGGTGGCCATCTACTTCATCATCCTGGAATTCGTGGTGGTGACGGCGCTGGCGCTGCTGTTCTCGACCTTCTCCTCGCCGGTGCTGTCGGCGGTGATGGCGCTGGCGCTGTTCGTAATCGGCACCTTCGCCGAGGACCTGCGCGCCTTCGCCGCCATGAGCCACGGTGCGGCCTGGGCGCTGGCCACGCTGGCGGCTTACGTGGTGCCGAACTTTGCTTCGCTCAATGTCATATCGTCGGTGGCCCACGGGCAGCCAATCGCCGCGTCGCTGATCCTGTACAACACCGTGTATTCGCTGTTCTACGCGGCCGCGGCGCTGTGCGGCGCCATTCTGGTGTTCGAGTACAGGAATCTGAAGTGACCGCCCGGAAAAGGACAGCTCTGATCACTGCCATCGTGCTGGCGGCCTCGCTGGCCGGCGCCAGCCTGACGGTGCGCCGCCTCGACCGCCTGCGCGCGGGCGCGACGGCGGAAGAAGCACTTTACGTTCCTTCGCCGAAAATCCTCCGGCGCATGAGTCTGGGCTACAACGGCCTGCTGGCCGACATCTACTGGACGCGCGCGGTGCAGTATTTCGGCGTTCACCATTACGTGCGCTCCAGGCAATACAAGCTGCTCGAGCCGCTGCTCGACATCACCACCACGCTCGACCCCCATCTGGTGGTGGCGTATGAGTTCGGAGCGGTTTTTCTGGCGCAGAAGCCGCCCGAGGGCGCCGGCGACCCGGATGCTGCCGTTCGCCTGGTGGAACGCGGAGTGCGCGAGAATCCCTCCGCGTGGAGGCTCTACTACAACCTGGGGTTCATCCATTACTTCGAGCGCCAGGACTACTCGGCCGCCGCCGATGCCTTCGAGCGCGGCTCGCGCGTTCCGGGCGCGCTTTCCTGGATGAAAGTGATGGCCGCCCAGATGTCGCAGCATGCCGGCAACCTCCAGACCGCCCGCTTCCTGTGGTCGAGCCTTTATGAGACCACGGACAACGATGATATCCGCGCTAACGCCGCCAAGCATCTGCGGGCGCTCCAGGTGGACGAGGAAGTCTCATTGCTGGAAAAGCTGGCGGCCGGGTTCCACGAGCGCACCGGGCGCTGGCCCGCCAACTGGGCCGAGATGGTGGCAGGGGGATATCTCCGCGGCGTGCCCCTCGATCCCACCCGCAGGCCCTACCGCCTGACCCCGGACGGACAGGTGCTGGTGCAAGTTCCGGAGGATTTGCCGTTCATTACCAAGGGGCTCGCGGAGGAACCATCCCAGCAGCAGCCAAGCGAATCCAAGTAGCTGCTGGCTCTTGGCTTTTGGCTCTTAGCTCCTAGCTTTAGCTCTTGCACCGTTTCCTATGCAACCGCACAGCCCAATTTGGCAGCAGTTCCGAAGCCCGGAAGGCGGCGCCTTCGCTCTGGCGGTGTGCCTTCTGTTGGCCACCAGCATCGCCGCCGCGGCCACGGTGCCGGAGATCGCCGCCAAGGTGGACCAGCGTTACAACCACCTGGAAACACTCCAGGCCGACTTCACCGAGACCTATCGCGGCGTTGGGGTGTCGAGGAGCGAATCCGGGGTGCTCTGGCTGAAGCGTCCCGGCAAAATGCTGTGGGACTATCGGGAACCGCAGCCGAAGGTGTTCGTCAGCGACGGCAAGTGGGCGTGGTTTTACGTCCCGGGGGAACGCCAGGCGCGCAAGGCGGCAGTGAAGAAACTAGACGATCTGCGGTCGCCGCTGCGGTATCTGCTGGGTAAGACCAAGCTGGAAAAGGAACTTATCGGGCTGGCAATGGCAGTGGAGGTCCCGCCGGCGGCGCCGGGTGACATCGTGCTGCGCGGTGTCCCCAAGGGTATGGAAGATCGGGTCTCCAGCGTGCTGCTGGAAGTGACCCCGGGGGGAGAGATCGTGCGCATGGTCGTGAACGAGGTGGATGGGTCGAGTACGGAGTACCGTTTCGGTAACCAGCGCGAGAATCAACCCATCGCCGATCAGCGGTTCCGCTTTTCGCCTCCCCCTGGAGTGGAACTGATCGAGACGGAAGACCTGACGCCGTGAGACGGGAAGCTGAAAGCGGGACGTGCCCGAAAGTAACTTGTCCCTTTGGGTGCCGGGAGGCATCCAGAGCGGCAGAACCAGCTAGTTAGCAGTGTTACACTCTTACTAACATCCTCATGGCAGAATTCCTCATTCGGATGGCAGACGAGCGCGGGCGCGTGCTCGAACAAGTGGAGAACGGCCCCTCGCAGGAAGACGTGCGCGAGCGCTTCTCGCAGCAGGGATTCCTGGTCTATTGGGTGAAGCCGCGTGGCATTCTCGCCGGGGGAAGCCTGAGCCTGCACCGCCGGCGTAAGGTCAAGCTGGATGAGTTCGTGATCTTCAACGCGCAGTTCCTGACCCTGATCAAAGCCGGACTTCCCATTTTGACCTCGCTCGACCTGCTGCTGAAGCGGCAGAAGAGTCCCGTCTTCCGCGCCGTGCTGGAGAATGTGCGCGATCGCGTGCGCAGCGGCGAATTGCTTTCCGACGCCTTTCTGGCCCAGGGCCTCTTCCCCAGGATCTACACCACCACGCTGCTGGCGGGAGAGAAGAGCGGCAACCTGGAGGAGGTGCTCACCCGCTACATCGCCTTCCAGCGGGTGGCATCGGCGGTGCGGAGAAAGCTGCTGGCCTCGCTGGTCTATCCAGCGCTGCTGGTGAGCGGCGTGATCCTGATCCTGACCGTGCTGCTGAACTTCGTGATTCCCAAATTCCAGGCCTTGTTCGCCGATTTTGGGGCGGAATTGCCCAGGATCACCGTATTCACGCTGACGGTGGGCACGGCGGTTCGGAACTACTTCTTCATCATCTTCCCCGCGATCTTCGCCGCGCTGTTCGTGATGTGGCGCTGGGGCAAGTCGGAGAGCGGATCGCAACGGCTGGACCGGATCCGGCTGGCGCTGCCCCTGGTGGGATCCATCTGGCTGAAGTACCAGATCGGCATGTTCGCGCGCATGCTCTCCACCCTGCTGGCGGGCGGGATTCCCCTGATGCCGGCGCTGCAGACCGCCGCCGATTCCATGCAGAGCCGTCTGATCTCCAGTGCGACCATGAAGGCGGCGGAAAAGGTGCGCGAAGGCAGTCCGCTGGCGCACAGCCTGGAGGAAGCCGGGGTCTTCCCCGACCTGGCGGTGGAGATGATCGAGGTGGGTGAATCCACCGGGGCTTTGCCGGCAATGCTGAACTCGGTGGCCGACTTCTACGAAGAAGACGTGCAGACCGCCCTGGTGGCCGCGCTCTCGCTGATCGAGCCCGTCATCCTGATCTTCATGGGCGCCATAGTAGCTTTCGTGCTGATATCGTTGTACCTTCCCATCTTCAGCCTGGGCGCGGGCGGCATCAAGCCGGCTTAGGAAGCGGGGAGAGAATCTAGGAGTTCGATGGCTGGCAAGACACCATTGTTCGTGACTGGCGCCGGCGGTCCGGTGGATCAGGCGGCGGAAGAGGCGCGCGCCCGCGACCTGGCCCAGCGTTATCGCTGCGAGTTCGTGGACCTGCGCAACTTCCACAAGCACCACGACCTGTTCCGCTCTGTCCCCGTGGACCTGATGTTCCGCTACAACTTCGTGCCGCTGGAGGAGCGCGACGGCAACCTGGTCATCGCCATCGCCGATCCCAGCCAGCTCATGATGATCGACGAGGTCGGCCTGCTGCTGGGCAAGCGGCTGGTGACCAAGGTGGCGACGCTCTCGCAGATCACCGACCTGCTCAAGAAAACCGAGCAGTCGCAGCGCGTGCTGGAGGAAGCCAGCGAAGGCTTCGCGCTCGACGTCATCAAGGAGGACGAGGGCGGCGACGAGAACATCTCCATCGAGCGGCTGACCCAGGAGGGCGAAGCCAGCCCCATCATCCGCCTGGTCGACACCACCATCTTCACCGCCCTGCAGCGGCGGGCCAGCGACATCCACATCGAGTCGCGCGACGACTCCTCGGTCATCAAGTACCGCATCGACGGCGTGCTGCAGCAGGCCATGCCGCCCATCGGCCGCGAGCACCATTCCACCATCATCAGCCGCATCAAGGTGATGAGCGAACTGGATATCGCCGAGCGCCGCGTGCCCCAGGACGGGCGCTTCCGCGTGCGCTACGCCGGCCGCTCCATCGACTTCCGCGTTTCCATCATGCCCTGCATCCACGGCGAGAATGCCGTGCTGCGCGTGCTGGACAAGGAGTCGATGAGCGAGAAGTTCCGCAACCTGACCCTTGACGTGGTGGGGTTCAGCGACGACGACCTGCGCCGCTTCCGCCGCTACATCGCCGAACCCTACGGCATGGTGCTGGTCACCGGACCGACGGGCAGCGGCAAGACCACCACCCTCTACGCCGGCCTGAACGAGATCAAGAGCGAGGAAGACAAGATCGTCACCATCGAGGACCCGGTGGAGTACCAGATCCGCGGCGTCACCCAGATTCCGGTCAACGAGAAGAAAGGCCTGACGTTTGCCCGCGGCCTGCGCTCCATCCTGCGCCACGATCCCGACAAGATCATGGTGGGCGAGATCCGCGACACCGAGACGGCGCAGATCGCCATCCAGTCCGCACTTACCGGCCACCTGGTGTTCACCACCGTACACGCCAACAACGTGGTGGACGTGATCGGACGCTTCCTCAACATGGGCGTGGAGCCGTATTATTTCGTTTCCGCCCTGAACTGCATCCTGGCACAGCGGCTGGTACGCCTGATCTGCGACTCGTGCAAGAAAAAGGTTTACTATCCTCCCGAGGTGCTGGAAAGCAGCGGCCTGGACCCGCAAGTTTGGGGCAGCGTGCCGTTCCATGAAGGGGAAGGCTGCATGGAGTGCTCCGGTACCGGGTTCCGCGGCCGCACCGCGATTCACGAGTTGCTGGACCTGACCGACCGCATCCGGGAGATGATCCTGGAAAAGCGGCCGACCTCGGAGATCCGACGCGCCGCCCGCGAGGAAGGCATGCGCTTCCTGCGCGAGTCCGCGCTGGCCAAGGTGAAGGCCGGGGTTACCACCCTGAAGGAGATCAACAAGGTCACCTTCATCGAGACGACGAGATAATGAAGTTTCACGTTTCGCGTTTCACGTTTCGCGTCGCCTGATGGCGCTGCGCTACGTGAAACTTGAATCGTGAAACTTGAAACTATGCCCAGTATCACCAAATCGACGGCGCGTCCGCATCTGGCGTGCGAAGTAGCCGCCGATCGCGTGGTGGCGGCGCGCGCTTCCGCCGCCGGTCGCGTCGAACTCTGCGCCAGCCATTCGCTGCCGGCGGGCGCCGTGGTGCCCAACCTGGGCAACGTCAACGTGCTGGACGGGCAGGTACTGCGCCTGGCCATTGCCGAGGCTCTGGCGTCGGTGCAGGACCGCTCGCGCGACGTGATCGCCGTGCTTCCCGACGCGGCCGTGCGCGTGGTCATGCTGGATTTCGATACCCTGCCCGACAAGCAGCAGGACGCCGAAGGCGTGGTCCGCTTCCGCCTGAAGAAATCCCTTCCCTTCAACGTGGACCAGGCGGCGCTTTCCTACGAGGTCCACCACATGAACGGGCACGTGAAGGTGCTGGCCGCGGTCTCACCGCAGCCGGTGCTGGAGGAGTACGAGTCGGCGTTCCGCGACGCCGGCTACAGTCCCGGGGTGGTGGTGCCCTCCATGCTGGCGGCGCTGGGCCTGGTGGACACCGGGGCTCCCGCCTTGGTGGTCAAAGTGGATTCGGTCAGCATCAGCGTAGCGGTGGTGGATCAGAACGAACTGCGCCTGTTGCGCACGCTGGAAAATGCCAGCGGCGCCGGCGTGAGCGGAGCTCAGATCGCGGCCGACGTCTATCCCTCGGTCGTCTTTTACGAAGACACCTACGGGGCCAAGGTGGAGCGCGTGCTGGTGGGCGGGTTGCCCTCCATGGCCGATATCACCTCGGCGCTGGAGGCGCAGATCGGCTTGCGCGTCCAGAGCCTGGTCACCGGACGCCATCTCGAGGGCAAGGAAGGTTCGGCGCCAGCTTCGCTGCTGGCGGGAGTTTTGGGAGCACTGGTGGCCTGAAGATGCGTAGCCGGATCAATCTCGCGAGCCAGCCCTACGAGGATGCGCAGCGCTTCTACCTGCAGTGGATCGGGCTGTTGCTGGCGCTGGCGGTGATCACCGCTTTGCTCATCACCATGGTGGTGAGGTCGCACCGCGCCTCCCGCGACATCGCCCGCAAGGTGGCGCAGGAACGCAGCCAGATCGCGGAGATCGACCGCGAGCGCGCCGCCGCCGAGGCCATCCTCAACCGGGCGGAGAACCGCGACGTCCGCGACAAGTCGCGCTTCCTCAACGCCCTGATCGTGCGCAAGGCCTTCTCCTGGACGCAAGTCTTCTCCGACCTGGAAAGGATCGTGCCGCCGCGGGTGCGCATCGTCTCCATTCATCCCGAAGTGAACCTCAGCAGCCAACTGGAGATCCACCTGGAGGCCATTGGCGATTCGCGGGAGAAGGCCAACGAACTACTCCGCCACATGGAGGAGTCGCCCACCTTCCGCGAGGCGCAGTTGCGGGTGGAGCGCCCTTCCGAGGGCCCCGGCATCTCGCCCGGGATCGACTTCACCATCGTGGCCCTGTACGTTCCTCAGCTACAAAAGGAGAACCGCTGATGGCGAACCTGCGCAAGGCACGCAAGCGGTTTACCGTGGCCGCCATCATCCTGGCAGTGCTGGGCGTGGCGGCGATAGGCTTCCTGCTCTCACCGCTGAGCCGCTCGCGCAGCGAACGGGAGGCGGAGTGGGCGGAGGCGCGCCGGGAACTCCAGGCCAAGAAGGCCGACGCCGTTCCCCTGCGCGGCATGGACAAGAAGCTGGATCTGGCGCGGCAGGAGATCGCCGCCTTTTACAAAGACCGCTTCCCCTACCAGTACTCGGCCGTATCCAGCGAGTTGGGCAAGGTGGCGGGCGAGACCGGCGTCCGTGTGTCGCAGATTTCATACGAACCTAAGCCGGCGGAGGTTCCCAACCTGCAGCAGGTGGTCATCAGCGCCAATCTGGACGGCGACTACCTCCAGGTGGTGAAGTTCATCAATGCCCTGGAACGCGACCGCATGTTCTTTATGGTGGACAGCCTCACGCTGGCCCAGGAGCAGGGCGGCATGGTTAAGCTGCAGATCAGGCTGGAGACCTATCTGAGGACCGAGAAGGCATGAAGCTAGGCGCAGAAAACCGGACCAAGCTCATCCTGCTGGCGGTGCTGGCCGTGGGAGCGGTGCTCTCGGTGGGTTACATGTTTAACTCCCTCGGCGGCGGACCGGTCGCGGTCCCGCCCTCCCGCGGCAACGCCGCAGCGCAGCCGCCCCGTCCAGGGAATCGCGGACCCGCGATTGCCATCGCGGCCACGAGTCTCGATCCCGAGCTGCGCCTCAAGCTCCTCGAATCCAGCGAGGGCACCAAGTACGAAGGCTCGGGACGCAACATCTTCGTGCCCGGTCTGGAAAACATTCCGAACCCGATCGCGCCGGGCATGCCGGGGGGGCCAAAGCTGCCACCGCAGCCGCCGCCAGGTCCACCGCCGCCACCGCCCATCAACCTGAAGTTTTTTGGCTTCGCCAGCCACGCCGGCGAGCCCACGCGCGTCTTCCTGGCACAGGGTGACACCGTGTTTATCGCGCTCGAGGGCCAGATCGTGGACCGCCGCTACAAGGTGGTGCACATCAACCCGGCCTCGGTCGAGATCGAGGATGTGCTCAACAACAACCGTCAGACCATTCCCCTCACCCAGTCGTAGTCGCGCATGAAGCTGCATCCACATCTGCGCCGGAAGCCAAGCCGCTCGCGGCAGCAGGGCTATGTCCTCATCGTGATGCTGCTGTTTCTCGCGATCATGGTGATTGGCTTGACCGCGGTGGCGCCGGCCATGGCGACGCGGGTGCGCCGCGAGCGGGAGATTGAACTCATCCACCGCGGAAAACAGTACGCCCGCGCCATCCGCATGTTTTACCGGAAATTCGGCCGCTATCCCGTGCGCTTAGAGGAGCTGGAGAAGACCAACAACATCCGCTTCCTGCGCAGGCGCTACAAAGACCCCATGACCGCGAGCGGCGACTGGCGCCTGATCCACTACGGAGAAGCGCAGCTCACGCTCCCCGGCGCCGCTCCGCTGCTTCCCGGAGCCACCACTCCGGGTTCTCCCACCACGACGGGCTCTTCCGGCGCTTCGGGCGCTGGCGGTTCCTCCTCCGCGTTCGCCAACACCTTTTCCAGCGGTTCTCAGACCAGCACCGGACCGACCAACACCACGACGTCTGGTCAGACTGGCCCGGGTCAGGCCGGCGCCACGGCGGGCACGTCGGCGGATTCCTCTCAATCCGGTCAAGCTGGCCAGTCCGGCGGGCAGCCCGGCCAACCCGGCACGCCGGTTTCGCAACTGAGTTCGCCCTTGGGAGGCGGACCCCAATTCGGCGGCGGACCTGTGGTGGGCGTGGCCAGCACGAGCAAGAAAGAGTCCATCAAACAACTCAACAAGAAAAACCACTACAACGACTGGGAGTTCGTCTACGACCCGACTCTCGACATGACCATGGCAGGGGCCTTGGGCGGCGGCGTCACGGGTCCGAATCCGGCCCTCACGGGAGGGCAAACGCCCGGAATGCAGCCCGGCTTTGGCTCCCCGGGCATGCAGGGACCGCAGACACCGGCTACGAAATAGCGGCGACTCCGCCTGTACCGCGAAACCCACTAGCAACGCGCACCGCGAAACCTGAAACTGCCCTCATGCAGCTTTCCCTCGCCGACTGGCTGGTGGTCGTTGCCTATTTCACGATCAATCTAGGGATCGGGGCGCTCTACTACCGCCGTGCCAGCGGCAGCGTGAGCGAGTACTTCATCTCCGGACGCAACGTCCCCTGGTGGCTGGCCGGCACCAGCATGGTTGCCACCACCTTCGGCGCCGACACCCCGCTGGTGGTCACCGGCATCATCTATCGCTACGGCATCGCCGGCAACTGGCTGTGGTGGACCATGGCGCTCAGCGGCATGATGACCGTTTTTTTCTTCGCCCGGCTGTGGCGCCGCGCCGGGGTGCTCACCGACATGGAGTTCGCCGAACTCCGCTACGCCGGGCGCCCCGCTGCCTTCCTGCGCGGCTTCCGCGCGCTCTACCTCGCGCTGCCGGTCAACACCATCATCATGGGATGGGTAAACCTGGCGATGGCCAAGATCCTCGAACTCACGCTGGGCGTGAAGCGCCTCTCGGCGGTGATGTTCTGCCTGGGGATGACCGTGCTCTACACCGCCATTTCCGGCCTGTGGGCGGTGCTGTGGACCGACTTGCTGCAATTCGTCCTGAAGATGGGGATGGTAATCGTGCTGGCCGTCTTCGCCGTACGCGCCGTCGGCGGCATTCACGGGCTGACCTCGCGGCTCGCCGCGCACGATGCCACGACCGGCTCGCAGTCGCTGGCCTTCGTGCCCGACTGGACTTCGGGCTGGTTCCTGATGTTTCTGGTGTACCTGAGCGTGAACTGGTGGGCAAGCTGGTATCCCGGCGCCGAACCCGGCGGCGGAGGTTATATCGCCCAGCGCATCTTCTCGGCGAAAAACGAAAAGCATTCTCTGGCAGCCACACTGTGGTTCAACCTGGCACACTACGCGCTGCGGCCCTGGCCCTGGATCCTGACCGCGCTGGTGGCAGTGGTGCTTTATCCCAACCTGCGCGATCCCGAGGTGGGCTACATCCAGGTGATGATCCGGCACCTGCCGGCAAGCCTGCGCGGGCTGATGCTGGCCGGTTTCGCCGCCGCCTACATGTCCACCATCGGCACGCACATCAACCTGGGCGCGTCCTACATGATCAACGATTTCTACCGCCGCTTCGTGAAGCGCGACGCCGGCGAGCGGCACTATGTCCGCGCATCGCGCCTCGCGACCATCGTGGTGACGCTGCTGGCGGCGATTGCGACGTACTTCATGAGTTCGATCGAGGTGGCGTGGAAGTTCCTGATCTCCATCGGCGCGGGCGCGGGCCTGGTGTTTATGCTGCGCTGGTTCTGGTGGCGGATCAACGCCTGGTCGGAGATCAGTGCCATGAGCGCGGCGGGCATCTCGTCGCTGCTGCTGCAATCGCGCGCGGCAACGGGCCTGGTTGAGCATCTGCGGTCGATTGATTCGCGCTTGCCCGCCGGCCCGCTGAACGCGTCCGACCCCCACGGCTTTGCCTGGCTGATGATCCTGACCACGGCTTGCACCACCATCACCTGGCTGGTGGTCACGTTCCTTACTCCGCCCGAACCTGCCGCCAAGCTGCGCGAGTTCTACCAGCGCGTTCGCCCGGCTGCAGCGGGATGGCGCGCCGTTATCGGCTTCGAGCAACAGCCGTCAAAACAGAGCCTGCTCTGGTCCGCCGCCGACTGGCTCGCCGGCTGCGCCCTCATCTACGGTTCGCTGTTCGGCATCGGCTACATCATCTTCGGACACCCGGGGACGGGAATTGCCTTGCTGGCCACCGCCGCCGCCTGCGCCGGGTTCATCTTCTGGGACCTCGGGCGCCGCGGCTGGGATGTGCTGAGCGGGGAGAAGTAGACGTTCTGGTTTTACAATCCTCAACGCCGCGCCGATACCACGATTGTTAGTGGGAAGGCGATTTTTCAACAATTATCCCGACTCACCGAACCCTACCGCTAGTTCGACTGTAGGCTCCGCAGGAAAGACCAAAATTCCTTATTGTTTTTGTACGGAAGAAACGAATCATCTTTCGTGGGGTCTGGCATCCTTTCACCGGACAAAACATTGGCCTTCCGCGCGAATGCCTGCTGAAGGTGAACTTGGGCGTCCGCGAGCTTTTTCTCTTCAACATCTGCGCATGCGAGGTTGTAGTAGTACATGGGGTAATCCGGATCTTGTTCAATCGCCTGCTTGAAAATCGCTCGTGCTCTATCAAGATTGCCTGACATTCCGTAGGCCATGCCGGCTTGGTCAGTTGCTATTCTCCGCAGCGTTGTCGCGTCCGGGCTCGTACTCCCGCGCAATTTGGCTAGGGCAGTTTCAAATATTGGCGCAGCGGCTTTGTACATCTGCTTCTTGTAGAGGAGTTGCGCATAAAGGAATGCATCTACAAATCTGGGCGCGTAGTTTGTCTCGAGTACATAGCTGTCAAAGAGCGCCTTCAACTCTGTATCGTCCGCATTGATCGGGGTTTCACTGTAGACTTCAAGATCACCACACAAGTCAGCAGACGCCACAAACCCACGGACGCTGTACAGAGACTTGCTTCCTTTGCGTTCTGCCACATAACGAACTAACGAAATCGGCGGGCCAGCAGTTGCAGGCCTCTCCAGCGTCGAAAGAATCTTAAGCTGTGGGTTTTCCTTCTTTGCTGGCTCCATTACTCCATCGCGGCATTTGGTACTGGTCATGGGTGCCTGTTCTGGAAACAGGAAAAGGAAACCCAAGAATGTTAAACGCTTCGATTCTTCCGTCCCGCGGATGCCGATCTCATTCCCATTGGGCTTGACTGATGATTCGACGATCTTGAATCCAGGCGCAGACCAGCGCAGTTGTCCTTCGTGGTCTGGGAGCGAAAGCTTGAATCCCAAATCCGCACTAGAAGTGTCCCGCGTGTTTGACGATTTGGAAGCCGCTGCGGTCGCCGACGCATTATCAGCAATGGTGACGGAGTTCATCAGCAACGTGAACAATGGCTCTTCTTCCGGTTTAAAGTGGGTCTTTGAAAGATGGACGTCCACATACACGTCCTCTTTTGCGGTGCAGGCAACAAGGTGGTTTTGGCGCAGCTTATAGCCTTGCGCTTCGGGCACGAGGTATTCGGCAGCTGCCATCCCACCCACGGTGAGATATTTCACATCCTGTAATCCCAATCCGCTGAGACTCTCAACGCGTTTACGGAGAAATCCTGAGCAGCTGTTTGCGTCGGCAGTGTGCGAACTGCGCTCGAGAGATACTGAGAGATTCATACCGGTTTTGTCGTTTGTCGCCATCAGGTATTGCCGTCCGTCCTTTTGCATGCCGTTCACCTTGGCGACAAACCCTGGTGAGTTGATTACTACACTCCACGTCTTGCCCGGAAAGACCACCTGCAGGTTGTCCACGGGACTTTGAGCGTGTGCAACAACCTGAACGGCGATAGCGTAGAACAACACTGATAACACAACGCGATTCATAACGGGCGAATTGTAAGCCCACCCCCGCCAATTGCAGTGACTTCCATCACAACGGAGGGAGCGGAGACCGGGTAGTTGTTGATAACCGGGGTTCTCACTAACTGACAACCCTCGTCAGCAGTTGGGACAGGGGTCGCGGGAATTGCGATCGCCCTGGCCCAGCCTGCTCGCGGGGGGCTAGAAGCATTTTGCCAGAGCGAACTGGCAGGCGTCCTGGCTTTACAATGGCCTCGGCATGCCTTCCAACTGGGTCTTCTGGGTAGTCTTCAACGCGTTTGTGGTGGCGATGCTGGTCCTGGACCTGGGCGTCTTCCACCGCAGGTCGCGCGTTGTCCGCTTCAAGGAAGCCATCGCTTGGACCTTCTTCTGGGATCTCGGCCGCCGTGGCTGGGATGTGCTCAGCGGGGAGAAGTAGCAGGCAGCAATCAGCCCGCGCAAGCGATCGGCGAACGACCGAAGCCGTTCGCCGATGCACTGGAACGCATCCCCTCTGCGGGTGCTTGACCACCCGACTCAAGGACTGACTGGGTTACCAGCCGATTGCTTCACCATCCTTTCTGTGATCCGACCCGGCTCGATAGAAGCCATTGATGGGCCGGTGGTGATCCTCCCTTGACGTGTTGTCCGATGGGGACCCGTCCGGATCAGGAGTGAACATGATCGCCTGAAAACCGCCCATCGGCGAGCCATTAGCTGACGACGCGACATGTCCCATGGCCTTAAGCTGCGCGCCAACCAGGTTGAACAGTTGCGACTCCAGGCTGACGGTATTGCTGGGCTGATCGTGGCTGAACCTCGCCATATCAGTTGCAGCCTGCACATTCGAGCCCAGATCAAACATGTTCACCAGCACTTGCATGTGTCCTTGCGCCTGCTGCGACCCGCCCATCAACTCGAAGACCATCAAGGGTTGGCCGTTGAATGCGGCGAATCCGGCGGAAAGAGTATTGAATGGGCGTTTGTGTGGTTGGATCACGTTCGGGCTCGTCGGATCCAGGGTGAACAGGCCTCCCCGGTTGTGGAGGATAAATCCGTAGCCTGGAACAGTGATTCCGGAGCCGAAGCCGGCATAGTTGCTGTTGACCCACGCAACCATGTTGCCCCAGCGGTCCGCGACCGAGAGCACAATCGTGTCGCTGACTGAATTGCCCTTTACGCCCGCAGGCCCAGCCACGTTGGGGTTGATCTTCGAGCATAGAGTCGCGGCATAGGCAGGCGAGGTCAACTGCGCCACCGGAACCGTAACGAAGTCCGGGTCGCCGTTGTATTCGAACAGGTCGCTATAGGCCAACTTCTTGGCTTCAATCAGGAAATGCCAGTACTCGGGCGATGTGGGTCCGAGGGTGGCAAGGTTATAGCCGAGCTTAGGCACGCACACTTGCAGGATATTGAGTTCCTCAAGGGTGGCCCAGGCTTGCGAAGGCGGTCCCAACTCATAAACCTGGTAAGTCGGGTTCCCGGAGGTGCTGCCACCCGGCGTATAGGCGGTCGTGGGCGGAGTCGTCCACTCCACCGAATAGCTAGCCAGGTCTTGCAGGGTCATTGTGCCGCCCAGAGCAGTAGATTTGGCCACGATGGCCTGCGCGATTTCTCCTCTGTAGAAGACCTCCCGTCCATGCTCTTGCAGCAAGCGAAACGAATGTGCCAGGTCTGGGTTCTTGAAGATCTGGCCGGGCTTTGGACTCTGGCCATTGATGGTCCAGGCAGCGATCGTGTCGGGATCTTTCTGCGTGCAGCATCCCGCCGGATTGCTGGGCACCGGACCCATTGCATTGGGGATAGTCCAGTCGTTCGAAATGCGCTCTGAAACCGCGTAGCCGTTTTCCGCATATTCGATGGCGGGGTTCAAGACCTCCTTGAAGCTCATCGTGCCAAAGCGCTTGAGAACCTGGTCCCAGCCATCAACCACACCGGGTACCGTGACAGTAAGAATGCCGGCGCCCGGCATGCCACCACCTGGTCCTGGTGTCGATACCCCGGGAACATAGGTATAACCGAGGCTGTTGTAGTGGGCCACGGTGGCGCCGCTAGGCGCTTTACCGCTGGCATTCAAGGCATACAGCTTGTGCTCCTTGGCCACATAAAGCAGAGCGAACAGGTCGCCTCCCATGCCGATGTTCATGGGTTCGACGATATTGAGCGTGGCCGCAGTTGCGACCGCAGCGTCGAAAGCATTGCCTCCCATGCGGAGAATGTGCAATCCGGCTTCCGCCGCCAGTGGTTGACTGGTGGTGACGATGCCATTGCGCGCCATGACCTCCGAACGGCTCTGCGGCAGCCATCCTTCAGCGCGGTCGCCGCGGACTGCGGTACAGAACGGCGCCTGCACCCCGGTTTTGCTGCATACAGCCGGGGTCGCTACCCCCTGCGTCTGCGCAAATGTGAAAAGAGTGAGAAACAGGGCAATTACCACAATGAAGACGGCTCTCCTGCCAAAAGTATCCATGAGGATTCTCCAGGCTGCGAAAATGCAGCGTTTGCAAGAAGTGAATTGAAGTGAATTGAAGTGGCGGCGTGCCAAAGCCCCGATTTCTTTCCAAGAGACAATCCCATACCTCCGCCTTGTCCCACTTGTGACACAAGACAGGATGCAGACCGTCTCCCTAGTCTGGCGGGCCGGAATATAAGCACCGCACGGCTTGGCCGCCGTGACGCGCCTCACAGCCCAACGTGATCTTCCAAAAACGGGCTGACGGAAGGCGCTAGCGAGCCACATCTCTACTGGCTTTACAATGGCCTCGGCATGCTTCCCAACTGGGTCTTCTGGGTCGTCTTCAACGCGTTCGTGCTGTTGATGCTGGTCCTGGACCTGGGCGTCTTCCATCGCAAGGCACACGTTGTCCGCTTCAAGGAAGCCATCGCCTGGACCTTCGTGTGGGTCTCGCTGGCCGGCCTGTTCGCCCTGCTGGTACACCAGTTCGGACATCACCTGGTGCCCCATGCCACCCGGCCCAACTCCGAGCTGGCGCTGGAGTTCGTCACCGGCTACCTGATCGAAGAATCGCTCAGCATGGACAACTTGTTCGTCTTCCTGCTGATCTTTCGCTACTTCCGCGTAGACCGTTTGCACCAGCACGCGGTGCTGTACTGGGGCATCCTGGGCGCGCTGGTGATGCGGGCGGCGTTCATCCTCGGCGGCGTGACCCTCATCAACCGCCTGCACTGGATCATCTACCTGTTCGGCGCCTTCCTCGTCTACACCGGCATTCGCCTGTTCAAACAGCAGGAGACGGAGATCCATCCGGAGAACAACCCGGTGCTGAAGCTGTTCCGCCGGTTCGTGCCCATTGCGCCGCAGTACGAAGGCCGGAAGTTTTTCGTGCAGCGCGGCGCGCAGTGGATCGCCACCCCGTTGGCCGTGGTGCTCATCGTGGTCGAGACCACGGACCTGATGTTCGCCACCGACTCGATCCCGGCGATCCTGGCCATCACCCGCGACCCTTTCATCGTGTACACCTCCAACGTGTTCGCCATCCTGGGGCTGCGCTCGCTCTACTTCGCCCTGGCCGGGATGATGGAGGTCTTCCACTACCTGCACTACGGGCTGTCGGTGATCCTCATCTTTATTGGGGTGAAAATGCTGGCTTCGGAGTATGTCCACATTCCGATTGGCGTGGCGTTATCGGTGGTGGGAGGGATCCTGGTGATCTCGGTGATCGCGTCCCTGGTGTTTCCGGGGAAGAAGACCGAGGCGTAGGTGGTCTCACTCAAACCGTATCGCATCTCCACGCACGATCGAATGCTTCTTGAACCGGGCGTCATTGTGGGACGGGTAGTCGAGCCGGTAATGCGCGCCGCGGCTTTCCAGGCGGGCCAGGGCAGAGCGCGCGATCAGCATCGCGGTTTGGAAGATGTTGTTGGCTTCACACTGCCGCCGGCCGTTCATCGGCGGCAGGCAGGCGCGCCACTTCTCCAGTTGCTCGATGGCCTCGCGCAGCCCCGAGCCGGTGCGCACGATGCCGATGTTCTTCCACGCCAGGTCGCGCACCGCCCGGATAATCTCTTCCGCTCCGTGCGCGTCGGGGACGGCGCTCCCGCCCGCCGCCGGCTTGCACGCTTTGGCGTGGGCGTTGGCGCGGGCTGGCTGCGCCTCTTCGTGGATGGCTGCGCCGGTGCGCGCGCCATACACCAGGCCTTCGAGCAGCGAGTTGCTGGCCAGCCGGTTGGCGCCATGCACTCCGGTACAGGCGGCCTCGCCCGCGGCGTAGAGTCCGGGCAGGCTGGTGCGCCCGTGCAAATCCGTGCGCACGCCGCCCATGGCGTAATGCGCCGCCGGCCGCACCGGGATCAGGTCGGTGCCGATGTCGATGTTGTATTCCAGGCACGTGGCGTGGATGCGGGGGAAGCGCGCTGCCAGGTGGTCGGGATCGAGATGCGTCAGGTCGAGGTATACCACCGGGTCGGCCAGGCGCGAGACCTCGAGCTCGTGGGCAATGGCGCGGGCCACCACGTCGCGCGGCGCCAGTTCCGCCATCTCGTGGTACTTGGGCATGAAGCGAACCATCTCTACGTTGCGCAGGTAAGCGCCTTCTCCGCGCAACGCCTCCGACAGCAGGAACCGCGGCGCCTTCTTCACGTAGAGCGCGGTGGGATGGAACTGCACGAACTCCATGTCCTGGATTTCGGCGCCGGCGCGGAAGGCCATGGCCACGCCATCGCCGGTGGCCACTCCGGGGTTAGTCGTTTCGCGATATACCTGTCCCAGGCCGCCGGTAGCCAGCAGGACAGCGTGCGCGTGCACCTCCCGCGTCTCGCCGTGTTCGTTCATCACCCGTATGCCGGCCACACGTCCGTCGCGCACGCTCAGGTCGGCGGTGAACTCCCACTCCCAAAACGAAATGTGCTTCAGCGCCGCGGCCTTGGCGTAGAGAGCGCGCGCCATCTCGCGACCGGTGGAATCGCCATGGGCGTGCAGGATGCGGGAGCGGCTGTGCGCGCCTTCGCGGGTGAAAGTGAGCTTGGTGCCCTGGCGGTCGAACTCGGTGCCCCAGTCGATCAGTTCCTGGATGCGTGCTGGCCCTTCCTCGACCAGGACCCGCGCCGCCTCGGGATTGGAGAGCCCGTCGCCGGCGTCGAGCGTATCCTGCAGGTGCAGGCCGATCTCGTCTTCGTCGCTGAGCGCGACCGCCACTCCGCCCTGCGCGTACTGCGTGGCTGACTCGGTCACTTCGCTCTTGGCCAGCACCAGCACGCGTCCGGCGGCGGCCAGATCGATAGCGGCGCGCATGCCGGCAACCCCCGCGCCCACCACGATGTAATCGGTCTCGGCCGGCACTGACTTCATAGGCGGGTCATGGTACCACGCAGCCGCGCGTCCGATTGCCGCGTGGTGGGCTATCATGGCAGTCAACGTGAAGACGGTCACCATCGCGGTTCAGCCGGCGTACGAGGCGCGCATCGAGAATGGCCTCGTGCGCGACGCCGGAGCGCAGCTCGCGCAGTTGCGCGCCGACGGCAGTCCGTCCGTGTTTGTGATCACCAACGCCGCGGTACGGAAGCACTGGGGCAGCGCGCTCGCCGATTCGCTGAGCCAGGCCAAGCTCCCATTTCACAAACTGGAGATGGGCGACGGCGAGCGCTACAAGACCATGGCCACCGTCGAAGAGCTGGCTACGCGCCTGGTGGAGCGCGGGGCCGACCGCCGCTCTCTGCTGGTCGCCTTCGGCGGCGGCGTGGTGGGCGACGTGGCCGGCTTTCTGGCCTCGATCTACATGCGCGGGCTCGACTTCGTGCAGATCCCAACGACATTCCTGGCGCAGGTGGACGCAGCCATCGGCGGCAAGACGGGCGTCGACCTCGCGGCCGGCAAAAACCTGTTGGGAACCTTTCACCAGCCGCGGCTGGTGCTGATCGATCCTGGTGTTCTAGCCACGCTGCCCGAGCGCGAGTACCGCGCCGGCCTGCACGAAGCGCTGAAGTGCGGCGTCATCCGCAGTCCCCAGATTTTCGACTTCATGGAGAAGGAGCGCGAAGCCATCCTGCGCCGTGATCCCGCGGCGCTGGAGTGGCTGATCGCGGAATGTGTCGAGGTGAAAGCCGCGGTGGTCGCCGCCGACGAGCGCGAGTCCGGCCTGCGCCGCATCCTGAATTTCGGCCACACCATCGGCCACGCGCTCGAGGCCGAGACCTCGTACAAGCACTACCTGCACGGCGAGGCCGTGGCCTGGGGCATGGTGGCGGCCTCCATGATCGGGGTGGGCCTGCAGAAGACCGACGCCAAGATCGCGCGCCGCATCATCTCCACTGTGCTGGCCTACGCGCCCTTGCCGCGGGTGACGGCGCGCAGCCGGAATGTGGTCCGGCGGCTACGCGCCGACAAGAAGACCGTTGATGGCGCCATCCACTTCGTGCTCCCGGTCGAGATTGGGAGGGTGGAGATCGTGGGCGACGTCCCCGAACGCGCGGTGCTGCAAGCCGTGGACAAATTGCGCACACTCTCGCAGGCATGAGCTTGTCCGCACCCGACAAACCCGCGGTGGCCGGCGCGGCGCCTGCCGGCGCGCACGATCAGCGGGCGGCCGCGCGCGCCGTGCGCGAGATGTTCACCGCAATCGCGCCCCGCTACGACCTGCTCAACCATGTGCTCTCGATGAACGTGGACCGCTTGTGGTGGCGCCGCGCCGCGCGCACCTTCGCGCACATCCTGGCGCGTCCCGACGCTCGCGTGCTCGACCTGTGCTGCGGCACCGCGGACATGGCGCTGGCCTTGCGGCGGCAGGCCGCCGCTTCGGCATCCATCTTCGGCGCGGATTTTTCCCACACCATGCTGACGCTGGCCGGACGCAAGGCGCACGGCCGCGTGAAGCTGCTCGAAGCCGACGCGCTCTCTCTGCCCGTCCGCGACGCGTGCTTCGACCTGGTGGTCTCGGCCTTCGGCTTTCGCAATCTCACCAACTACGATGCCGGGCTACGCGAGATCTTTCGTGTGCTGCGACCGGGTGGGGAGGTGGGCATCCTCGATTTCGGTGAGCCCAAGGGAGGGCTGGGGAAGGTCTACAGGGTGTACTTCCGTCGGGTGTTGCCGGTGGTCGGGACCGTCATTTCCGGGGTCCGCGGACCGTACGCCTACCTGCCGGCGTCGGTCGAACGCTTTCCCGATCCTGCGCAGATGCTGGAGCGCATGCGCGCCGCCGGGTTTGGTAACGTGAGCTGGACACCATATACGTTTGGGATTGCGGGGTTGTATCGCGGAGCAAAGCCGTAGCGACGTAGCTGGAAGCTTCGGAGTAGTTGTTCGCATTCGACTGTCATGCTGAGCGAGTGCGGGTCGCTTTTGCCCGCGCGAGTCGAAGCACCCCTACTCGCACGATTCCTGTCGTAAAGGGGTCCCTCGACTCGCGCTCCGCTCGCAAGCTCACGTCGCGCTTCGCTCGGGATGACATACAGTGAAGCTGTCCGCCAGCGCCTCTTCGCAGGTATGCCGGATCACGTCCTCGTAATCCTTTCCCAGGAGTTCCCGCAGCCGCCGGGTATCCATGAGGTAGGTGCCGGTGAGATAGGGAATGGCCGCGGCGGGCACGGAGGAGAGGCCCAGCTTCCACCCCAGGCTAAGCGCCAGGCGGCAGCCGCTTTTGCCCGGCAGCCGGGTCACCTTGGAACCGGCGATTTGCGCGCAACGCTCGAAGGTGAGCGCCTCGCCGCGTCCGGCTACGTTCAGGATGGTGAGCGTCCGTGTCACATCGCGCTGCCGCAGGACCCACGCCAGCAGGCGTGCCATGTCATCTACGTGCACGTACTGGAAGCGAGTGTCGAGATACTTGCGGCCGTAGGGGACCAGCGCCGGCAGCTTGCGTCCGCCCTGCTCCATCCAGCGCCCCAGCCGGCCCTGCCCGTAGGGGGTGCCGCGGAGGATGTTGATGAGGTAATTGCGCATGCTGGCGCCGGCGAAGATGTGTGGCCGCAGGATGTAGGTGCTGCAGGCGCCCATGGTCTTGGCGCGCGCCTGCGCCACCTGGTCGGCCTCGCGCTTGTGGATGGCGTAGGGCAGGGTGTGCCCGGCCAGCGGATGGTCCTCGGTCGCCGGCGCGGCGAGGTCCGATCCGTAGGCCGCCACGCTGCTGACATAGACAAACTTCTTGATCACGCCGCCGTTGCGGTTTACCACCGAGATGGCTTCCATCACCCGCGCCGTGCCGGCCACATTGATGCGCCACATGCGCTCCACGTCCAGCACCCCGGTGCGCATGGGATCGATGACAAACGCCAGGTGCACCACCGACTGCGCTTCCGACGTGCGCAGCAACTCGATCAGTTCGTGGCTGGAAGGCTCTTCGCCCAGGTCGATGGTCTGGAAATGGAAGGACTGAGGGTTCGGGACGGCGGACTCGTCACGCAGGGGATGCAGGTCGAGCCCGAAGACCTCGAACTCGGGGATCTCGCGCAGCAGGCGCACTCCCAGGTTGCCGGCTACGCCAGTGACCACCACCGTCTTCTCGGGTGCGGACATCCCTACTTGCTGGGCGGCGGGGCCGGAGGAGGCGGCTTGGGCGCCTCGCTCGTGCCTGGAGGTGTTGCCGGTTGCGCAGGCGTCGCCGGCTGCGGCGGGGCCGTTGCCGGGGCTGGCAGTCTTGGCCCGCTCCACGCTCCGCCGGGGCGCGGATGGACTTCCCCGCCAGTCTCCGGCGGAGCCGCGCTCCCGAAGTACGCCGGGTTGAACGTCGGCTCCGCCGAATTGCGCACTTTCTCCATGCTCTCGCGCAAGTGCTCCCGGCCCAGCGTGCCCTTGATCTCGTCGTGCACCGTGTCCAGCGGGACGGCATCCTTGCTGACCAGTTTGTAGATGTAGTACCCGGAAGCCTCATCGAGGGCAGCAGAGACTTCCCCAGGCTTCAGGCCGAACACGGCCTCTTCCTGCTTGGGCGGCAGGGTGCCACGACGGCGTTCCCCCAGCTCCACGGGCGGGGCCGTGCCCTTGTTGCTGGCGGCGCTGAAGGCTTCCTTCTGCAGTTTGTCGAAGTCCTCGCCCGCGGCAGCGCGCTGCTGGATCTTCTCGGCCAGGGCTTTGCTTGCTGCGGTGTCGGGCGGCTTGCCCTCCTCCGTCACCATAGGAACGTAGATCCTCAGCAGCTTGGCCTGCTCGTACTTCGCCGCATTCTCCTTGTAGTACTTCTCAATGTCGGCTTCCGGAACTTCCGCTTCTTTCTGCTGCAGCTCCTTCGAGTAGGCGGTGGCCAGTATCTGCAGCTTCTGCAGCCGGAGCTGTTCCTTCACTTTGGGCTCTTTTTCGATACCAGCCTTGGCGGCGGCGTTGGCCACCACCAGCAGCTCAACATACTGCTGCGCCAGCATCCGCCGTTGCCCGGGCTGCAGATTCGGCCGGACGGTTTCGATCACCATCTCCAGTTCCTTCTTGGTAATCACGGTCTGGCAGGTTGCGGGCTTGGCCGGCGCGGCAGCGTGGGCCGTCTTGCTCGCCGCCTTGCGCGCAGGAGCCGGGCACAGCCCCTTGATGGTGATGACAGCCGCATCCGGCGCCACTTCCCTGGCTTCCTCGGCCTGTTGTCTGGCGGAGGGCGGCTTGGCGGGCGCGGCCGGTTTGCCGGGTTTTTCTCCCTGAGCGGCGGCAGGACTGGGGGTGGTGGCGGGAGGGGCCTGAGGGGAACTCGTCTGTCCCGCGGTCAGAAGCGTACATAGGCACATCATCAGTACCAGAACGAAAAGGCGCATGGGGCGCTTCACTCCTTAGAGGTCTCTGGTCATGCTAGCACAAGCTCTCACTGCGGGCGGGCGGCGCGGAGTCCGGGTTCGGCGCTCCGCACCACAAGCGTAAAATGCCGGGAGATGGCTGCCCCCAACCTCAACGCCGGCGCCAACGCAATGCGCGTGGAAAAGCGCGGGGTAGCATTCAACTCCGTGCTGGCAGCCACCGCTATCACCGCGCTCAAGGTGGTGGTCGGCATCACCACCGGCAGCCTCGGCATTCTTTCCGAGGCAGCGCATTCGGGGCTGGACCTGATTGCCGCCTTCATCACCCTGCTCTCGGTACGCGTTTCCGACAAGCCAGCCGACGCTGACCACCAGTACGGCCACGGCAAGGTCGAGAACTTTTCAGCCTTCCTGGAGACCGGCCTGCTGCTGCTGACTTGCGTGTGGATCGTGTACGAGGCCATCGTGCGGCTGTTCTTCCACCACGTAGAGATCGAGCCCACCGTGGCTGCGTTCCTGGTGCTGCTCGCGTCGATGGTGGTGGACTGGTGGCGTTCGCGGGCGCTGCGGCGCGTCGCCGACAAATACGACAGCCAGGCGTTGCAGGCCGATGCTCTGCACTTCTCGACCGACATCTGGTCGAGCGGCGTGGTCATCCTCGGTTTGGTGCTGGTCAAGCTCGGCCACCTCCTCAAGATCGGCTGGCTGCGCGACGCCGACCCCGTCGCCGCCCTAATCGTCGCCGGGGTGGTGGTGTACGTCAGCTCGCGTCTGGCGCGCCAGACCATCGACGCGCTGCTGGACGCCGCGCCCACGGACGTGCGCGCCCGCATCCTCGACGAGGTCGCGCGGGTAGAGAGCGTGGTGGACGTGGATCGCGTCCGCATCCGCCGCGCCGGCAACCGCTACTTCGCCGACCTCTCGGTGGCGCTGCGCCGCAACGTCACCTTCCAGAAGTCAGGACAGGTGGCGGAAGACGTGGCCGAAGCCGTCCACCACGTGCTTCCCGATGCCGACGTGGTGGTGCATCCCATCCCCCGCGCCCCGCGGGAGGAGAACCTCTTCGACCGCATCCGCGGCGTGGCCGCACGCAGCAACCTCAACGTGCACGAGGTCAGCGTGCAGAACTTCGGCGGATTCCTGCACGTGGAGCAGCACCTGGAACTCGATGAGCGCATGCCGCTCAAGGACGCGCACGACCTGGTGACCCGCCTGGAAGGCGACATTCGCGCCGAGGTGCCGGAGATTTCCTCCATCCTTACCCACATCGAGAGCGAGCCGGCGCACATCGAGGCCACCGACGAGATTCGCGATCCCGCGCTGGAGCGCCGGCTGCGCCGCATCGCGAGCGAGTTCCCCGAAATTCTCGATATGCACGAGCTCACCCTGAAACGAGCCGGCAGCCACATCAACGTCTCCTGCCACTGCACTTTGCCGGACACGCTGCCGCTCTCGCGCGTGCACGACATCTCCACCGAGCTGGAGATCCGCTTCAAGCAGCAAGCACCCGAGTTGTTCAAAGTTCTCATTCATACCGAGCCGCAGACCGACAACCGAAGATAATCGGGAGATCGGGTCACCGGGTCATCGGGTTATGTGAAGAAAAAAAGCAGCCCGCGCGCGCGCCGCCTCGTCAGATGGGCCTATGACGGAACCCAAGCGCATCCTGCTGTTCAGCCAGCCGGGCTGACCTCCGTGCTCCACCGCGCGAGCTTACCTCTCGGCGAGAGGCATTCCGTTCGAAGAACGCGACGTCAGCCATGATTTCGGCGCTGTCCGCGAGCTGGTCGAGACTTACCACAGCCGCGCCACTCCGACCGTGGTCATCGGCGACGAGGTGGTCATCGGGTTTGATCCGGAACGCATTGACGAACTGCTCAGCTCCTAGCCATCCCCAGCGCCTGCCATGACCAAGGTCATCCGGGAAGTGCGCGAGACCACTGCCGTGCCCGCACACCGCCGGCACGCCCTCCGCGGATATCTCTCCATCGCGGCGGCGGCCTTCTGCTGGGGCGGCGCCGCCAGCCTCGGCCGGGCGGTGTTCACCGGACGCATGTTCACCCACTCGCCCTCGCTCGGGCCGGTGATCATCACGCAAACCCGGATCAGCTTTTCTTTCCTGATCCTGACGCCCATCGTGCTGTGGCTGGGCGGCCGCTCGGCCCTTGTTCTGGCAAGGAAGGATGTGCTGCGCTGCTTTCTGCTGGGGATCGTTGGCATGTCGTTCGCCAACTTCTTCTATTACGTCGCCCTGGCCAAGACTTCGGTGGCGACCGCCATCATCCTGTTCTACACCGCGCCGGTGTGGGTGCTGCTGTATCTGCTGGCGCGAGGCAAGCAGCGCGCCACGGTGCGCCGGGTCAGCGCGGTAGCCGCCGCGGTGGTGGGCTGCGGGCTCGCCATCGGCATCGGTGGACCCGCGCACCTGCGCCTCAACGGCCTGGGACTGGCCGCGGGCTTGCTCGGCGCCGCCGCCTTCGCCTTCTACAATGTGTACGGCCACGGTGTGCTGGCACAGAATGAGCGCTGGCGCGTGCTGGTCTGGGCCTTCTTCGCCGCCACTTTGTTCTGGATGATCGTGAGCCCGCCCTGGGTCATCGTTGCGGCCCACTACTCCGCCAGGCAATGGGGCTTCATGGCGATCTTCGCGGTGATCTCGATCCTGCTGCCGTTCTCGTTCTACTTTGCGGGCTTGCAATACCTGGACGCCACCCGCGCGGTGGTGACGAGTTGCCTGCAACCGGTGTTCGCCATCCTGTTTGCGGCGGCGTTCATCGCGGAGTCGCTGCACTGGCTGCAGGCGGTGGGGATTGTGATCGTGCTGGCCGCCAGCATTGCCATCCAGATCCCCGACAAGGGTGGCGAAGCGCCTACGGATGTGCGGCTGTCGATCGCGGAGTGACAGACAATGTATCGCCGCCGTCCCGGCGCTACATCCGGCAGCGCCAAGAGCCAAGAGCTAAAAGCCGCCCTTCGGCGCCAGATGGAAATAATGCCGCGCCCGGCGCACGTCGTGCGCAATCTGCTCGCGCAGCGCTTCGACCGAGGGAAACTTGATCTCCCCGCGCAGCCGGTACAGGAAGAAGAGTTCCACCTCGGTCTGCGCCGTCAGTTCGATGGGATGAAAGTTCAGCAGGTGGGTCTCGACCGCGAACGACTCGTGTCCGAAGGTCGGGCGGTAGCCGGCATTGGTGACCGAATCGAAGCACTCGCCGTTGATGCGCGTGCGCGTGACGTAGACGCCGTCTCCCGGTACCAGCTCGTCGTACTGGCTCAGGTTGATGGTGGGCACCGTGTACTTGTGGCCGTAGCCGCGGCCGCGGCCGGGAGTGGACACCAGGCTGAAGACCCGTCCCAGCAGTTGCCGCGCCCGCGCCACCTTGCCCTGCTTCAGCAGCTCGCGGACACGGCTGCTCGACACCTTGTCGCCCCGCACCTTCATCTCGGGATAGGTTTTCACCTCGTAACCGGCTTCGCGGCCGTACTCCGCCAGCCGACGCACATCGCCTTGCGCCTTGTGTCCGAAGTGGAAATTTGCGCCCTCGTGAACCTCGAGCGCGCGCAGACGCTTTCCCAGAATCTCTTCCGCAAATTTTCGCGGCGGGGTGAGCGAGAGGTCGCGCGAGAATGGAAGCACCAGTGTGGCCTCGAGACCCGTGGCCGCCAGCAGCTCGAGTTTGCGCGGCAGAGGCGTAATCAGCCGCGGCGCCACGTCCGGACGGAGGATGCGCGTGGGATGCGGCTCAAAGGTCACGGCCAGCGACCTGGCGCCTTGCTCGTTCGCCCGCCGCACTACCTGCGCCAGCACCGCCTGGTGGCCGCGGTGGACGCCGTCGAAGTTCCCCACGCTGATGACGGCTGGCCCGAAATCAGCCGGCACTTCTTCGAGATGGCGGAAGACTTGCATCGAGCGATGCCTCAGATCTCGAACTCCAGCTTCAGCCCGTCATGCGCCAGGCGCACATTTTCCGGCAAGGAACGGTTGGTTTCGGCGTGGCCGAGGTCGTGCGAGATGTGGGTGAAGAAGGCGCGCCGCGGCTGCAAGCGCTCCACCAGGCGCACCGAGTTTTCCAGCGTCGAGTGGGTGGGGTGCGGGCGGCGGCGCAGCGCGTCCAAGAAAAGGATGTCCAGCCCGGTGAGCTGGGCCATGGATTCCTCCGGAATCTCGCTAAAGTCGGTGACGTAGGCCGCCGATCCGAAACGATAACCGTGAATCTCCTCCGACCCATGCATCACCTTCACCGGCAGAAAGCAGGCGCCGAACAGCTCCACCGGCCCGTTGATCTCGTGGAGCTGCACTTCGGCTCGGCCACCGTAGTTGTAGTCGCCTTCGAAGATGTAGCTGAAGATGTGCCGCAGGCGCTCGACCACTGGTGCATGGCCGTAGAGCGGGATCTTGCCGTCGCGCCAGAAGGTGAGCGGGCGTAGGTCATCGAGGCCGAGGATGTGGTCGGCATGGGCGTGGGTATAGAGCACCGCGTCCAAATGGCGAAGGCCTTCGCGGATGGCCTGCTGTCGGAAGTCGGGGGTGGTGTCGATGAGCACGGCGTGGCCTTCGTACTGGACCAGCACCGAGGGACGGGTGCGGCGGTCGTGCGGGTCCGGCGAGCTGCACACCGCGCAGGTGCAGCCGATGGTCGGCACCCCCATGGAAGTGCCGCTGCCCAGCACGGTCAGCACGGCTTTCATTTTGGCTTGCCGCCGGGCGCCGACAGGTCGGGCGGAGCCTGCCGCGCCAGCGCATTGGTCAGCTCCACAAAGCCCATGCGCAGCTCGTAGAGGCAGTTCTGCAGCAGGTGCTGCTCCTGGTCGGTGAGATTGCCTTTGGTCTTTTCCTGCAGCAGCCCCAGAGTGTCGATGGTCTGCTTGGCGCCCAGCAGGTCGGCCCCGGGTTGCTGTCCCTCTTCGTGCACCAGCCCCATTTGCATCATGGCGGTCATGTAGAGGGAGGCCACCAGGCGCTCGAAGTTCATCTCGTAGTCCTGGGGAGTGCGCCCGCGGAAGGCGGCCCGCTCGAACTGCTTGCCGGAATCGCGGTACGCGTTGTCCTGCGCCTGCTGCTCGGCCGCTGAGGGCGCTGGCGGCACGGCGGGTTGGTCCGCGGGCGGAGGGGCGGCTTCGGTCTTGGGGCTAGCTGCTGCTGGCGGTTCCGGCGGCTTCGGCGCCGGCCGTTCCTCGCCCGGCATCTCCGGACGCAGTTCGCCTTCGGAAGTGAACTTCCGCTTGTCGGTGACTACGAATTCGCTTTTCTTTTCTATCATGGGAAAAACAGTTTTCAGATGTCAGATGTTGAACGGCAGTTCCGCGACCGTGGCCTGCACCCCGCCTATCTCGATCGCCGTACCCGGTCCGCCGGCCTCGCGCCGCAGATAGCCCAATCCTACGGCCTGGCCCGAAAGCAGCACCGCCACGCTGGTGATTTCCCCTACCTCGCGCCCGTCGCGCTCGATCTTGGTGCCCGCCGGCGGCGGCGCTTGGTGGTCGAAATTGAAGCCGGTGAAGCGGCGGTGCACGCCGCCTCGCGCGCGAATCCGCTCCACAATTTCCTGCCCGATATAACAGCCCTTGGTGAAATTCAGCGCCTGCTCCTGGCTGGTTTCCTGGGGCAGGTCGCGCTCGCGGATATCGATGCCATAGCGCGGAATGCCGGCCGCGATCCGCCACATTTCCAGCGCCTCGGCGCCTACCGGTGTGGCGCCCGCCGCGGCCAGCGCTTCCCACACCCCGCCTGCGTTCTCCGGCGACAGCCAGATCATAAAACCGCCCTGCAAGGTGCGGACCAGCGAGAGCGCAACCTCGTGCCACATCCGGTCTTCGACTTCGAGCGGCTGCAGTTCGCTGGGCCCGAAGCCGGCCCGCGCCAGCACGTCTTTGGAATTCGGCCCCTCCAGACCCAAAGCCGTGATCACGCCTTCTCCGGCTTCGGAGAGCACCACCTGGTCCATGATGATGTACTTCTTCAGAAGCTGCGCCAGCTTTCCTGCCTGCGCGCGATCGGTGTCGATCAGGAACGACTCGCCGCGGTTGAAGACGTACATGTCGCCCAGGATGTGTCCCTGTGGGTTGAGCAGGAAGCTGTACACGCCGTGCGCGGGCGCCAGATCGCGGATGTTATTGCTGACCATGCCATTCAGCCAGCGCGTACGGTCGCGGCCGGTGACCACCATCTTCGCGCGCCAGCCCAGGTCAAAGACTCCGCAGCCGGTACGCAATGCGGCCAGCTCCTCCTGTGGGGAAGAGAACAGAGCCGGGGTCTGCGCGCCGCAGTATTCGACCAGGCGGCCCGCCGGCGGGAGCTTATGGTTCAGAGAGGTTGCAGTCATCTCAGGAGTTCGATTATAGCGAATGACGGGCGATTCGAGTTGCTACACCGAAAGCTGGAAACTTTGAAGGCGAACCTGCTATGGTTCTGCGCCGTGGCTGCGAAAAAGAAGATCGCCGTCGTTCCCGGCGACGGCATCGGCAAGGAAGTCACCGCCGAAGCCGTCAAGGTGCTGGCCGCCACCGGTGCGCCGCTCGCGCTCACGCACTTCGACTGGAGCGCCGACCGCTACCTCCAGGACGGCGTCACTATCCCCGCCGACGGCTTCACCACGCTGGCGCGCGATTTCGACGCCATCCTGTTTGGCGCCCTGGGCGACCCCCGCGTGCCCTCGAATATCCATGCCAAGGAAATTCTCCTGGGCATGCGCTTCAAGATGGACCTCTACGCCAACGTGCGCCCGGTCAAGCTCCTCGACGCGTCGCTCTGCCCGCTCAAGAACGTCGAGCCGGCCGACGTGGACTTCGTCATCGTCCGCGAGAACACCGAAGGCGTTTACATGGATATGGGCGGCGCCTTCAAGCCGGGCACGCCCGATGAGGTCGCCACGCAGGAGGACATCAACACCCGCAAGGGGGTGGAGCGCATCATTCGCTTCGCCTTCGAGCTGGCCAAGAAACAGCGCCGCAAGAAAGTGCTGATGGCCGACAAGTCCAATGTCATGACCTACGCCGGCGGGCTCTGGCAGCGCGTCTTCAAGCAGGTGGGCGAGGAGTATCCGGGAATCGAGCGCCAGCACATGTTCGTGGACGCGCTCTGCCTGCACATGGTCCGCGAGCCGCGGCAATTCGACGTGATCGTCACCAACAACATGTTCGGCGACATCATCACCGACCTGGCCGCGGCTTTGCAGGGAGGACTCGGCGTCGCCCCCAGTGGAAACATTCATCCCGGGCGCACGTCGCTGTTCGAGCCGGTGCATGGATCGGCGCCGCCGTTTGCGGGCAAGAACATTGCCAACCCCGTGGGCGCTATCCTAAGCGCCGCCATGATGTTGGAGTTCCTGGGCCTGACCTCCGAAGCGGAGCGCATCAACGCCGCCGTGCTTGAGTCCGTTAAGCAGAAGAAAACCACGCAGGATATCGGCGGGACGCTGGGCACGCGTGAGGTGGGAGACTGGATCGCGGCAAAGGTTTGAAAGTCCACCACGGGAGGCACGGAGACACGGAGGTCTTGAGGCTTCACTTCGGCTTCACATGCTTGAGGTGTTTGCGTCGCCGCGCACTTTTGTAGTCGTAGTCGATGGTTCCGCGGAGATCCAGGACACGCAACTGCTGGTGCTTGCGGATGTATTCCTCAAGAGCGGCGCTGACGGCCTCCTTCTTGGTCTTGTGCCCTCCGGCTTGCCGCGCCTTTTCGATCAATGCGTCTTCAATCCCAAGATTTGTCGCCATCGATTAAAGAACCTCCGTGTCTCCGTGGTTGATTCTTGATCCGCGTTCATCCGCGTTGATCCGCGGCGAAAACAACTCAGTTCCACATCGCCTGCAATCGTCTCAGCGCCGCCCAGGCCAGCCGGTACTGCCGGTTCAGCTCGATGGCGCGGGCATAGCACGCTTTGGCTTTCCGCCAATCGCGCCGGTGCTCGTATACTCTTCCCAGGTTGAAGTGAGGATAGCAGCGGGCATCGTAGCGCGGCGCGCGGATGGCTTTCTCGAACCAGGGGATGGCTTCCTCCCATTTATCTTGCTCGATCAGGTAAGCCCCAATATCGTTGTAGGGATTGCCGAACTCGGGATCGACCCGGATCGCTTCCAGGCATTCCGCGATGGCGCGCTCATGGTCGCCGAGGAAGGAGTAGCTCCAGCCGCGGAAGGTGTAGGCTTCGGCCGTGGGGTAGGCTTCGATCGACTGGGTGTAGAGTGCGATGGCCTCGTCGTACTCGCCGTGCATCTGACGCTCATAGGCCTTCTGAAAAAACTCCACGGCCAGTTTGCGGAGATCGCTTTCCGATGGCATAGGGCTCGACAGGAAGGATATCGACAGGAAGAATTATGACCATGGTACCCAGGTTTGACAAACCGGCGCGGACGCTACGGACGCTTTGGATATTCGTCGTTCTTGCGCTGGCCCTGGTCTTGGGCGCGAATTTCCTCGCCGCGCAGACCAAGTCGCAGTCCGCGCCGGCGCAGCCGCCGCAGGCGCAAAAGCCGCAGCCGCGGCCGCAGCCCGAGCAACCTCAGACCAAGATCACTCCCGAAGAAGCCCAGGAACTCTTCCGCTCGGTGGATGAGATCCTGAAATTCGCCAGCAAGGACACCAAGCTGCCGATCAAGCATCCCGTCAAGCGCGAACTGGCCGGGCGCGAGCAGGTGCGCAAGTTCGTCCAGACCCACATGCAGGAGGACAAGGACGCGCAGCGCCTGCAGCGTTCGGAAGCTTCCATGAAGAAGTTCGGCCTGCTGCCGCGGGACTTCGACCTGGGCAAGTTTCTCCTCGACTTGCTCGAGGACCAAGTCGCCGGCTACTACGATCCCAAGACTAAGACCGTCTACTTGCTGGACTGGGTATCGCCGGAGGCGCAGCGGCCGGTGCTGGCGCACGAGCTGACGCACGCGCTGCAGGACCAGAATTTCGACCTCGACAAGTGGCTGAAGGTGCGCGACGACGACCAGCACGACAATCCCGACAACCTCGACACCGGCGACGATGAGGAGCAGGCGGCGCGCCAGGCCGTCAGCGAAGGCCAGGGGATGGCGGTGATGATGGACTATGTACTCGAGCCGAGCGGCCACAGCCTGGCCGACACGCCGGGCGCGGGCGAGATCTTCAAGCAGAACACCATGGACCGCGTCGGCGACTCACCCATCTTCGCCAACGCTCCCCTGTACCTGCGCGAGATGGTGATCTTCCCCTACACCTACGGGCTTTCGTTCCACGAAGACCTGCTCACCCGCGGCGGCGCCGAGCTGGCCTTCGCCGGAGCGTTCAAGAATCCGCCGCGCGATACCCGCGAGATCATGCAGCCGGATTCCTATCTCGATGGCCAGCACGTGGAGCCGCTGCGGCTGCCCCGGCTCGCCGACCTGCTCAAGAAAAACTACGTCGGATACGACTCCGGATCCGTCGGCGAATTCGACGTCTACATCCTGCTCAAGCAGTACTCGGGCCCCGAGCTGGCGGAGAAGCTCTCTACCGCCTGGCGCGGCGGCGTTTACTACCTGGGAAGGAAAAAAGACGCCAAGCCGCCCAAGCCCGATGCCCCGACTCCCATGAGCGACCTGGGGCTGCTCTACGTTTCCAACTGGGCCACGCCGGAGGATGCCGGCTACTTCGCCAAGGCGTACAGCCTGTGGCTTCCCAGGAAATACAAATCGGTCACGCCGGTGGCGGAGCAGAAAGGCCGCGCGTGGACTACCGAGCAGGGCCTGGTCTCAATCGAAGTAGCCGGGAACCGCGTGCTGGTGATGGAAGGCTTCGACGCCGCCACGGCGGCGGCCGTGCGCGCGAAAGTACTGTCACGCACTTCCGAGTCGACGCCACGGCCCATGCGCGATCTGGCCACGCCGGTGTGGGCGACCCTGGGGATTCTCCGCTAGAGCGGTTTCACGTTTGGTGTACCCCCTAGCGGCTGTCATCCTGAGCGAGCGCGCCCGATTTTGGCGCGCGAGTCGAAGGACCCCTGCTCGAAAGGTATCGTAAAGTAGGGGTGCTTCGACTCGTGCGGGCAAAACCGGCCCGCACTCGCTCAGCATGACAGAAGATCAGTAGATCGACTATGAAGCTGCTCTAGATACGATGCCCTGGAAGCTCGAACGCGTTCCTGAACCCGAAGTGATGGACGAGTCCTCGGAGGTCGAGGCCTACGCCTCGGCCGCCGCTCAGACCTATCTCGAAAAGATCGACCGCACCTTCATCCCTCACGTCGCGCGCCTGTTCGCTGCCGCAGACCCGCGCCTGGTACGCGGCCTCGCGCTCGACGTTGGCTGCGGGCCGGGGCAGATTCCCATCATGCTGGCGGCGCGCTGGCCCGGGCTGCGCATCACCGGGCTCGACGCTGCACCCGCCATGATCGAGCAGGCGCGCAAGGACGCCGCACGCACCGGCGTGGCCATCAGCTTCCAGGTGCTGCGCCTCGGCCCGCACGGCGAGGCCCGGCTGCCCTTCGACGATGCCTCGTTCGACCTCGTGACCTCCAACTCCGTGCTGCATCACGTTGCCGATCCGGTGGCCTTCTTCGACGAGATCGCGCGCGTCGCCAAGCCCGAGGGTGCCGTGCTTATCCGCGACGTCCGCCGGCCGTCTGCGCCTGCGTATCCATTGCATGTGCGCTGGTTCGGACGGAAGTACTCCGGAGAGATGCGGCGGCTATACGAAGCCTCGGTCCACGCCGCCTACACCGCGGGCGAACTGCGGGATCTCTTGACCGAATCCCGCCTCAACGACGGCCGCTCGCGCGTGTTTCGCTTCCGGCTGACACATTTGGGGATCGAGCGGCAGGCAGCATAGATCGGAGTTCACTGGAAGTAGCTTTTCTTCAGCCTTTCACACGCGCACGACGGTACCATCGAACTTGGTGAATGTCAGTCCCTGGAAGGTTTCGTTGTAGCAGGGACGCTGGTCGCGCAGGACGCTGATGGCAATCGCCTCGCCCAGAGTGAGGGAATCCTCGTAGTCGGAGCGCCAATGCACCGCGGCGTGATTGCGTCCGAGGGCGATGTTAGCCGCGACTTTGTTGATCTCCCCACCAACGGTGATCTGGCCCGCGTCGGCGCCGGTATAGGGCACGAGGGACAGCCCGTCCTCACTGGCCACCATGGGATTGGGAATGACCCAACTATCGTCGAAGAACGCCTTGACGATCGTCGAGCACGCACCGGCTACGGTCCCGTGTCCCTGGCCATAACTGGGATGAAGCGGGCAGCCCTCTGGAAAAGCGTGCGGCATCAGGTAGGACCCGTTACGCTCGAACACCTCGGCTACCGCTTGCGAGTTCAGCACGTCGGGATGCAGTGGATAGGAAGCCTGATGTGTCTTGGTAAAGTGCACGAGCCCGCCGAACTCTTCCGGACGCAGACAGCGATGCACAAACCATTTCTGGAACCACACCGCCTTGAGCGCACGAGTGGCGACCTCGGCAAGCAACGCCTTGACGTGTGGGGAACCAAAGGTCCCGAATCCGGTCTGATTGTGCGAAGTGTTGTACGGATTGCCCGGGTTGAGGGGAGCATGGTTGTCTACCAGCCAGATGCATGCGTTTAGGTAAGCCTCGTACAGGATGTCTACGTGCACGTAAGCCGCCAGATCCCGGCCGTTGCGGGCGTGACGCGGGGTGGGATCGACACGCTGCTGCTGCGACGGCGCGGCGCCATCTTGAACGGCCAACCACGAGCCCGTGTCGGTCAAGTAGTCGGTTCCGCCGGCGCTCAGGGGCAGGTAGGTGTTCAGGCGCTGTTCGACGGGGATGGCGCCATAGGTGATCGGCTGCAGCAGAAACTGGGAGACGTAGGGACCGATTACGTCACCGCTGGTGAAGCCGCGAAAGAGAGTGCGCGGAGTCACCTGGCCGCTTTCCCGAGGTCCACGGAAATTGCTGAGGTGTGAAAGTTCGGCGGCAGCGGCGAGCGCGGTTGGGTCGGTGCCGTATTGCGTAAAGTTAACGTCGCGCGAAAGCGCCATCCAGTAGTCTTCCACCGCTTCTCCGGCGCGCCGCGCGCTAGCGAGGGCCGGCGGCGGTCCCTGGACGAATTGATGGGAATCAAGGCCCTCCATGTCGAAGGCCAATCCCGCTTGCGGGTTCACCAGCGGCGTGCCGCCGCCAACAATGATGGCTTCGAAATCCTGGGGGCGGCCCGAATTCACGGCAGCCAAAAGACTGTCATAAGCGGCGGGAGTGACCTCCCCAATGCTGTTGTGGGGCAATCCCTTGGAGTAGTTCCCAACGCGGTTGCGATAGCGCTGTTCGTCGCCGTTGGTGGGGTGGGGAGGATAACCGGCGTTGCGGTCCTCAAGCGCCGCATTGCCGCGCAGGGAGAAAGCCCGGTTGGCCCGGCTTGACGGTTCTGGTTCCTGGGCATGCGCTGGTTCCGCACTGGTAACCGAAGAGATGGCAAGAGCTTGTGCGGCCCACATTCCCGCGGCCGCACCGCCAACCTTCTTCAGGAACCGGCGGCGATTGGGCGCAACGAAGGTTTCTGGCTGTTCCGTACCAGCTTGGTCCGGGCGTGCTTCTGCCGCGGGCTGACCACGCTTTTGAGTGGCGAAGAGATTTCTTAGCACAGAGGGTCCTCCGGGTGGGGCACTACCTCTGCCGCACACCTATCTGTACTTTTCGCAACCAGCTCTATGGGGGAAACAGTTCTGAGCGAATGGCGTGAGTGGGAGAGTATGTTAGATGGGGAATAACAGTCAAGCTCATTAAGCGCGGAATTAGATCAGCGCCGGACTTACTTAAGGTCGGGTAACGTACAGTTACGGACTCTCCGGTGGTTGCGTGCCGTGTCCATAGCTCCGTGGCGAAAAAGCCGGTTCTGTATAATCGCCATTTCCGCATCACTCGCAAGGAGCTTATTTGGCGCAAGCAGAAATCGGCATCATCGGCGGCAGCGGCCTCTACTCCATGCCGGGGCTTACCGACACCCGGGCCTTTCCGGTTGATACTCCCTTCGGCCCGCCATCGGAGGCTTACGTCATCGGCACGCTGGAGGGCCGCCGCGTCGCTTTCCTGGCCCGCCACGGTCGCGGCCACCACATCCTGCCCAGCGAGCTGAACTTCCGCGCCAACATCCACGGCTTCAAGCAGCTCGGCGTAGAGCGCATCATCTCAATCTCCGCTGTGGGCTCGCTGAAGGAAGAGCACCGGCCGCTCGGCTTCGTCATTCCTGACCAGTTCTTCGACCGCACCAGCAAGCGCGTCTCGACCTTCTTCGGTGACGGCATCGTGGCCCACATATCGTTCGCTGATCCGGTTTGCCCGGAAGTTTCCGGCGTGCTCGAGACGGCGTGCCGCAAGGCGGGCGTGAACGCGAAGCGCGGCGGCACGTATGTCTGCATGGAAGGCCCGCAGTTCTCCACCAAGGCGGAATCCAACGTTTATCGCAGTTGGGGCATGGACATCATCGGCATGACCAACCTGCAGGAAGCCAAGCTGGCGCGCGAAGCCGAGCTCTGCTACGCCACTGTCGCCATGGTCACCGACTACGACTGCTGGCATCCGGCGCACGAATCCGTCACCGTCGAGCAGATAGTCGCCAATCTTCAGAGGAACGCGGAAAACGCCGGCAAGGTCGTGCGCCACGCCATCGCGGGCATGCCGAAGACGCGCGGCTGCAAGTGCGGCCAGGCGCTGGCCGCCGCCATCCTCACCGACCGCGACAAGATCCCGCCTCACACACGCCAGAAGCTCAGCCTGCTGCTCGACAAGTATCTGGGCAAACCGGAGGGAACATAGCGATGGCGCTCTTGGTTGTTGGCTCCATGGCGTTCGACAGCATCAAGACTCCGCGCGGGCAGGTGGACCGCATCCTTGGCGGATCGGCTACGTACTTCTCACTGGCCGCCAGCTACTTCACCGAGGTGCGCGCGGTGGCGGTGGTGGGCGACGATTTCACCGCCGAGCACGAGGCTGTGCTCAAGCGCCGCGGCGTGGCCACCGACGGCATCGAGCATGCCCGCGGCAAGACGTTTGTTTGGTCGGGAGAGTACGGCGACAACTTCAACGAAGCCAAGACCCACGCCACCGAGTTGAACGTCTTCGAAAACTTCCATCCGCAAATCCCGCAGAAATTTCTCGACACAGAATTTCTATTCCTTGCCAACATCGATCCCTTGCTGCAGGCCGGGGTGCGGCGGCAGATGAGCAACACTCGGCTGGTGGGCGGCGACACCATGAATTACTGGATTAACCGCAAGCCGCAGGAACTGGCAGAGACGCTGAAGCTCATCGACGTGCTGCTGATCAACGATACCGAGACCAAGATGCTGGCCGGCGATTCCAGCCTGCCGCGCGCCGCCAACAAGGTGCTAGCCCGCGGGCCGCGCGGGCTGGTGGTCAAGCACGGCGAATACGGCGCCACCATCTTCTTCCGCGAAGGTGCGTTCGGCCTCGGCAGCCATCCTTTCCGCGCGCCCGCCCTGCCCATCGAGGAGGTGCGCGATCCCACCGGCGCCGGCGATTCCTTCGCCGGAGGCTTCATGGGATACATCGCCTCGCAGGGCGAGCTGAACCGCGAGGTGCTCAAGCGCGCCATGTTCTACGGCGGCGTGATGGGATCGTTCGCCGTCGAATGCTTCGGTCCGGAGCGTCTGACCAACCTGACCCGCGAGGAAATCGAAGCCCGCTTCCAGATCTTTCGTGAGCTCACGCACCTCAACCACCAAAACAGGGAGTAGCGAGTAGGGAGTAGCGAGTGCCCGAGGCCGAGGCCGAGCGCGATCACGATGCCCTCCATGTCGGCGCGCTGGCCGCGGCCGTCTCCATTGTTTTCTTCCGCAATTTCTACCAGCAGAGCGCGATCCTGCTCTACGGCGACGCGGTGGCGCACATCCACATCGCCCGCCGCGTCTTCGATTCCATCACCCCTGGCCCGCTGCGGCTGGGAACGGTGTGGCTGCCGCTGCCGCACATCCTGATGATGCCGTTCGTGGTCTCGGATTGGATGTGGCGCACCGGCGTGGGCGGTTCCATTGTCTCGATGATCGCTTACGTCGCGGGGACGGTGGGCGTCTTCCGCCTGGTGCGCGCCCGGACGTCGAGCACAGCCGGTTGGCTGGCGGCGGCGATCTACGCTCTTAATCCCAACCTCATCTACCTGCAAGCCACGGCGATGACGGAATCGCTCTACCTGGCGCTGTTCATCTGGGCGGTGGTTTTTCTGGACGAGACCGTGAGGCCGGCCGAGCCCGAGCAGATTCCTGAACGTGCGCGGTCGCTGGAGCGCGCCGCCATACTGCTTGCGGCCGCCATGTTGACGCGCTACGACGGCTGGTGGCTGGCGGGCTGCGCCTTGGCGGCCGCATTCTTCTTCATGGCGTTCCTGGTGCTGAAGCGGCCCGGCGCGGCGCGCGAATTCTTCTCCGGACTCCACTACCGTCCCATGCGCCGCGGGCTGCGCAATGCGGTGTTGCTGTTGGCGGCTATTCCGGCCTTGTGGCTCGCCTACAATCATCGCGAGTACGGCAACTCGCTGGAGTTCGCCAACGGCCCGTACTCGGCCCGCGCCATCGAGCAGCGCACGCTTCCGGCATCCTGGCGGCATCCCGGCGAGCACAACCCGCGCGTCGCTGCTCTCTACTTTCTCAAATCCGTGGAGCTGAACCTGGGCGACGGACGCTGGCAGTGGCCGCTGTTCGTGGCGGCGATGGTGGGCCTGCTGATCTCCTTCGCCGGCGCGCGGCGCTTCGCCGTGTGGTGGCTGTTGTGGCTGCCGCTGCCGTTCTACACACTCTCCATCGCTTATGGCAGCGTGCCCCTGTACGTTCCTGTCTGGTGGCCGTTCAACGCGTACAACGTCCGCTATGGCCTGGAATTGCTGCCCGCCGTCGCCGTCTTTGCCGCAGTCATGTTCGAGACTCTGCGGCGCGTCAGCGGCCGATTTGCCTGGCGGGCGGCGATCGCCGCGGCGGCCATTGCCCTGCTCGCAGGCAGCTACATCTCTGTGTGGAAAGCCACGCCGGTCTCGATCCAGGAAGCGGTTACCAACTCGCGCACCCGCATCCCGTACGAGCGCGCGCTGGCACAGGCGCTACGCCGGCTTCCCCGCTCCGCACGCCTGTTGATGTACACCGGCGCGCACGCCGGGGCGTTGCAACTGGCCGACATCCCTCTGCGGCGCGTGGTCAATGAGAGCAACCACCCGCAATGGGAGCTGGCCTTGCACGATCCCGCCACGCAGGCGGATTATGTGGTCGCCGTCGACGGCGATCCCGTGGCGCAGTCCGCCGCCCGGAATCGCGACAGCCTGGTCCCGCTCGCCATTGTCCAAAGCTCCGGCCAGCCCCGCACCACGATATACAAGACGCGACTGGCTACGCGCCCCTGAGCCGGCAGGGTACAATCCTGAGAAAATGACGGCTGTTCCCTTCGTGAAGGCCTCGGCCTGCGGCAATGACTTCCTGCTGATCGACGGCATGCACGCCCCCGGCGATCTCGCCGGATTCACCCGCCGCATCTGCGACCGCCATAACGGCATCGGCGCCGATGGCGTGGAGTGGCTCTTTCCCACGCCCGATGCCGACGTGCGCGCTCGCCTGCTCAACGCCGACGGCTCGGAGGCGGAGATCTCCGGCAACGGCACGCGCTGTGTCGCCGCCTGGTGGGCGGTCGAGCACGGCAAGCAGAAGATCGTGGTTCGCACCGGCGCCGGCCTGAAGACCTGCACCCTGCTCGGCCGCCGCGGCAACGAGTTCGAGTTCGAGACCGACATGGGAGAGCCGCAGGTCGGCGACGAGTTCTCCATCAAGCTTGCCTTCCGCGAAGTCCGCGGTGTGCCGATCTCGGTGGGCAATCCCCACTTCGTGGTTTTTGTCGAGGACTTTGCCCCCGGCTGGCAGGCAGAGGCAGCCGAGATCGGGAAGCATCACGACTTCAAGTATGGGATTAATGTTGAGCTAGTTCACCCAACAAAAAAAAGCGAAATAGAAGTGCGCTTCTTCGAGCGCGGCGTGGGCGAAACCAGTTCTTCCGGAACCGGTTCCTGCGCCGCGGCCGTGGCCTCGGTTTTCAGCAAGAAGGTGGCGTCGCCCGTGGTGGTTCAGGCCCCGGGTGGCGCGCAGACGGTGCGCTGGAATGGGACTGTGTTCCTGCGCGGTCCGGCGCAACTCATCGGTCGCGGCGAGTTTTTCGTTTAAGATGCTACGGGGACAACACGGTTTCGTGCAAGATCACGTGTCAGGGCACGAGTCGTGCCGATAGCAAAAAAAAGAACGGGCTTTAGCCCCTGTTCAGGCATGCGACGTGAGGCATTGAAAGAGCGATGCACTTGATCAAAGTCGCAGGGGCTAAAGCCCCACCTGAGGGAGCGAATGCCGGCACGAGTAAACTCGTGCCCTGACACGTGATCTCGCATAAAGGAGTTGAGATTTTCCCGGCAACTTGTGGGTTCTACGATCTTCTCTTGAAACGTGAAACGCGAAACGTGAAACGCCTCACCCCGCCAGCTCTCCAGCCCGGCGACACCGTCGGCATCATCGCGCCGGCCAGCGGCTTCAATCGCGAGCGCTTTCTCGCCGGCTGCGAACGGCTGCGCCAGATGGGATACCGCCCGTTCTATCTCGACTCCATTTTCGACCGCGACCTGTACTTCGCCGGTTCTGCCGAGCGCCGCGCTCGCGAGCTGGAAGAGATGTTCGAGCGCGACGAGGTGCGGGCGGTGCTGTGCGCGCGCGGAGGCTACGGCTGCAACTATTTGCTCGAAAAAGTGGACATCGCCAGGATCGCCGCCCATCCTAAGATCTTTGTCGGTTGCAGCGACGTCACCACGCTGCTCACATGGTTCTTGGATGCCGCTGGCCTGGTCACCTTTCACGGTCCGATGGTCGAAAAGGCTTTTGCCTCGCCGGACGGCGTGGAACTCGCCTCCTGGTCGGCGGCCACCGCCTCTGCCGGACCCTGGCGGATTGCGGGCGACATGGAGCCGCTGGTGCGCGGCGCGGCTGAAGGCATCCTGTACGGCGGCTGCCTCTCGCTGCTGGTGGAATCGCTGGACACGCCCTACGAGATCAAGACCGACGGGACGATCCTGTTCCTCGAAGACGTCAACGCCAAGCCCTACCAGGTGGACCGCATGCTGATGCACCTGAAGCTGGCAGGAAAGCTGGACGGGGTGCGCGGCCTCATCTTCGGCGAGATGCTGGATTGCCGCCAGTCCGCCGACCAGCCTTACACGCTGCAGGAGGCCATCACGCGCGTGGTCGGCGATCTCGGCGTCCCGGTTGCCTTCGGACTGCGCTCGGGGCACGTGACGCGCGCCAACATCACGCTGCCGCTGGGCGTCCGCGCGAAGTTGACGGTGGATGACACCCCGCGCCTCGAGATCCTGGAAGCGGCGGTCTCGGCGCGCGCCACAGCCGCTTACAACTCACGGCTCGCGACTCACGACTAATACCATGCCAGAACAACAGCACGTACACCTGATCGGCGTTTGCGGCACCGCGATGGCTTCGCTCGCGGGGATGCTGAAACAGCGCGGCTTTCGCGTGACCGGCTCCGATGCTGCCGCGTATCCTCCCATGTCGGAATTCCTGGCCTCGCTCAGCGTCCCGGTCGCCGAACCCTATGCCGAAGCCAACCTGAAGCCGCGTCCTGACCTGGTGGTGGTGGGCAACGCCATCTCGCGCGGCAACCCCGAGCTGGAGCACGTGCTCGACGAACGCATCCCCATGCGCTCGCTGCCGCAGGTGCTGCAGGAATATTTCCTGCGCGGACGCGAGCCCATCGTGGTGGCCGGCACCCACGGCAAGACCACTACCACTTCGATGCTGGCGTGGATCTTCGAAACCGCCGGCCTCAAGCCTTCCTTTCTGATCGGCGGCATCGCGGAAAACTTCAACTCCAGCTTCGCCGTGCGCCAGGGCAAGCACTTCATCATCGAGGGCGATGAGTACGACACAGCCTTCTTCGACAAAGGTCCCAAGTTCCTGCACTACATGCCCGACTCGGCAATTCTCACCTCCGTGGAGTTCGACCACGCCGATATCTATCCCGATCTGGAAGCGGTGAAGACCGCCTTCAAGCGGCTGGTGAACCTGGTGCCGCGTCGCGGGCTGCTGCTCGCGTGGGATGGCAGCCCGAACGTGGACGAATGCCTCGCGCGTGCGTTCTGCCGGGTCGAGCGCTACGGCTCGAGCGCGCGCGCCGACTGGCAGATTCGCGAAATGCGCTTCGAGCTCGGACGCACCACCTGGGCGGTCTTCCACGGCGGCCAGCGCTGGGCCGACTTCGAGTTTTCGCTGGCCGGGGACTACAACGTGCTCAACGCCACCGCGGCGGCAGCGATGGCGTTTGGCTACGGCATCGCTCCCGAAACCATCTACTCGGCGCTGGTGACTTTCAAGAGCGTGAAGCGGCGCCTGGAAGTGAAGGCCGAGGTCAACGGCATTACCATCATCGACGATTTCGCGCACCACCCCACGGCCATTGCCGGCACGCTGCGCGCGCTGCGCACGGTTTATCCCGGCCGGCGCCTGTGGGTGCTGTTCGAGCCGCGCTCCAACACCCTGCGCCGCAAAATCTTCGAGGGTGAACTGATCGAGAGCCTGTCACTGGCCGACCAGGTGATTATCGCCAGCGTGTACCGCGCCGACGCCATCCCGGAAGCGCAGCGCCTTTCCGTGGCCGCGATCGTGGACGGCCTGGTGCGCGCCGGCAAGCCCGCGCGCGAACTGGCGAACGCCGACGCCATCGTGGCCGCCATCGCCCCCGAACTGCGCAGCGGCGACGTGGTCGCTATCCTTTCCAACGGCGGTTTCGGCGGCATTTACGATAAGCTTCCCCAGCGCCTGAACTCCCGAAACGAGGTCTCATCGCGCGCGTGATGCGCAGGCTGCTTCTCATCGCGGTTTTGTTGCTGGGCTCAATCCCAGCCTTCGCCGCTTCCCCGGTGGAGTACACCGTGAAGCTGGCCGACGCACGCCGCCATTTAGTGCACGTGCGGATACATCTGCCCGAGGGCGCCGCAGAACGCGATCTTCAGCTCCCGGTCTGGAACGCTCTCTACCAGGTGCGCGACTTCGCCCAATACGTGGCGAGCGTGAGCTGCCACGGTCCTGCGGGCCCGGCGCTCGCAGTGCGCAAGCTGGACAAGACCACATGGCGGATCTCCGACGCGCAGCAGGGCGCCGATTTCGATTACGACATCATCGCCGACCTGCCAGGCCCCTTCGGGGCGCAATACAACCCGGACCACGCCTTCTTCAATCTCGCCCAGATTTTGATGTATGCGGTCGACGCCCGCGCTGCGCCGGTGCGCGTCTCGTTTACCGGCCTGCCCAACTACTGGCTCATCGCCACGCCCATGGCCGCGGCCGGAGGGTCGGAAATCGCACCCGGCCCGGGCATGTTCCTCGCCCGCAACTATGACCAGATGGTGGATTCTCCGGTGGAGATCGGCGCCTTCGCCCAGGCTTTCGTTCCCGAGGGCGGAGTGAACTACCGCATCGTGGTGGACGCGGCGGTGGGCGACTATGACATGAGCCGCCTGGTCGAGATGGTGCGCACCATCGTCCGCACCGAGACCGGCTGGATGGACGACCGGCCCTTCACCGACTACCTGTTCATCTTCCATTTTCCCCGCGGCCCCGGCGGAGGCGGCATGGAGCACGCCAACGCCGCCGTTATCGAAATGAGCGCCGAGGGAGCGAAGTACGATCCGGTGGGGCTGGCCTCGCTCACCGCGCACGAATTCTTCCACCTGTGGAACGTCAAGCGCATCCGTCCGCAGTCGCTCGAGCCCATCGACTACACCCGCGAGCAGTACACGACTTCGCTGTGGTTCAGCGAGGGCGTCACCAGCACGGTGTCGGATTACATCCTGCTGCGCGCGGCGCTGCTCGACGAGAGCCGCTGGCTGCGCTTCCTGGAGCACGAGATCGGAAACCTCGAACGGCGGCCCGCGCACCTCACCCAGTCGGTCGAAGACGCGAGCGTCGATACCTGGCTGGAGAAGTATCCCGCCTACGGCCTGCCGCAGCGCAGCATCTCGTATTACAACAAGGGAGAACTGATCGGCGTGCTGCTGGACCTGGCGGTGCGCGACTCGACCGGCGGACAGAAGTCGCTGCGCGACGTTTTCCGCTGGATGAACCGCAATTACGCCCAGAAACACAAGTTCTTCGCCGATACCGCAGGGGTGCGCCAGGCGGTGGAGGCCGTCACCGGCAAGGATTTCAAAGAATTCTTCAGTGCCTGCGTGAGCGGCGCCGCGCCCTTGCCTTACAACAATTATCTGCGGACCGTTGGGCTGGAGCTGAAACCAAGCAAGGCGCTGGCGCCCTACGCCGGATTCGTGGCCGTGCGCAATTTCGACGAACCGGCGGTGGTGGCGGCGGTGGACACGGATAGTGAAGCCCAGCGCCAGGGGCTGGCCTTGGGCGACGTCATCCTGCTGGTCAACGGCAAGCCTATCGCGGGAAACGTCGATGACCGCATCGCCACCATGCGCGTGGGCGAGAGCCTGAAGTTGCGCGTCGCCGGACGCGACGGCCAGCATGACGTCAAGTTCAAGCTGGGCGCGAGGGAGCGGGAGGAGTTCACGATCACGAGCGTCCCGGCGCTGACCTCCGACCAACGCGCCCGCCGCGCCGCCTGGCTCACCGCCGACGATCAGGCGCCCAAGGACACGCCCAAGGGCGCCATGCGCGCCGAGGCAAAATAGTGCTTCGCGCGCTGGCGCTGCTTGCTTTCTGGGGCGTGGCGGGGCTGCCCGTCGCCTTCATCGGCTTTCCCTGGACGTTCATCAGCGGCAAAGTCGATCTGCTGTACCGCATGGCGACAGGGATCGCCCTGTTCGGCGTGCGGCTGGTAGGGGTGAAGGTCGAAGTAGTGGGATTGGACAAGCTCGACTGGGGCCGCACCTACATCTTCATGTGCAATCACGCGTCGAACCTGGACCCGCCCATCGTCATTCCGGTGATGCCGCGGCGGACCTCGGTGCTGGTGAAGAAAGAACTCTTTCGGGTTCCGATCCTCGGACCTGCCATGCGTAAGGCCAGCCTGGTTCAGGTGGACCGCCGGAACCGCGAGTCCGCCATCGCCAGCCTACGCTTGGCCGCCGAGGTGTTGCGCTCGGGCGTGAACATGACAATATGGCCCGAGGGCACGCGCTCGCCCGACGGCCGCCTGCTGCCGTTCAAGAAGGGCCCGTTCCATCTGGCGAAGGAGAGCGGCGTGCCCATTGTGCCTATCACCCTGGTCGGCACGCACGAGATCTGGCCGAAAGGCGAGTTCGCGATCCACCCGGGGACGGCGACCGTCATCTTCCACGAGCCTCTCAACCCCGCGGCGTATCCTTCGCAGGAGGATTTGATCAAAGCTGTGCGCGACCGCATGGCCGGCGGGCTGCCGGAAAGGTATCAGTGACTAACGCACGAAACCAATATCCCTCGACTCGCGCTCCCCTCGACAAGCTCGGGTCGCGCTTCGCTCGGGATGACAAATGAAGAGCATATCGTTACGGCACGGCTAAAGCCGTGCCCTTCCCAAGCCTAGGCCAAGAGCTAAAAGCCAATAGCCAACAGCCGCCTTCTAAATGCTGGGCTTCTTCTCAATCACCCGCGCGCTCATCACCACGCCATCGCGCCCGTCGTGCAACTTGAGCGGGAACAGCAGCACGTTCCACACCCAGCGCGGATTCTCGGCCGGGAGGTGGGGCAGGCCGCGCGGGCTGCGCTCGACGTAAGTTTCGCGGGTGCGGGCCACGTTGCGGATGATTTCCTTCCAGCCGTCGCCCAGCTCGGGGAACTGTTCGAACAGGTTCTTGCCCAGGAACCAGGCGCGTTTCCGGTCGCACATGTCGGCGAAGGTGTCGTTGACGTACTGCCAGTTGCCCTGGCCATCCACGATCTCCAGCGCCACGTCGTCGCCCATGGCCATGCCGATGCGCGAGTAGTAGAAATCGCGGGAATCCACCACCACTGGCTTGCCGCGCTTCTTGGCTTCGAAGCTGCGCAGAGCCCCCAGCAGGTCGTCCACCGAGCTGTAGCCCTTGAGCAGGTGCATGTCGGCGACGCCGCCGAAGCTGCGCTCCAGCGTGGCCGACAGAATAATGATGGGCACTTGCGGCCGCTTTTGCCGCAGGCTCTCCGCCACTTCCGTGCCGAACTTGCCTCGCCCGAGGTGGTAATCGAGCACCGCGATGTCGATGTTATCCAGTCGGGATTCGGCTTCTTCCACCGAGGCGGCAGTGACCGATTCGTACCCATGCTTGCGCAGGATGGTGGAGCGCAGCAGCAGGTTCTCCGGCAGGTCATCCAGCAGCAGCACGCGGATAGGCTTGCGCTCCGGCTTGTGAGACTCTTGCTTATCGTCCGGCATACTTGGTACTTGCTGCTCGGTACTCGGTACTATTTTACCCGGCTGCGGACCGCCTTCAGGATCTCCGGCAGGCGCTGGAATGCGGCCACGCAGCGCAGCCACTGCCTATTGTCCATGGCAGGATAGCCGCTGACCATCTTTCCATCCTCAACATCATTGGGAATGCCGCTCTGGGCCGTGGCCACCACGCCGTCGCCGATGCGGCAGTGCCCCGCGATTCCCACCTGCCCGGCGAGGATCACGTTCTTGCCCACTTCGGTGGACCCGGCCAGTCCCACCTGCGCGCACAGCAGGCTGTTCTGGCCCACGGTCGAGCCGTGTCCCACCTGCACCAGGTTGTCGATCTTGGCTCCGCGCTTGACGCGAGTCTCGCCCACGCTGGCGCGGTCCACGCAGGCGTTGGCCTGGAGTTCGACATCATCCTCCAGCACCGCCGGCCCGGACTGCACGATCTTATGCCACACGCCCTGATTATCCTTGGCAAATCCGAAGCCGTCGCCGCCGACCACCGCCCCGTTTTGGAGCACGACGTTGTCGCCGAGGCCGCAGTATTCGCGCACCACCGCATGCGCGTGCGCGAAGAAGTTGTTGCCGATCCGCGCCCCGCGATAGATGACCACGTGCGGCAGCAGCACGCAGCCTTCGCCGATCTCGACGTCCTCATCGACCACCACGTAGGCGCCGAGGTGCGCGCGCGGCCCGATGCGGGCGGTATCGTGGACCACCGCCGTCGAGTGGATGCCGGGCGCGTAGCGCGGCGGATGATAGAACAGCTCCAGCGCCCGGGCGAACGCCAGGTAAGGATTGGCGCTGCGCAAGGTCGGCGCCGGAAGCGCGGGAAAGTCCTCGGCCACGATCAGTGCCGCGGCCTTGGTGGTTCTGGCCGCGCCAGCGTAGCGGGGATTGGCCACGAACGTCAGTTGTCCGGCGCCGGCCTGCTCGATGCCGGCAACTCCGGTGATCTCCACGTCTGTGCCTTCCAGGCGCGCCTGTACGGCGGATGCGATCTCGGAGAGTTTCATGAGAGACCTCAAGGACGCGTCGATTCTAAATGAGCATGCAGCGGCCAGCACTCAGCAATCAGGGTGAAACTGGTTTCCAAATGACACTCATTTTTCTGCCGGGCCAAGCGACGAGTGCTGAATGCTCACTGCGCCGTCCTGTAAACTGAACCCACGGCATGCCGGGCTCCATTGTCACCACGCTGGCGGAAAATCCCATCCTCACGCTCTTCATCGTGATCGGATTGGGATACCTGCTGGGTGAGATCTCCGTCTTCGGGTTTCGCCTGGGCACCGCCGGGGTTCTGTTCGTAGGGCTGGCGGTGGGCTCGCTGGGGCCGGCGATCTCCATTCCGGAAGTGATCCCTACGCTGGGGCTGATCATTTTCATCTACACCATCGGCATCCAGAGCGGCCCCGAGTTCTTCAACTCTTTGCGCGAGCGTGGTTATCGCGACAGCGTGTTCGCGCTGGCGATCGTGGTGCTGGGCGCGGGCGTGACCGTGCTGGTCTCCCGTCCCGCGCACCTGACGCGTGCTCGCGCCGCCGGCCTCTATACCGGCGCCATGACCAACACGCCGGCGCTGGCGGCGACGCGCGAATTACTGCGCGAGCGCGGCCGCTCTGCCGGGCTTTCTCCGGAGCAGCTCCGCGCCGCCTCCGACGAGCCGGTGGTCGCCTACTCCATCGCTTACCCGATAGGCGTGATCGGCGTGCTGGTCTCGTTCGCCGTGCTGCGCCGCCGCTGGAAGCCCGGGATGGAGCCGCCGGCGGAAACCGCGGAGATCCGCGTCCGTGATTTCGCGGTGATGAATCCCGCGGTGATCGGGCGCACGGTGGAGGAAGTGCTGCGCCTGCACCACGACCCCGGCTTCGTGGTCAGCCGCATCCAGCATGGGGGCGCGAGCGACATCGCCCGCGGCGACACGCGCCTCGAGCGGCGCGACATCGTGGTGGCCGTGGGCGATGACGACGGCCTGGTGCGCGCCGAACAAATCTTCGGCCAGCCCCTCGAGGCCCACATCGAGCAGGACCGCTCCGAGCTCGATTTCCGCCGCGTCTTCGTCTCCCGCCAGGAGATCGTGGGCAAGCGCATCCGCGAGCTCGACCTGGAGAACAGCATGGGCGCCACGGTCACGCGCCTGCGCCGCGGCGACGTGGACTTCATCCCCACCCGCGACACCCGCCTCGAACTCGGCGACCGCGTCCGCGTGCTCACCCACCGCGAGAACTTCCCTGCCATCTCGGAGTTCTTCGGCGACTCTATCCGCGGCACCGCCGAAACCGATTTCGGCTCGGTCGCCCTGGGCATGGTGCTGGGTGTGCTCGTCGGCATGGTGCCCATCCCGCTGCCCGGCGGGAACATCCGCCTGGGATTCGCCGGCGGGCCGCTGCTGGTCGCCCTGATCCTGGGCAAGCTGGAGCGCACCGGCCGCATCACCTGGATCATGCCGCTGCACTCCAATCTCACCCTGCGGCAGATCGGGCTGCTGTTCTTCCTCGCCGGTGTCGGCATCCGCGCCGGCTACGGCTTCGCGCAGACCCTCCGCCAGAATGGCCTGCAGATGCTGCTGGCCGGCGCCGCCATCACCCTGGCTGTCACCCTGGTTTCCCTGGTGGTGGGATATAAGCTGCTGAAGATCCCGTTCGCGTCGCTCATGGGCCTGGTCGCGGGCATCCAGACCCAACCTGCCTGCCTGGCATACGCCACGCGCGAAGCCAACTCCGACGCACCCAACCTCACCTACGCCGCCGTGTATCCGGTGGCCATGATCGCAAAGATCATCCTGGCGCAGTTGCTGACGTGAGTGGCGAGTACCAAGTACCGAGAATGCCCTCTAACGGCTACCTGTTTGAAGGGGCGCGGCTACCCGCCGCGCCGCACCTAGCCCCTCACCTGTCACCCCGAGCGAGTGCGACCGAATGAACGGGAGGGAGCGCGAGTCGAGGAATCTGCTTTTCCCCGACCGCTCGGTCGGAATTAACGGAACACAAGATCCTTCGCTCGCCCTCCCTTCAGGTCGGGCGTCGCTCAGGATGACATCTCGTTAGGTCTCGCTCGGCACGACTGAAAGCCGTGCCCTGACACGAATCTGGCGTACACCGAATGCGATCCCTGGCTGATTGCTGACTGCTGAATGCTGACTGCTACTCCGTGAACATCGGCACCTGGCGGGAATCGGCGGCGGGTACGGCGCGTGGGCGACGGCGGCGGGCTGCTGGTCCGCCGATCACGCCCAGCACCGTCAATTCGGCCAGCGCGCTCCTGGGAACGAAGATGCGCTGCAGATTACCGCGGCTGTCGGGAGGGTTGATAAGGAAGCCGTCTCTGGTGAGCTGTGTCAGGTCGTTGGGCATGAGCCCTTCCATCACATCGTTGTCGCGGAACTTCAGGCGCACCCACAGTCCCTCGGTGCGCGGCCGGGTAGCGAAGGTCTTGCGCGCCGAGGCGTCCACGTCCGCGAACTCGCGCACGAAGTACACGCCCTTGACGTCCGCCAGGTCGATGAGCACTACCTTGCCGGCGGTGTTCATCAGCTCCAGCTTGCCTTCGACCACGAAGCTGGCGGGCGCGACGTATCCCTGCATGGCGTCGCGATCCATCTTGCGGACGATCACCTTCTTGTGGGTGGAGGATTTCAAAGTTGTCTTTCCGGTTCTTGTAGCCTGCAACGGGTCGCCCGGCGATTGTCGCATTTTTGCCGCCGCTTGCGCGCCTGGGCTGTGCCCTGTAGCCAAATTGTAAACCTTTGTGCTATGGTGTTTCGTTTGTGCGGGCCCTGGGAAGCGTGCGGCTAAGTCTATTGCCCGGAGTCACTTACATCTGGTCACTCACACCTGCTTCGGTCCGGCCTGCGCCCACGTGCAAAAACGGGACACCGCAGGGCGGACTTTAGTGTGTCCGTAACGCGCCGGCACGGTAGCCCGACGTTGCAAAATGGCTGATTACATCTACATGATGGAGAGCCGGCTCACGCCGGACCAGCAGCGGGCTGTGGCCCTGGTGCTGGAGTTGGCGCGCGCGCAGGAGATGAATGTTTACCTGACCGGCGGCGCCATCCGCGACCTCATCAGCGGCTTTCCCATCCGCGACCTCGACTTCACCGTGCAGGGCAACGCTCTGAAGCTGCAGCGCGAGCTGGAGAAGGCCGGCGCCATCCTGCAGGGCGTGGACGAAGACCTGCGCTCCATGTACCTGCTGCTGCCCGGCAACGTGCGCTCCGAGATTGCCATGGCGCGCTCGGAGCGCTACGAGAAGCCCGGGCGGCCGCCGGAGATCGCCTCCGGCACCATCATCGACGACCTCCGCCGCCGCGACTTCACCATCAATGCCATGGCGCTGTCGCTCAATCCCGGCTCGCGCGGCCTGCTGCTCGATCCCTTCAACGGCGTGGCCGACATCGAAGCCAAGCTCATCCGCATCCTGCACAACTACGCCTTCTACGAGGAACCCTCACGGCTGATCCGGTCCACCCGCTTCACCGCCCGCTTCCACTTCGCGCTGGAGGAGCGCACCCAGGCCCGCTTCGACGCCGCCCGCGAAGGCAATTACATCGACAACATCTCCGACCGCGCCATCGGCTACGAGATCGAGCAGGTCGCTTACGAGGACGACCCCCTGCACCTGCTTCGCCTGTACGAGAAGGAAGGCTGGCTGAAGGTGCTCAACCCGCACTGGTCGGCGAGCAAGGTGGACACCGCGTCGCTCGGGCAGTTGCTCAAGACCAAACAGCAGATGCTGGACCTGGGCTATACGCTGGACGCGGCGCCGGCGGTGATGTACTTCCTTACCCACCGCCTGGGCGACCGCGACATCGCGGCCATGCAGCGGCTGATGCCGCGCAAGAGTTTCGTCGAGACCTGGCGCAAGCTGGAGGACGACGGCAAAGAACTCACCAAGCGCCTCACCGGCAAGGAAGCGGCCACGCCGTCGCTGGCCTGGAAGCTGCTTTCCACGGCGCGTCCCGAGACCATCCTGTTCCTTGAGACCACCACCGGCAACCAGGCCGTGGCCCAGAAGATCCGCAACTTCTTCACCAAGTGGCGCCAGATGAAGGACAAGCTGCCGCTGCCGGAGATGGCCGAGCTGCACATCACTCCGGAACTGCCGGCCTATCCCAAGCTGGCCGAAGAGGCCTTTTATCTGCTGCTCGACGGCAAACTGCGTTCGCGCACCGAGATCCTGAAGTTCCTGAAGCCGTTCGCGCCGCCGCCGCCGGCTCCGCCGCCGCCGCCTCCCAAGCGACGCGGAGCCAAAGGCGCCGAAGCTGCGCCCGTTCCCGCTCCCGCCGACGTCAAGCAGGGCAAGAAGGGCAAGCCCGCGGGACCAGCCGCTGCGGCAGTCGCTGCGCCGGCAAAGCAGGCGGTCCAGAAGCAAGCTTCTCCACCTCCGCCGGCCACCAAGGCTGCCGCGAAACCCGCTCCCAAAAAAGCGCCGGCGGCGCCCGCCAAGCCACTGCCTCCCAAGAAATCCCCCGCGCGAAAGAAGAAGAAGTAACCTATGCGCGCGCTGGTGACCGGAGGCGCCGGTTTCTTGGGCTCGTATCTCTGCGAGGCGCTGCTGGCGGAAGGCTACTCCGTCGTTGCGGTGGACAACCTTCTGACCGGGCGCGAGACCAACCTTGCACATCTGGCGCGCGAGTCCCGCTTCGAACTGCGCCGGCTCGATATCATCCAACCCTTCGATGCGGGCGCGGTGGACTACGTCTTCCACTTCGCCAGCCCCGCCAGCCCGGTGGACTACATGGTCCACGGCGTGGAGACGCTCCAGGTGGGCTCGCTGGGCACCTTCCACGCCCTCGATGTCGCCCGCCGCTACGGCGCGAAGTTCTTCCTGGCTTCGACCTCGGAGTGCTATGGCGACCCGCTCGAACATCCGCAGAAGGAAACCTACTGGGGCAACGTGAATCCGGTGGGCCCGCGCTCGGTCTATGACGAAGCCAAGCGCTTCTCCGAGGCCGCCACCATGGCCTACCACCGCTATTACAAGCTGGATACGCGCATCGTGCGCATCTTCAACACCTACGGCCCGCGCATGCAGCTCAACGACGGCCGCGTGATCCCTAACTTCATGAAGCAGGCCTTGCGCGGCGAAGACCTCACGGTATACGGCGACGGCAGCCAGACCCGCAGCTTCTGCTACGTCACCGACGAGATCGAGGGCATCCTGCGCCTGGCCCGTTCGACGGAACACCAGCCCGTCAATATCGGCAACCCCAACGAGTTCACCATGGTGGAGTGCGCCCAGCGCGTGCTCGCCGTCACCGGATCGAAAAGCAAGCTCGCCTTCGAACCCTTGCCCCAGGACGATCCCAAGCAGCGCCGGCCGGACATCTCGCGGGCGCGCACCCTGCTCGGCTGGGAGCCGAAGACCGAGCTGGAGGCCGGACTCAGGCTGTCCTTGGATTACTTCCGCCAGGCGGCCGCTGCGGGCACCAATAACCCGTATTGACGATTATACGCCGGTAGCGTAGGATAATAATGTTGCGTTAGTGGCGTACTTAGTGTGCGCGATGGAATTCATCGAAGCTCCGGCCTTCACTCGACATCTGCGCGAGTACCTAGATGATGAGGGCTATCGGGCACTGCAAGCTGAGCTAGCGGCGAACCCGGACCTTTGGGAACATGATGCCGGGGACCGGCGGCCTCCGGAAAGCCC
>JBKQPN010000073.1:0-3473 GCA_052145015.1 Terriglobales bacterium
CCTTGACGTCGCGGATATCGGCGCCGGGTGCAGCCTCGGCTTTCACCACCGCCAGCATGGAGCCAAGCATCGGCAAAACCCCGACCGATTCTAGCATCCGGGCTAGCCCGCCGTGGCCGAGGTCACATTCGGAGGCGATGGCGGCGGCTGCAACTCGATCTCGATCCCGCCCAGCCACTTGGCGATCAGGTTATAGATCAGGCTGCCCAAAAGGCCTGTCACGAAGCCCATTCCCGCGTAGAGCACCGGCATCATCAAGGCTAAGACTAGGCCCAGCGCGCCGGCCAAAGGATTGTTCTTGGGTCCGGCGAATGCCCCGGCGAGGGAGATCAAAAGGATGATGGGCATGAACAGCAGCCCCATCGCGCCATAGACGGCCGCGTTCATCTTCGCGAACGAGAGTACTCCGATGGACTTGACGGTGTGCATTGCCCCTCCTCGATCGACAGCGAACTATGGATGCGATGCCGCGCCCCGGGGCCCAGTCATGGATTTGCACGTTGGTAGCATGAGCACGTCACATCAACGCGCAGCCCGAATTCTAGCACCCGGACCACGCAGGCGCGGCTTCTCCCCGCTCCGTACCATCTGCGATAATCCTCGCCCATGAACATCGGCTTGTTCGGCGGGACGTTCGATCCGGTCCACAAAGGGCACCTGGCGGTGGCGCGCGCAGCGGCGGAGCGCTTCCAACTGGGCAAGGTGTATTTCATTCCCGCCAGCATGCCGCCGCACCGGCGGGAGGAGCGCATCACCGCATTCCACGACCGCTATGCCATGCTGGCGCTGGCAACCACGGGCGAGAAGAGATTCCTGCCATCGCTGGCCGAGCAGCCCGGGGAGCGGGACCACCTCAGTTTCACCATCGACACGGTGCGCCGCTTCAAGCAGGCCGCCGGCAAGAGCGATCATCTTTTCTTCATCATCGGGATCGATGCTTTTCTGCAAGTGGCAAGCTGGCGCCACTCGGAAGAACTGCTGCGCGAGATCGACTTCATCGTGGTGAGCCGGCCGGGGTTCTCCATGGCCGACGTGGCCGATGCGCTTCCCAAGCCGCTGCGGCCGCCGGCGGCAGTGGTGAAAGCGTTCCGGAAGTCCCCGGCCAAAGGGACGCTGGCGCTGCGCAACAGCATGATCCACATCCTCGACGAAGTGAAGTTTCCGGTTTCAGCCACCGAGGTGCGTCGCGCCGCGGCGGCCGGCAAGTCGCTGGCACGCTTCGTCGAGCCGCTGGTGGCCGAGTACATCAAGAAGATGGGACTGTACAAGACAGGGAGTAGGAAGTAGGGAGTAGGGAGTAGGGCAGACACACAAAGAGACGCAGCCTGCTGCGTCTCTCGCTAAAATTGCGGGATGGTTAGGCGATTTGCCGGTTGTAGTGCTTCATGTCCTCGTCGAAGCTGTGGACGTCGGGCGAATCGTGATGGGGCCCGAGCACGAGCAGGGTCATGTTGGCAAAGGTGCTGACGATGCGGCCCTTGCGCAGTTCCTCTTCGATGCGGGCTATGGTGCGCCCGGAATGCTGGATCTTGAGCGGCCGCAGAAAACCGTGCGGCAGCATTTCCACGCCAGCCTCGGCGTGGCCATTGCTGGGACGCCACTCCTTCAACGATACCTTCTTCTCGTGCGGGCTCATGGTTCGTATCCTGTTAGGAGCGACCTGGTTTTGCCGGGTCGGCACCTGGGGGCTGACAAGTACGGAGCACGCATTTTGCCGTTGCAGACCGTTTTGTAACTCGTTGAAACAACATATACTTGGCGTAGCGAGTCACCCGGAAGTACATGTCCGGCGGGTAAGAACTTCCCACTTTTAGGGCAAAAGTTTACAGGCAGGCCAGGATTGTCCGCGAGGTTGAATGCCCCCCGGGCGCGTCCAAGGGGGCGGGGTTAAGTTAAACTGGGGCGCGGCAGAAACCATCTAAATGAAATCCAGTGAGCTGCGGAAGCGGGTAGCGGAGGCGATCAGCGCCGCCCAGGCGAAGAAGGCGGAAGCGGTCACCGTCCTGCAGATGGACCAGGAATCGCCCTCGTTCACCGACTATTTTGTGATTGCCAGCGGCAGCAACCCGCGCCAGATCCAGGCCATCGCGGATGAAGTCGAAGAGCGGCTCGCCCGCGTGGGGCTCAATCCCACCAGCGTGGAAGGCTACCGCCAGGCGGAGTGGGTGCTGCTCGATTACGTGGACTTCGTGGTCCATGTGTTCTCGGAAAAGGCGAGAAAGTATTACGACCTGGAGCGGCTGTGGAAGTCGGCGGCGCGCCTCGAGCCCTCGGAACTGAAGCCGGCGCGGAAGCGGGCAGCTCGGCCGCGAAGCGCTCCGCGAACCCGCAAGCGGGGGAAAGGGTAGCGCGGTTTCGAAGCAGCTATACCCTGTCATCCTGAGCGAGCGCGCCTGGGTTTGGCGCGCGAGTCGAAGGACCCCTATACGAAAACAATCGTGCGAGTAGGGGTGCTTCGACTCGCGCGGGCAACACCGGCCCGCGCTCGCTCAGCATGACAGTTGTATGGGTACAACTACTCGGAAGGCTGCCCCGTGAAACTGAAAGTCGTCTGGATTGGCAAGACCAAATCCGCGGCCATCAAGGCGCTGGCCGAGGAGTATCTCGACCGGCTGTCACATTACGGCGACATCGAAGGCTCCGAGCTGGCGAACGAGGAAGCTTTGCTCAAGCTGGCGGAGTCGTCGAAAACTCCGCCCACGCTGGTTCTGCTCGATCAGCGCGGACGCCAGCTCACGTCGGAGGAGTTGGCTGAGATGCTGGAGGCGCACCAGGTGCGCGGCACGCAGTCGCTGATCTTTGCCGTCGGCCCGGCGGATGGCTTCTCGCAGCAGGCGCGCCATGCGGCGAATCTGGTACTCTCGCTGGGCAAGATGACCCTGGCCCACGAGCTGGCGCGCGTGGTGCTGCTCGAACAGCTCTACCGGGGATTTACCATCATCAAGGGGCATCCGTATCACCGGGGGGAGTAGAACGTTTCACGTTTCGTGTTTCACGTTTCAAGTCCAGGCAGGGCAAACGTGAAACTTGAAACCTGAAACGTGAAACGCGCATGCCAGACGTCCGTCGCGGACTGATCATCGTCAACACCGGGCCCGGAAAAGGCAAGACTACCGCGGCCATGGGCACAGCTCTGCGCGCCGTCGGGCAGGGGATGAAGGTGCTGATGCTGCAGTTCCTCAAGGGCTCGTGGCATTACGGCGAGTTGGACGCGGTGAAGGCCTTCGGCGACAACTTCATCATGAAGCAGATGGGCCGCGGCTTTGTGAAGGTCGGCGGTGCGGAGCCTGATCCCGCGGACGTCCAGATGGTGGAAGAAGCCTGGAACGAGTCGCGCGAGGCCATCCTTTCCGGCCAGTGGGACCTGGTGGTGCTGGACGAGATCAATTACGCCATCAGTTACGGTATGCTGGACCCGGCCAAGGTCGCCGAAACTCTCAAACAAAAGCCGGAAATGGTGCATGTCATCTTGA
>JBKQPN010000074.1:0-90171 GCA_052145015.1 Terriglobales bacterium
CCGCCTTTCGGGCTGGGGACCGCCTTGGCGACGTCGCGCATGAACTGCTTCAGGCTGGGGACCGCCGAGGCGCCGAAGTTTGGACCCGAGACCGCCGAGTCAAGATTGAGGTAGGCAACCGCGCGATCGAGTTCCGCGGCGTGCTGCTCGGCCCACTCGGTGGAACCCATCAGGCCGTGTTCCTCGGCGTCCCAACTGCCGAAGATGAGGGTGCGCTTGGGCCGCCAGCCTGCCTTGAGCATTCGCCCGATGCCGCGCACGGCCTCCAGCATGGCCACCGTGCCGCTTCCGGGATCGACCGCGCCGTACACCCACGCGTCACGATGATTGCCGGCCAGCACCCATTCGTCGGGATACACACTGCCGTGCACGCGGCCGATCACATCCCAGATGCTGCGGTAAGCGTAATCCTGCTTCAGGTGCATGCGCACCCGCACCGGCCCCGGACCGAGGTGGTAGGTGAACGGCAGGGCGCCTTGCCAGCCGCGCGGCGACTCCGGTCCCGCCAGATGCTTCAAGATGGGCTCAGCATCGGCCCAGGAGAGCGGCGTGGTGGGAACCTTCGGCATCTCGGCCCGCGACGGCGGCGTGCGCTGCGAGAGCGGCAGCCCGGACACGGAAGCGATGCCCGGCGTGGTGGGATCACCGGGAATGTTGAAGCTGTAGCCGATGGAGCCGCGCTGCACGCCGGTCGCCGGACGCCACGGCCCCTTGGGATAGGGATCGCCCTTGAAGTATCCGTCTTCGAGCGGGTCGGAGTAGATCAGCAAGCCGGCAGCGCCGAATTGCTGCGCCAGATATGCCTTCACCCCGCGATAGTTGGTGCCGTAGCGCACGATGACGATCTTGCCCCGCACATCGATCTTCATCTGCTGCAAGCGCTGGAAATCTTCCAGGCGGCCGTAGTTGGCGTAAATCACCTCGGCCTCGACATCGCCGGAGGGCGAGAAGCCGCTGTAGGGCGTGACGATGCGCGGGTCGTCCTGGTAGGGATCGCTGCTCACGTGCTCGCGGCCGGGGCCGTGCATCTTGACGCCGGGCGGGGCGACCACGTCCACGCTGATCTCGGAGGGATAGTTGATCCAGACTTTGTACTCGACGATCTCGGTCTCGAGGCCAGCTTCGCGGAACTTCTGCGCTACAAACTCGGCGGTCTTCTTGTCTTCGAGAGAGCCGGCGATGTGCGGCGCCGCGGTGAGCACGCGCATGTCTTCTTCAGCAACTTTGGGATCGGGAACGCCGAGGAAGAGCTTGTCGAGCTCGGCTTGGCTGGTGGGAGCGCCGACAGCCGCGGGCGCTCCGCTTCCGGGCCCGGAGATCGCCAGCAGGGCAGCGCACAGGCAAGAGAGGATGAAATGCTTCATGGCTCTTCAGGGCTCGGAGCGCAACAAGATAATCTACACCAGCGGCCGCGCTTGCCGAGCTATGCCAGTGTTGACTGGAGCGGCAATCCCACCCCACCCCACCCCCTACCCCCCTATCGCACCAGCCCTACGTAGAATCAGCAACTTACGCACGGTATACAGGGGCGAACCGATGAAACAAATGACTTACGGGTAAAAACCTTTCTTCAAAGGACTTAGGGGTCTTTTTGGCCATTTATAGCTGATTGTCAAAGAGCTGCGGGTCGTCCAAGTTATCGTTCTAGATAACAGGGCCACGGGAACCAGCGCACCACAGAAGCCAACGGCGTCTATTTCAACAAGCTATTCAATTGGTTACGACGATAGCACGTTTAACGGCGCGCTGTCAACCAAAAATCGGCAACACCATGTCCGCGGCCTGGCGTATCGAAGCCGCCTCGGAGTCTCCAAATCCCAGACAAGCTTGCGCTTGTCTGGGGCACTCGGCGCGAGTAGTCGGTCAGTCTCCGTCTTGCCGACTATACGGCCAACGCGCGAGGTGTCGGCTGAAAAGTCATTTGGTGTGGCAGAGGCTATCGAACTTTCGAATGAAGGCAGCCTGGTATTCCTTATTAGTCCGCAATTGGATGCCGTAATCTTCCACAAACTGAAGCAAACCATTTTGAAAGTTGTCTCGAAAAAGAATCTTTCCGTCAGCATCGATGATTCGAGACCCAATCGCCCGGATCCGCCAACCTTTCTTTGTCTGCGCTTCATGAAGCAGCCCACAGCGGACGCCCTCGTAGAAGTCACGCGCCACAGAGTCCGTGAATTCATCACGGAACGGAATTCGTGTAGTTAGAAAGCTCTCAAAAATGGCCTTACTTGAAGAATATTCGAAAGAGCCAAGTGTTTCGCCTGCTCTCAGGTGGTAGCGATAGCTCGTGCCTTGAACGGCAGATTCTAAGAATTCGATTAGGGAGCACTGTATGGCCGCGATTGAAAAACCTTCGCCTTGGAATGTGCCATTGTCCTGAAGCACCTTAATCGGCCCCAAATACCTCAATTCGAGCCTTTTCAAAAAGAATTCTTTGAACACCGACTCCCAAGTCGCAGTATCGTCGGAATCCACAAGCTGTGCTCGCGCGACTTTCCAGTCTGCACAGGTTTTCGTACCCGCTATGAAGTCGCTTTCGTGGTTTGGCATGCTAGCGCCGCCCGTCCGACCCAGCGCAAAGCTTGCTCGCGCGAGCATTGGCTATTTGATACGCACGAAGCCGCTCGCTGCGAGAGAGGTGAGCGTGAGCACGACAGCATACGCGCCTCCGGCGCCGGCCCGATTCATATTGACATTCCCGTCTTCGGTATCCCAACTGATCAGATTTGCGGACGCAGTGGATGATCGCTCGCACTCAAATGCGGCAGTGCTTATTTTGGAGCACTCGTCTGCTGGTGTGCCTAAAGGAATTCGGAGCAAACCGTCCAGATGCCGCCACATTCTATCCCTCTGCTCGCGCTTCTCGAAAACGAGAAGAGCGGACACCTTGTAGACGCGATTATCGACTGCTCCCAAAACAATATCCCAATTTGCGCCCGCGAAGCCGGCAGGCGGCGCATGGTAGATTCGCTCGCCCTTGAACTCAACACCTGGGTTCAGGGCTCTCTTCTCATCCGGGGTCAGCTCCACGAGCTTGGATACGTCGCCGGTGTTCGTGTCGAGGCGATATGGCCCAATTGTTGGCGCGTGGCCCCGTCTGGCCTTCGGCTGGCCGCGTTCTTCCGCAGTTCCGGTTGCTCCGCCGCCCCGCTGAGCAGCGACCGAGCCGTACGCGATGCCTCCGAGAATCAGCGTTATGGCCGCGACGAGATTCCGTGGATGTGCGAGGGAGCTAAACATAGCGAGTCCTCCGATGAGCCAGAATGGCGCGGCCAGAGCCGCGAAGGGAACGGGGCGGCCAGCGCCAACCATTAGCAAGGAGAAAGCGATCAACGACCAAGTGAGGCAGGGCCACACGATATTGGCCGGAGGCAATTCACCTGCCCAGGCCAACGTGATCATATCGAAGACGAACGCGGCGGCATATGCGCCTGCACCCGCGACGGCGAACGTAACGCCGATGAGAATGCGTCTATTGAAGCGACCGAGGACGTTCAACAATGTGTTCGCAACGAAGGCGCTGCCGAGGATGGTGACACCGACCAGCAGAAACCTACTCATCTTCGCCCTTCGCACCTCGTCGGCGGTCGTTTGGGCCGAACCCGACTAAATCGTCATGGCAGGACTGGCCTAAGACCAGGCATCCCCACAATTTTGGTTGTGGATGAGTTGCCATTATAAGGCCACTGATTGCGCCACTGACCGCATAACGGGCTTACCGGGAACTGGCCCACCCCCGTTTTCGAGTGACGAACGAGGTTCCGCAACCGGAACGAGGTGCAGTCGGAATGCCGCCCCCGGCGCGGAGCCTGCATTGACGGGTCTATACGCACGGAGGGGATTTTGCTACACCCCGGCGCGTGGGGCGGGCGTGGCGGGCAGGTTGCAGATGATGAAATCGCCGTCGAGTGGTTTTCAACCAGTCTTGGCGCGGAAGTGCTCGACGCTGCGCTGAGTCGTGACTTGAAAGCTCACCGCTGGTTTTGCCGAGCGGCTTCCGCAAGGAGAACCCGCGCAGAGTTTGAACGCAATGAGAAGTCCTGCTAGTCTACATTGTGACGCCGACATGATACGCAACAGGCAAAATGTGCTGTTGCAAGTCTCAAGCATCATCACGACTGGGCGCATTGCTCAAGCAAACCAGTTTCCGGCAGGACCAACTCTCCATTTCTATCAGCGAGCACTTGACCTTCGCCGACAAAATCCAAATGTGTCTTCATTCCTCGCAAGCGACGCGTGCATTGAGATTGTTTACGCAACGCTCGTTTCGTGGGCCATGAACAGTCGTGGCGCAGAGCTTAAGGACTATGTAGATTTCAAAAATGTACTCCAAGGAAATACTGCGGCCTTCCAAGCAGTTGAAGCTGCCGCTGGAGCATTTACGTGGACGAACCGTGGTGCCGTTGTGCAGTCAATATCCGCGCTGTATAACTCACTTGCTCTGATGAAGACCAACGGAAGGCTGGTGTCGAACGCGAAGTGCCTCCATTACGTCTTCCCCGATTTGTGTCTACCCATGGACAGAACGAACACGCTTCAGAAGCTCTATGGAAGCACTCACGAATCCGCAGCAAGGTTTCTGGAAGTGCTGGAGTTCTGCTACGATGTCCTCGCTGGGATTCAAAACCCACAACAGTACGCTCACGGTTCGTGGAACACCTGCCCGACAAAACTTGTGGATAACGCGATCATCTTGCTGTGACGATGTTTGATCGGCGCGGGCAGGTGGGGGAAGTGTTCACCGCATCGCGGGAGTCGGACGGTGAGCAACTGACTTTTGCGCCGTTGCTCTCAGGCGAATCAACCACGAAGAAAACTGCCGCCCCAGATCGCCTCAAGTCGAGCGCTGGCTCAAACCGTTGATGGATGAATCTTTTCTGATTCGTATTCTTCGAGTATCTTCAAACATTTCGCTAACTTGATCGCCCGCACAGGTTCCCGCCGACAGATTTTCTCCAGCGTGTGCTGGTTGATTCCACGGCGCATGAATTCCCGCTTCGGAACTTTTGCGATCCGCGCCAATTGTCGCTCATCCGCGACAGCACTCCCTTTCCGCCTGTATTGGATGGCTTTGAATTCCAGCAAACTCAAATCCTCGCCTTCTTCCCAGTGCCGGTCGGATTCCTTCCCGATGTAGATGGGTGGCCAGTTCGCGACGATGTGCACCCGTTGCAGCGATCCTCGCGTATCGAACTCGCACGGCTTTCCGTCCGGCCCGAGGCTCTTGGATTCAGGATGGTTCTGGTACGAGTCCAGGAGCATGAAGAAATTCTTTGGGAGCGCTCTGCGGCCATCATAGTTGTTCGTGAGTTCGTAAACGGGCGATTGGTAATCGTGGATGTTGATGCACTTCGAGTTCATCCACTCATCTCGCTCGGATGAGAACTGAGTTATCAGCGTGAACTTCTCCGGGTCTACGTTTTGCGGGCATCCAAAGCGGCATATTTGCGGGATCATCATGAAGTTGTACGGGCGAGTGAGCGGTCCCTTGGCAAGATTCTTGAGGGCGTGATGCGGGGTGCTGAGAGTCAGCTTCATCATTACCGGAAGATCAAACCACGCTGGTTTGGTGCACTCTAATCCGAGAACCTCGCGCATGATCCAGTCCCAAGCCTCGAATATCCATTGAGGCGCTTCATGCTGCCATCCTTCGGGTGAATCTTTCGGGGGATAAAAGTAGCCGAGTCCGTGCGCCTTCGGCTCCACGATTTGAATGTCGTTTTGAGTTTTCGTGTACAGTGCGTACCTCTTCGCGGCAATGCTGTAGCCGTATAGCTGGCGGCACTGTCCGTCGCGATCCCAATTCAGCCTGTGAACCTTCAGGATCGAGCCGGGCACCAGCTTGCGGTCGTAGGGGTTAAGGGACTCGAATCTGTCAGCGATGCGCTGCACTTCCGCCCAGGAAAGCGCCGTAATGGGTTCCGCGCTGTCCGGCATCGGTATCTGCCGCCTATCCTTCGCTGAAACTATCGCTGCGCTGTCGGTATCGCAAAACAGGTATGTTCCTCCGGCATCCGCGATGCATCGTTCGAGCATTGCCAGAAGCAGGCGCCCGCCGGACGTGATGAGAGGAGCGATGTGCGGCGCGAACCACTTTCCCGGCTCCTCTACCACGTCTGAAGTGGTTTCAAAAGACTCTTCGCCTGAAAACACTTTCAGCTTGGCCGCATCGGATTCGTTCGGATTGAGTTCCACGAATAGGCCATACGATCCGCTGTTAGCCAGAATCTTCAGCCAGTAATAGAGCGACGAGTCCGGTTCTTGAGCCGCTCGCTGTTCGATGGCATGCTTAAAGAAGCTGTGTTCATTGGCGTCCACGCTGACCATGCCTCGCAGGGATGTTTTGTCCAATCCTGCCTGCTTTCCCTGCGGCACAATGCGGATCGCTTTCTCGATACGCGGACCCCGCCCAGTTAAGAGAATCGACGCAATGATGTCCGGTCCTGCAAACCAGATCGCCTCTTTGCTGGTGAGGTAGTTGATTCCGATGTTCTGGGTTACGCGATTGTAGACGGTACGCACGGGAAGAATGCCGTTGTCCGGGCGAACAAGGGCGAAGAATTTGAATTGCAGCCACAGCTTACGGTCAAAGCAACGGTTAAGCGTGATCTGTGAGAGGAGTTGCCGGACTTCCTTTGTTGCATCGGGGAAAGTCACGCTCTCTGCCGTCAGAACGTCCCAATTGCCGAGTAATTCATTGACGGTCGGGTACTGCGACATGAAATCCACAGGGCAGACTGGCACTTCCCAATTGCGGATGTGGCACTCCGCGCGTCCGCCGAAATAGCTCTGCATGCAAATGCCATAGGCGTAATCAGCGTCTTTCACCTTCTCGCTCGGATGCACGATGTTCAATTCTTCGAGATAGCTCTTCGCAACACTAGCCGGGCTGAACATTCTGTCAGGGCCGGGAGCGATGGGATGCAGGTCGTACTCCTGCTTCACCGCATTCAGCAGGTCTAACGTGGCTCGCACATCCTGTCTGCAATATTCAATCTCTTCCAAATCCACCCGTCCGGTTGGCTTGTGGTCCAGTTTGCCTAGAATGTCGAATTCTCTGCATCCTGTCTTTAACGAAAATGATTTGTTCCGAAGCGCCCAAAGCAAGGTCCGCACGTCCAGGAATCTCGCGGCAGGCCAGAGCTTCGCTCGCTTAGTTTTCTTACTCGGCTCGGACATGGGGGCACGGGTTGAATGGATTATCGCGGCTTTGCTGTTGAGTGCCCTCACGACAATACGCGGAAGGAATTTGTTCGCCTGAAGCTGACCAGTTTTTGGATTGTGCCATTGCGACAAAATCAGCGACCATCCACCCTTCTTCGCAGTTTCCCAATGGACCGCGATGCGACTCAGGTCAAATCCCGCGTTGAAAGACACGATGAGAGGCTTAGCCTGAATCGCCATCCCAAGTACCTCTTCGATGAACTTGGACCGGGAGTAAAGGCGCATGCGGTCGCAGCCATCATCTGCCGTATCGGGTTTTGTAGCCCTTGCGTATCGGCGAAGGAAATTGAATTCTTCGGCGCTCAGCTCGTGGTCGTCGTGAATGATTCCTTCTTCGAGAGGGATGTACCCTCCATTCCGCAATTCGCAAAATCGCCAGAAGCCGAACGTCATGGTTTGATCTGCTGTGATGCGGCTCTCGCAATCGAAGGCGAGCGCATAATCAGGCCACTTGGGTTCACCTGAGCGTTCACTCTTGTGCTGCTTTTTCTCCAGTCGCACTGTGTGCGCCCGAACGTAGATGTCGTGATTCATTTGTTCTCCGATTGGTTTTCCAGCAGGCTCGCCCACTTGCGGTAAGATGTCGCCAAGAATTCAAAGAGCACAGCCGAGGCTCTGAGCATTCGAGCTATGAGCTTGCGGAGATTCTTCTCAGGGCGCATGCTGACCCCTTCTCGCGCTAGCCCTTCCGTGATTTCCCTATGACAGTTCAGGCAGAGCGTCACGGTTAGGTCAGGATCATGGGCTTCCCCGACTATGTGATGTTCTTCGAGTAAACGATCTATCCAATCTTTCGGGATTCCCCTCTCTTCGAGCCATTTGCGCGACACTTGGGTGAGCGATTCCAGGCAAGCGTACCCGCAGAAAAGGCAAAAGGCATTGCTCCCCAGCCGATCTTCTCTCAGAACCCGACGGCACGCCGTGCGGATTGGCTGCTGGTCTCTCACACAGAGCCGCCGTTAAACGCGCGATATAGGGAGAAGTCGGACAGCGCGGGTTCGATGGTCGTGATCGTGCGACCGGCGGTAAGAAGCTTGACACCAGCAATCTTTTCTCCGTGCCACGCGGAAAGAGCATTGCGATTTCCGCGTAAATACCGTCCCAGGTCACGAAGATACTGGCCTAACGCCTCTCGATCTTTCGATGAACGAGTTTTGACCGCGACGGAATTGCCATCAGCGTCGGGAACATAGAGCGTTGCTGTATAGCGGTCGCTTTTTGTGGCCCGGATCTTTCCATTTTCTTTCTTGAGCGCGGACAGAAGGTATTTCCGTACAGTCTCGCGTTTGATGCCTTGCAACTTTGCAGCGTGAGTTAGCGACAGGTTGGGATCATGGCGCATGGCCGCCAGGACGTGCAGGGCGCGGTCACGGGCAGACTGGCTACGTTCCGGCAGGCTGGCGATTGGAATATTACGCTGGCGCACTCGGCTTGATAGTGCTCTTGCCGACCGGCGAAGGCGCTCCCCGTGCTTCTTATGTTCCCGGCGCTTCATCGACGCGCCTCTGATTTGGCAGCTAGCGTCCACGTGGTCGGAGCCGAAATGTTTTTGCCTCTCGTCATGATGACCACATTGGACTTACCACAATCTGCGATAGAATCGGGGGCTTGGAAAGCCATAGAGGATGAAAGAGCCGCGTCTCTCCGCACGAAAGGGCAGGTTTTGAGAAATTCTCCGCACCCAGTCAGCACAGAGGGCCCAGTTTTTCCGCATCCCTCAAAAAAGCTGAAAAAATCGCTCAGGACGCCCCCGGCAGACCCTCTAGCAGTTGCCGCAAGGGAGATGCGGCACAGAACCATTGCCGGGCACGGCTACAACTATGGGCACGCCTTCCTATATGCCGGGGATCGGTTCTGGGAGCAAGTTCAAGCTCTAAGGAATATAAAGCGCACAGAACTAGATAAGAGGAAGCTGGTCCTCGGTCGGCACACGTTAGAGTCTGTCAACTGGCGGACTTCGTTGCCAAGCCAACTCAGTGACGGCTTCGTTACCGCATTCGTGAAGGCAGTGGGTGATCGGCACTTTCCCAAACGGCGTAAAGCTCAAGCCAGGTTCTTGGGTGATTCACTCGGTGCAGACGGCGAACTTAGCCCGCGTCGGTCACGGGACATCTGCGAAGAACAGCGAGCAACGCAAAAGCGCACTAACCACATCATCCGGTACGAGTTTTACATCGAATGCTCCTGCCAGTTCGAAGGCCATTCTCTCGACCATGCTTGTCCTCGATGCGGTGCGAAGATTAACTTGCCGGCTCCATTTCTTGGCAGCAACAAGATTGACATATATTGACATACGTCGTAGAATGTCGCAGGTATGAAGAAGCGCACAACGGTATGGCTGCCGGAAGAGCTACTGGCGAAGCTCAAGAAGGCGTCCGCAAAGACAGGTGCACCAATGGCTGAACTCTTCCGCCGTGCGGTTGAAGGGTATTTGAAGAAGATGAACTGAAACAGCGGGCCTGTCGCCTGTTGGAGCAGACGACAAGCCCTGACTACCAGTGGAGGGGTTAGCTCCCATGGCAGCTACGGAAACCGTATCCCAACTTCGATCCTGCCGCAAATCTCCCATCAGTAGAAGCGGCGTACTCACGCTTCACGGCTTCGGTGTGCGCGTGCGAATGCAGTCCGGCCACCTCGAAATCGAGGATGGTGTTGGCCCAGAGCGCCGCAAGATGAGGCTCGCACGCGTGGGGCACGGGTTACGCCGTTTGGTGATGATCGGCAGCGACGGGTTCATTACGTTCGAAGCCCTCAGATTTATTTCCGATGTTGGGGCAGCGTTTCTGATGCTGGACCGCAGAGGCAAGGTGCTCGCCATCACTGGTCCGGTTTCTCCCTCTGACGCCAGACTCCGCAGAGCGCAATCTCTCGCTCTTGGCAATGGCACAGCGTTGCGAATCTCGAAAGAACTTATCCGCCAGAAGGTGGATGGACAGGCCGCGCTTGTTCGCGACATGCTGCACAATCACGCCGTCTCTACAGCCATTGAACGATTCGGGGAACCGCTATCAGACGCAGAGAGCATCGAGAGCGTAAGAGTCATTGAGGCTCAAGCGGCAAGGCTGTACTGGCAAGCGTGGTCCGATCTGCCGGTGCGCTGGCCGCGCAACGATGAAAGGCGAATCCCTGAGCACTGGAAGCGCTTCGGCGCGCGTGTCTCGCCATTGACGCACAGCCCGCGTCTTGCCGCGACTCCGCCGAACGCGATACTGAATTTGCTGTACGGGGTTTTGGAAAGCGAAGCGCGCCTCGCTGCGGTTTCAATGGGTCTTGATCCGGGCATCGGATTACTTCATGTAGACACTCCGAACCGGGACAGTCTCGCGTGTGATTTACAAGAGCCGGTCCGGGCCTGCGTGGACGCATTCCTTCTTAATTGGCTTCAGAGCGAGCCTCTTCGCAAGGCCGATTTCTTCGAGGATCGGAACGGCAACTGCCGTCTGGTTTCCGCCTTGGCAATTAAACTTTGCGAGACAGCGGACACGTGGCGAAAGCTCGTAGCCCCCGTCGCGGAGTACGTTGCAAAGGAAATTTGGGCCACGATTCCCGGAGCCGCATCCACACTTGCTCGACGACTGCTCGCAACCCGCCTTACTCAGCGCAACAAGCGCGAAGTAAAGGGAAGCGACGTGCCCCCGGTCACTCTGCCAAGAGTTGAGCATCACTGCCAGGATTGCGGAGCTAAGATTCCGAGCGACAAGGAACGATGCTCAAAGTGCTGGAGACGGGTTACTCGTGTGAACTTCAGAGCCGGACGCAAAGCAGCGCAGCGCCCGGAGTCCCTTGCGAAGCGTTCGGCGACGCAGCGGATGCACAAGCAGGCCATCCAAAATTGGAAACCCTCAGACCTGCCGGACTGGCTGACCCGTGATGTGTACGTCGAACGAGTGCAGCCAGCGCTCGCTCGCATCGCAAAATCCCGAATCCGTTCCACACTTCGGGTGAGCGAGCCGTACTCCTCAGCTATCCAGGCTGGGAACCGCGTACCGCATCCACGGCATTGGCAGGCGCTGGCGCAGCTTGTTGGGGTTTCGTCGGACTAGTGAAACACCGGCTTACACCGCCCAGTCCTTACACAGCAGTTCCGCCTGCTCCAGTACCGTCTGCGTTGCCTTCTCCTGCTTATCGGGAGGATAGCCGTACTTCCGCAGTAATCGCTTCACCAAGGAGCGCAGCTTGGCGCGAACACTTTCCTTCACGGTCCAATCAATCGTCACGTTCCGGCGCACAATGTCCACCAACTCATGTGCGATCTGTCGGAGGACTTCATCGCCCATGATCTTCACAGCGGCATCGTTCACTTCGAGCGCGTCGTAGAAGGCTAGTTCTTCCTCGGTCATGTGCAGGTCTTCACCGCGCTTCCGTGCCTCACGCATGTCCTTCGCCAGCTCGACCAGTTCGGCGATCACCTGTGCAGCGTCTATCGAGCGGTTCTGGTACTTGCGGATCGTGCGCTCCAGCATCTCCGCGAATGAACGGGACTGGACAAGGTTCTTTCTGGAATGTGCCTTGATCTCATCGTTCAGCAGCTTCCGCAGGACCTCCATAGCCAGGTTCTTTTGGGGCAGCCGACGAACCTCTGCCAGAAACTCGTCCGACAGAATCGAAATGTCCGGCGTCTTCAGTCCCGCAGCAGCGAAGATGTCGATGACTTCATCTGAAGCCACAGCCCGCGAGACGATCTGGCGCACGGCTGCATCTAGCATCTCCCCTGATGTGCCGTCGCCTTCCGTGTGCTTCCGCAGCCCCGCTCGCACCACTTGGAAAAAGCCCACGCGATCTCGGATAGCTAGCGCCTTCTCGTTCGGCACGGCGAGGGCAAACGTTTGTGAGAGCTTGAGCGTTGCCTGCATGTACCGTGCTTTTCGATTGTCCTGTTTCTGCCTTTCCTGTTCGAGGATGAACTCGATTGCATTCGGAACCACCTTCACGCGCTCTGCCGGTGTGCCGGTCACGTATTTCGAGTAGTCGAATCCGTGGAGCATGCCAGACACGATCTCGAATTGCTTCTGCATAGCCGCGACCGCCTGTTCCTGATCGAGCGTCGTCTCGCCCTTGCCGCCAGCTTCGGTGTAATCGGCCATCGCCTTTTTGAGCTGATCGGCCAACCCGAGGTAGTCCACGACCAATCCACCGGGCTTGTCCTTGAACACTCGGTTGACTCTCGCAATCGCCTGCATCAGCCCGTGAGAGCGCATCGGCTTGTCTGCATACATCGTGTGCAGGCAGGGAGCGTCGAAGCCGGTCAGCCACATGTCGCGCACGATGACCAGCTTCATCGCATCATCGGCGTTCTTGAACCGCTTGGCGAGCACCTCTCGCCGAGCTTTGTTGCGGATGTGGGGCTGCCAGTCCTCGCCATCGGCAGCGGAGCCAGTCATCACGACCTTGATGATTCCCTTGTTGTCATCTTCGTGATGCCATGAAGGACGCAGCTTCACGATGGCGTTGTACAAGTCCACACAGATACGACGGCTCATGCAGACGATCATGCCCTTGCCGTCCATCGCGTCGAGGCGGCGCTCGAAATGCCCGACAAGGTCCTTCGCCACCAACGCGATCCGATTGGGAGTTCCGACCATCGCCTCCAGCCGCGCCCATTTGCTCTTGAGCTTCTCCTTCCTCTCGACCTCCTCACCCTCTGTTACCTCCTCGAACTCAGGGTCGATCCTCGGGCGTTCTTCCTCTCTCAGTTCCAGCTTTGCCAGACGGCCTTCGTAATAGATACGGACCGTGGCTCCGTCCTCGACGGCACGAAGGATGTCGTACACGTCGATGTAGTCGCCGAAGACGGCAGGCGTGCTGCGGTCGCTTCCTTCAATAGGCGTTCCGGTGAAACCAATGAAGCTGGCGTTGGGCAGAGCATCCCGCATGTGACGGGCGAAGCCGTCGATGAAGTCGTACTGGCTGCGGTGTGCTTCGTCGGCGATCACGACGATGTTGCGCCGCGTTGAAAGAGTCGGGTAGGCGTCGCCCTTCGTCTCAGGGAAGAACTTCTGGATGGTCGTGAAGACCACCCCGCCAGAGGAGACTTGCAGTAGATCGCGTAGTTGTTCTCGGTTTTCAGCCTGCACCGGCGTCTGGCGTAAGACTTGCTCGCAGCGGGAGAACGTTCCGAAAAGCTGCCCGTCAAGGTCGATCCGATCCGTCAGCATAACGATGGTCGGATTCTCCATCTCCGGGTGCTGGATCAGCTTTCCCGCGTAGAACACCATCGAGAGGCTCTTGCCGCTGCCTTGCGTGTGCCAGATCACGCCTGCACGCTTGTCGCCGTCCTTCGACGACGCTCGCAGCGTACACTGCACGGCCTTGTTGACCGCGTGGAACTGGTGATAACCGGCCATCTTCTTCGCCAGCTTGTCCTCGGCCTCGAAGACGATGAAGTTGCGGACCAAGTCGAGGAAGCGGCTCTTCTCAAAGATGCCTTTGACAAGCACATCGAGTTGGAGCGAGCCCTTGGGCGCAAGATCAGTGCCCTCCACTGTGCGCCAGGGCATGAACCGCTCCCAGTCGGCGGTGAGCGTGCCTGCGCGTGCTTCCAACCCATCTGAGATCACCAGCAGTTCGTTGTAGGGGAACAGGCTGGGAATGTCCCTTTTGTAGGTCTGGAGTTGGTTGAATGCGCCCCGGATTGTGGCGTTCTCATCGCCGGGATTCTTGAGTTCGATAATGGCGAGCGGAAGCCCGTTGATGAAGACCACCACGTCGGCCCGACGGTTCCTCTTGTCCTCGATGACCGTAAACTGGTTGACCACCAGCCAGTCGTTGTTACCGGGCTCTTCGTCGTCGATGATGAAGACCTGATCGCCAGCGATGGAGCCGTCCTCTCGCCGGTATTCGACTTCGATGCTATTGACAAGCATCTGGTGAAAGCGCCGGTTGTTCTCCACCAGACTCGCGGTCTCTGGATGAGTGATCCTGCGAGTGGCTTCGTCGATGGCTTCGGCGGGGATTGCAGGGTTAATGCGTGCCAGTGCCTCTCGCAGACGGCCAAGAAGTACGACATCACCATAGCTCGCGCGCTCCGCGAACATCTCTCCCGGCCCGATCGTAGGGCCGTTGACGACGGTGTAACCCAACTCCTCGAACCAGGAGAGGGTTGCGTCCTCAACGGTGGATTCAGCGACGCCGGGTTTCATGATCGTGCACCCAAAACACTACTCGCCTGCCGACGCTCCTTGAGCTGATGTGCCGCTTAGTTTCTTGAGGTACGGCGCGAACGCATCGCGGAGACGGTGTAGATTTTCTTTCAGCCACTGGTGCTGCTCCGGCCACAGCTCTTGTGCAAGCGATGGAATAGTGCGTTCGAGGTAGATGGTGCACATTTTCCGGTCCTCAGGCTTGTACCAGATCAGCGGACAACCCGAGGCTTTCTCGATCTCCTCACGGTGAAGCAGTAATGCATCAAACCTTTCTTTTGCCTGATCGCCGTGAAGGACAAGCTCGGCGCGAAGCTCCAGTCCTTGCGTGTCCGTGGCGGAGTTGATTACTGAAGCAAGTGTGATTCCGCTGTAGCCAATCGTGTGAGTCAGCCAGTTTCTCGGGCCGGGTTTCTGGCATCGGATATCGCTGTTGTTTTCCATGAACTCGTGGAATGCAGCCCAGAACCCCAATTGCGTTTGGCGGTATTCTGTCAGCTCATCACTTGCTTCGACGGGCACAAAGTTCTCTGGCCAGGTCATTCGCACTTTGCCATCCGCCTGTTCAATTGTCCACCGCCCGGTCTTCGCTCCAAACGCACGTAATCTGTCGATGCGATCCTGTACGTCCCAGCGGTACTGCTCCTGAATCGTTGTGATCGAGTGCCATTGACCGTCGATCAGAATGTTGAACAGTTTGGCTCTTGTTCCGCTCTCATTAAATGGGTTCTCCGGTCGCCCTCCAACGTCCTCTACTGATGTGACTGTCGGCCCCTTCCAGATTTCCGAGGCACGTTCCGCGAGTTCCTCGCCACGTTTTTCGATCTCTTCCGCGCCCCACTTTGTGTACTTTGTCACCAGTTTCGTAAGCTCAAAATTGCTCTGCGTGTACCCAAGCGTGTTTCCGACACCTTGCATCTTGACTGAAAACCGCTTGTTCGACAGCCCTGTGTTGTATCCAGAGAAGGTCAAATTGCCGAGCGTGTCCACCCACTGTTCGTGGATCTGCCTTGCATCTGGGCCTAGGTCTTCGCGCCACTCTTTGGAAAGTGCCTGTGGCATGACGTGCTCGATGGTGGCGTCGTCGGGGTCGGGCGGCTCTTTGCTGCCAAATGATTTCTCTAACTGCTGGAGCACCTCGAAAGCATACTTGCCCGAATAAAGCGGAAACGTGCAGAGCGCGGCTTCAAATCGAGCATTTCCGGGGAAACCCCTGTCGGTGAGGAACCGCTCTAGTGCCTCACACGGATCGCTACCGACAACCTCTTTGCAACCCGCAACGAACCACTTCGCATACGCTCGGGAGGTTTCGCCGCAGATGTAGCGCCTAAATATGAACCCTGTCACCGACTCGACGGCGCCGACAAACTGTTCCGCTGTGATCTGCTGGCGCTGCATCATGCCCATCAGCTTCAGCACGAGTGGGTACGCCGTCGAGCTGTCAAGTTGACGGAGTTTCGACAGGGCGGCACCAACGTCTTTGTCGGGGTGGGAATCCGCTCCCCTGATCTGGTCGTACAGTTCCGCAGACGCTGTGAGTTCGGCGGTGAGTTGGCGGGGATCGAAGCCGTCTTTGTACGTACTCTCAAACGCCTCAAACGTATCCGCTGGCGCGATGTGATCACCGCTCGTCATCAAGAAGTCGCGGAAGAAGGCCGATACCAGCTTCGAGTTGACCTCGTTCTTGTCGCTGACGAATCGAGACTCCAGTGGCGTCCACAGCCCGGTGTCGAACTCGTCCTGCTCCTCAATCGGTATGTGCATGAAGACAAAATTGCGGATGAGGTCTGCCGGACTGAGATCGACTCCGGTGGAGTTCAGACTGCGGAAAATCTTGTACGGGTTTTCACCTCCCAGGTTGATGTGAACGAACTCCAACCCTCCGAGGAGGACGTTGTAGAACGCCCTCAACGCCTCGCCGTCTGAGGTCTGGACGGTTTCGTTGATCGCTTCCGTGAAGAACCGTATTGCCTTCCCGACCCGGTTAGCGGGATTGCCAGTGCCGCTGACCGCGTCCATGAAATCTTCCCTGTCGCGCTGGCGCGGGTACACCCGGAATCGTTCGCGCCCCTTTTTGTACTGGTGGACGAGTACGGAGTTGGTGATCTCGTTTGCGAGTTCGTCTTGCCCCGTGCTCGTACAGATGTTGCGGAGAGCGGCGAACAGCAGTGAGAACGTGATCATCCGCTGCTGACCGTCGATTACCTCGTAAGTGGGATAACTGTACGTGACCGTCTTGTCCGGCACGAACACCAACGCACCCATGAAGTGGCGCTTTCCCGGCTTCTCCCGCAACTCACAAATGTCTGTCCAGAGCTGATCCCATTCTTTGCGATCCCAGGTGTAGTACCGCTGGAAGATGGGGATGACGTACTGCTGCTGGGCCGTTAATGTGCCCTGTAGCGTCAGTTCACCTGCCTTCATGTAAACCTCCGATTCTATGCATGACTGGCGATCACTTGCTCCGCCTCTCGTATTCTCACGTCGCCCGACAGCAGCTTGGGGAGCAGCGTGTCGCGCAGCATAGCGAGCGTGTCGCTGTTGTCCATGTTGTGGCGATAGAGCTGAAGAAGTGGCTGCACCAGTTCTTCGAATGCGTCCAGCACAGCTCTTGGAGGAATGGCGAGTCTAAGTGATCGCAGGTACGTGACCGGACGAGCAATGGAGGGCACCCCGGACGAGGATGTATTTGCAAGGAGCCGGTGTTGCCCTTCTGCTGACGTGAAGTAGAACGAAATGAAAGTCGGCGTGACCTGAGCGAGATCGCATCTCATGAAGAACTGGCGCTGCGAGATGATGTATCGGTCGTATCGGGAGTGGGGTGGGATGAAGGCAGCTTGACCGATGTTGCCAGCGTGTGTAAATACAACGTCTCCACGTACGACAATCGCTTGCTCCAACCTTCTTGCATGTTCTTCTGTAATGAAGTTGAACGTACTGTCGTGAAGCATGAATCCGTGCAGGTGCTGGCCGCTGATGATCGGAACCCCCGTTTCGACGAAGGTTTCGACCTTGATGGAGGAACCGAACGGCCCCATGCCGATTCCGCTGCGCCACATCTCCCGCTGCTTTGATCGTCCAACCCACCGGGATGGGGCCTAACTCCGAAGCTTCGAACCTGTCCGGGAAGAGGGCAGCGATACGGCCAGAGACTTCGAGGCGACGACCTTCTTTCTTTGCCCTGACAGGCTCAAAGTCCACGAACCACGACTTGAAGATCGTCCGAGCGATGGCCTCCAGTGTTTCGTTCATGCGCCGGTTCAGGTCGATCTTGTCGTCCAACGCGCCGAGTACGCGAGCAATGGTTCGTTGTTCCTCAATAGGCGGCACCCGCACCTTGAGCGCATAGAATGCCTCGCGAGTGGTGGACGGTATGGCCGATCCGGTATCCAACCCGTTTATGTCGTGGGTCAGCAACTCGTAATAGGCCCATTTCAAGTCGATATTGGCCTTGGGTTCCAAGTAGAAGGCTGTGTCGATGACAAAGAACGGAGTTGGCGAGTAATGGACGCCCCGGTATGCTCCCTTGCGCCCAATGATGACTCCAGCGTGCGTGCAGAGTGCCTCTGAATGCCACCCAATGGGGCCGTTCGTCCCATACACAGGGAAAGCCTCGGCTGATTCACCATAACGCCGCAGAGCACGTCCATATTCCAGTGTCGCCAGCTCACCCCAAGTTGTGTTACGCCAATCACCCATTTGCGACGCCCTTTAGCATCTCCCTGATCTGACTCTCGATCGTGGCGCTCTCTGCGAACTGCTCCTCCAGTCTCGCCGTCAGTCGCCTCATTTTGTCCTCGAAAGGTTCGCCGTCGTCCTCAGTCTCTTCCGCGCCAACGTAGCGCCCCGGCGTCAGCACATAACCGTGCTGCTTGATCTCATCTAGTGTGGCGCTCTTCGAGAACCCCGCTACGTCCTCGTATTTGCCCGCACCCTTCTCGCCGCGCCATGCGTGGTATGCGCCAGCAATGCGAGCAATCTCGTCAGGCGTTATCTCCTTGTGCTTGCGATCCACCATCACGCCGAGCTTTCGGGCGTCAATGAATAGCGTCTTGACGCGCCGGTCGGCGAACTTGCCGTTGCTCTTCGTGCGAGTCAGGAACCACAGGCAGACCGGAATCTGTGAACCGTAGAACAACTGTCCCGGCAAGGCGATCATGCAGTCCACCAGATCGGCCTCGATGATCTTCTGCCGAATTTCGCCCTCGCCGGATTGATTCGAGGACATCGAACCGTTCGCCAACACGAAGCCAGCGATGCCGTTTGGCGCAAGGTGATGGATCATGTGCTGTACCCACGCGAAGTTCGCGTTCCCGGCAGGCGGGACTCCGTACTTCCAGCGCACGTCCTCCTTCAGATTCTCGCCGCCCCAGTCGCTCATGTTGAACGGCGGATTCGCAAGAACAAAGTCGGCCTTCAAGTCCTTGTGCAGATCGTTGCGGAACGTATCGGCATGGTGCGGCCCCAGATTCGCCTCGATCCCACGCAGGGCGAGGTTCATTTTCGCCAGCTTCCACGTCGTCGGATTCGATTCCTGTCCGTAGATGGAGAGGTCTCCTATGCGCCCGCCGTGCCGCTGGATAAACTCCTCGCTCTGGACGAACATGCCTGACGAGCCGCAGCACGGGTCGTACACGCGGCCCTTGTACGGCTCGATCATCTCGACCAGCAACCGGACGACGCAGCGGGGCGTGTAGAACTCGCCGCCCTTCTTGCCTTCGGCGCTGGCGAACTGGCCGAGGAAATACTCGTAGACGCGCCCGAGGATGTCCTTGGAACGGTGCTCTTCGCCGCCTAAGCCGATGGTGCCGATCAGGTCGATCAGCTCTCCCAGGCGCTGCTTGTCGAGCGCCGGTCGTGCATAGTCTTTAGGCAGGACGCCCTTGAGTTGCGGGTTCTCCTTCTCGATAGCGACCATCGCATCGTCGATGATCTTGCCGATGGTGACCTGCTTGGCGTTCTTCTGGAGGAAGTCCCAGCGTGCTTGCTTGGGCACCCAAAACACGTTCTCGGCGGTGTACTCATCGCGGTCCTCGGGATCAGCGTCTTTTTCCTTCAGTAGCGCTTGACGGCGCTCCTCGAAGGCGTCGGAAATGTACTTAAGGAAGATCAGCCCCAGGGCAACGTGCTTGTACTCGGCGGCGTCCATGTGGCCGCGCATCTTGTCAGCCGCCGCCCACAGCTTCTGCTCAAACCCGAGATTCGCCCCGTTGCCCTTGGCAGGAGTATTCGCAGACTTCTTCTTGGCCACGTCCCGGTCCCTTGGATGTAGGTGTGTAGCTGCTCGCCATTATTCCAAGAAACGGGCGAGAAGCAAGGAGTTTGCTCCCCTTGTTCGGAAAACAGAACAGGCTGACAGCGCGCGCCCTCGCTCGGCTCGCCCCCCGCCTCTCGCACTCTGCACACGAAATGGGGCAGGTGTAGCAGTTTTCCCGTTCTAAACGCTATCCCCGGCTCTCGATTGACTATCCCCTGCCCGCGGCCTAACATCCTTCTACTCTCAAGGCGGGGCCCTTGACTGGCCAGACGATCGCCCATTACCGGATTCTGGACAAGCTGGGCAGTGGCGGCATGGGAGAGGTGTACGGGGCGGTGGATGTGCGCCTGGGGCGCACCGTCGCCGTCAAGTTCCTCTCCGAGCGGCTGGCCAGCGACAAGAATGCGGTGGACCGCTTCCAGCTCGAAGCCCGCGCCGCCTCCTGGCTGAACCATCCCAACATCTGCACTATCTACGACATCGGCGTGCATAATGGCGCGCCTTACATCGTGATGGAGATGCTGGAGGGCGGCAGCCTGCGCAGCCGCATCCAGCAAGGTGCGATGCCCAGCGACCAGATGCTCGACGTGGGCATCCAGATCGCCGACGCGCTCGACGCCGCCCACGCCAAGGGCATCATTCACCGCGACATCAAGCCGGGAAACATCTACGTCACCGAGCGCGGCCAGGCCAAGATCCTGGATTTCGGTCTGGCCAAGCTGGCCGCGGAACGCCGCCGCATGGCCTCGCAGCCGGTGAGCGCGACCGGCGAGCCGCTCAGCGACGTCAGCGACGATAGCCTCACCAACGCCGGCATCATCCCCGGCACCACCTTCTACATGTCTCCTGAGCAGGCGCGCTCGGAGGAACTTGACGGCCGCTCCGACATCTTCTCCCTCGGGGTGGTGCTCTACGAGATGGCCACCGGCAAGAAACCCTTCGCCGGCAAGACCGCCTTCCTCACCCTGGAGGCCATCCTCAACGCCAAGGCGGTCTCCCCCATGACCTTGAATCCCAAGCTGCCCGAGGGCTTCGAAGAGATCGTGGGCAAGGCGCTGGAGAAGGACCGCGAGCAGCGCTACCGCACCGCCGCGGAATTGCGGCACGATCTGCAGCGGCTGAAGCAGGAAAGCGACAGCGGGACGGTACGCGCCTCCGGCTCGCACCCGAGCGCGGTACTGAAGAGCCCTTTCCGCCGCGCCAGCCTGAAGCACACGTATCTACAGCTCGGCATCCTTGCTCTGCTGGTGGTAACCCTGGTGGCTCTCACCGCGTGGTGGGCGGGGCATGGCAAAGCCGTCGTCTCCGGTCCGGCGCCCAACAACACCATCGCCATCCTGCCCTTCCAGAACCTGACCGGCGATCCCGCCGCCGACTATCTGCGGCTGGCGCTGGCCGACGAAGTCTCCGGCGTGCTGACCCACACCCGCTCGCTGGAGGTCCGTCCCATGTCGGCAACCCAGAAGTACACCGGCAAGGACGTCGATGTCAGGAAGGCCGGGCGCGACCTGCACGTGGCGAATCTGCTGACCGGGCATTACATGCGACAGGGCGACAAGCTCCTGGTCACGCTCGAAGTCGTGGAGGTGAAGGACGATCGGGCGTTATGGCAGAGCAACGTCACCGCCGCGGCCAGCGACATGATCTCCCTGCAATCGCAATTGTCGTCCCAGATCGCACAGGGATTGCTGCCGGCGCTGGGCAGCACCCTGGGTGGTCTGGAAAGCGCCACCAAGCCCAAGAATGCCGAGGCTTACGATTTGTATCTGCGCAGCGCCGCCATTCCCCACGATGTCGGTCCTAACCGGCAGGCCATTGGCATGCTTGAGCGGGCCGCCGGCCTGGATCCAACCTACGCCCCAGTCTGGGACGCGCTGTGCCATCGTTACTACTATGAAGCTTCCTACGCCGGCGGGGGCGCGGTGATGTTGGAGCGCTCCGACGCCGCTTGCGGACGCGCTGGCAGCCTTGATCCCAACATGGTCAATGCGGGCGCACAGTTGGCGCAGAACCGCGTCGAACGGGGAAATCTGGTCCAGGCTTACCAGGACGCGGAAGACCTGATCCGCCGCCGCCCAGACAGCGCGGAAGCCCATTTCACTCTTTCCTACGTGATGCGCTACGCCGGGTTCCTTGACCACTCCACGCAGGAGTGCGACGTCGCGCTGGGGCTCGATCCGGGCTACTACCGTCTTCGTTCCTGTTCACGGGCGTTTGTCGAGTTGGGTAAGACTGACCGCGCCATGGATTACCTCCGCCTGGACGCAACCTCGGAATGGGGCCGCGCCAATTTGCCGGCCATCCTGCTGCGCGAGGGCAAGATCGACGAAGCCGAGGAAGCGATCAAGAACATGCCCGACCTCGACATCTGGTTCAAACCGGTGCTGTCGCAGTGCGTGCAGAACGGGGGCGTGACCGCGGGACAGAATATCGACGCCAAGACGCAGGCGGCTCTGCTCGGGATACGCGACCCCGAGCTGCTCTATTACCAGGGATCGCTCATGGCGTTCTGCGGCAACCGGGAACTGGCGGTGCGCCTGATCGCAGAAGCCATCCACCACAACTATTGCGCCTACTCGGCTCTGGAACTCGATCCTTTGCTGGCCAGCCTGCGCGACACGCCCGAATTTCGCCGTCTGCGCGACGCCGCCACTAAATGCCAGCAGGATTTCCTGGTAGCGCGCACCCGCAAGAATCCATGACCGGAGCTTCGCATCAGGAGCGGGATTTGTCGGCGGCGGCAACGACGCGGCGCGTCTCCAGGCCGCTGCCCTTGTCGGAAGCAGGCTGGTATCCGCGAGTCTCGCCGGAATTCGCCGCCGTGGTTTCGCGCAGCGCTTCCCGCGTCTTGCGCACCAGGTACCTCCCTTTGCTGGTGAGATAGAGGGCGAGAATCTGCGCTACTTGGTGGAGGAACACCCGCTCTTGCGGGCTGAATCCGTGCCCGGGCGCAGGCTGCACGCGCAGGCTGCCCAAGGCGCGGCCAGCGATCTTGATGGGGACGCTCAACTCCGGCCGAGGCTCGCCGGCGGCTTGCGTGCCGCCGAAGGCGCGCGGCACCTCCCGTCCACCGACCATCAGGAAAATGCCCTCGCGCTCATAATGCCGGCTCTCGGAAAGCAGCTTGAGGATACGCACCAGCACGGAGGGCGGACGCGGTGAAGGCTTGTCGCTGGCGATCAGTTGCTTGATCTCGGCGACGACGGTTCTCGGCAAACGATAGGTTTTCAAGGCTGTCCCTTCGACGGTTAAGAGCGGCTAGTGTAACCGCCGTTCCCAACCCGGTCAACGACGCCCTTGGTATTGTGCCAAGGCTGGGATTGTGGTGCAGAACCAGATGGCGTGTCCGGCGAGCGGCTATGATGCGGAGAGAACGCTGGCGGGTTCGGCATGAGTACACGATCGAAGCTGCTGCTGAGTGTATTGCGGGCGTGGGATCAGAGCGTAGAAGGCGCTCTTTATCTCGATTGGCTGGTGGAAGCCGATCCGGCACTCGACGGCGGACTGGTTTTGCGGGAGGCAGTGCTGGAATGGAATGAGACCGAAGAACCGGCAAGCGAGCCCGTCGAGAAGGCATTGGCGGAGTTCTGTGCCCGGTTGTCGCCGGGGACCGCGAGCGCGGTGCGGGAGAAGACAGCGGAGATGGTTGCCGCGCGCTCGCAAATCGCGCAGGCGATCCGGGAAAGCGTCCGGGGTCTGCGCAAGCTCCGCCAGGAGCTGGGCTGCGGGAGGCTGGAAGCACTCAACAAGCTGGCGGCCGAGCTCCAGCGCGGCGCAATGGACGAGTCTCAGACCTCGTGGAAGCGCATTGCCGCGGTGCAGGAGTTCTCTGCCAAGACCGCGGCCCTGCGCCGTACCACCGCCGCGCCCGTGGACATGGAAACGGAATGGCAAGGGGTAGCTCCTGATGCTCCTCCGCCGGCACCCGCCAGCCCGGACACTACCGAAGAACTCGACCGCTACTACTCCTACCAGCTCGTGGACCGGCTGGAACAGATCGCCGAGCGTGCTTCGGCCTTGGACCCCATCCAGCTCAAGGTGACCAGTGAGGCGGTCAAGGATCTCTTTCAGGCGGCCCACGAGGTTTACCTCTACGGCTTTGACGTCGCCTGCATTGCCCTGTGCAGGAGCCTGATCGACCACGCGCTTAAAGACAGGCTCTCGGTGCCGCCGAATGAGCGCCCGGCCCTGCGTTCGCTGATCGATCGCGCGCAGCGCGCCAGATTACTGGACGAACCCGAGCGTCATAATGCAGAGGAAGTCGAAGAGGCGGGAAACAAAGCCATGCACAACCTCTCCAACCTGCGTAGGACCGCCAGGGAGGTGCTCGCTTGCACCCGCAGGGTTCTCAATAAGCTTTACGCGGGGTGAAGCGGCATCACTTCGCCGCGGCGGGCGCGGGCTGGGCGTGCACTGTGGGCGCGTGCGTGGGTGCGGCTGCGGGCTGCCGCAGCCACTCTCGTATGCGCGGCAGGGCGCGACGCGCCGCTTCTTCCCCGGCACGCACCAGTTCAGGCGCGCGATCGAACGCATCGTAAGCGAAGCCCGCCACCTCCGGCTCCAGGACGATGTCCGCGTCCGCCTGCCAGAGGCTGCTCGCTTTGGCCTGCGCGATGGAGAAGCACTGCCCGATAACGTCGAAGACGCTGCGCGGCGGGCCCGGGCTCACCCAATGCGCCTTCAGGTAGACGGCCAGCACGCGCTGGGCGCCCATCTGGCGCAGCGGCGTGGTCGGCACCGAGTAGGCCAGCATGCCGTCCACCAGCGTTTGCCCGTTGAGGGTTACCGGCAGGAACATCCCAGGATAGGCGCAACTGGCGCGCACCGGCCCGATCATGTCACCGGAGCGAAACACCACCGCCTCGCCGGTAACGAACTCGGTCGCAATCACCGCCAGCGGCACCCGCAGATGTTCGAAGTTTTTGACCTTGAGGCAGCGTTGCAGCAGGCCGATCATGCGGTCATTGCTGGCGAAGCCCAGGCGCGACACCGTCCAGCGGGCGAAATCGCGGAAGCGCACCTGCGCGGCGAATTCTCCCATTTCCCTGGGGCAGGCGCCGGCGGCGTACACGGCGCCGATCAGCGCTCCCACGCTGGTGCCGGCGATGAAGTTGATGGGAATCTTTTCTTCTTCGAGAACTTTCAGCACGCCGATGTGCGCCAGGCCACGGGCAAAGCCGCCGCCCAGCGCCAATCCGATGCTGGGGACTTGCGCAGTGGGCTGTACGGGAGGAGCAAAGCGCTGCAGCTCGTGATGGAAGGCCCGAACCGAGCGGACCAGCTTCGATAGTGTCCCCACCCGTTCTCACCCCCGTCCGGTGGGGGGAACCGGACCCATAGGTACGCAGCAGGCCGCTGGAGATATGATGCAGCATATCCGAGTCTGGCCCAGGTTCAAGGTATCGCAGGTGCCCGAACGGCATTACAAAGGTAATCTGCCCTGATGACCCGCGAGTTCTCCGCCGGAGGGGTGGTGGTACGGCAGATGCGTGGCCGCTGGTGGCTGGCCGCCATCGAGCCCGCAGGCCGCTCTCCCACCGGCGGGAAACCTGTCCTGGCGCTGCCCAAAGGCCTGGTGGACGCGGGCGAAACTCCCGAGCAGGCGGCCCTCCGCGAAGTGCGGGAAGAAACTGGCGTCGAGGCCCTGCTGGTCGCGAAACTGGGAGACATCAAGTACGTCTATACGCGTAGCTGGGCAGGCGGCGAGCGCGTGTTCAAAGTAGTCAGCTTCTACCTGTTGCGCTATGAGTCCGGCAAGCTGGGAGAGATCGCGCCCGAGATGCGCGTTGAAGTCCACAGCGCCGAGTGGATCCCGCTCGAAGATGGGCCCAGCCAGCTCGCCTACAAAGGCGAGCGCGAGATGGCGGCCAAGGCGCTCGAGTACGTCACGCGCAATCCTGGGCTGAAGCTATTGGAAAACTGAAAACCACAGAGGACGCAGAGGACTCGGAGGCTTGTACATCTCACTCCGCGCCCTCAGCGCTTATAATTTTCTGGCAGAGTCTGTGACGTACGTCACATAGCGCTGTGATGTTATGTCGTTCAAAATAATGGACTTACATCACGATTTTTCTTGACGCCCCGGACCCGGCAGCCTACACTCGTTTCAACTTAATAGGACGCGCGTCGATGCCATCCTCACCCCCACATCCACTTCGACGCGCGTCTGCTTTTTTGAGGCGAACTTCCTGTGCTCTCCCTCCCCCAAATTCCCATCAGAAATTCCGGCGCACAGACATAGCTGCTCGGCGTGCTTTATCATGCTGTCGCTATGATCAAACGCATTCAGAGGGTAGCTGTCCTGGGCGCCGGGACCATGGGGTCGCGCATCGCCGCCCACCTGGCCAACGCCGGCGTGCCGTCATTTCTGCTCGACATGGTTCCCCCGGATGCCGATGGCAAAGTCCGCAACAAGATCGCGCAAGCCGGGCTGGATGCCGCCATCAAGTCCAAACCTGCGGCCTTCTTTGAGCCGTCGCTGGCGCGTCTGGTCACCATCGGCAACTTCGAGGACAACCTGTCCTGGGTGGCCGACGCCGACTGGATCATCGAAGTCGTGGCCGAAAACCTGGAGATCAAGCGCGGGCTGCTGCAGAAGGTAGAAGCGGCGCGGCGTCCTGGCGCCATCACTACAACCAACACTAGCGGGCTGCCGGTGGCGAAGATCGCCGAAGGCTTCTCGGAGGATTTCCGTCGGCACTGGTTTGGAACGCACTTTTTCAATCCGCCGCGCTACATGCGCCTGCTGGAGATCATCCCCACCGCCGACACCGACCGCGCCGCCATCGACGCCATTGCGCACTTCGCCGACCTGCGCCTGGGCAAAGGCGTGGTCTATGCCAAGGACACGCCCAACTTCATCGGCAACCGCATCGGCACGTTCTCGGTGCTGAACGCCATGCGGCTAATGCAGGAGTTCGATTTCTCGATCGAAGAAGTCGACGCGCTCACCGGTTCGGCCGTGGGCTGGCCGAGGTCCGCCACCTTCCGCACCATCGACCTGGTGGGGCTCGACATCCTGTCCAGCGTGGTTTCGAATTTCCTGCGCAACGTTCACGACGAGCGTTCGGAGCTGGAAGCGCCGTCGTTCGTCCACCAGATGCTGGAGCGCAAGTGGCTCGGCGACAAAACCCACGGCGGCTTTTACAAGAAGAGCAAGCACGAAGGAAAAGAAGAGCGCTTCGGACTTGACTGGAAGACGCTCGAGTACCGTCCGCAGCAGAAACCGAAATTCGCCGCGCTCGAAATGGCGAAGCAGATGGACGACACGCGCGAACGCCTGCGCATGCTGCTGGCGGGCGATCCCAGGAAAGACAAGGCCGCGGCTTTCCTCTGGACCGCGCTCGCCGACCTGTGGACGTATTCCGCCAACCGCATCCCTGAAATATCCGATTCGATCGTCGAGATCGACCGCGCCATGCGCCTCGGCTTCAACTGGGAACTGGGGCCGTTCGAGTTATGGGACGCAGCGGGCGTCGAGCCCACGGTCGCGCGCATGAAGAAGGAAGGCCGCCCGGTCGCGGCTAACGTCGAGAAACTGCTCGCCTCCGGGGAGACGTCCTGGTACACGGACGCGCCTTCGTCGCCCTCTGGCCGCGCCTACTTCGATCTGTGCAGCGATAGCGACCGGCCCGTGCACGTGTCCGCCGGGGTGTGGTCCGTCGAAGTCGCAAAGAAAGCCAACGGTGTGGTGAAGAAGAACGCCGGCTGCTCGCTGGTGGACCTGGGCGACGGCGTCGCCTGCCTCGAGTTCCATTCAAAAGCCAACTCGCTGGGCGGCGACATCGTGCAACTGATCGCGCAGACGCTGAAACCTGCTGGCCCCGGCGACGACTTTAACGCCTTCGTCATCACCAACGACGCCCACAACTTCTCCGTGGGCGCCAACATCATGATGCTGCTGATGTGGGCACAAGACGAAGAATGGGACGAGGTGGACCTCGCCATCCGCCAGTTCCAGGGGATGACCCAGGCCATCAAGTTTTCGTCCAAGCCGGTGGTGGCCGCACCCTTCGGCATGACGCTCGGCGGCGGCTGCGAAGTCTCGTTGCACGCGGCCGCGCGCACGCCCCATGCCGAGCTTTACATGGGGCTGGTGGAAGTCGGAGTCGGGCTGCTGCCCGGCGCCGGCGGCTGCAAGGAGATGCTGCTGCGCGCGGTGGATGCGGCAAGTTCGGTCCGGCCGGAGGGCCGCGGCGAATCCGTCGAAATGATGGAAGCCATGAAGCGTACCTTCGAGACCATCGGCATGGCCAAGGTCTCAACCTCGGCCAGCGAGGCGCGCCATCTCGGGTTCCTCTCCGAAGGCGACGAAATCGTGATGAACCGCGAGCGCGTGCTGGCAGACGCCAAGGCGCGCGCCTTGGACATGGTCCGCGCCGGCTACCAGCCGCCCGTGCCGCGCACCATCCCTGCGCCCGGGGAAAGCATCCTGGCCACACTCAAGCTGGGCGTTCACCTGATGCGGCAGGGCGACTACATTACCGACCATGAGCTGAAGATCGGCAACAAGGTCGCTGAAGTGATCTGCGGCGGCCACGTTTCGCCGGGCACGCCGGTCACCGAGCAATACATCCTGGACTTGGAGCGCGAGGCGTTTAAATCGCTTGCCGGCGAACGCAAAACACAGGAACGAATTCAGCACACGCTGAAGACGGGAAAGCCGTTGAGGAATTGATGATCGGGTGATCGGGTCATCGGGTGATCGGCAGTTTAAGCGCTCACCCGCATGATGGGCCGCGTCTTCGAGCGCCGCGCCACCTCTTTGAATCCCGCGTTGCGGAATGCCGAGGCCAAGCCTGTATACACGAACACGTCAGCGGTCACTTTCTTCGAGTCGTGGGGATATCCCTCGATGATCTTCGCACCACGGGCGCGGGCGAAATCCACGGCGGCCTTCAGCAGCTTGGTCGATAGCCCCTGACGGCGAAAGCCCCGGGCGATGAAAAAGCAGGTCACCGACCACACCGGCTGATCGTCCACCGGCTTGAGAATGCGGCTGTGGTTGAGTCTAGGATATTGCTCGCGCGGTGCGATGGCGCACCAACCCACGGGCTCACCGTCCGCATAGGCCAGAACGCCCGGTTCGGCGCCAGAGCGAACCAGTTTCCGAAATGCCTTGCGATTCCCTTCCCCCTTGCCGCGGTTCCACTCAGGGCGGGTCAAGAGCCACCACATGCACCAGCACCCGGCGCACGCGCCGCGTGGCCCGAAGAGGCGCTCCAGGTCGGGCCAGCGATCCGACGTGAGCGGGTGAAATGAGAATCCTGGCATGCGCGAGAGAGTCTAACGCGGCCGGGAACGCTTCCTGCGAAGAAACGTGAAACTTGAAACGTGAAACGTAAGTCTAGCTCTGCGCCTGGAGATCGCAGGCTTCGCGGCAAGTCAGGCAGTAGTACTGGCCGTCGTTACACAGGCGGACGCTGTCCCAGCCCTGGCAGAGAGTGCAGAAGCGCGTACACTCGCACTGTTTCTCTTCCCGGTCGCATTGCGCGCAGAGGTAGGCCATGCCCGAGAGTAGCGCGCTTCTTCGCAGGGCTCAAGTGACCGCGGTCACAGCCGGGAAGCCGGCATTGACCCCCAATGACGCCTGGTGCTAAGTTGTAACGTTCCGCGAACGTCGCGCACCCCTACAGGAGGGTTGCTCTTGTCATCCGTGGCTGAGGCCAGCCCGACCCTGCGAAAAACTGCGCTCAACCCGGTCCATCGCCAGATGGGCGCCAAGATGGTGGATTTCGGCGGCTGGGACATGCCGGTGGAATACCCCGCGACCGGCGGCGTGCTGGCCGAGCACTTGGCGGTGCGCACCGGCGTGGGCATTTTCGACGTCAGCCACATGGGCGACATCCGCTTCACCGGACCGCAGGCGCTGGATGCGGTGCAGCATATCTCCATGAACGACGCCTCGCGGCTCGTGCCCGGCCAGGCGCACTATTCGGCCATGCTGTATCCGGAAGCCACCTTCGTGGACGACATTATCGTTCACAAGATCGCCGACCAGCATTACCTGTTCGTCATCAACGCGGGCACGCGCGAGAAGGACGCCGGCTGGGTGGAGCAGAATGTCGGCGGGTTCCGCTGCCAGGCGGAAAACGTCAGCGACGACTACACCCAGATCGCCATCCAGGGGCCGCAAGCGCAATTGCTGCTCCAGAAGCTGACCGATACGGACCTGTCGCCGATCAAGAACTACTGGTTTACTTTTGGCACGGTGTGCGGCCTCAAGAACACGATGATCGCGCGCACCGGCTATACCGGCGAGGACGGCTTCGAGATCTACATCCCTGCCGATCCCGCGACCAGCGCGCGCGTCTGGCACGAGGTACTGGCGGCGGGCAAGGAGTTCGAAGCGATCCCCTGCGGTCTGGGCGCGCGCAATACCCTGCGCCTGGAGGCCAAGATGGCGCTCTACGGCCACGAGATCTCAGAGAAGATCAACGTCTTCGAAGCCGGCCTCGACCGCTGGTGCAAGCTGGAGAAGCCGGAGTTCATCGGCAAGCCGGCGCTGGAGCGGATCAAGGCGCAAGGAGTGAAGCGCACGCTGGTGGGGCTGGAGATGATCGAGCGCGGCATCGCGCGCGATGGCTACCCCATCGTGGACGACCGCGGCAGCCAGATCGGCTGCGTGACCAGCGGCTCGGTGGCGCCCTTCCTGAAGAAGAACATAGCGCTGGCTTACGTTCCGCCCGAGAAAGCGGAGATCGGGTCGGTGCTGAACGTGGAGATTCGCGGCCAGAAGGTGAAAGCAAAAGTGGTGCCCACGCCGTTCTACAAACGTCCTAAGAAGTGATCCGTCCGGCGAGACGCCGGCGCTACGAGAGAAAAATGAACTATCCAAGCTCACTGAAGTACACGAAAGATGACGAGTGGCTGAAGATTGAAGGCGACACCGGCATGGTCGGGATCACCGATTACGCCCAGAATGCGCTGGGCGACATCGTGTTCGTCGAGCTGCCCAAGGTGGGCGCCGAGATCACGGCCGGCAAGCCCTTTGGCACGGTGGAGTCGGTGAAGGCGGTCTCGGAGCTGTTCGCGCCGGCCAACGGAACCGTCACCGCCATCAACGAAGAGCTTGCCAATGCGCCCGAGAAGGTCAACCAGGACCCCTACGGCGCGTGGCTGATCAAGATCAAGCTCAAGGACACGGGCGAGGCGGGCAAACTGATGTCCTCGGCAGATTACGAAAAATACGCTTCGGAGCGAGGCTAGAAAATTGAATCATTGAGCCATTGAGTCATTGAACGTCGATATTAATGACCCAATGACTCAATGGCCAAATGGCTCAATGTAGTGGTCTCATCAACTGGCAAATCGAGCTAATCCATGCGCTATCTTCCCAAATCCGATGCCGAGCGCGGGCTGATGCTGCGCGAGATCGGCGTTCGTACCATCGATGACCTGTTTGCGCCCATTCCTGCCGATTTTCGCGTCAAGGGTGATCTGAACCTGCCGCGCGCTTTTGCCGAATCGGAGATCGTGGACTACTTCCGCCAGCGGTCGGCGGAGAACGGCGCCGGCTACGCGTCGTTTCTGGGCGCAGGCGCGTATCACCACTACCGCCCGGTGGTGATCGATTCGCTGATCTCCCGCGGCGAGTTCTTCACCGCTTACACGCCTTACCAGCCGGAACTGGCGCAGGGAACGCTGCAGGCCATCTTCGAATTCCAGACCATGATCTGCGAGCTCACCGGCATGGAGGTCGCCAACGCCTCCATGTATGACGGTTCGACCAGCACGCCCGAGACGGTGATGATGGCAGCGCGGGTCACAGGACGGCGCGGGGCGGTGGTGGCGCGCAGCGTGCATCCCGAATACCGCGAAGTGCTGGTCACTTACGCTCGCCATCAGGGCGTGCCGATCACCACGGTCGGCTTCCTCGAAAACGGGCGCGTGGACCTGCAGGCGCTGGAGCAGGCGGTCACCGACGAGACAGCCTGCGTCCTGATCCAGTCGCCGAATTTTTTTGGGACCATCGAGGACATGGCGGCCGCGGCCGACATCGCGCACCGCAAAGGCGCGCTGCTGGTGGTCACGATTTCAGAAGCCGTTTCGCTGGGGATCGTGAAGCCTCCGGTCGAAGCCGACATTGTGGGCATGGAAGCGCAATCGTTCGGAGTGCCGCCAGGCTTCGGCGGGCCCTACGCGGGCGTGATCGCCACCAAGGAAAAATTCGTGCGCCAGATGCCGGGCCGGCTGGTGGGCGAGACCCACGACAAGAACGGCAAGCGCGCCTTCTGCCTCACGCTCACCACGCGCGAGCAGCACATCCGCCGCGAAAAAGCGACCTCGAACATCTGTACCAACCAGGCGCTGGTAGCGCTGATGGCGACCATCTTCATGACCGTATACGGGCGCGAAGGGCTGAAGGAGCTGGCGAAGCATAATCTTTCCAAGGCAGCGTACGCCGCAGGGGAATTCGGCCAACGTGCCAAGGTGCTGTTCGGTGGCGCACCGCGCTTCAACGAGTTCGTGGTCCAGACCAAGGAAGACCCCAAGGTGATGAACGAACGCCTGCTGGAGAAGAAGATCGTCGGTGGGCTGCCGCTCAAGAAGTTCTATCCCGAGCTGGGGAATGCGGCGCTGTGGTGCTGCACCGAGACGACGACGCGCGCGCGGATCGACTCGGTGGTGAAGGAGGTGGCGCAATGAGCCCCATTCGCAAAGCCACCACCCACGTCAACCAGAACGAAGGCCTGATCTTCGAGAAGTCGTCGCCCGGCAAGTATGCGTGGAAGCTGCCGGAGCTGGACGTTCCCGAAGTCGATCCCGCCAAGGCTCTGGGCACGGCTGCCCGCAGCGACCTGGGGAACATGCCGGAGGTGAGCGAGATCGAGATCATCCGCCACTTCACCCGGCTCTCCACCTGGAACTACGGCGTGGACACGGGCCTGTATCCGTTGGGATCGTGCACCATGAAGTACAACCCACGGGTGAACGAGGTGGTGTCGCGCATGGAAGGTCTGGCTGGCGCGCACCCTTTTCAGCCGGAAAAGATCTCGCAGGGCGCATTGCTCATCATGAAGGTGCTCTCCAAATGCCTCACCGAGATCACCGGCATGGACGCGATCACGCTGCAGCCGGCGGCGGGCGCGCATGGCGAGCTGACCGGCATCCTGCTGGTCCGCGCCTATCTCGAATCGAAGGGGAATCCGCGCAAGAAGATCCTGATTCCAGATTCGGCGCACGGCACCAATCCGGCAACAGCCGCCATCGCCGGCTACGCGGTTGAAAACCTGAAGTCGAACGCCGCCGGGATGGTGGACATGCCGTCGCTGGTGGCGCAGGCGAATGGAGACGTGGCCGCGCTAATGGTCACCAATCCCAACACTTTGGGAGTTTACGAGCAGGAGATCGCGAAGATTGCCGAAATCCTCCACGCGAAGGGCGCGCTGCTCTATATGGACGGCGCCAACATGAATGCGGTGGTGGGCAAGGCGCGTCCCGGCGACCGCGGCGTGGACGTCATGCACATGAACCTGCACAAGACGTTCTCCACGCCGCACGGCGGCGGCGGTCCGGGCTCGGGCCCGGTGGTGTGCAAGCAGATCCTGGAGCCGTTTCTGCCGGTGCCGGTGATCATCACGAAACCGAACGGCGCGCTGGGCTTCGACTACGACCGTCCGCAATCCATCGGCCGGGTGCGCGCCTTCTACGGCAATTTTGGGATGCACGTGCGCGCGCTGGCGTACATCATGGCCAATGGGCCGGACGGCCTGCGGCAAACCACGGAAGACGCCGTGCTCAATGCCAACTACATCCGTAAGAAGTTGGAAGGCTATTACGAGCTACCGTATTCGACGCCTAGCATGCACGAGGTGGTCTTCAGCGACCATCTGCAGAACAAGAACGGCATCAAGACCGGCGACATCGCCAAGCGGCTCATCGATTACGGCTTCCACCCCTACACGGTCTCGTTCCCGATGATCGTGCACGGCGCGTTGATGATCGAGCCCACGGAGAGCGAGTCCAAGGAAGAGCTGGACCTGTTCATCGACGCCATGCGCTCAATCGCCGAGGAGTGCGAGAAGGACCCGAAGCTGGTGCTCGAAGCGCCGCACACCACGCGCGTCTCCCGCCTGGACGAGGTGACGGCCGCGCGCAAGCCCATCCTGCGCTGGAAGCCGAAGCAGCAGCCAGCCGCGGCGGACTAAATTCCTACCGCCGAGACGCAGAGAACGCCGAGCCGATTGAAATCGAAGAAGCCTTGGAGCGATCCGAGGCTTTCTGTTTTGCCCTCGGCGCTCTCGGCGTCTCGGCGGTTAATCAGCTTTTCTTCGAAGTCACGGCGAAGAACTCGGCCATCTCCTGTTCCACGTTCTTGCTGCCGCACTTGGGACAGACGATCTTGTCCTTGTCGTGTTCGCTCAGGGTTAGGACCAATTCGAAGCTCTTGTGGCAGTCGTTGCAGACGTAATCGTAAACCGGCATGGCCACCTCCCGGCACGAGAACCGTAAGGACAAATGAAGTCTAGTCCCCTGCGCGCTGCCGTTCAACTCAGCGGCTTCCCAACCTTCTCCCGTACCGCAAGCGGCGCACGCATCTGCCAGAATCAGAAAGGTCGGAGCGGTCCCTTCTTATACCAACCAACGCCTGCATGGCCTCCCTGCGCTCCTCTAGTTTGCCAAGATAGCGCTCGCGAGCGGCTTGTCGCACCAGGTCGGAGACGGTCGTCCCCTCCTTGCGGGCGCGTGTGCGCAGGACATTCCACAAGTCATCGTCTAGATAAAGCTGCGTGCGTCGCATGATCACCTTTCCATCTATTTCTGCTCGCGGACTTGCACCTCGGCGCGCGTGGTTTCCCAGTCCAGGCGCAGGGTGCAGGCTTCCGGCGCAGTGCGCTCGAAGGAGATGGTGAACTGCTCCACCGGGCTTGAGAGTTCCTGGGACCTCATCGGGACGCGCTCCAGATCTTCGCCCTTAGGATAAGGAATGCCCCATTCGCCGGTCTTTTTGCTGATGATGAGCGTCCATTGCTTCTGCGATGGGACGGTAAACAGCGTGTAGTTGCCGGCCGGGACCTTGGCGCCGCCGACCTCCAGGCTGGTGTTGGCGACGAACGTGGTAGCTTCGTTGGCGCCGGTGCGCCACTCCTTGTCGTAGGGTACCAGGCCGCCAAAGACTTTGCGGCCCTTCGTGGAAGGACGGCTGTAGTCGAGGTGCACAGCCTTGCCGTCGGCGAACTGGCACTCAGCCGATCCCGGCGGGCTAGGACGTTTGCTCTTGTCCTGCTGGGCGCAGGCGAGCACGGAGCAGACAGCGATGGCGGCAAGAACCACGGCACAGTTGCGCATTCGGATCATCGATCCCCCTCTCAAAGAGCGTGGTATTGTAACGCGCCAGGCGCTGGCGCGCTCGCAGGGAGGCGGAAAAACGAAATGAGCATAAGGACGATTCGATGCGGTCTTGTGTTGGCGCTGCTGGCAAGCGCCACGGCACAGGCGCAGAAGGCCGGCGCCGTTGATGCCGTGCTGCCGCAGGCCAGCATCCAGCACAGCGCCGCCGAGCTCACGGCGGCGAAGGGAGCCGACATCTCCTGGAACGACCTGCTGCGCACCGGCGAACAGGGACGGGTCCGCGTGATGCTGGTTGACCAGTCCCTGATCTCGGTGGGTCCGAAGTCGGAGGTGCGTGTGGTGCAGCGGGCTGCGGCCTCCAGCCAGAGCTCGCTCGAACTGGCCTACGGCAAGGTCCGCATGCGGCTCGCCAAACAACCAGGAGAGCGCTTCGAACTCCGCACGCCGACGGCGGTCGCGGGCGTGATCGGAACCGATTTCGGCGCCGACGCCTCGGTCCCAGGCACCACTCACTTCATCTGTCTGGAAGGCGAGGTGAGGATCTCCAACGCCGACCCCAAGGTTCCTGGCACCGTCATCTGCAAAGGCGGCTACATGACGGACGTAAAGGCCGGCCAGCCGCCCGCGGAGCCCACGCCGGCCACGCCGGAGCACATGCAGAACTGGCGGCAGAATAACGAGCCGGACGGCAACCCGGACGCCACCGACCACGAGCATCAGCACTGATCCGGCGCTACGGGTGTTCTGCCGCCTCCGTCTCGTCGCTGGTGAGCCAATCGAGGGCTTCTTCGCGCGTTTTGAACTTGGGGAAGTGCCGCGAGGAAAACGACTCCAGCGCCCGATAGATCACTTCCGGGATACTGTCCGTACCCACCAGGGCGGCGCGATGGACGTGCGGGCGGTCCCGGGTGGCGACCACCTTCATGCGGTCCGCCGAGTCACGGTCGAACTGCGTGCCGGTGAAGTCGCTGAGCGTAAGCAGCGAGTCGGGTGGTTCGGCCCCGATCACCCGCTCGACCTCATCCATGGTGCCCCGCAACTCCAGGGGCGTGCTGCTGGTATGGTCGATGAGAAGCACCCGTTTGCCGCGATGGGTGATAAAACGCACCCGCTCCATAGCCGATCCCTCAGTAGCGATTCGTTCGGGATGGTATACACCCGCGGGCGGGCGGCGTCCAGAGCCGCGCTAGAGAGTCTCGCCGCGGATCCGACACTACTTCAACAGCGACCTGACCACCGCCGGGACCTGGGCCAGCGCGTCATCCAGGTTCTCAGGATTCTTGCCGCCGGCCTCGGCCATGTCAGGACGCCCGCCCCCCGAGCCCCCCACGCGTTCGGCCACCGGCCCGATGATCTTGCCCGCCTGCACGCGTGCGGTGAGGTCCTTGGTGACGCCCACAATCAGCGCGACCTTGCCGTCGAAAGCCGAGCCCAGCACGACCACGCCTGAGCCAATCTTCGAGCGCAGATTGTCTACCAGGGTGCGCATCTGTGCGCGTTCCAGATTGTCGACACGGTGAGCGAGCACTTTGATTCCGTCCACGATCTGCACCCGCTCCTCAGCCGAGCTGACGGTTGCCGTGGCGGATTTCATCCGCGCGCGATCCAGTTCTCTGTTCAGGCGCTTGATCTCGGCTTCCTTGCGCTCGAGTTCCGCCCGCAGCGCTTCCGCGGGCGAAACCGACGGCTCGGCGCGATGCACCAGGCTCGAGACCACGTGCTCAAGTTCGTGATCCTGGCGGAAATGGCCGAGCGACCCCATGCCGGTGACGGCCTCCACGCGCCGTACGCCCGAACTCACCGAGCCTTCGTCGAGAATCTTCACCAGTCCGATCTCGCCGGTCATACCGGTGTGCGTCCCGCCGCAGAGTTCGGTGGAGAAATCACCGATCCTGATGACGCGCACGCGCTCGCCATACTTCTCGCCGAACAACGCCATCGCCTTGTACTCGTTGATGGCCACGTCGAGCGGCACGTCGGGGATGGTCTCGACCTTTTCGTTTTTCAGCACTTCCCGGTTGGCGAGGTCTTCGATGTCCTGCAGCTCTTCGTCGGCGATGCCGGTGAAGTGCGAGAAGTCGAAGCGCAAGTGCCTCGGATCGACTAGCGACCCGGCCTGCTTCACGTGCTTGCCCAGCACTTCGCGCAGCGCGGCATGCAGCAGGTGCGTGGCCGTGTGATTGCGCATGGTGGCTTCGCGCACGCCGGTGTTGACCACCGGATCGACGCGGTCGCCCACCCGGATGGCCTGCTTGGCCGTGACCTTGTGCGCGCGCACGCCCTGCACCGGGTAGTAGCAGCCGGTGACGTCGGCGACGACGGTGTTGTGATCGCTGTCATAGAGCCAGCCGATGTCGCCCACCTGCCCGCCGGCCTCGGCGTAGAACGGCGTGCGGTCGAGGACGATCTCGCCCTGCTCGCCGGGATTGAGCTGCTGCACGCCCTGCCCGCGGGGATCGATGATGGCCAGCACCTCGGAATCGTGCGACTCGGTGCGCAGATAGCCTTCAAAGCCGGTCGGCGGCAGCTTCTGAAACGCAGGACTGGCGGCCGCTTTGCCTGGACCACCCTTCCATGAGGCGTAGGAGCGCTCTCGCTGTTGCTCCATCGCAGCGTCGAAACTTTTCTGGTCGAAGGCAAGTCCCTGGTCCCGCGCGGCGTCGATCATGAAGTCGAGCGGCAGACCGAATGTGTCGTACAGCTTGAACGCACTCTCGCCGGGATAGACGACCGATTGCTCCGGCTGCTTACGCTTTTGTTCGAGCAGTGGGGCGAAATCTTCCTCCAGCCGCTTGAGGCCTAAATCGAGCGTGTGCGCGAACCTTACTTCCTCGCCTTGCACCACCGTCGAGACGCGGTCCGCCGAATCCACCAGCTCGGGATACGCGTCCTTCATTTGGTCGCGGACGGCATACACCATCTGATAAAGAAACGGCTCATTCTGCCCGAGCTGGCGACCGTGGCGGATGGCACGGCGCATGATCTTGCGCAGCACGTATCCGCGGCCTTCGTTCGAGGGCAGCACGCCGTCGGAGATGAGGAAGGTGGTGGCACGGGCGTGGTCGGCGATCACGCGCAGCGACGCCGCACCCCGGCTGCCTGATTCCTTCTTCAATTCGTTATCGAGCGAGACACCGGTCAGCTCGGCGGCGCGCTTCATCAGCGCGACAAAAAAGTCGGTGTCGTAATTCGAGAGCTTGCCTTGGAGCACTGCGGCCAGCCGCTCCAGCCCGGCGCCGGTATCGATGGACGGTTTGGGCAGAGGATCGAGCTTGCCGGAGGCGTCGCGATTGAACTGCATAAACACCAGGTTCCACAGCTCGACGTAGCGGCCGCAGTCGCAGCCAAACTGGCAGTCGGTGTGGCCCTGGTCGCTGGCGATGGCGCCCATGTCGTAGTGAATCTCCGAGCACGGACCGCAGGGGCCGGTATCGCCCATGGCCCAGAAGTTGTCCTTCATGCCGAACTCGTAGATGCGGTCCTTGGCGACGCCCTGCTCGGTCCAGAAGTTGAAGGCTTCCTCGTCGCGCGGCACCCCCTGCTCGCCCTTGAAGATGGTGGCGAACAGGCGTTCTTTGGGGATGCCGTACCACTTGGGCGATGTGATCAGTTCCCACCCGAAAGCGATGGCCTCGCGCTTGAAGTAGTCGCCGAAGCTGAAGTTCCCCAGCATCTCGAAGAAGGTGTGGTGGCGATTGGTGAAGCCGACGTTCTCCAGGTCGTTGTGCTTGCCGCCGGCGCGCACGCATTTCTGCGACGTGGTGGCGCGGGAGTAGTCGCGCTTCTCGAGGCCGAGGAAGACGTCCTTGAACTGGTTCATGCCGGCGTTGGTGAACAGCAGCGTAGGATCGTTCGCCGGAACGAGGGAAGATGAGTGCACGCGCCGGTGGCCGTGCTGCTCGAAATATTCGAGGAACATCTCGCGGATTTGTGCGCCGGTCAGCATAACAAGCCTTTAGGAGCTGGGATAAACCTTCATTGTAGCGAAAGCGGCTGTTAGCTGTTAGCTGCTGGCTTCCGACTCCAGTGCGGTCAGCACCTCATCATCCACATCCCACTGTTTCAGGATGCGGAAGATGGTCCGGCTGGTGTAGCCGGCGCGCATTAGGGTGCGGAAGATGCGGGCAGCGTCTTTGGCATCCGCCGGCTTTTTCAGGCGCTTGCGGCGGAGGTATTGGCGGGCCAGCCTCTCCTCGTCGGCGCCGGCGTAAGCGGCGGTGACGGCCTTGGAGATGACGTCACCGTGCACGCCCCGGGCCTTCAGGTCGGAGACCACGCGCAACCGGCCGAACCTCTGGTTCTCCTTGCGGTAGGAGGAGTAGGCGGCGGCGTAGGCGGAGTCGTTGAGGTATTTCTGGTCTTTCAATCGCGCGATCACCACCTCGACCATGGCTTCACTCACCTCGCCCGCCGGCAGACGCTGCCGCAGCAGACGCTTGAGTTCGGCCACGCTGCGCGCCTTCCGGGCGAGCGCGCCGACGGCATATTCATAGAGCGCGGATTCGTCGTAGGTCTTGCGGCGGCGGAACGGCACCAGGACATTTCACCACAAAAATCGCCGGATCGGCCCCCAAAGGATTCATCGCCGAGTCGCCGAGGACGCCGAGTTCAAGAAAAGAAAAGGAAATGCCTCGGCGATCTCGGCGTCTCGGCGTCTCGGCGGTAGGACTTGAAGCCGGCGGGACCGCCGGCGCTACCTGCCGTACCCCGCGCGCTGCATCTCGTCGCGAGCGGCGTCGGCGCTGGAGGCAATGCCCTGCACCCGCAGCTTGAAGTCGTCGGGGTTGGAGGCAGTTTCCATGGCGGTTTCGAACGAGATCAGGCCTTGCATGTAGAGGTCATACAGCGACTGGTCGAAGGTCTGCATCCCGTACTGCGAGGTCCCGGTGGCGAGAGCTTCCTTGATGTTGCGGGTCCGTTCCGGGGTGACGATGCATTCCTTGATGTAGGCGGTGGTGATCAGGACTTCGACGGCGGGCACGCGCCCAGACCCATCGCAGCGCTTGACCAGGCGCTGGCTGATGACAGCCTTGAGGGTGGCCGCCAGTTGTAGCCGTATCTGCTTCTGCTCCGAGGGCGGGAAGACGGCGATGATGCGGTTGACAGTCTCGACCGCGTCCAGGGTGTGCAGGGTGGAGAGCACCAAGTGGCCGGTTTCGGCGGCCAGCAGGGCGGTGCCGATGGTTTCAACGTCGCGCATTTCGCCCACCAGGATGGTGTCGGGGTCCTGGCGCAGGCTGGCGCGCAGGGCCGAGCCGAACGAGGGCGTATCCACCTCCACCTCGCGCTGGTTGACAAAGCCCTTCTTGTCGCGATGCAGAAACTCGATGGGGTCCTCGATGGTGATGATGTGCTCGGGCCGGCTGGAGTTGATGCGGTCGATCATGGCCGCCAGGGTGGTGGATTTGCCGGAGCCGGTGATGCCGGTGACCAGCACCAGCCCGCGCTGCTCGTCGCAGATCTTTTCCACGATGGGCGGCAGGTGCAGCTCGTCGAGCGGCAGGATTTTGGTGGGGATCACGCGGAAGGCGATGCCCACGTTGCCGCGTTGCTGGTAGACGTTGACGCGGAAGCGTCCCAGTCCGGCCACGCCATAGGCCAGGTCGAGCTCGGCGTTCTCCTTGAATTTCTGCTTCTGCCGGTTCGACATCATGCTGAAGGCCATGTTCAGCATGTCCTCGGCGGAGACGCGGGGCTGGTCGGAAAGCGCAACCAGCTCGCCATCCACGCGGATGTGGGGATAGTTGCCGACCTTGAGGTGCAGGTCGGAAGCCTTGCGCTCCGTCGCGGTGCGCAGCAATTCGTCTACATGCATGGCCGTCGCCCTTATTGGCCTGAAGCTAACACGGAAGGGAGGCGGCGGATAGTAACCAGAGGGTCGCGTACTTCGGAGTCTCAGGTGCCAGTTAGGGCATCTTCTCGATAGGGAAAAAGGGAAACTTCTCCGCCGCGGATACACGCGGATCAACGCGGATTCTCGGAGATTGGTCCGGATCGGCGTTCATCCGCGTTTATCCGCGGCGAATGAAGTTTAGCTACGCCGTGGCCGGCATCTCGAAGGGCTCGTCGGCGCTGCCCCCGTAGATGGAAGGCACCTTCGATCCCATGGGCCGCAGATAGGTCGCCAGTTGCCCGCGGTGATGGATGCTGTGGTTGTTCATGAAACCCAGGTAAAACACGCCGGGCAGGTTGAACATCCCTACAAAGTTGATGGGCGTGGCCAGTTGCGCCGGAGTCATGGCGCGTACCCGCTGCAGCACCCGCTTGAAATTCTTGTCGTACCAGGCGACCAGTTCGGCCACCGTGTTCGGCTTCTCCTTGTCGTAGCGCGGGTCGGGCAAAGAGAACTTGCCTTCGGTGATCTGTTCCAGGAAAAGCACGTCTTCCGAAGCGATGTGCCAGGCCAACTCCCAGGCGGTGCGCGCCTTGGGATCAGGCCGGTGGTCGCGCTTGCCGTCCGGGATGGCGGCCAGCACTTTCTTCGTGGTCTCGAACTCGTTCTGCAGACCTTCACACATGATCTCGCGGTAGGCGGCGGCGAATTCCGGCGTGATGCCGGGTTGGGGTGCGGTGGACATAGAAAGCCTCCTTTTCGGAAGTGGGTCGGTTGGTTAGACGATTGAGCGCCACAGCACTCAGCACTCAGGGGCCTTGGCTGATTGCTGAATCCTGGTCCATCCTAGACCGTGACAGCCTGCGTACTCCCGACCGGCACCGGCGTCAGCCAGTGGAAGCGGTCGGGGACCACGCCGTTGACGATGTTGAAGAACTCTCGCTGCAGCGCCTTGGTGATGGGTCCGGTCGCGCCCTTGGCCACAAGGATTTTGTCCACCGAGCGGATGGCCGTGATCTCGGCCGCAGTGCCGCTGAAGAACACTTCGTCGGCGATGTAGAGCATCTCCCGCGGGATCATTTGCTCGACTACGGGAATGGCCATCTCCCTGGCCAGTTGGAGCACCGCGTCGCGGGTGATGCCCGGCAGCACCGAGTTGCCCAGCGGAGGGGTGTAGAGCGAGCCCTGATAGACCACGAACAGGTTCTCGCCGGAACCTTCGCTGACGTAGCCTTGCACGTCGAGCGCGATGCCCTCTGCATAGCCGTTGAGCAGGGCTTCCATCTTGATGAGCTGCGAGTTCATGTAGTTGGCGCCCGCCTTGGACATGACCGGCATGGTGTTCGGCGCCAGCCGGTTCCATGAGGAAACGCAGACGTCCACGCCTTCATCCGAGCCGTGGCCCAGGTAGCGGCCCCATTCGTAGTTGGCGATGTAGACCTCGATGGGCGATTCCAGCGGATTCACGCCCAACTGTCCGAAGCCGCGCAGCGCGATCGGCCGAATGTAGCACGGCGCCACGCCATTCAACTGCACCAGTTCGACCATGGCCGACACCAGTTCCTCCCGGCTGTACTTCACCTCCATGCGATAGATCTTGGCCGAGTTGATGAGGCGCTGCATGTGCTCCTGAGCGCGGAAGATGGCCGGACCCTTGGGCTGGGAGTAGCAGCGGACCCCTTCGAAAACAGCCGAGCCGTAGTGCACCACGTGCGACATCACGTGCAGGGTGGCGTCGTCCCAGTTGATGAATTTCCCGTTGTGCCAGATTTTGTCGGTCTTCTTGACGGCCATGGATGGGAGCTCCTTGTGACGTTAGCTGCTAGGAATGCTCGGCTTCAGGGCGCTAGGGGTGCGCAAAAACATTATACCCGGACGCATCAGGCGCCACGGTAGATTTGACGCGCCAAGCTGACCAAGGAAAGCGACCGGGGAACAGAAGGTAACTGCATTGAGAGTGAGACGGGCATTTCACAACACACTGTCCGCCAGCTCAAGCACGGTCGAAAAAGAAGTTATGCTTTGTCAATTCGACTTGGAGACAGGCGCTACTCGGCGTATTTTCGCCCAGTTGCTGACCAGTTGCTTCGCGATCTTTTCGGCGGCGGCGTTTCCATCGATGGCAGTGACCTTGCCTGAATCAAGAACTAGTGAGGTTTTCGAATCGACCACTGAATACGTAAAAGTGTATGTGAGTGAGGGGCGGTCGATGGTAATGAGCAGGTCCGCAACACGCGGGTCTTTGACAAGCAATAGCCCGAGATTTTCGAACTCCTTTTGCTGCACGAGTTCCCTTTCCAGTCTGGCAGGTGTGAAATACATGGTCCGGGTACTGATGCAGATTGTTTTTGCGGCACGGAGAATCTCTTGTGGATTGGAGGCGGCAACGGCGGCGGACGACGGCGACTGTCGATTCGAGGGCATCTGTAATGCTGCGCCGCTCCCTAGTGCCAAATTCATGTTCCCATCGGCCAGCCCAATTACGGCTTCGATGGGGACGGCGAATCCCACACCAGAAGCCACTCCTTTGGTACCAGAAGCTACTCCTCCGGTAATAATTCCGACGAGAGCACCTCGTGAATCGACGAGCGGCCCTCCGCTTGCGCCCCCACTTACTGGAGCGGAGAATTGCAATACCCTGAACCCCTGCCCCGCCCCGGGTATCTCGTCAGCCAGTCTGGATGCCGAAAAAATACCGCTGCTAGCACTCCAAGCGAGGCCGTTGGAACTGGAGACTACGTAGGCGGGCTCGCCCGGCTTAGCGTCTGCACTTGACCCTAGCGGCAGCGTCGGCAGGTTTGTGGCCGCAATTTTCAATGCTGCAACGTCGCGGCGCTCATCGGCGCCAATTAAGACAGCGTGGTCGTAAACATCACCCGTTTTCAAGCATACTTGAACCTCTCGTGCCTCCTTGACTGCGTGATACGCCGTCAAGAGCACTCCGTTTGGTCGTACGATGACACCAGTGCTAATCGAACTAAGCCTTCCCGCTCCCTCCCCGGACAGGACGAGGACGGTGGCCGCACCGACGCGGGCAATAACCTCGGAGGGTTCGGGGGCCACCTGTGCGATCGTAGTACAAGCAAACAACGGGAAAGCAAGCATTGCGGCACAAATGCGATTCATGTCGGAGATTTTACTCTGGAATCTTGCCTCTGCGTGCGCCCTGGAAGAGAGCTACGCTCAATTCGCGCGCGGCCGAGGTGGGATGGCCTTTCCGATCTGCGTCGGAGCCGGGCGGCCGACTTCATCCCCACGGAAGAACTTTCCCCTTGCGGCGGCCATCTCCGGCATGGCCAAGAACGGCTGCTTGTAGTCGTTGCGCGCGTTCCAGAACAGAAACCCGATGCCGCTGTTTTCGTGTGACGCGCTTACCTGGGTGAGGATGTAATTCGTCGAATAGCTCTTGGTGCGCCAGGCAAAGGCTTGCAGCCACGGCCGCAGTACCACCCCCGAGTCTTTTGTGATCTCGCGGAACTTCACCATCGACTCCGAGATGAAGTGTTCGGGCGCGTCGCCGGGATGGGCGATGCCATCCATGCCGAAGAAGTGCGAGGGATAGATCATGGGCGAGAGCACGTCACAGCGGCGCGCCATCACAACGATGTCCTGCCCGGTATGCGACAGGTCGATGGGCCGCTGCCAGGCCATCACTCCGAAGACATCCAGCGAGAACAGAACGCCAGCACGCCGCGTTTCGGCGTAGGCGCGGTCGAGGAAGTGGGCGATCACGTCGGCGCGCTTCCAGTCCGGATGTTCCTTCTGGAAGACGAATTGCGCGTCAGCCTGATCGCCCTCGGCGGGAAAGCGGACATAGTCGAACTGCACTTCATCCACGCCGGAGGCGGCAGCGTAGCGGGCCAGCGCGATGTTGTACTCCTGCACCTCGGCGCGGGAGGGGTCGGTCCAGACCAGCTTGCCGTTCTCGCGCCAGGGCTGGCCCGTGCGGCGCGAGCGGACTGCTAGTTCGGGATGCTGCGTCACCAACTGCTCGTCGCGGAAGATGGCGATGCGCGCGATGGCGTGCATTCCCTGCCCGTGCAGGAAGCGCGCCAGCTTGGGCAGGCTGCCGATGGGCGGATGATGGCGCACGGGCGCGAGCGGATGTGAAAACGGCGTAGCGATCAGCCCGGCCGCCGACTCCGGGACTTCGGGCGCGCCGATGCTGAGCGATCCGTCGCTGTCCTTGATGTCGAACACCACGGCGTTGCCGCCGACTTGCCGCCAGCGCCGGATCAGCTCGATGCCGCGCTCACTGGTGGCCATCAGCCCCGTCAGATAGATAGCTCGGACCTCGAAATCGCGCGGCACCGGGACAGGGCGCTCCACGATGCGTTCCCGCAAATACCCGGGGATGGCGACCTGCTGTCCTTTCTTGAGAAAGTTGCCCTGGATTCCATTCTCCCGGCGAAGGGCGGACTCGAGCTCCGGCAGGTTGATGAAGGAGGTGGCGGGCAAATACGCGCGCGCCACTGCCGCCACGCTCTCTCCCGCCTTGGCGATGTGGACTCCAGGCGCCGGTTCAGGCGTAGGCGCGAGCATGGAAGGCGCCAGCGGCGCCGCCGGTTGGGGCACGCGCCGGGACTCGTGCGACACCGCAACCATAACGGCGGCCGGCGGCGGAACTGCCGGAGCAGCGGCCACACGCGGCGCCACCTGCCGCCGCGGGGCGGCAAACTTCAATGACGGCATAGCCCAAAAAAGAAGCGCACCAAGGAGGGAGAGAAGCAGGCTAACGGTAACAACGCGGGGCCCGAGTTGCATGCGATTTCGCGCTCCAGTACAGCAACAAACCGATCGTAGCACGAACCCGTAGCTACCCTAGATATCCCATTAGACGCGGCCGGTGACGTTAGGGATGCGTCGAAAATAATGTACTCCCGGGCTTTTTCCACAACGCGCGCGCTCTAAACCGCACCGACCGCATCTAATATTTTGGATGGATGTGGCGGTCAATTTTGTAGTTGATATCTCTTCCGCTCCATCTCCCGGCCCGAACCATGCAAGAAAGGGGCCCGCTACTTATGAAGACCGGCTTAAATACCGCGCTCGATCCCAGCCGCCGCAGCAGCGACGCGCAGGAATTCGAGGCTGCGCTGCGGCGCAGGATCGTGGGACAGGACGCGGCCATCGAGAAAGTCACCGAAATCTACCAGATGTTCCTGGCGGGCCTGAACGCGCCCAACCGTCCGGTGGGGAACCTGCTCTTCCTGGGCCCGACCGGCTCGGGAAAAACGCGCGTGGTCGAAGCCATGGCGGAAGCCCTGTTCGGCGACATCCGCGCCTGCATCAAGATCGACTGCGCGGAGTTCCAGCACAGCCACGAAATCGCCAAGCTGATCGGTTCGCCGCCCGGCTACCTGGGCCACCGCGAGACTCATCCCCTGCTCACCCAGGAAGCGCTCGACCAATGGCACGGCGACAAGCTGAAGCTCACGATTCTGCTGTTCGACGAAATCGAGAAGGCGTCGGACGCGCTGTGGCAACTGCTGCTCGGCATCCTGGACAAAGCCACGCTCACGCTGGGCGACAACCGGCGCGTGGACCTCTCCCGCTGCATCATCGTCATGACCTCCAACCTGGGGGCGACGGAGATGAACGGAATGATGAATCCGGGACTGGGTTTCACGCAGTCGCCCGCCGCGATCGATGAACAACTGGACGAAAAGATTCAGCGGGCGGCGCTCGAGGCCGCCAAGAAGAAGTTCGCTCCCGAGTTCATGAACCGCATCGACAAGACCGTGGTCTTCCGGACGTTGCGCCCGCAAGACGTGGAAAAAATCCTGGAGATCGAACTGGGCCTGGTGCAGCAGCGCGTCCTGCAGGGCGCCGGCAACAACCAGTTCGTGTTCAGTTGCACCGCCAGGGTGAAGAGCTTCCTGATGCAGGAAGGCACCGACCCCAAGTACGGCGCCCGCCACCTGAAGCGAGCCATCGAGAAGAACATCGTCTTCCCCCTGGCCAACCTGGTGGCTACCGGGCAGGTGAAGCTCGGCGATTTCGTGCGCATTGACATGAACGGCGACAACCGGCTGTCGTTTGTGAAGGAAGCCGAGGGTGCCATGGTGCCCGTGCTGCTGGAGAGATACAGCCAGGAAGCCGAAGCGTCAGCGGCTACGGCCAGGGCCACCCGCAGCGCCGGCCGGCGCGATTTCAGCGCTACGCCGCTGCTGAACCACCAGAAGTAAACTTTTCTCGCCTGGAGACGGCCCCTGGGGGCGCGAGTCGGTCGCGCCCCTACGCCTTACCGGGTACCAAGTACCGAGTACGAGATCGCTAAGTAGCTGAGTGCTGAGTGCTGACTGCTGAGTGCTGGGTACTGACGGCTAGCTCTTCTTCAGTTCCGCCAGCACCTGGCGCGCGATTTCTTTCAATGTCTCGAACACGCCGGTGCCCTGGCAGGCGATGGCCTCGTACACGGACTCGCCTTTCTTCATCAACTCACCCCGCAGGGTGTCGGCCGGGAGCACATTCGGCAGGTCGCGCTTGTTGAGTTGCAGAACGTAAGGGATCTGCGCGAAATCGTAGCCGTGCTCGACCAGGTTCTCCTGCAGGTTGTCCATGGCTTCCAGGTTGGCGTCCATGCGCTCCTGCTGCGAGTCGGCGACAAAGACCACGCCATCCACGCCGCGCAGGATGAGCTTGCGGCTGGCATCGTAGAAGATCTGTCCGGGAACGGTATAGAGGTGGAAGCGGGTCTTGAAGCCGCGCACCGTGCCCAGGTCGAGGGGAAGGAAATCGAAGAACAGGGTGCGGTCGGCCTCGGTGGCCAGCGAAATCATCTTGCCTTTCTGCTTGTCGGCGGTCTTGTCGTAGACATATTGCAGATTGGTGGTCTTGCCGCCGAGGCCGGGGCCGTAATAGACGATCTTGCAGTTGATCTCGCGGGCCGCGAAATTGATGAAGCTCAAGAGCGCCGTCCTCTATCACCCCAGCAAACAAAAGCGGTTTGCCGGGGACCCCGTCGTCCCGCCGACCACGAAACACAGCGCGTCCAGGGCGGAGAGATTCCAGACGCGATGCGTGGAAATGGCTTCCGCGCTGTTTATATCACAAGCCAGTAACTGGGCATTGGCACCACGGTAACCGCACCCTGGGCGCGAGGGCCATCAGTACATGTCCGGTGGTCACAGCGAAGGCGCGATGGGCAGCGGGTAGTAGCCGTCCTTGGCGTGCACCCTCAGGTTGGGACGGTGCACGATGACTTCGATGGTGCGGTAAGTATTGCTGGGGCCGGCCTTGGCGTTGTAGCCCAGCGTGTACTGGTTGCGCGCCTGCTCGGTGACGTGGGCATAGGCGTTTTCGATGGCGTTCCGGTCGAACTCGGGGAACACATCCCCGCCGGTGTATTTCGTGTACCGAGGCAGCAGGTCGCCGTACCCGCTGAGGGGGGCGTTGACCTTCTCCAGATCGCGGACGAGGGGCATCGCCGAGTCTCCCACCGCCACCCCGTACACGCTGATGCCATTGGAGAGCAGCACCTTCAACACCTGGGCATAGTTGGCATGGCTGCCGGTTTCCTTGCCGTCGCTGATCACGAAAATCAGCTTGCGCCGGTCTCTGGGGCGGGTGGCGAGATCCTGGGCGGCGGCCAGGATGGCGTCGTTGAGCACATGCGCTTCACGTTGGTTCACGTAAACGCCGCCGTGGGACACATTGGGATCCACCGGCTTGCCGTTGATGCTGGGCCCGGACTGGCCCAAGGGGCCACCCGCCACCGGCGCCCCGCCCTCCTGGCCCTGCTTCTTCAGGCGCTTGATCGAGTTGGCATAGCGGTCGGTCACGGCGCTGAAGTCGAGCTCCTTCTTCACCGAGTCGCTATAGGTGTAGAAGGCGATCTCGTCGAATTGGCTGAAGGCGGCCGCCAGCGCCGGCAAAGTCTCGTTGACCTTGCGCAGCACCTGGTCGGGCAGGCCTATATCCAGCACCACCGCCGCCGACAGCGGGAAGGGGTCGCTGGTGAATAGGTTGATCTGCTGCTGCACCCCGGCCTCGAATACCGCGAAATCATTCCTGCCCAGGCCTTCCACCAGGTGCCCCCTCAAGTCCTTCACCGTCACCGGGACAACTACGTAGCGCACATTAACGCGGATGGTGTCCCTCATCTGGTCGCGCTCGTTGGGCGGACCTGGCGGAGGAGCGGACGTTGGGCCGGCGTCATTCGCCGGCGGAAGCGGCGCCAGAGTGGGTGCCGGCATGGGCGGCGGCGCCGGCTTGGAAACATTGTTTTGCGGAGCGGGAGCCGAAGGGAGTTGCTCCTGCACCGTCTCCGGTGGCGCCGCCGGGGTTGAGGACTGCTGCCCCATGGCCATGCCCGCGAGCAGCCCCAGCACCCACGCCCATCTTACCGCCCTCAGCATCTTGCTTCCCCCGTTCGCTTTGCCTGCGCCCATCAGGATATGATTATGGACGAAAGCGAAAGTTTCTGCATCTAAGGCACTAGACTATCAGGAAAATGCTGAAGCACTCCACTGTCGCAGGCGCCGGCTGCCGCGCTCTCCTGTGCGTTGCCGTGCTGGCGCTGTTGCCGCGCCCCCTCCCGGCGCAGGCTCCGCGCGACGACCAGAACGAGGCCGTGGGAACGCTGAAGGTCCAGGTAGACGTGGTCAACGTCTTCTTCAACGTCAAGGACAAAAAGGGCCTGCTGATTCCCGGCCTGGCGAAAGACGAGTTCGAGATTTTCGAAGACGGCACGCCGCAAACCATCAAGTATTTCGCCGCTGAAACCGATCAGCCGCTGACGCTCGGCATTCTCATCGATACCAGCCCCAGCCAGACCCGTGTCCTGCCCATGGAGCAGGAAGTGGGCGCCTCCTTCCTGAGCCAGGTGCTGCGCAAGAAAGATCTGGCTTTTGTGATCAGCTTCGACGCCGATGTGGCCCTGCTGCAGGACTTCACCAACAATCCCCGCGAACTGCGCGCGGCGCTGAACCGCACCAGGATCGGCGGCGGCTCGCCCCAGGGCGGCATCAGCAGCGTGCCCGGCATCGGGCAGGGGCCGATCCCCGCCGGCCGCGATGCCTGCTGCACCGATCTCTACGACGCCGTGTACCTGGCCGCCAAAGACCGGCTCTCGGCCGAGGTCGGACGCAAAGCCATGATCATCCTGACCGACGGCGAAGACGAAGGCAGCAAGGTCAAGCCCCGCGAAGCCATGGAGGCGGCGCAGAAGGCCGACGCCATGGTGTACGTGCTGCTCATCGCCGACCGGGGCTTTCACGGCATGTACCAGGGCTTCGGCGCGGGGGAGATGAAGAAGCTGGCTGAGGAAACCGGCGGGCGCGTCATCGACGTGGGCAACAAGTTCGAGAAGCTGAAGGAGGCCTTCGACCAGATCTCCGCCGAACTGCGCAGCCAGTACAACCTCGGCTACACTCCCACCAACACCGCCCACGACGGCGGCTACCGCAAGATCGAAGTGAAGAGCAAACAAGGCTACCGCGTGCAGGCCCGCCGCGGATACTACGCGCTGGGGAGGTAGCTCAAGGATTAGCCACGGGTTTGCACGGATGTTCACGGATTCTCGCCCCGATCCGTGACGATCGGGTGAAAATCCGTGGCGTTTTTTATTGGTTTCCCGCCAGCACCGGCCGGAACACTTTGAGCGTCCCATCATTGCGCGCCGGCTTCAGGTGCAGCAGGTAAGCCATCAGCGCATACACGTCCACGTTAGAGAAGACGGGCAGCTTCGTCCCTGGCTTGAATGCGGGGCCGTGGGCGATGAAGGTGGCCTGCATGGAGGGCAGATTGTTGTCGTATCCGTGCCCGCCCTGCTTGAGTTCGTGTGATTTGGCGTACTCGCGGTCGGTGATCGTCCAGCCTTCATCGGCCAGCAACATGATCGGCGCGATGCGGGCGTTCCCGGAGTAGTGCCAGCGCGCCGGCGCCTTTTCCCGCCGATACACGCGCACGTGGGGCACCTTCCGAAGCTGGGTGAAGATGGCGTCCATCTCGCCCCTGGCCGGCCACAACGTGAACAACTGGCCGCGGGTGACAACCCGCACCCGTCGCAGGTCGATATAGTCGTCGATGAAGATTGCCTGCTTCGGCGGCGTGGGCGCCATGCCGTGATCGGAGACCACGATAATGTTCACGCGCTCTTCGATGCCGCGCTGGCGCAGACCGTCCACGAGCCTTCCGATGGCGGCATCCACACTGGAGACGGCGTCACGCACCTGCGGCGAATCCGGGCCAGCCTCGTGGCCTTCGTGATCCACCTGGTCGAAGTAGAGCGCGAGGAACGTGGGACGCTGCTCAGCCGGCAGGTCGAGCCAGACGAGGATCTTGTCCGCACGCTGGTCGGGCGAAACCTTGGCGTCGAAGGGCTCCCAGTAATCGGGCCGCACACCCTCGATGGGCGCGGCCGAGCCCGGCCAGAAGACGCTGGCGGTTCTCTGTCCCTGCTGCTCGGCCGTCACCCAGATGGGCTCGCCGCCCCACCATCTAGCCTCTGTGGCCGTGGGGTCCTTGTACACAAAGGTTGTGTCGAAACCGGGATCGTACATCTCGTTGGCCACGATCCCGTGGTGCGCCGGATAAAGCCCGGTCACGATGGTGTAATGGTTGGGAAACGTGTAGGTCGGAAAGCTCGGCTGCAGGGCTGCGGCGCGCACACCGCTCGCGGCGAGACGCTGCAGGTTCGGCGGGCTGTACTTGTCGAGATAATCGTAGCGAAAGCCGTCAATGGAGATCAGGATGAGGGTGGGCTTGAGGTTCGTGATAGGCGCCGGCGTTTGGGCCGCCGCGCACACCGCGAGGAGAAGAAGCGTGAGAAGAACCGGACGTGGCCAGCGGCGCACTCGTGCTCCTCAAACCTACTGGCTGAATGCTGATTGCTGATTGCTGACGGCTCTACTGCGTGGGCGCGTAATACCCTTTGCGTGCGCGCACGTGGTACTTCTTGTTGTCCGCCGTGATGTCAATGGAGCGGTAACGGCCGTCGGCCTGGAAATCCGCCGGCTTGTAGGCCACGGCGTACTGGCTGCGCAGTTCGTCCTGGATCTCGGCGAAGGCGTTGGACACGTCCTCGATCTTGAAGGGGAAGAAGGCGCGGCCGCCGGTGGCCTCCGCCATCTTTTCCATCACCTTGTCGCCGCGCATCTTGATGTTGCTGATGTTGGTGCTGATGGCGTAGATGATGACCTCGGCGCGCTGCGCCATTTCGATGGTCTCGCCCATGGTGACGCGGCTCTGGTTGTCCTCGCCGTCGCTGACCAGGATGATGGCGCGGCGGACCGGGCCGGTGCCGCTGGCCTTCATCAGCTTGTCGCGGCAGGCGTAATAGAGGGCGTCATACATCGCGGTGCCGCCGCCGGGACGCAGCATGCGCACCCCGTGCGCCAGATTCTCGGTGTTGTCGGTGAAATCCTGGGTAATCTCGGCGGTGGTGTCGAACCCGAGCACAAAAGCCTGGTCGGACTTGGGGCGGACGATCTGCGCCAGGAAGTACATGGCCGCTTCCTGCTCGAAGCGAAAGCGGTCGCGGATGGAGTTACTGGCGTCGATCAGCAGCCCGACTCGCAGCGGCAGGTCGGTCTCACTGCGGAACTGCACCACCGACGATGGCGGCTTGTGGTCGTCCATCACCCGAACGTCATCCTGCTTCAGGTCCTTGATAAAGTGCCCGTGCTTGTCGGTGACGGTGAAGATGACGTTGACTTCATCGACGCGCTTGCGGAAGGTGGTGACCGCCTCTGAGTCATCGTCCGCCGGTTTGGCGGCCTCGGCCTTCTTGGGGGGCACGATGGGAGAGGCGAAGCTGGGCGGAGGAGCCGGTTTTTCGGCGGCAGCCGGCGGGTTCGCCGGGGCGTTCTGAGGCGCGCTCTGCGACGCCGCACACCCTACCAAAATCCCCACCAAGACAAGCAACACGGAAAGCGTTTTCATCTCTGCTCGCATTATAGCCGGATTCACTCACCTTCGAGGCGGTTTAGGAACTCCTCCAGTTGGGGCGGCAGGGGCCGAGAAAAACCCAGGGTTGCGCCCGTTCCGGGATGCCTAAGCTCGATGGCGGCAGCATGCAGGAAGTTTCTTCCCAGGGCCAGCTTACCTCCGCTCTTGTCCTTCAGTTCCCGCAGGGCTCCATACAGCCCGTCACCCACCACGGGGTGTCCGAGCGAGGCCAAGTGGACCCGAATCTGGTGGGTGCGGCCGGTGTCGATGTTCAACTCCAAAAGGGAGAACTTGCCAAATCGGGACGGGATGCGGCGCAGTACCCGCCAGTGGGAGACGGCTTCGCGCCCACGGCGCGTGCGGGTGGTCATACGCTTACGGTGGATGCGGTCGCGCGCGATGGCGCTCGCGATGGTGCCTTGGTCCTGCTTCATCCAGCCGTGTACGAGCGCGATGTATGTCTTCTTTACCTCGCGCCGCGCGAACTGCTCCGCCAGGCGGCGATGCGCGAGGTCGCTTTTGGCCACCACGATCAGCCCGCTGGTGTCCTTGTCGAGGCGGTGCACGATGCCGGGCCGCAACTCGCCGCTCACGCCCGAGAGCGACCCGAACCGGTGCAGCAGCGCATTCACCAGCGTGCCGCTGCGGGAGCGCACGCCTGCGCCGGCATGCACCACCATGCCTGCCGGCTTGTTGACGACCGCCAGCGCGTCGTCTTCATACACCACATCCAGAGGGATGTGCTCCGCGAAAGCCTTGAGCGGCGGCGGCTGGGGCGAGCCCAGCAACTCCACCTGATCCTGCTCGCGGAGCCGCAGCGAGGGCTTGGCTTCGGCGCCGTTTACTCGCACGTGTCCGCCGGCGATGAGTTGCTGGAGGCGCGCGCGGCTGACCTCCGGCGCCTGCGATACCAGGAAGCGGTCCAGGCGCTCGCCCGCGTGCTCGGCGGGGACGGTCAGCTTACTGGGAAAACCATGGTCTGTCACTTGGCAAGCTTGTACCACGGGGCGGAGTGGGCAAGGGGTGAAAAATGACGCAGGCCTTGTAAACGTTCGCGTGGGCATAACCAGGACCTGCTTATTTTTGTGATAAGCCCTCGATCTTGCCATCCGATCCAAGAGAGAGCCTGTCTGATCGGTCCGGCCCGTGTACGGCAGGACTCGCATCGACAATCAGGCAGTGTTTATGGTCAGTGTCGTATTGATAGGCATGTGACATAATGGTAAAATATTGACATGAATGCAGAAGCCCGGTTACGTGTCAACGAGAACGGTCGCGTGGTGATCCCGGCCCCCTTTCGCAAGGCACTTGGCATCAGCGTCGGAGATGAAGTCCTTTTGCGGATCGAAAATGACGAATTGCGGATCACCACGCTGAAACGCCGCCTGGAGCGCGCCCAGCGACTTGTCCGGCAGCATGTAAAGCCGGGAGCCTCGCTCGTTGACGAGTTGATTGCCGAACGACGCGAAGCAGCCAGGAATGAATAGCATCGTGCTGGACGCTTCCGCGCTCCTCGCAGTCCTGAACCGTGAGCCCGGCGCGGATAAGTTAACTCCGGAACTGCTGAGTGGCGCTGTCAGCAGCACGGTCAATCTGGCCGAGGTGCAAAGCAAACTCGTGGGCCGAGGCATCAGTCCTGACGAAGCGTGGGAAGCCACCCTTAGCCCCATTCGGGAGGCGATGGCCTTTACTGCTGAGCACGCCGAGATTGCCGGCAGCCTTATTACCCACACGCGCGCACTTGGCTTGTCACTGGGAGATCGGGCTTGTTTGGCGCTTGGGCTTGCGCTGCGGGCCGCCGTCTACACGGCAGACAAGTCGTGGAAGAGTTTGCGAGTGGGCGTCCGAATCCATATCATTCGCTAATTGGTCTTCTTGGCAGCTTCTTCCAGAGGTGCCATCTCAGGCCGAGCGCCCCGCCGCATCCACAGCAGCCCACCCGCAATCACCAGACCGATAGCCAGCAGTTGCGTGCCACTCATGAACCCATGCAGCACGCTGCCGCGTTCCGGATCGTCGCGCAGGAACTCCAGGAAATACCGCGCGAACCCGTAGACGAACATGTACGTGCCGATCACCTGTCCGTCAAAGCGCTTCCGCCGCAGCACCCAGGTGAGCAGGAAGAAGTTCGCGAGCTCGAGCACCATCTCGTAAAGCTGGGTGGGATGGAGCGGCACGCCGATCGGCGTCCCGACAAGCTGGGCCGCGAGCGGATTGGTGAAGGTGACGCCCCAGGGCAGCGTGGTGGGCTTGCCCCAGCAGCAGCCGGCGGCGAAGCACCCCAGGCGGCCGATGGCGTGCCCGAGCGCGATGCCGGGCGCGAACACGTCGCACGTCTTCAGCGCGGACATGTGGTGGCGCCGGATGTACCACCACGGCACCAGCACCGCCGCCGCGAATCCGCCGGACCACACTCCGCCGGCCTGCAACGTGGTCAGGCTGAAGATCTCGCCCGGGTGCGCCCCATAGAACGACCAGTCGGTCACCACTAGCAGCAGTTTGGCCCCGAGGATTCCGGCCAGGATAGCGAGAATGCCCGCGTTCCACGCTTTGTCGGGATCCATGCCGCTGCGGCCAGCATTCCGCACGCCGATAGCGAGCCCGGCGAGCAGGCCCACGGCGGCCAGAAATCCGTAGGTCGGAAGGGAGAAACGGCCGAAGTGCAGCAAGATGGGGAGCACTGCGTTCAGTTAGATGCGAGTTTCGGCCGGTTGGCGGCAATGTTGGCAGACGCAAATAAGCCGACCCGCGGGGCCGTGGGAAAAGACCGCTTTATGAACCCGTCCTAAGACGGTGGGAACTCCCCGAGGCCCTTTAGGCATTTCCGCATGGCGGAACAGCTCACCAGGCCTAATAGCGAGTCGAGCTCCCATTGTGTGACTGTTGGTTCAAAAAAACGGCCTCCAGCCTCACCAACTTTGCAGGCCGGCCGACGGGATGATGCTAGAGAAATCTGGAGTGGATGGCAAGCCCGGCCAGGTAAATAGTTGGTACCAGGGTTGCAAGGGATCGAGGGCAATGGCTCACTCAGCAGTCAGCATTCAGCACTCAGTTAAACCTGGGCTCTGGCTGATTGCTGAGTGCTGATTGCTGAGTGCTTGGAACTATCCCGCGCGGCGTTCTTCGCGCAGGGCTTCGTCGAGCGCGCCCGAGAGATCCATGGCGCGGCGGTTGTATTCGCCGGCCACGGTATCGTACTTGCGCTTCAGGATGTGGTACTCGTCGGCGATGTTGAGCGCGGCCAGCACCGCCAGCCGCAGCGAATCCACCGTGGAGGTCTGCTCGGCGACCGCCCGAATCTTGCTGTCCACGTACTCCGCCAGCTTCTCGATGTACTCGGGATCGGATCCGCGCAGGTTGTAGCTCTGATCGAAGATCTCCACCTGCACCGAGTTGCCGTTGGATCGCGCCGCGGTCTCTGCCATATTGAGTCGTCTCCTTGCGGCGATTATCCTCCGCTTTCCTCCTGCGTCAATGCATCAATCTGCTTGAGCATCTTTTCTATTCGGGTACGTACCTCCTCGCGCTCTTTGCGCAAGGAGACGACCTCGGCGCGCAGCGCCTGGGTCTGGTCGTCGCGCCCATCCACTTGCTCACGCAAACGCGCGGCGGTGCGTTCGGCGGCGGCCTTGGCCTCACGCGCCTCTTTCAGCATTTCGATGGTGCGGTAGATCTTCTCTTCCAGCGCGTGGAAATCGTCGGCTGGAACCGTCCCCGACATCTCTTCCATCACCTTTGCGGACATAACCTCAGGGTCCTCGCCTGTGAAATTTTCTATGAAGTGCGCGAGCGCAGTATAGCGCATGAGCGGGCGAAAAAATCCACAAGCGCGCTAGGCCCGCTGCGTTCCGCCGAGCGCCTTCAGCGCCTGGATGATCCGATTCGCCCAGAGCGCGACCTCGTCATCACGCAGCGTCCGCTCCACCGACTGGAACTCGGCGCGCAGCAGCACCGAATACTGGCCGGCGGGCACGGTGCCGCCGCGGAAGATCTCCACCGGCCAGAACGACTGCAGCTCGGCGATGCGCAGCGCATCCACCGCCGCGCGAATCCGCTCGAACGTGATCGCATTCTCGAACAGGAAGGAAAAATCGCGGTCCACCGCCGGATAGCGCGAGATGGCCTGGTAGCGCGCCGGGCGCAGGCCTTGGCGATACAGCCGATCGAGATAGATCTCAGCCAGGTACACGTCTTGGCGCAGCTTGCGGGCGGCCGCGACCTCGGGATGGAGTTGTCCCAGTCGCGCCACCATCCCGCCATCGAGCACAGCGCGCGCGTAGCGATGCGGGTGGTAGTACGCCGGGGCGTTGTTGGCGTCGAAGTAGAGCGAGCTGTGCTGAAACTTCGCAAGCAGAGTCTCGACGTCGCCCTTCAGGTCGAAGAACGAGTACGCGCGTCCAGGCTGGTGGACATCCGAGGCGATGGTCTGGCCGGTGGCGCCGATGGCGATCTGCTTGCGCTCTTCGGTTTTCGTGCCAGCGAGCTCGTAAACATTGCCCGCCTCGAACAGGTGCGCGTCGTTCACGCCGCGATTCAGGTTGTAGGCGAGCATGCTGACCATGCTGGGGACGAGCGAAGTCCGCATCACGGCAGCCTCTTCGCTGATGGGATTCTCGAGCGCCACCGGCGTTGCCGTGGAGAATTGCTGCGCCTCCGCGGCCGAAATGAAGCTCAGCGAAACCGCCTGGTTGTAACCAAGCGCCAGCAGGGCCGAGCGCAGCGCCGCGTCTTTCGGCGCGTCGGGAGTCTCGACGACGGCGCCGGCGAAGGCGGGCAGCGTATTGGGGAAGCGGTTGTAGCCGTAAATGCGCGCGATCTCTTCAATCAGGTCAATCTCGCGCTCGACGTCGAGGCGCCAAGTGGGAATCGCGACCATGTCGCCGGTGACTTCGAATCCCAGGCGCCGCAGGATGCGTAGCACGTTCTTGTCGGCGATTTCCTGTCCGAGAATCCGCCGAACTTCGGACGGCCGCAAGCGGATGCCCGGGCGCTCGATGCGCCTGCCGATGGCGTCGATGAGCCCGCCTTCGAGCTGGCCGCCGCCGGTTTCGAGGATGAGTTCTGCCACGCGCCGGCAGGCGAGCGGAGTTGCGCCCCAGTCGGCGCCGCGCTCGAAGCGATGCGAGGCATCGGTGTGCATGCCCTGGCGGCGCGCGGTCAGGCGGACGCTCACCGGGTCGAACCACGCCGACTCGATCAGGATGTTGCGCGTCTGGTCGGTGATCATAGTGTCGAAGCCACCCATGACGCCCGCGAGCGCGACCGCTTTCTTGGCATCCGCAATTACTAGGTCGTCGGAATCGAGTTTGCGCTCGACCCCGTCCAACGTCTTCAGCTTTTCTCCGGCGCGGGCGCGGCGCACGATGATCTTGCCGCCCTCGAGCGTGTCGAGATCGAAGGCGTGCGTGGGATGGCCCATCTCGATGAGGGTGTAGTTGCTTGCGTCGACGCCGTTGTTGATGGGACGCGCTTCCACCATCTCCAGGCGGCGCGCGATGCGGGCGGGGGACGGCGCCAGCTTGATGCCGCGAACAATCTGCGCCGTGTATCGCGCGCAGCCCCGCGGCTCGGGCAGTTCGATGGAGAACTTGGCCTTGCCCTTTGCGGTGGGCAGCTTGGGCTCGATGGGCTTCAGGTCGAGATCGTAGATGGCCGAGCACTCGCGGGCCACGCCGTAGTGGTTCATCGCGTCCACGCGGTTGGTGGTGATCTCCATGTCGAAGACCAGGCCGTCGCCTTCGCCGGAAGTCAACTCGACGGCGAGTCCGGCGGCTGTCAGGTCTTCGGCGAGCTGCTTCGAGTCGACCTTGAGGTCAACGAACTCGCGCAGCCATTGAGGAGAGATTTTCATGCTCTGTATGTCACCGCAGCAACCCACTCAAGCTGGGCATCAGATGCGGCAAAATGAACAAAACTATTCCAATCAGAAACAAAGAAACTGTGGACGAAAGCGCCAGGCGGCAGCGAAGCAAGCAGCATCTTCGAAATGGTCACTGATGAACGGGCGACTTGCTCGGCGTCAAGCTTCAACGGCGCAAAATCGTCGAGAGTTGGCGCAACCTGCTGGTAAGGGTAGGCAGGATCTGGTGACTCGATTACGCAGAAGCACAAGCCCGACAAGGTAATCTTAGCTTTTCTGTATGCTTCCCGAGTCGTGGGTGGATCGTTCATGCTGCCGACCCAAATTTCTGCACTGATTGTGAGAAGTCTTTGCGCGTAGTCGATCTCCAGCCGTTCTAGCTCGGCATCGTGCAATCCGTTGGGGAGCGAGTTGGATAGCTCCTCAAATGTCATCGTGTCACGCAAACTGCTCCAAAAACCTGACATCTCCCTGAAAGAACAACTGGATGTCGTCCACGCCGTACTTCAGCAGCGCAATGCGGTCGGCGCCCATGCCGAAGGCGAAACCCGAGACCCTTGCCGGGTCGTAGCCGTTGTCGCGGACGAATTCAAATACATTCGGGTCGACCATGCCGCAGCCCAGCAGCTCGATCCATCCGCCTTGTTTGCAAGTGCGGCAGCCTTTGCCACCGCAGAAAATGCAACTGATGGCCACCTCCGCGCTCGGCTCGGTGAACGGAAAGAATGAGGGCTGGAAGCGGGTCCTGACGCTGGAGCCGAACAGCGCCTTCATGGCGTGGTCGAGCGTGCCTTTCAGGTCGCAGAAGGTGATGTTGGTGTCCACGGCCAGGCCCTCGACCTGGTGGAACATGGGCGAGTGGCTGGCGTCGGGCGCGTCGTTGCGGTGCACCTTGCCGGGAATGACCACGCGGATCGGCGGCGCGAGCTTTTCCATGGTGCGGATCTGCACCGGCGAAGTGTGCGTGCGCAGCAGCAGGCGCTCGCGCAGCGGCTTCGATTGCTGCCCGGCGATGAACAGCGTGTCCTGGGTGTCGCGCGCGGGATGGTTGGGCGGAAAGTTCAGCGCCTCGAAGTTGTAGTAGTCGGTCTCGATCTCCGGGCCCTCGCTCACCGAATAGCCCATCGCCTTGAAAACGGAGACGATCTCGTTCAGCGCCTTGATGACCGGATGCTCGGCGCCGATGGGGCGGCGAATGCCGGGGAGAGTGATGTCGAGGCGCTGGGATTCGAGTGGTCTCGCGGCCTTCAGGCGTCCCTGCGCGGCGTCAATAATTTGTTCGACGCGGGATTTCAGTTGGTTGACGCGCTGGCCAACCTCGCGTTTTCCGGGAGCGGGTACAGCCTTTAGCCACAGATCATTGATCTGCGTGAGGATGCCACTCTTGCGCGCCATCCAGCGGTCGCGGAGGTTCTTCCAGTCGGACTCGTTGGATACTGCCTTCGATTCTGAGTCCAGCGCCACGAGCAATTCCCTCACCGCGGCATCGAGCGCCGCCGGAGAGTAATCGTCGAGTTTGGGAACGGTGTACATATAAAAAAACGCCACGGATTTACAGGGATTTCAACGGATAAACCCAGGGGCAAAAATCCGTGAATATCCGTGGAAATCCGTGGCTAAGGTTTTACGCTGCGCCCAGCGAGCCCTTTGCCTGCTCGGCCAGGCCCTTAAACGCGGCCGGGTCTTTGACCGCGAGGTCGGCCAGGATCTTGCGGTCCAGCTCCATGCCGCTCTTCTTGAGGCCATTGATGAATTGGCTATAGCTCATGCCGTGCTCGCGGGCGGCGGCGCCGATGCGCACGATCCACAGCGAGCGATACTGGCGCTTCTTCTGCCGGCGTCCGGAGTAGGCGAACTTCAGCGCCCGTTCCACCGATTCTTTGGCGGAGCGGTAGAGCTTGGACTTGGTAAGGTAAAAACCGCTGGCGCGGTCGAGGATCTTCTTGCGCTTGGCGCGGCGCTTGGTGCCACGTTTGACTCGGGGCATTGCGTCTCCTTTTTAGCAGTCAGCACTCAGCATTCAGCAATCAGCCAAACCAGAGCGCTTGTGACGAGCGGCTGAAGGCAAGGCGACCTGCCTCTTCACACGCTCTGAAGCTTCAGCAACCCACCCAGCTCTCAGATAACCACTGAGTGCTGAATGCTGAGTGCTGATTGCTTCCTCAATACGGAATCATCCGCTTGATCTTGGGAACGTCGGCTTTGTCCACCAGCGTTCCGGTATCGAGATGGCGCTTGCGCTTGGTCGGCTTGGAAGTCAGGATGTGGCGCACGAATGCGTGTCCGCGCTTGATCTTCCCGCTGGCCGTCTTCTTGAAGCGCTTGGCCGCGCCGGAGTGTGTTTTCAGCTTGGGCATGTTGTCTCTCTCAGTTTCAAGTTTCGAGTTTCAAGTTTCAAGAATTCAGTGCTCGAAACTCGAAACTGGAAACTCGAAACTGATTTCTCACGTCTTCTTCGGCGCCAGGATGGCGTGAAGAGTATTGCCCTCCATGCGCGGCCGGAACTCGACGATTCCCTTGTCGCCGATGTCCTTGATCAGCCGTTCAAGGATCTGGCGTCCCAGGTTGGTGTGCGTCATTTCGCGGCCACGGAAGAATATGGTGGCCTTCACCTTGTCGCCGTCTTCCAGGAAGCGCAGCACGTGGTTCTTTTTGAACTCATAGTCGTGCTCGTCCACGTTGATGCGGAACTTCACTTCCTTGACGGTAATGACCTTCTGATGCTTCTTGGCCGCGCGTTCCTTTTTTTCCTGTTCGTAGATGTACTTGCCGAAATCCATGATTCGGCACACCGGCGGCTGCGCCGTCGGCGAAACCTCTACCAGGTCAAGGTTCTTTTCCCGGGCCAGCTTGAGCGCTTCGAAGGGCTGCAGGATGCCGATCTGCTTGCCTTCGTCGTCGATCACGCGCACCTCGCGCGCACGAATACGGTCATTTGTACGGATAAATCTCTTGTCGATACACAGCCTCCGGGAGAAAAAGTGCGGCTGAAACCCAAAAAGTATAGCACGGGGAGATCAACTCATCGGGAGATCGGGTGATCCGGGCATCGGGTGATTGAAGCTCGCATCCACCGCAAGCCCGATGAGGGCATCGTTAGAAATCGCGCGCACCTGTGCCGCGACAATCTGATTCGCCGCGAGCGCGCCCTCCAGCCATAGCTTCTGATAGTTGTCGGTCAGGGTTTCGGTGCGGCCGTCTTCGACCACGCTTAACGTAATGGTAGAGACCGCTTGCCCGACGAGAGACTGCATGAATTCCTTCTTCTTTTCCGCCGCCAACTCCCGCAGTATGCGATTGCGCTCGCGCTTGATCTCGACTGGCAACTGGTCCCGCATATCCGTCGCGGGCGTGCCCGGGCGCGCCGAGTAGGTGAACACGTGCAGGTAGGTGAAGGGTAGCGAGGCGATGAACTGCCGATTCTCCTCGAACTCGGCCTCGGTTTCGCCGGGGAAGCCGGTCATCACGTCAGCGCCGATGGCGGCCGCGGGCATCGCGGCGCGGATCTTGCGGATGCGCTCTTCATAATGCCAGGGCCGGTATTTGCGGTGCATACGCCGCAGGATGCGGTCGCTGCCGGTCTGCAAGGGCACATGCGCGTGCTGGGCGATGCGCGGCGAGCTGGCCACCAGCTCGATCAGTTCGTCCGTCCAATCCATGGGCTCGATGGAGCTCAGCCGCAAGCGCTCGACGCCGGTATACGCCAGAATCGCTCGCACCAGGTCTTCAAAGCGACTTGCAGGTTCGAGGTCGCGTCCCCAGCGTCCCAGGTTGATGCCGGAGATGACCACCTCGCGGAAGCCCGCAGCCACCAGCGCGTCCATCTCACGCAGCACATCATCGCGCCGCAGGGATCGGCTCTGCCCGCGCACAAAGGGAATGATGCAGAACGAGCAGCGGTTATCGCAGCCGTCCTGGACTTTAAGGTTGGGACGCGTCTTGTCGTAGCCAAGTCCGTCGAACACCGGCGCGGCCATCAGCTCGGTGTGGGCAAAGATGTCGCCGACATAGGTGGAAGCCAGGGCTTCTGCCGGGAATAGGGGTCCTTCGACTCGCGCGCCAAAAAACGGGCGCGCTCGCTCAGGATGACAATCGTTGTGGAGGATCTCACCCACCCGATGCTTATGCGAGTTGCCCACCACCCAGGCGACGCCGGGCAGGCCGTACAGTTCCTGGGGAGCACGCTGGGCATAGCAGCCGGTGACCAGGATGCGACAGCCGGGGTTCTCGCGATGCGCACGGCGGATGGCGGCGCGCACGTCCCGGTCGGCCTCGGCGGTGACCGTGCAGGTGTTCAACACCACCACTTCAGCTTCGCGGGCGCTCGGGGCGCGGCTCAGCCCGCGGCCTAACAGGTCGCGTTCGAGAGCGGCGCCGTCCGATTGCGTGGCGCGGCAGCCGAAGTTGTGCACATAGAAACTGGACACGCCGGTGTATTATAGCAACCGGGGCTGGGGTCTTTTCCGCGGACGCACCGCAACCAAAGTGACCGCTGATCGCATCTCGGAAACGGCGCTCCCCCGGGAGTCACACATGAAACGGCGCATCCTGCTGGTGGACGACGAGCTGGCTATCCTGCTGACCCTCCGCGCCATCCTGGAGATGAATGGCTTCGAGGTCGAGACCGCCTCCAGCGGCGGGGAGGCGATCGCCAAACTGCGGAATGGCGGGCAATATCACATGGTGATCACCGACCTGAAGATGGAGACCGAAGCGGCAGGCCAGGATGTAATCCGCGTTGCCAAGCAGCTCGAGCACCGCCCGGCGGTGGCCGTGCTGACCGCCTTCCCGGCCCTGGGCAGCGGATGGAAGGGCGACGGGGCTGACTCCATGCTGGTCAAGCCCATGAACACCGGTGACCTGCTGCGGCAGATCGAGGTGCTGCTGATTCAGCACGAGGACTCCAAGCAGAAGCTGCAGAGGGCAGCCGCCCGCCCCGGCAGTAATTCCAAGCCGAAGAACGCCGCCAGGCGGGCCAGCTAGAGAGTACTCAGTACCGGGTACCCAGTACCGAGTCAAGCCCCGGCATCACGGCCGCTGCCCCTTCCGACAAGGACTGAACCAAAACACCACGACATCCGGGTGTTGGGGAAGCCACCCTTGGCCGTGCTGGCAGGAACTCAGGCCTGAGAGAAGCTGGGGGATCAGGCGCTGGCGGCGGCGGTGCGGCGCTGCTGGAAACACTCCCGGCAAAAAACCGGCCGTCCCTGTGTCGGCTTGAAGGGCACGGTGGTTTCCTTGCCACACTGCGAGCAGATGGTGCGCGTCTCCACCTTCTGGTAAGAGGAGTTTCCCGTGGGCATGGTGCCCACTACCGAAGCCCGCTTGGTCTTGCATGCCTTACAGCGCTTGGGCTCGTTCTTAAACTGCTTATCGTGAAAGAACAGTTGCTCCCCGGCCGTAAAGATGAAATCCGTACCGCAGTCGATACACTTCAACACCTTGTCCTGGAATTCCATGAAGAACCTTCCCTCTCCCACCCGTGATCCCGCTCGTCCCGACAACCGGCGGCGTGGCGCGTCCACCGGGTGCCTCCACGGAAAGAGCGGAGTACATCCCCCAGCTACTGAAATCGGCCCTCCTGCAGCGGCACGGGGCCGCCCAGGTCACTGCATGAGACGACAGATTTACCACTGCGGAATCTTCACGGGCTGAGTAAGGGACGGGCCGCTCCCCACAGTGCGGCGCGGCCCGCAGGCTCTAGTCCTGTTCTTTGCGTGCTTTCTTGCGGTTTCGCTTGCGTGCCAGGGCTTCCTTGGTGCGGCGTTTCTCGCCCGGTTTCAGGTAGAAGGAGTGACGCTTGACCTCCTTGATGATGTCTTCCTGCTGTACCTTGCGTTTAAATCGACGAAGCGCGTTTTCCAGGGATTCACCCTCTTGGACCCGTACCTCTGCCAACCCGATACACCTCCCAACTGTACCAATTTGGACCCGTAAGTTATTGCAGCGTTCATGTGGCAAGTCAAGGGGTAATTCGTCCCATAATCCAGATTTCTCGGCCTGTCTCAGAACTTGCATTTGAGCGCCAATTGCACCTGCCGTGGTGCATAGGCGCTGGTCGGTACCAGGAAATTGGGGTTGGTGGTGTAGTAGCCGGGATAGGTGGTAGCGCCAACCCTCGCCTCCCCCAGCACGAACTCCCCCGCCGAGCCGGTAAAGCCGCTATCGGTGATGGTCACGCGTTTGTTATCGCGGTTGAACAGGTTGAAGCTCTCGGCCATCAGCTCCAGCTTGAAGTGCTCTCGCAGCAAGAAGTGCCGCGTCAGGCGCAGCTCGGTGCTGGCATAGTTGGGGCCGGTGTAGGCATTGCGCGGGACGCCGGGCAGCCGGTCGTTGGAGGTATTGTCGTCCTGGTTGGGATCGCCGGCGATGGTGGGGTTCACCGGACGGCCGCTGCCCGCGCTGACGATGGTTGCCACCTTCCAATGATTGAACAGGCGCCGCAGCGTCTCGTGCGAGCGATCGAACGGATTCAGTTCATAGATCGTGGAAGCGACCAAGCGATGCCGCTGGTCGGTGACGCTGCGTCCCCAGTCGGCGTTAGGGTTGTAGGAGTTCTGCACGTTGCTGGGGCTGCCCGCCACCAGCGCATCCTGCACGTCGTCGAACGCCTCCGCCCAGGTGTACGCCACCCGGAAGTACAGTCCGGAACTCATGCGCCGGTTGGCGGAGATGGTCAGCCCGTGATAGATGCTGGAAGCCGCGCTGTCGAATTCATTGATGGCTCCCAGTCCCGGCACGGGCCGCTGCAGCGGATTCACGCAGGGCGGGAACGGACAAGTAAGGGTGGGGGTGAGCTGCCAGGTGGCGAACGACTGCTCCGTGTAGTAGGTGTTGAGGAACTGCGTTCCAGTCGAGTCGAAGACCGGGTAGGTGACCGAGACCGGGGGTGGAAGGTTCACGTCGCGGACGCGGATCAGGTGCTCGCCGTGCACGTAGAGATACGATCCGCTGATGGCCAGCTTCTTCCCCACCTCGCGCTCCACGCTCAGGCTGGTCTGCATCACGTAAGGCGTCTGGAACGAAGGCGAGAAGGCATACACATCGCTGGCGAGGAAGCCGGTGAGGTTGGCGGGCGGGGTGCACACGCGCGCCGTGGGCGCGCAGTTGACCACCGGATTGGGATACTGCGGGAACACTTGGCGGTCGAAGAAATTGCTGGCATCCAGAAAAAGATCCGTCTGGCGCAGCCCGTTGCCGGTTTCGATGGTGGAGTTGTAGATCTGCGGGATGCGGGTATAGAAGATGCCGAAACCGCCGCGCACCACCACCGGGTTCACGTCCCCCACGGTCCAGGCGAATCCGGCGCGGGGGGAAAAGTTGTGCGGATTCAGGGGCAGCTTGCCGGTGGCCGGCCACAGCGGATTGCTGGCCAGGTTGCTGGTGTTGAAGGTCTGCAGGTCGCAGCGGACACCCAGCGACAGCGCGAAATGCCCGCTCAGGCGGATGGTGTCCTGCGCGAACCCGGCATACTCGGTGGTGTCGGGATGGGATACCGCGTTGCCGAAGTTCTGGATGTAGTATCGCGGTACCAGGTGGGCATAGGCGCGCAGCGGAGAGAGCGGCAGGCCGCCTTCCTGCGGCTCAAAGGTGAACGGGTTCACCTTGATGGTATCGAAGTAATACTCTCCGCCGAACAGCGAAGGGAAGAAGTTGTAGATCCACGTCCCGTGCACGTCGCCGCCGAACTTCCACTGGTGGCGCCGGCCTTCCAGGCTCAAGGTTTCGGCGAGCTGCAGGCGGTGCTCGCGTGTGGTGCGGGGCAGGATGCTGGAGCGGCCGAAGCCGTCGGTGAGGTTGTAGATCTTGGTCAGGGCGTCGCTGGAATTGGCGTAAGAGTCCTGCAGGTCGCGGGAGAACTGCAGCCGCAGGTGGCTGGTGAGGCGCGGCCGCAGCGCGCTGATCAGCGTCAGCACCGCGCTTTCCGTGCTCACCTGCTCTTCCCCGTTGTTGTTGATGCCGAATGTCGTTATCGGGCTGGCAGGATCGAAGAAGACGTTGTTCTCCCCCCAGTAACGCGAGGTGCTCAGCCGCGCGCTCAGGTGGTGGTGCGGCGAGAGCACGAAGTCCACCTTGCCGAAGCCGGCATTGCCCACCAGCGCGGTGCGGAACTGGCCACCCAACTGCGACAGTTGTGCCGCCGCCGCGAACACCAGCGCCTGGTCTGAGGCCTCGTAGTCCGTCGGCTGCGGGATTACCGAAGTGGCGCCATTGGAGAATTGCACCACCGTGGGTATGTGGAAGATGTGCTGGTCTAAGCCCGCGAAGAAGAACACGCGGTTGTGCTTGATGGGTCCGCCCAGGGTGAATCCGAACTGGTCCTGGCGGTTGGGTGGCTTGATGCTGATATCGGGATAGCCGGCGCCCAGACGCCCGTCGCGGTAATAATCGAACAGGCTGCCGTGCCACTGGTTGCCGCCCGAGCGCGTGACCACGTTGATCACCGCGCCCCCGGAGCGTCCCAGTTCCGGGCCGTAGGTGTTCGAGGAAACTCGGAATTCCTGCACCACTTCGTTGGAGAACTGGTAGGGAGCGCGATAACGCCCCCGCTCTTGACTGAAGAAGGCGTTGTTGTTGTCCACGCCGTCCACCAGGAAGCTGGTTTGAAAACCCCGAATGCCGCCGAAGGCCAGGTCGCCGTTGGTGGCCGAGGTCAGGCTGCGCGGGTCCTGAGTGACCCCGGGAGTGAGCAGGGCCAGGTCGCTGAAGCGCCGCCCGTTCAGTGGCAGCTCGCTGATGGCGCGCTCGTCGAGCACGCTGGAGACTGCCGCGGGCAGCGTCTCGGCTACCGGCGCCGCGCCGGAGACGGTCACCGTCTCCCGCGATCCCGCCACCTCCAAGCCCAGCGCCAGCTCGACCGCGCCGCCGACTTCGACCTGTATGCCGTAACGTCGCAATGCTGCCATGGCCGGAGCGCTTACCTGCACTCCGTACTCGCCGGGCAGCAGCATTTCAAAGAAGAACGTCCCTTCCTGCGTGGTCGCGGTCGTGCGCTCGACGCCGGTTTGCGCGCTGATCAGCCGGACTTCCGCTCCCGCAACGCGCGCCCCGCTCGCGTCCGTCACAGTCCCGCGCAGGGCGCCGGTGGAAGCGTCCTGCGCCACAAGCGCAGCCGCGAATAACAACACGAACACCGGCAGAACCAGGGAGGGACTTCGCATGGGACGACTCCTTGAGAGCAGTCAGCAATCAGCACTCAGCAGTCAGCCAAAGCAGTTCCTGAGTGCTGCGTGCTGAATGCTGAGAACTCGTCGCCGAGCGGCCCCTGATACGCTCCCTGCAAGAAAGCGTCTGTGAGTGAGGAATGTTTTTCGGAAAACGGAACAGACGAGCGCTAGGGCGCAGATTCGGCGGGAGATGGGACTGACAGTGGGGGACCGATTTCTTCACCCGCTTGTTCTGAAATCAGAACAAAGGTCGTAGCGCCGGCGTCTCGCCGGCAGGGCCGTGAGTTACACCCCTTGGCGCGGGCTATTCGATCAGTCAATCACCCGATGACCCGATCTCCCGATCGGTTCGTTGCCGCTTCTTCGCGCGCGTGATACCTTCTACATTTTCCCGAGAGCCAATGATCCGTCCTTACAAGGGAATCCTGCCCCACGTGCCAGCCACGGCTTACGTGGACGACTCGGCGCGACTGATCGGTGACGTGACGCTGGGCGAGCACGCCAGCATCTGGATGAACTGCGTGCTGCGCGGCGACGTCAACTCCATCCGCATCGGCAGCCACTCCAACATCCAGGACCTCTCCGTGCTACACGGCATGCTGGGCGAGTTCAAGGTGACGGTGGGCGACTGGGTGACGGTCGGGCACTCGGTCACGCTGCACGGCTGCACCGTGGAAGACAAATGCCTGATCGGCATGGGCTCGGTTGTCCTGAACGGCGCCATCATCGGCACCGGCTCCATCATCGCCGCCGGCACCGTCATCCCCGAGCGCACGGTGGTGGCGCCCAACTCACTGTGGATGGGTGTGCCCGGCAAATTCCGCAAAGCCCTCGGCAAGCCTGATCTCGAGACCATCTTGCGCTATGCCAAGAACTATCTCGGTTATAAAGAGCAGTATCTGCGCGAGCGCGGCGGAAGCTGATGGCAGCCATCCAGCAAAAGACGGTCGGGATCCTGATCTTCCCTGAAGTCGAAGTCCTGGACTTCTGCGGACCGTTCGAGGTGTTCTCGGTCACGCGCCTGAACGAGGCCAAGCGCCGGGAACAGCCCTCGCCGTTTCGCGTCGTGCTGATCGCAGATACCGCCGAGCCGGTCTCCGCCGCCGGCGGCATGCGCGTCCTGCCCGATTGCACCACCATCGCCTGCCCGTCGCTCGACATCCTGCTCGTCCCGGGCGGCTGGGGCACGCGCGACCAGATGAACGTCACGCGCATCATCGACTGGATCCGCCAGCGCGCGAAGAAGGTCGAGTTGGTGACCTCGGTCTGCACCGGCTCGCTTCTGCTCGGACAAGCGGGGCTACTGGACGGCCATCGCGCCACCACGCACTGGGACGCCCTGGCCACGCTGCGCGAGCGCTTCCCCAAGGTCACCGTTGTGAACGACCAGCACGTGGTCGAAGAAGGAAACATCCTCACTTCCGCCGGCATCTCGGCCGGTATCGATCTGGCGCTGCGCGTGGTCGCCCGCTGCTTTGGCGAACCCGTGGCTCGCAATACGGCGCGCCACATGGAGTATCCCTATCCCGAGTCGAACGCGCGCCGGGTGCAGGTGAGCGCATGATCAAGGCTGTCCGCGGGACGCGCGACCTGCTGCCGCCCGATACCGCGCTGTGGAACTTTGTCGAGACGGCGGCGCGCGACGTCTTCCGCCTGTATAACTTCCGCGAAATTCGCACGCCCATTTTCGAGCAGACGCAACTGTTCGCACGCTCGGTGGGCGAAGAGACCGATATCGTTTCCAAAGAAATGTACACATGGGAAGATCGCGGACGCGCCGCCAGCGATAAAGGCGAATCGCTCACACTGCGTCCGGAGGCGACTGCCGGCATCGTCCGTGCCTATATTGAGCACGACCTGAACCGCACCGGTTTGTTGCAAAAGCTCTATATGATTGGGCCGATGTTCCGCCGCGAGCGCCCGCAAAAAGGCCGCTATCGCCAGTTCTTCCAGATCGACGCCGAGGTCATCGGACCGCCTGCCGCCGGCAGCGAGTCGCCCTCGGTTGACGCCGAGCTGCTCGAAATGCTGGCCCAGTATCTCGAGCGCATCGGGATCACCGGGTGGACCCTGGAACTGAACTCGGTCGGCTGCGCCAACGACCGTCCGAAGTACAACGAGGCTCTGCGCGCGGCGCTGGCGAAAGATCTCGATAAGATGTGCGAAGACTGCCGGCGTCGCGCCGTCACCAACCCGCTGCGCGTGCTCGACTGCAAGGTCCCCGAGGACCAACCCATCATCGAGAAGCTGCCGCGCATGCTCGACTACCTCGACGAAAGCTGCCACCAGCATTTCCAGGCAGTGCAGGAATTGCTCGCAGCCGTCGGAGTACCGCACGTCATCAACTCGCGCATGGTGCGCGGCCTCGACTACTACACGCGGACGGCCTTCGAGTTCACCCACGGCGCCCTGGGGGCGCAGAACGCCATCCTTGGCGGCGGCCGCTACGACGGGCTCTCCGAATCGCTCGGCGGTCCCAAGGCTCCGGGGATCGGCTTTGCCATCGGCGAAGACCGCCTGGTGCTGGCCCTGAGCAAGACCGCCGAGGAGCTGTCCACGCCGCCGGATGCGTACATCGCGCCGCTGGGGGCGGGCATGGATCGCGAAGCCGCCAGGCTGGCCCGTGAACTTCGTCGCCAGGGAGTTGTGGTCGAACTGGGCGACGAAAGCTTTCGCCTCAAGAAGTCTCTCGAGACCGCCAGCAAGATCGGCGCGCGATATGCCGTCATCGTCGGAGAGAATGAAGTGAAGGCAAACACCTTCGCGCTGAAGAACCTGGCCACCGGCGAGCAGGTGACGGTGCCGCGCGCGGAACTGGCGAGCCGGATACGGACCACGCTCTGAAATGAGACTCGCCATAGGCGGTTCGATTACACTCGCAGCTTGAAACTCTAAACATGAAACTGGAAACTGGCTTCTGATGGCTCTCGACTTCCTGGGCGATCTGCGGCGGACTCACACCTGCGGCGAGCTGCGCGCGCCCCAGGCCGGCGAGCGCGTGGCGCTGATGGGATGGGTGAACCGCCGCCGCGACCTGGGCAGCCTGATCTTCATCGACGTGCGCGACCGCACCGGCATCACCCAGGTGGTCTTCAACGCCGAGCTGAACCCCGGCGCGCACGAGAAGGCAGCCACGCTGCGTTCGGAATATGTGATCGCCGTCATCGGTAAGTGCAAGCGGCGCGAGCCGGACACCGTCAATCCCAACATCGAGACCGGCGAGGTCGAGATCGTCGCCGACGAGCTGAAGATACTGAACGAATCGAAAGCTCTGCCGTTTTCTCCGTCGGAGAGCGTGCTGCCCAACGAAGAAGTACGCCTCCAGTATCGCTACATCGATCTGCGCCGTCCGCCCATGCAGGCCAACATCGAGCTGCGCCACCGCGTCACCATCGCGATCCGCAACTACCTGGCCGGGCAGGGCTTCCTGGAGATCGAGACGCCTTTCATGACGCGCTCTACCCCTGAGGGCGCGCGCGACTACCTCGTCCCCAGCCGGGTGCAGCCGGGCAAGTTCTACGCCCTGCCGCAATCGCCGCAACTGTTCAAGCAGATCCTGATGATCGCGGGCTTCGACAAGTATTTCCAGATCGTGCGCTGCTTCCGCGACGAAGACCTGCGCGCCGACCGCCAACCCGAGTTCACTCAGATCGACCTGGAGATGAGCTTCCCCCAGCCCGACCGCGTGTTTGAAGTGGTCGAGGGCTTTCTGGCGGCAGCGTTCAAGGCTGCGGGGACCGAGATCAAAACGCCGTTCCTGCGCATGACCTACGACCAGGCCATACGCCTCTATGGCAGCGACAAGCCCGATATGCGCCTGCCCGCCATGGCCGACGTGCGCTCGGCCTTCACCGCTGCCGATCTCGAGAAGCTCAACATCAACGCCGGCTTGCCGGTGGTCGCAATTCTGATCCCGGGCGTAGGCGAGCTCTCCCGCCACCAACGCGACGAGATCAAGACCATGCTCGGCGACAAGGTGCGAGCCAAAGTCTTCGAAGACTTTAAGCGTCTGGAGAAATCGTTCCCCGACGCGGCGCAGAAGATCCGCCAGACGACCGGTGCGCGTGCGGAGGACCTCGTGGTGCTGGTCGCGGGCGACAGCAAGCCGGGTGCGCATCCGGCAGAAGCGACCACGCCGCCCGAGGTCAGGCAGCACGACTTTGCCGTCTGCACCGCCGCGGGCGCGCTGCGCCTGGCGCTGGCGCAGAAGTACGCCGACAAGCACGGTGCTTTCAAGAACAAGAAAGATTTCCAGTTCCTATGGGTGACCGATTTCCCGATGTTCGAGTGGGACGAGCAGGAAAAGCGCTGGGCGGCGGCGCACCATCCCTTTACTTCGCCCCACGAGCAGGATATGGAAAAGCTGGAGAGCGATCCAGCCGCGGTGCGCGCGCTGGCTTACGACGTGGTGCTCAATGGCACCGAACTGGGCTCGGGCTCGATCCGTATTCACCGCCAGGACATCCAGAAGAAAATCTTCCGCGCCCTCGGCATGAGCGACGACGAGGCCCGCGCCCGCTTCGGCTTCTTCCTCGAGGCACTGGAGTACGGCACGCCTCCGCACGGCGGCATCGCCCTCGGCCTCGACCGCATTGTCATGCTGCTGGCCGGCGCCGATAGCCTGCGCGAAGTCATTCCCTTCCCCAAAACCGCCAAGGCCGTGGACCTGATGGTGGACGCGCCCACGCCCGTCAGCAACACCCAGTTGCGCGAGCTGGGGATTGAGGTGAAGAAGAGGGCGGAGTAGGCTTCAACCCGGAAATTCTGCTGCTGGGCCACAAGGTGCACGTGGGGGGAACCCAAGCATTCCTGTCTAGCTATGCTTTCGAAAACCGCCGTACCGAGCGTGATCTACGGGCTACTGGTGGCTGTAGCGGTGGTCGTTGAGGATCTTCGCTACGCGTTCGTTCCAGCCTGCATCGCAGTAATCATTTTCCTCGTCGCAGGCTACTACCTGTTTCCGAGGCGGCAAGCGGCCGTTCAGTTCTCGCTGCCACCTGCGTCCCCCGATGGTCCCGTGGGGCACGCCCTTACGTTGTGCAACATGGAAGTGGCCCCTAAATCCTACCCGCAACGCTTGATCTGCCTTCTGCAGTTGCATCGTGTTCCGCAGTTGATCGCCTGTGGATTGCTGGCTCTGGCCACGCTGCTCATACTCACGTATGGAACGGCGTCATTTGCGGCCTTTAGCTCGGGGGGAGTCGCCATTTTTAGGATTGAATTCGCGGCAATCGGTGGTCTGATTGTATTGCTCACCGCTTTCCTGTGGATGACTGAGGCTCGCATGCTAAGAATTGCGGCCATTGCTCTTGGAGCTGTGACCGACCGGAGAAGCAATCTTCGGGTTACTAGAATAACTTACGAGTTCCGAGATGCTGGAGGAGAGCGTCGTGGAGGCTACGCACCTGTATTTGGCAGCGATCCGGACAACGGGGTAGTCGTGTTTTACGATCCGAGTGATCCCGACCGGCACATCACCCATCGACAGTTGCTATTCCATCGCTTCTTGGTCCGCGTGGATCCCGTGTTCGAGGAGGAAGCGTCTCCGCTCAGGTAACTTCCAGTTCTTATGTCCGTCCATTCGCCGTCCTCTCCGGCTACAATCGAATTCTCCCATGGGCAGAATCCACGTCCTTCCCGAGCACGTTGCCAACAAGATCGCCGCGGGCGAGGTGGTGGAGCGTCCGGCGTCGGTGGTGAAGGAGCTGCTCGAGAACGCGCTGGACGCGGGCGCGCGCCGCATCCGGGTGCAGGTGGAGGCGGGCGGCAAGAAGCTCATCCAGATCACCGACGACGGCTGCGGCATGGTGCGCGACGACGCCCTGCTGGCCTTCGAGCGCCATGCGACATCGAAGATCCGCGACGCCGAAGACCTGCTGAACGTGGCCACGCTCGGCTTCCGCGGCGAGGCGCTGCCGTCGATCGCGTCGGTCTCGCGGCTGAGGCTGGAGAGCCGTGCCCCCGACGAGCCGAGCGGCACTGTGGTCGAGATCGCCGGCGGCAAGATTCTCAAGGTCGAAGAAGCCGGACTGCCCGCGGGAACGTCGATCACCGTCCGCGACCTGTTCTTCAACACGCCCGCGCGCAAGAAATTTCTGAAGGCGGAATCCACCGAACTGTCGCACATCGCCTCGCTGGTGACGCACTACGCGCTGGCGCATCCCGACAAGCACTTCGAGCTGCACTCGGCGACCAACGCCATGCTCATCGCCGCGCCCGTGGCTTCGCGCTCCGAGCGCATCTATCAGATATTCGGCAAGGAGACGCTCGACCAGCTTCTGCCCATCGCGGCGGCGGCGCGGCTCGAGCACATCGGCCTGCCCGAGCCGCCGCCGTGGCGCCGTAGCGAAGACTACCAGCGTCCCGAGCCGGGCGAGGTGCGCGCGACCGGATTCGCCTCGCGGCCGGAGATCCAGAAGCTCAATCGCAACTCCATCTTCGTGTTCGTGGACGGCCGCCTCATCCGCGACCGCTTTATCCAGCACGCGCTCACCGAGGCCTACCGCAATATTCTGCCGCTCACCGTCTTCCCGGTGGTGCTGCTGTTCCTGGAATTGCCCGCGGGCGAGGTGGACGTGAACGTCCACCCGTCGAAGACCGAGGTTCGCTTCCGCCAGCAGGGGTTCGTGCACGACTTCGTGCGCGACTCGGTCCGCGCCGCGCTGATGAAGACGCGTCCGGTGCCGCACTTCACCACCGAGATCCACGCCCAGCCCACCTCCGCGCAGGCGCTCTCGCCCATGATCACGCCGCACGCCGCCGCGCAGGCTGCCGCCGGTTTCAGCCTTGAGCCAGCTCCGGAGCCGCCGCGCAATGAGCGCTTCCAGTTCGGCGAGGGCATTGAGATCACGGCGAATGCGGCGGTCAGCGTGCTGGACAGAGCGGAAACGCAAGATCTCTCGACTCGCACTCAGCTCGCGACCTCGCCTCGCGCTTCGCTCGGGATGACAGTGGATGGAGAGTGTGGCGGGATCATTGATGCCGCTCACGAGAATGGTGACGGTGTCTCGCTGGCCTCGCTCTCGCCGCTCGGCCAGTTGCGCGACTCGTTCATCCTGGCGGTGAATGGCGAAGGGCTGTGGATCATCGACCAGCACGTGGCGCATGAGCGGGTGCTGTTCGAGCGCGTGCTGCGCCAACGGGCCGCCGAGCGGGTCGAGACCCAGCAGCTCCTCATGCCGCTGATCGTGGAGCTGACGCCCGGCCAGCAGGCCGTCTTCAGCGAGATCTCCGACGAGCTGCGCCGCAACGGCTTCGAAGTCGAGCCCTTCGGCTCGCGCACCATCGCAGTGAAGGCCTCGCCCGCAGGCGTCGATGCTTCCGACGTCGAGCGCATGCTGCACGAACTGCTCGATCAGGTGGACCGCGAGTCGCAAGCCATCAACCTGGAACAGGTGCGGGCCCGGATCGCCGCCTCCATCGCCTGCCACGCCGCCATCAAGGTGAACACGCCGCTGGAGAAGAACAAGATGGAATGGCTGCTGAAGGAGCTGGCGCGGACGGAGTGTCCCATGTCCTGTCCGCACGGCCGGCCGGTGTTGCTGCGGTATTCTGTGAGGGAGATACAGAAGGCGTTCAAGCGCATTTGAGATTTGTGATTTGCGATTTGTGATTGCCCGCGCGATATTCAACGAAATCACAAATCAGAAATCGCAAATCCCATGACCGACCCCGAACTCCACGAACTTCGCCGGCAGAAGTGGCGCCTCGACGGGCGTCCGGTGCGCACCCTCGAAGACGCGCGTGAGTTCCTGGAGTCGGTGGGCTTCTGCCTGATGTATCCCGTCTCTGCGCAGGATCCGGGAATGCGCGGCGGCCCGGAGATCGTCTTGCCGACATTCATCGGCGCCGTTGTTGGTAGCGACGAGAACCTCCCAACTCGGCAGAAGGCGTTCGACGATCCGCGCGCCCACGAAGCTACCGAGCTCGCCGTGCGCCTGCTGCGCGAGCGCTCTGCGTACGAAGCCAGCGTTTTCGGAGAAAATAATTTGCTGGTCGCCGCCTCGGTGTTCCCCTACTTCTACGCGCTGGCTGGGGACCGCAATCCGCGCCAGGAGCCGGGCGCGGACCGCTCGCTCTCGCCGCTGGCGCAGGACGTGCTGGGCGGCATCCAACGCGCAGGCCCGGTCACGAAACGTCGCTTGGCCGAGACGTTGGGCGGCGACCTGTCGGAAGCGGCGATCGAGCGCGCTCTCTCCGAGCTGGCGGCGCGGCTGCGCATCACTCGCGTGGATTACAACCCGCGCGATGGCTCCTCCTGGGACGTGCTCTACCGCTGCTCTCCGGAGGCGGTGAACGAGGGCATGCACCTGGCGGTGGCGGCGGCGCTTTCGGCGCTGCTCTCCAAGTACCTGGATTGCGTGATCGCCGCCGACGAGAAAGAGATCGGCGACTGTTTCTCACCGCTGATCGCGCGCTCCAAGGTGAAGGAAGCGCTGAACGCGTTGCTGGCGGCGCGCGAGCTGGAGTTCGTGCACGTTGGAAATCGTACGCTGGTCCAGTTGACTCCGGCGAGGACGACGGAACGCCCGCGCACTTCGCGGCGCCGCGCATGAACATGCGCAAGAAGCTGGTCATCGCCATCGACGGCCCCGCGGGCGCAGGCAAGAGCACGCTGGCGGCGCGGCTGGCGCAGAAGCTTGGCTACGTCAACCTGGAGAGCGGAGCGATGTACCGTGCCCTGGCGCTGAAGGCGCTCGCCTGCGGGGTCGCGCTCGATGACGAAGCCGTTCTGCTCGCGCTCGCCGAGGGATCGCGCATTGAACTACGGCCGGAAAGCGATGGCAACCGCGTGCTGCTCGACGGCCGCGACGTCTCGGAGCGCATCCGCGAGCCCGACGTAACCGACGCCGCCTCCAAGCTCTCGGTGCATCCCCGGGTGCGCGAGTGGATGGTCGCACGCCAGCGCGAGATGGGCGCGCAGGGCGGGATCATCATGGAAGGCCGCGATATCGGGACCAAGGTGTTTCCCGAGGCCGAGGTCAAGATCTTCCTCGATGCCGCGCCGGAGGTGCGCGGCGACCGCCGCTTCCGCCAGACTCCGGAGGCGAAGCTGCCCCCCGAGGCCGTCATCGCCGAATTGCGCGAGCGCGACCGGCGCGACCGCACGCGGGCCGCTTCACCGCTGGCGCCGGCGCCCGACGCCGTGATCATCGATTCCACGGGCATGACCATCGACGAGGTGATGGCGCGCGCGGAAGCCATCATTACTGCTAGGCAAGAACAAAAAGCGGCCACGGATTAGCACCGATCGCCACGGATTTCAATTCATCCGTGTACATTCGTGCAAATCCGTGGCGTTTTATCCCTTGCGAATCTCGATGTCTCCGCGATCGGTGGAGAGCTGGATCTGCGGGCCACCGCCGCCAATCGCGCCCGTGGCCTGCGCGCCGCGCGCGTGGCTCTCCACGTTTACGCCGGAGAAATCGGACGAGATCTCTCCCTGCGTGGTGTGCGCCTCAAGCTGGAAGGCGGCGTTGGCCGGCAGCACCAGATGGATGCGTCCGCGGTGGTTGGTGATCTGAATGTTGCCCAGCGGCAGCTTGCCCGGGGTCAGCTCGATGTCGGAATTGTTGTCCTCGATATGCACGTTGCCGGTGAAGTCGTCCAGGCGTATGTCCTTGGAGCGGGTGACCACACGCGTCGGGCCGGCCAGCGAAGTAACCCGCAGGTCGCCGGAATCCAGCACCAGGTCGCCGTCGAGCTTGGCCATCTCCATGTCGGTGCGCGACGACAGGAAGTGAACCGAGTTGGCGATCTTCGCCAGGCGCGTGGTCCCAAAGTAATCGCCGGTCAGGCGCACGCTGCCCTGGACGTTCTCGATGGCCACGTCGCTCAAACGGCCGTCCAGGCTGAGGTCGCCACGGACGTTTTCCGCCCGCACCGAGCCGCCCCTCATGTTGATGCTGACGTTGCCTTGGATGCCGCCTAGCTCCACGTCGCCATGGCTGTTGCTGATCTTGAGGTCGCCGGTGCGGTCATGCACCTCCACCTTGCCGCGCGCGGTGGCAATGTCGGCCGCAGCTTTGCGCGGCAGGTAGATTTCCAGACTCGTGTCGACGCGGTGGTTGCCCGAGGCGGTGTTGGCGTTTACTGTCACCTGGTCACCGGCGATGGTGATCGTGGGCTTAGTAGCAGCGTTCACTTTGTCGGCGTCGCCCTGCGACTCGGCAATGACCTTCTTCTGGACCCCGACCTTGATGGTGTTCTGGTCCCAGGGAATCAGGTGCACCTCGCCGCGGTCGGAGACTACGCGCAGGCTGGCGCCGGCGGGAAACGGCTGCTGCAGCTCATCCGTGTAGTTGTAGGGGGTGCCGAAGAGGGTGAAGCCGGGCGCGTCGTCGATCTGAATCTCGTCGCCGATTATCCCGCGATAATGCCAGGCCGAACTCGCACCCAATCCCATCACCACCAGGAAGATCAGCAGCATGACACCGCCGAAGCCGAGGCCGCGCGGACGGTAGCCGTGGCGCTGCGCGTCGAAGTGCTCCGCCAGCTTGACCAGCCCCCACAGGATGATCAGCACCGGCCAGTAGCGGGAAAACAGATAACCCAGGCGTCCCCAGCTCACGTAGCCGAGGTTGCCGAGCAGGAACAGGACCCCGAACACGATGAGCACCACGGGTCCGGCGAACGACCGCCGCGACCGGTACACGACCGGCGGGGGCGGTGTCGGGGGTGGGGTGGGAGTGGTTGGGCTAGCCATGAGTCACCTGCTGTCCATCGGATGGCGGCTGCCCACCGCCGCCGGGATTGGGCCCGCCGGGCGGGGGACCGCCGGGACCGACTTGCCAAACATTCACATGCCCGGTGGTGGGCGCATTCCACTGCAGCAATTTGACGACCCCGATCACGATCAGAAGAATTGGCCACGTCCTGCCGATGCCGTACATCGAGTACTGGTCGATGAGGAACAGAACACCTAGGGTGATGAGCAGGACCGGACCGATGTAGCCGCTGCACCGGCAGCGCGCGCAGGAGCAGGCGCGATTGCGGCGAAAGCCGTTCATGCGCACCTCCCGGTGCGGCGCGCGATCAGCCACACCCCAATGACAATCAGGATGATCGGCCATAGGTGCCCCATCCAGTGCCAGTGGAACATGCCCAGGTTATCCAGCAGGAACACGACCCCTAGCCCGATGAGCACGATTGCGGCCGTGGGTACGTGCGGGCCCTGTCGGACGAGTTCGCTCCCCGGTCCCGGACTGGCCGGGGCGGTGGTTTCCGAGGCCGGCAGGTTCGCGCCCAAGCCGAACGGATCGGGCAAGGGACGGCGTTCCTGGATAGCCTTGGCGGTCGCGTGGGCGTCCCAAACCATGTAGAAGAAGAAGAACGCGATCATCAGCCCGAAGAAGACGTTGCCGCCGCTGCGCTCCTGGGCCCAGCACAGGCCGGCAAAGATCAGCACGTGGATCAGCGCTTTGACGATCTGGCCGTTGTAGATGGCGCCCACGCCGGGGATGAATCCCAGCAGCGTGGCGGCCAGGGGATTCGGCCCGCCGCTCGGGGCTCCGGCCGCGGAAACGGCGCCGGGCGGAACTGCAGCAGCCACTCTAGGAGGCAGGGTGCCCTCCACGCGCGCCGCCAGGCAGTCTTCGCAATAGATCACCCCGCGCACATCACGCTTGCACTGATCGCAGAGCGCCTTGCCGCAGGTGCGGCAGTAGACGGTCGCGGGGACTTCGTTATGGATGGCGCAGTTCATGCGTCTCTCCTGTTAGACATGGGATTCGCGGGATGATCCAGCGACCTGCCCGCCAGCACCACCGGCTCGTCGCGGCGGCTGTAGCGATCCTGCTTCTGGTCGGGATTTCCGCTGGTATTGTCGTCCCGGTACTTGCGGTCTTTAGGCTTCTCCGGTTCCTGCTTGCGCTGTTCCTGCTGGTCTTCCTCCCGGGTGGCGTTGCGGATCTCGCGCACGCGCGACTCGATCTCGTACACAAGCCGTATGTTGTCGTAATACTTCACCGCCCGGGCGGTGGTCTCATTGTAAGTGCGCGTCAGGTTTTCTTGGATCGCGCTGGGACGCAGGTCAGCAGGCCGCAGGCTGGAGAGGTGCAGGCCCGCGGCGTTCAGCAGCACCGTAACCGAGAAGAAAGCCATTCCCAGGGAGAGAGCGAACCGCGGCTGCCGTACGGCGGAGAACGCCACGGCCAGAGGCCGCGTCCACTCGCGCAGGCGGCCCCGCCACGGACTGGTGGGGCTGGCCTGGCGCAGGGGCACGGCGGCTTCGGCGCCGCTGGTGGCGATCATGATGTTATGCACCAGGTTGCGCGGAGGCTCGACCTCGGGCAGCGACTTCAGCCAGCTCATCCCGGCCTGGGCCGCCGCCAGCATGGGCCCGCAATCCGCGCAGACCGCCGCATGGGCCCGGAAACCGGCCAGAACCGGCTCGTTGAGCGTGCCATCCAGAGCCTCGGAGAGCAGGGCCTCAAACTGCGTGCAATCCATTCCGCCTTGGTGTTCGCCGTACATTAGCTCACCTGCCTGTAGGTACGAGAAAGGTGCCGCGCAAGTTCCGCGCGTCCCCGGTTAATTCGTGACTTTACAGTGCCTTCCGGGACCCTAAGGACATGGGCGATTTCCCGGTATTCCAGATCCTGCAGGTCGCGCAGGATCACCGCCTCCCGCAACTCGGGGGAGAGCTTCTGCAAGGCCTGGTGGACGACCCGCTGCGTCTCCTGGGCCTGGACGCCGGCATCGGGGCTGGGGCCCAGATCGGGAAGCTGCTCGCCCAGGGTGAGGGCGTCCTGATCGCCCGAGGGCGCCGATTCCAGCGAGTCGGTTACGCGGTCGTGTTTGCTGCGCCGGAAGTGGTCCACCAGCAGGTTGCGGGCGATGGTGGTGACCCAGGTAATCAAGGCGCCCTTGGAACCATCGTAGCTTTTCAGGGTGCGGTACATCTTGATGAAGACCTCCTGAGTGAGGTCCTCAGCGTCCTCCGCCGAGCCCGCGAAGCGGTAGCTGACGTTGTAGATGCGCCGGTGGTACAGGCGCACGATCTCCTCCCAAGCCGCGGCATCGCCGCCCAGGCAGCGTTCCACCAGTGCAGCCACGGCTTGGGTGTCTTCCAACCGGCACTCCTTCGAACCCCGGCTCGCGACTTCTGTGGATCAATACGGATAAAAGCCGGCAGAAGTTCAATGGATTCTAGGGGAAAGCTCGCGGGAATTGTAGCAGGAGGGGTGCAGCCGGAAGGAGGCAGGGAGCAGGAGGTTGGAAGCCCGCCTTCAGGCGGGGGGATGGTAGCGCCGCCGTCGCGGCGGCTGTCCGTGTGGGCGTCTCGCCCACACGTGAGGGCGGGACGCCCTCGCCACAGCCGGCCAGAGGCCGGCGCAACATGTCGAGGCGGACGCCCTTATCGTTACGGCAGGAACTTCGCCAGTCCCGGCAGCGCCTTGCCGATGTCGTTGTAGATCACGACCACGGCGAACAGGATGAGGAAGACGAAAGCCGCCCGGTAGATGCGCTCTTTGATCTTCATGCTGATGTCGCGGCGCATCACGCTCTCGATGGCCAGCAGCAGGATCACGCCGCCATCCATAATAGGAATGGGGAAAAGGTTGAAGATGCCGAGATTGAGGCTGATGGCGGCCATCAGCGCCAGCAGCGGCATCCAACCCTGGCGAGCAGCCTCGCCGGAAGCACGCGCGATGCCGATGGGCCCGTCGATCTGCTTCATCGAGACTTTGCGGGCGGCCAGTTGCCGCACCAGCTCCAGAATCAGCACCGAGTAGCGCTTGTTGACCTCGATGGACTTGGAAACCGCGTCCACGAAGCCCAGCTTGTCCACGTGCACCGGGTTGGAGATGAATCCCATGCGCCATCGCTCAGCGCCATGCACGTTGTGATCGAGGACCGGGGTCACATTGAAGTGCATCTCCTTGCCGCTGCGCACCACAGTGACATCGAGCGGCTTGCCCGGGTTCTGCTGCAGGTAGTTGATCAGCGCGCGCATGGAGCGCATGGCCACGCCGTTCACCGCTACCACTTCGTCCCCCACCTTGACGCCGGCCTGGGCCGCCGGCATATCGGGCTCAAGCTGGGTAACGATATTGGGCTCCTGGGGGATCCAACCGCCCAGCGCGCCATACTCTTCCTGTCCCTGTTTGTCGGGGACGATGGTCTTGTTCAGGATCTCTCCGCCGCGCTGAACGGCCACCTCGAGCGGCTGTCCCGGATTGAGCATGACCTTGGCTTCCACATCCTCCCAGGTCGGAGATTGGGTGTTGCCGATGCGCACAATGCGGTCGCCGGACTCGAATCCAGCTTTGGCCGCCGCCGAGCTCTCCAGCACAAAGCCGATCACCGCAGGCTGGTCGAGAAAGTAGGGGTGCTCATAACGCACCATGAAGACGCCGGTGAGCAGCGCGATGGCCAGCAGGATGTTCATCGCCGGACCCGCGATGGCGATGACGAACCGCTGCCAGCGCGGATGGGAGAGGAACTCCCCAGGGTCGCCGGTGCGCGTCTCCATCGGGTTCTCGCCCGACATTTTGACGTAGCCGCCCAGCGGCAGCGCGCTGATGCGGTAATCGGTGTCGCCCTTGCGCCATCCCAGCAGGCGCTTGCCGAAGCCGATGGAGAATACCTCCACCCGGACCCCGAAGTACTTGGCAGCAATGAAGTGGCCCAGCTCGTGGATCAGAATGAGGATTCCGAGCACCAGGGCCACGGACCAGAGGATCGTGAAAGCGTTGTACATGAGGAGAATTATCCCGTCTCTATTTTGCTACAACGGGACGGCCTGTGCCTGCCTTTCTGGATTTCAACTGCTCGACCTGTTCCCTTGCCCGTTGCCGGGCTTCGGCGTCCATCGTCAGCACGTGCTTAATAGATTCCGGATGCCGGGCGCCAGTTGCTTTAAGTACGCCGCGGATCACCCGGGGGATCTCGTCAAATCCAATGGAACCGTCGAGGAACGCGGCCACCGCCACCTCGTCGGCGGCATTCAGGGCCACAGTCCTGGCGCCTCCAGCTTCCGCGGCCTCATAGGCCAGGGCCAGACAGGGAAACTTTTGCATGTCGGGCGGGCGGAAATCCAGATGACGTAAGTCACTGACCGAGTAACGCAGGTCGGACGGGACGCGCTCCGGCCAGGTCAGGGCATAGAGGATGGGCAGGCGCATGTCGGTGACCGAGAGCTGGGCCAGGATGCTGCCGTCCACGAACTCCACCAGCGAATGGATAGTGGACTGAGGGTGCACCATCACCTTCACCCGGCTGGGCGGCAGGCCGAACAAACGGCAGGCCTCGATCACCTCGAAGCCCTTGTTCATTAGTGTGGCCGAGTCGATGGTGATGCGCTGGCCCATCTTCCAGGTGGGATGGTTTAGCGCCTCCTCCACCGTGATACGCGAGAACTGGGAGGCGGGAGTGTCGAGAAACGGACCGCCCGAGGCCGTCAGCCACACCGACTGGACTTCTTCGAGGCGGCCGCCGCGCATGCACTGGTGGACGGCGTTGTGCTCGCTGTCGATGGGCAGGAGCGGCTTGCCGTGCTTCTTGGCTTCCTTGGTGATCAGTTCGCCCGCCGCGACCAGGCATTCCTTGTTTGCCAGCCCCACGCTCTTGCCCGCGCGCACCGCTTCGTAGGTGGCCTCGAGTCCCGCGACGCCCACGATGGCGCTGACCACGAAGTCAACGTCAGGATGGGTGGCAACCGCCACCGATCCAGCAGAGCCTTCGACAATTTCGATATCAGCGACGCCTGCTGTCTTCAGCCTTCGCCGTAATCTCTCCGCACCCTCCGCGTTGCTCATCGAGAAGACGCGCGGCCGCCAGCGCTTGGCCTGCTCGAAGGCTGCTTCCAGGTTGCCCCCGGCGGCGAGGGAGACGACGGAGAACCGCTCCGGGTGGGCTTCTACAACGCTCATGGTGCTGCGCCCGATGGAGCCGGTGGAACCCAGGATGGCAATGCGCTTCATGAAGACGATTACGGGCTGTGGACCGCAGCGAGGATCAGCGCATAGTACCACAGCACCGGAGCGGCGAAGAGCAGGGCGTCGATGCGGTCGAGCATGCCTCCGTGGCCGGGCAGGAGCGAGCCGGAATCCTTCACCCCGGCCCCGCGCTTCAGCATGGACTCGACCAAATCGCCGAGTTGCGCCGCCACGTTCAGCGCTGCCGACAGCAGAATGTAAACCCACAGCGGATGCGGGGATGGATACGGTCCAACGCTCATGATGCTCTCTTGTTGTGCCGCCAGCAGATTCGTGTTCCGCAGGAATCCCACGATCGCATTTCCGTTGGCGAGGATGACAGTTCCCAGCGCGGTGGCGCCGGCGAGCGAAGCTACCGTGCCCTCCCAGCTCTTGTTGGGGCTGATCCTGGGAGCGAGTTTGTGTTTACCCACGGACCGGCCCGCCAGGAAAGCCAGAATGTCGCCGGCCCACACCACGACTAGCAGGTAGAACACATAGAACGCTCCCGCCGCGCGGGCGCGCACGTTGATGAGCAGCGTGAAAGGCAGGCTGATGTAAACCAGCGCCAGAGCCGACGCCGCGGCGCCGGGCAGCGACGAGCGCAGGTCGGCGCGCTTCAACATGGCCACCAGGAACGCCAGCACGGCCAGCAGCACCGAATCTCTCGCGATCGAGGTCACGCCGATCGCGGCCAGCAGGTACGGGTGCTCGCGCGGGCTGATGCCCCGCAGCAGCACCTGCGATGAGAGCCGGCTCATCTGCCATTCAATGAGGAATCCTGCAACCGCGCTGGCGAACAGAATCGTGGTGAACAGGTAGGTCAACGCCCGGCTGGGCTTGATCTCATAGGCTTCCGCCAGGCCCAGGTACTCGCGGGTGGTGATCAGCGCAATCACGCCAACCACCGACGCAAACAGCCACATAGGCGCCCGGAAGACGACCAGCAATACGATGGGGATAAGGACGACCGCAGTCGCGACGCGCTTGATCACGGGTGCGCGCCGTTGCCGTCGCCCAGGCCACCGTAGCGGCGTTCGCGCGTCTGGTATTCGGCGATGGCTTCCAGCAGATGGCGTCCGCGGAACTCCGGCCAGTGGGTAGGCGTGACGTAGATCTCGGCGTAGGCTACCTGCCATAGCAGGAAGTTGGAAAGCCGCATTTCGCCGGAGGTGCGGATCACCAGGTCGGGATCGGGCAAGTGGCGGGTGTAGAGATGCTGGTCGATGAGTTCCTCATCGATCTTCAGGTGGCTCAATCCGCCGTTATTGGCGGCGGCGTTCACGATGGCGGTGAAGGCGTCCACCAGTTCCATGCGCGCGCCGTAATTCAGGGCCAGCGTCAGCACCATGCCGGTGTTCTTCGCGGTGGCTTCTTGCGCCCACGCCATCCGCTCCTGCACCGCTTCCGGCAGTTCGTGGCGACGTCCGATATATTCCAGGCGGATGTTGTTCTTGTTGAGCGTGGGGACTTCGGCCTTCAGGTAGCGCCGCAACAGGCGCATGAGGAAGGCCACTTCGGTCGCCGGGCGCTTCTTCCAGTTCTCCGAAGAGAAGGCGTAGAGCGTGAGCGCGGGCAGGTGGATGCGGGCAGCGGTTTCGACCGTGGAGCGCACCGACGCCACCCCGGCGCGGTGTCCGGCGATGCGCGGCAGGTGGCGCTGCCGGGCCCAGCGCCCGTTACCGTCCATGATGATCGCGACGTGTCGCGGGAGCTGCCGGGGATCGAGCTTGGAATAAACGTCGGACTCTTTGCGGTCCAATCCTGCGGGGATCGATATAGGCAAGGCTACCTCGGAAATCTATAAGTAGCATAGCGCCGGTTTCTGCGCAATGAAAGTGACGGAATGCGTCCGGTATGTGGGAATCTCATCCGCGGTGGCGCGGGTGCTACAATTTCGGCGAAATTAGCAGATCGGTAATCGGCTGGGATTCGTCCAACCTGATTCATGCGGAAAATCCTTCCATGAAAACGCCGGGCGGCCGGCGGCACACGACCATCGAATCCGTTCAGCTCAAATGCAGAGGTTTGTGATGAAAAAACTGAGTGTTCTTGTATGCCTGCTGTTGGGATGGGCGCTGCCCGGCTGGACGCAGCAGCCCGGCAATGCCTCCACACCGGCGCCATGCTGTGACGCCCTCGAGCAGCAGTTCAAGGCCATGGAGGACCGTATGATCCTGCTGGAAGGGCAGGTGCGCCTGCTGAAGGAGCAACTGGCGCAGGCGCAGGCCACGGGTGCGGCGCCCGGGGCAGCAGCGGCAGCCAGCGCGGCTGCACCAGCGGCTGCCGCCAGCCAGGCCATAGCCAGCGGCGAAGGCGGGGCGCAGTCATCGGGCTATGGCGGCGCCGCTGCCGCCAAGGCGCTGAATCCGGACATCAGCGCTATCGGCGATTTCATCTCCGACGCCGGGCATTATCCGACGCCGCCGGGCAGCGTCAGCCGCCAGGCCGGATTCCAGTCCCTGAACATGCATGAGTCCGAACTCGGATTCCAGGCCATCATCGATCCCTATGCCCGCGGCGACTTCTTCATCTCCTTCGGCGAACAAGGGGTTGAGGTGGAAGAGGGCTACGTCACCTTCACCGCGTTGCCCGGCGGCTTCGTGGCGCGCGTGGGCAAGATGCGGGCGGCGTTCGGCAAGGTCAACACCATGCACAATCACGTGCTGCCCTGGGCGGACCGCCCGCTGGTCAACGAAAACCTGGTGGGCGGCGAGGACGGCATCGACGACGCCGGCTTTTCCATCCAGCGCATCCTGCCCGCGCCCAAGGGCATCTTCCTCGAAGCCACCGGCCAGGTCTTCCGCGGCGACAGCGGCACGCAGACGTTCTTCGTGCCGGTGACGCCTGCCAACCCAACCGGCACCATCCAGCAGACCCTGTTCACCGCCACCGGCAAGAGTGACGTGAGCACGGTCGCGCACTTGCGCGGATACCGGGACATCACCGAATCCACCAATCTCGATCTCGGGCTCTCCTATGCACGCGGGCACAACGAGCTGGGCAGCGGATTTCTGACCCAGCTCTACGGCATGGATGCGACCCTGCGCTGGAAGCCGCTGCGCCGCTCCATTTATCACTCGTTCATCGGCCGCACGGAGGCCATCTGGAGCCAGCGCCAGCAGCCGCTCACGCTGCTCGGCGAGCAGCGGAGCTTCGGCATGTATGCCTCCGGCGACTACCAGCTCGGGCGGCGGTGGTTCGTCGGCGGACGCTACGATTACGCGCAGCGCGCCCGCGACGACCGGCAGTTGGACCGTGGCACCGCTGCCGTCCTCACCTACTGGCCCAGCGAGTTCAGCCAGATCCGCGGAGAGTACCGCTTCACGCGCTACGCCGAAGGCTTCAACGCCAACGAGCTACTGATGCAGGTGCAGTTCTCGCTGGGAGCGCACGGTGCGCATCCGTTCTAGAAAGTTAAGGAGATTGATCCATGCCATTGCGAATCCATTCACGCGGGCTGCTGGCACTGGCTGCGCTCATCCTCGCGGCTTGCGCATTTCCGCCGGCATCCGAGGCCAAAAAACTGAATGTCGTCACCTCCACCACCGACATGGCGGCGCTGGCGCAGGAAGTCGGCGGCGACAAGATCACGGTCGAAGCCATCGCCAGGGGCTACCAGGACCCGCACTTCGTCGAAGCCAAGCCCAGCTTCCTGCTCAAGCTGAAAAACGCGGACCTGCTGATCTCCGTCGGGCTCCAACTGGAGATCGGCTGGCTGCCGCCGCTGGTCACCCAGAGCGGCAATCCGCGCATCCAGGTGGGGGCGCCCGGATACCTCGATGCCTCGCAGTTCGCCGAGATCCTCGACCTCCCCACCGGCCAGGTGACGCGCGCCATGGGCGACGTCCATCCCCTGGGCAACCCGCACTACTGGCTCGATCCCGACAACGGCCGCCGCGTCGCCCGCGGCATCGCCCAGAAGCTGGGCGAGATGGACACGGCCGACAGCCAGTATTTCCAGCAGCGCTTCCAGGATTTCGACAAGCGGCTCACCGCCGCCGAGAAGAACTGGGACGCGCAGATGGCGCCCTACAAGGGACGCAAGGTCGTCACCTATCACACTTCGTGGTCGAATTTCGCGAAACATTTCGGCCTGCAGGTGGTCGGTTACATCGAGCCGCGGCCTGGCATCCCGCCCACCCCGGCGCACACCATCGAGATCATCCAACTGATCAAGCGCGACAACGTCAAGGTGGTGGTGGTCGAGCCCTACTTCGACCTCAAGACGCCGAACAGCATCGGCAGCGCCACCGGCGCCAAGGTCATCGTGCTGCTGCCTTCGGTGGGCGGAGAAAAAGAGGTGACGGACTACTTCAAGCTTTTCGACTACGATATCAACCTGCTGATCCAGGCTTTCAAGGCAACGCAATGATTAGGAGAGATGTCCGCCCGCGCATCTGAGAGAAACTGAACTATGGAAATCCTGCAATTCCTCATCCTGCCGTTTCTGGCCAGCCTGATCCTAACTGGCATCCACGCCTACCTGGGCGTGCACGTGGTGGAACGCGGCGTGATCTTCGTGGACCTGGCGCTGGCGCAGATCGCCGCCCTGGGCGCAACCGTCGCCATCCTCGCCGGCATGGATCCGCACGGCGGCGCCGCTTACTGGATCAGCCTGGGATTCACCTTCCTGGGCGCGTTCCTGTTCGCGCTGGCGCGCATGCGCAAGGCCCACATTCCGCTGGAAGCCTTCATCGGCATCACCTACGCCGTGGCCTCGGCCGGCGCCATCCTGGCCATGAGCAAGGCCACCGGCGAGACCGAGCACCTCAAGGACATGCTGGTAGGCAACATCCTGGCGGTCTCGCGCCACGACGTCATCAAGACCGCCATTCTCTACGGCGTGATCGGCCTGTTCCACTACATCTTCCGGCGCAAGTTCCTGCTGATCTCCATCAACCCGCAGCAGGCCGAGGCCGAGGGCGTGAGCATCCGCTGGTGGGACTTCCTGTTTTACGCGTCGTTCGGATTCGTGGTGACCTCGTCGGTGGCCATCGCGGGGGTGCTGCTGGTGTTTTGCTACCTGATCGTACCCTCGGTGGGAGCGATGCTGTTCGCCGACAAGATCGGCACGCGGCTGGCCATCGGCTGGACCATGGGCACGCTCGTCTCGGCATTGGGCGTGTATCTATCGGTGGTGATCGACCTGCCCACCGGCGCCACCATCGTGTGCACCTTCGGCGGCGTGCTCCTGGTGATGTTCCTCATCCACCTGGTGGTCCACCATCGCAGAAACACCGCTCGGCTCGCGGAGAAATAAAAAATGGCCGGGGCAATGGCCCCGGCCGGGGGAGGGTGGAAGCCGGATTTCGGCCCGGAGCCCGAGCCGGCGCGCGCAGGGTGCTTGCGATCAGTCCCTAGGCGTGCCGGCGCGGACGTAAAGTCAGATCGCGCACCTGGCCCAGAATGCTGGCCTTCTGCAGCGCGTCGAGCGTCGAGAGGAAAGGCACCAGTTGCGCCACGAAGTCGTCCGTCATCAGCTCGTGGATCTCGTCCTGGCGGGCGCGATCGCCGCCGCTGAGCAGGTCGGGCACGGTGACTTCCAGCGCGCGCGCCAGCCGCGCCAGCGAGGAGAGCGTAGGCGTGGCCTTCTCGTTCTCGATCTTGGAGACGTAGGTCCGCGGCACCTGCATGCGCAGCGCCAGTTGCCGCTGGCTCAAGCCGCCACGCTGGCGCAGGGTGCGGATGGCCGACGCGATCTGCAGGTGGGGATGGCCGCTGCCGTTCGCCGGCTCGGCCGCGGGCGCCGGCGCCGCCAGCATCATGGGCGGTTCCTCGGCGTCCAGCGAGGTACGGCATTTTCTGCAAAGACTGTTGGTGGTCCGGAATTGAACCAGGTGACAGCGGTCGCACCGCACTACTTCTCGTGAATCAACCGGGGCAAGCGTCGTTGCCATCAATGGTGCGCGAGATGCCAGAGCGGGCACTTCGCCTTGCAAGGGCCCAACAACCTGCGCCCTCCATGGGTCAACTTTTAAGTGACCCAAAATAGGTGCAGAACCTGATGCGTACTCTGGGGGATAACAGCTGTGGAAGTCAAGGGAATTATTGTTAAAAACAAGCATAAATCGCCATTGATGCCGTAAGTCATCCGGAGAAAACAGGAAGAAGACAGGGGAAGCCTCCATGAACGACCGCACTGCCGCGTGGAGTTTGCTAACCGAGTTCACCGCGTCGGAGAATCTGCGCAAACACGCCCTCGCCGTCGAAGCCTGCATGCGCGCCTACGCCCGCAAGTTCGCCGAGGACGAGGACACCTGGGGTGTCACCGGGCTGATCCACGACTTCGATTATGAAAAATACCCCACGCCCGAGGAGCATCCCTTCGTCGGCAACAAGATCCTGGAAGAGCGCGGCTGGCCCGAGCCGATCCGGCGGGCGATCATGTCGCACGCGCAATACTCAGGCGTCGCGCGTGTGAGCAACATGGAGAAGGCCCTGTTCGCCTGCGACGAACTGGCCGGCCTCATCACCGCCACCGCGCTGGTGAAGCCCGGCAAGTCGCTGGCCGAGGTGGATGCCAAGTCGGTGCGCAAGAAAATGAAGGACAAGGCCTTCGCCCGCAGCGTCAGCCGCGAAGAC
>JBKQPN010000075.1:0-56653 GCA_052145015.1 Terriglobales bacterium
CGCCTGGAGTTTCTGCGCGGCGCGCAGAGCACTTTGTATGGCTCGGACGCCATGACCAGCGTGGTGCAAATGTGGACGCGGACGGGCAGCACCCGCATTCCCGAGCTGCGTTTTGGCGCCGACGGCGGCACGTTTGGCACCGCCAACGGTTACGCCGCACTCTCCGGCGCACGCGGCATCTTCGATTACAACCTGTTTGGCGACCAGTTCTATACCAACGGAGAAGGAGTGAACGATTTTTACTCCAATTCCTTGCAAGGAGCGAACGTTGGAGCCGCCTTGAACAAAGAAGTTTCCCTACGGATACGCTTCCGCCACTCCAACAGTTTTACCGGCTTGCCAGGAGAATGGAACTTCAATGGCGCGGCTCTATTGCTTCCGGACCCAAGTGAATGGAAACAGTTGAACAATCTCCTGGGAAGCGCGGAGCTCACGGTGACCGGTCCCTCACGCTGGCAGCATCGTTTCACCGGCTTCGATTACAACTATCGCTATCAGGATGTTAACCTCACCATTAACCCGGAAACGTGTGATTGTGCCGATGATTTCCTGACCCATGCCCGCGACCACATCAACCGCGCCGGCTTTGAATACCAGGGCGATTACGCCGAACGAAGCTGGGCGCACACCACTTTTGGGTACAGGTTTGAGGGCGAGAACGGGGTAGTGGGGGACCTGTACGCCCAAACTGCGACCAACGGGTTCCGGCTGGAACACGACTTTTACGGTCAACAGCAGATCGTCTGGGGACGCTTCTCGGCGGTCGCCGGAGCGCGCTTCTTGCACAACAGCGAGTTCGGCAACGTGGCCTTGCCTCGTGTTGCGCTCACTTTCCTCGCGCTGCGCGGCGGGCAGGTATTGTCAGGTACGCGGCTGCGATTCAGCTACGCCACAGGTTTCAAAGAGCCGCGGCTGGAGGAGACCTTCGCCGGTCCTCCCTTCAGCATCCCGAATCCCGGCCTAAAGCCGGAGCGGACGCGCGCTTTCGAAGCAGGCGTCGAGCAGAACCTGTTCGCCAGCCGGTACTCGATCGCAGCAACCTACTTTAACAATCTGTTCTATGACCGCATCGACTATCCGTTTGATCCGAAAACCTTCATCGGCCAGTACGTCAATATCGACAAATCGTTCGCTCAGGGCGCGGAAGTCACGTTCGGTGGGCGGCTCTGGCGGCAGTTGTCGCTGAATTCCGGTTATACCTACACTTCCACGAAGATTTTGGCAGCCCCGGCGTGCACGCCGGCGCTGTTTTGCGATCTGAACGTGGACGGCGCGGGACGCCCGCTGCTTCGCCGTCCCAAGAACTCCGCAACTACTCTGCTGACTTATTTCGGGCGCCGCTGGGGAGGTGACGTGGCCGGCAGCTTTGTCGGTCGACGTCCCGATTCCGACTTTCTCGGCCTGGGCATCTACCACGCCGCCGGCTACGCGCTGGTCAACACGGGCGGCTGGTTCAAGGTGAACCGCTACATGACCGCCTACGTCAATGTCGAGAACGTACTGAACCGCCGCTACAACGAGGTGGTCGGATATCCCGCGCTCAAGGCGAACTTTCGGGCGGGAATGCGATTCCGCATCGGCGGAGAATAGAAAAACGCCACGGATTTTCACGGATGAACACGGATAAAACAAATCAAATCCCAAATCCGTAGCCATCCGTGAAAATCCGTGGCTAGCTTTCCATCTCGACCGCGTCCACCACGCCGACGATGGTCATGTCGATGGGCGAGCCGGGGCGGCCGACGGCGGTCATCGCAGAGTAGCCTTCCTGCACTACCAGCACCCGGTCGCCGATGCCGGCATCCACGGCGTCCAGCGCCAGCACGGCATCGCCGCGCTCGCTGCCGTCCGGGTCCACCGGCTGCACCAGCAGGATCTTGCGGCCCTGATGCGAAGGATGCTTCTGCGTCGCGACCACCTCACCCAGGACCTGCCCCAGGATCATTTCGACCTCCGCGAGTTGGCGCGCGGCTTGGCGTTGCCGTTGCCGTGAGCAGGGGCAGGGTGCGGGGCGATGCTGTCCACGATGCCCACGATGCTGCAATCTGACGGGACCTCGCCGGTGAACGCCAGCGACGCTTCTTTGCCGCGGCACCAGTAAACCGTCTCGCCGAAGCCGGCGCCGATGGAGTCGATCCCCACCAGCGGCCGTCCTTTGGGTTTGCCGTCGCGGGTCAGTGGCTGGATGAGCAGCAGCTTGCGGCCTTCAAGACCGGGGTCCTTGACGGTGCAGACCACGTTGCCGATCACGCGGGCCAGCATCATGGCAGTGTGCTCACCGTTTCGATTTCGCCGGCGCAGCGGCGGCGGCGAGCGCGTGGGACTCGTCGGCCTCCATCCGCACCTCGTCGACGATGCCGACAATGGAGCTGTCCACCGGCGATTCCTTGAAGTTGGCCGCCATGCGCGCCGACGAGCCGCTCACCACCAGCACCATTTCCTTGACCCCGGCGCCGACCGTGTCGATGGCCACGAAGTACGCGCCCTCGGCTTCGCCTTCGGGATTGACGGGGCGGCACACCAGCAGCTTCTTGCCGAGCAGGCGCTCGTCTTTGCGCGTAGCCACCACCGTGCCCATCACTCGTGCCAGGAGCATAGGATTGCCTCTAGGCGCTGGCCGCGGTCTTGGCCGTGATGACGCGCCCGATGGGCAGCACGTCTTCCAGGCTGGCATGCGGACGCGGGATCACGTGGACAGCGATCAGCTCGCCCACCCGGCGCGCCGCCGCGGCTCCGGCATCGGTAGCGGCTTTGACCGCCGCGACATCGCCGCGCACAATGGCGGTCACGTAACCGGAACCGATCTTCTCCCAGCCTACCAGCGTCACCTTGGCGGCTTTTGCCATCGCGTCGGAGGCCTCGATCATGGCCACCAGCCCGCGCGTTTCGATCATTCCCAGTGCTTCACCCATGGTTGCCTCCGCAAAATCATGTCGTTAAGAAGCCTGCCACTTTACCACCGGCGCTTGGTATCACGCACGGCGTCTTTTACGATCGACGCCAGCTCCTCGCGGGTTACCGAGAGGCGATCGGAGCCGTCAGTTTCGGCGGCGGCGCGCGCCGCCGGCTGCGACGGAGCGCCTGCCGTCACCGGACACCCAGCGCCCTGTGCGGCCGGCGTGGTGATCCCGTACTTTTCCCGCGCCACTACCAGTTTGCGTACGTCCTCATCGCTCAGCAACTGCTGCCGTCCCAGCAGGTGCGTCACCAGGGTAATTGAGGCAAAGTGCTCCACCGTCTCCATTTTCATGTAGGCCTGCAGCAGATCGCTGCCGTAGGTGACCACGCCGTGGTTAGCCATGAGGATGGCGTCATAATTGGGGACGAGCGGCTCGAGCGCTTGCGTCAGTTCGGCCGTCCCCGGTGTGGCGTAGCGGGCTAGTGGGATGCAGCCCAGCGAGATCACGATCTCGGAAACCAGCGCCTGGTTGAGCGGCAGCCCAGCCGCGGCGTAACCGGTGGCGGTGGCCGGATGGGCGTGCACGATGCCGTGGACGTCCGGCCGCAGCTTGTAGATCAGCAGGTGCATCGCAATCTCGCTGGACACGTTGCGCCGGCCCATCACCCTGCGTCCCGCCAGGTTCACCACCACCAGGTCCTCGGGTTCCATCATCCCTTTTGACATCATGGTCGGAGTGCACAGGATGGCGTCGGAATCCAGGCGGACGGAGAGATTCCCATCCGTAGCGGCGATGTAGCTGCGGTCGTGCAACAGCTTGCCAAAGCGGCAGATATCTTCGCGGTGCTGGCGCTCGCTCTTCATTACTACAGTAGTAGTATTATGGGCAGGACCGGCGCGTGTATGCTACAGCAGCGCAAGGACGGGAGGCAACTGGACCAGGGAGAAGGGAGCAGGAGGGAGGAAGCAGGGGCCCGCCGGGGTCAAAATTACAATGTGGGGGTTCCGGATTGCGATCATAACCCTCACGCGGGCACCCGCCTTCTACTCTTCGCCTTCCGGCGCGGCAGGCTCTTTGTCCACCAGCACCTTTACCGTCGCCTCTACACCCTTATAGAGGCGGATCGGCACCTTGAACTCGCCGATATGCTTCAGCGGCTCGTCGAGGTGGATCTTGCGGCGATCGATGGCGTAGCCCTTGGCTTCGAGGGCGGCCCCGATGTCGCTCGCAGTGACCGAACCGAAGAGCTGGTCCTTCTCGCCCGCCTTGCGGGTAAAGCTCAGGGTGACGGCCTCGAGCAGCTTGGCCTGGGCTTCGGCCTCGGCCTTATCGGTGGCCGCGCGGCGGAGCGCCGCCTGCTTCATCTGCTCGATCACGGCGCGATTGCCGCGGGTGGCCTCGATGGCCAGCTTGCGCGGCAGCAGGAAGTTGCGCCCGTAACCCTCGGCCACTTTCACTACATCGCCGCGCGTGCCCAGCTTGGGGACATCTTCTTTGAGGATCACTTCCATAGGAGAACTCCGTTTCAAGTTTCACATTTCATGTTTCACGTGACTCGTTCGGCCGCCGAACCTGAAACGTGAAACTCGAAACGTGAAACGTTGTTCTAATATCTCGCCGCGAACGGCAGCAGGGCGATGTTGCGCGCCTGCTTGATGGCCGCGGTCAGGCGCCGCTGGTGGGGAGTGCAGACCCCGGTCAGCCGGCGAGGGACGATCTTGCCGCGCTCGGCCACGAACTGCCCCAGCAGCCGCACGTCCTTGTAATTGATGGAATCGATCTTCTCCACGCAGAACTTGCAGACCTTCTTGCGGCGAAAGAATTTGCGCGGTCCGCCTTCGCCGCGGCCGCCGGGACGCCCTCCCGGTCCTCCGGGACGCCGGCCACCCGGGCCACCCGGACCGCGTCCGTAGGGACGCGGTGCCGGCGCCGACGGCGCCGCTGGCGCCGCGGGTGCGGCTGCCGGCGCCTCGCTGCTGGTAGTCACTTCCTTCTTCTCTTCGTCAGCCATGATTCTCCTTATTTCAAAACCGCTTTTGGCTATTGGCTTTTAGCTTTAGGCCAGAAGCCAAGAGCTAAAAGCCAAAAGCCGTTATGCCGTGGCCGGCGCGGGCTCGCTGCCGGCAGCCGTCTCGGTCGTCTGCGGGCGCTGCCGCACTTTCGAGTCGCGGATCTTCTTGACCTTGGCCAGGCGCTTCTGTTCCTCGTCGATGCGCACGCTGATGTACTTGATCACCGGCTCGGTGACGCGCAGGCGCCGCTCCAGCTCCGCCAGCGCGCTGCCCGGGCCCTCGACGGTGAGCAGCACATACAAGCCGTCCTGGAACTTGCGCACCTTGTAGGCCAGCCGGCGCTTGCCCATGCGCTCCACGTTCTTCACCGTGATGCCGGCGGTGGTGGCGTTGGACTCGACCGTCGAGATTACCCGATCGGTCTCCTCTTCCGGCAGGTCCGGCCGGACGATATACATCACTTCATAAGTACGTTGTTGCAGTGGCATATTCTTCTCCGCTTTTCAATGCGCCTGCCCGCCGCGGCGGGGCCGGCGTCACGATCCTTTTTCTTCCTGGATTTCCGGCCGGCGATTGAACCGGCTCATGGCCTTGGCCACGCCCTCGCCCAGGATTACCTTCACCGCTTCCGCCGTGGTATCGAGTTCCTCGTCCACCACGGCGTACTGCGACTTCTTGAACTGCCCGAGCACGTAGCGCGCTCCGTCCTTCACCGGATGGTCGGGCCCGATGCCCAGACGAATGCGGACGAACTCTTCGCTCCCCAGCGCCCCGATGATCGACTCCATGCCGTTGTGCCCGGCGGAGCTGCCGCGCTGCCTGATGCGGATCGCGCCCAGCGGCAGGTCCAGCTCGTCGTAGATCACAATCAGGTCCTGCGCTGGATCAACCTGGTGCTCCCGTACCAACTCCCGGACCGACATGCCGCTCAGGTTCATGTAGGTTTCCGGCTTGGCCAGCAGCACCTCGTGCTCCGCGATCACCGCCCTGCCCGTCAGCGCGCGGCACTGGCGGTTGCTCACCCGCACCCCGTGCTGCTCGGCGACGCGGTCCACCGCCAGGAATCCCATGTTGTGCGGCGTGAACTGGTACTCGATTCCGGGATTGCCCAGACCGACGATCAGTTTCACGCCATCGACTCTCTACGCAACTGTCATCCTGAGCGCGCTTTTGCGCGCGAAGGACCTTGAAAACGTCTGCACGGCCCTCGCCGTTGAAGAAGGGCAACGCTTTGGGCACGCCCGGCACTGTCCAGATCCTTCGCTGCGCTCAGGATGACAGTCGCATTGTGTTGCGCTAGCGCGGTCATTTCTTTTCCTTCTTCTCTGGCTTCTCCGCCTTCTCGGGCTTGGCCTCGGCCGCTTCGGCTTCGCCTTCCGCGAGTTCCTGCTTGCCCTTCTTGATGACCTCGGGCTCGGCGGGTGCGGCAGCTTCGGCGGCTACGGCCTCCGGCGCGGCCACGACCTCTTCCTTAACCGAGATGATGTGCGCCACCGTCTGGTTGGGATCGGTCAAAAACTTGACCCGGTCGATGTGCGCCAGGTCGCTCACCCGCATCAGCTTGCCGAAGACGAGCTCGCTGATATCCGCGTCGATGTGGCTGGGGATGTCCGCCGGCAGACACTCCAGTTCCACCTCGCGCAGCACCTGCTCCAGGATGCCGCCCTGCTGCTTCACGCCCGCCGCCTCGCCCTTGAGCATGACGGGCACCGACACCTTCAGGCGCTCGTCCATGGCAATGCGCTTCAGGTCGATGTGCAGCAAGGAGCCCTTGATGGGCTCGTACTGCCAGTCCACGATCATGGCCTTGGTACGCTCATCCCCGGCCTGCAGGTCGAAGATGGTGTTGTGCCCGGTCTCCGAGGTGAGGATGCGCGAGATCTGCTTGGGATCCACGCTGAGAGTGAGCGACGGCTGCTTGGCGCCGTAGAGCACGGCGGGGACGCGCCCGCCGCGGCGCAGGCGCCGGGTCTCGTTCTTGCCCCGCTCCGTGCGCGGCTGCGCTTCCACCAGGTTGCTTCCAGTCGTTGTTGCGGTTGCCATAAGGGCTTCGTTCCTTCCTGCGATCCTGCTTATGCGAACAGCGAACTGACCGAGGTCTCCTCGTGGATGGACTGGATCGCGCGCGCGATCAGCCCGCCGATGGAGCGGACCACGATCTTGGGCTCTCTCTGCGCCGCTGCCGACAGCGGGATGGTATTGGTGACGATGACCTGCTCAATCTTCGACTTGGCGATGCGCTCCACCGCCGGGCCGGAAAGCACCGCGTGGGTGGCGCAGGCATAGACGCTGCTGGCGCCGGCCTCGAGCAGGGCCTCGGCGGTCTTGCAGAGCGTGCCGGCGGTGTCAATGATGTCGTCCAGGATGAGCGCGCTGCGCCCGCGCACGTCGCCGATCACGTGCATGACTTCGGTGACGTCCATCTCCACCCGGCGTTTGTCCACGATGGCCAGGGCCGAATCCATCTTCTTGGCGAAGAAGCGCGCGCGCTCCACACCGCCGGCGTCGGGCGAGACCACGGTCAGCGCCGGCAGCGCCATCTTGCGCACCTCCGCCACCAGCACCGGCGAAGCGAACAGGTGGTCCACCGGGATGTTGAAGAAACCCTGGATCTGCGGCGCGTGCAAATCGACGATCAGCGCCCGGTGCGCTCCCGCGGTGGTCAGCAGGTCGGCAATCAGCTTGGAGGAGATGGGGGCGCGTGGTTTGTCCTTGCGGTCCTGGCGGGCGTAGCCGAAGTACGGGATCACGGTGGTGATGCGCCGCGCCGAGGCCCGCTTGAGCGCGTCGATCATCATCAGCAATTCCATGATGTGCTCGTTCACGGGATGGGAGGTGGGCTGCACCACGAACACGTCGCCACCACGCACGTTCTCCAGCAACTGCACGTAGACTTCGCCGTCGGAGAAGCGGTTGATGTTGCATTGCGCCCGCGCCATGCCCAGGAAGCTGCAGATCTCATCCGCCAGCGCCGGGTTGGCGGTGCCGGAAAAGATCTTGAACTTCTCGTCCTGCCGCGCCCGCTGTGGCTTGCGCTCGGGCTTGGGCTCCTCGACCTTCTTTTTTTCTGCCGTGACCACCGTTGTCGCCATGGATGCCCCCGCCGTGGGATTCATGGAACCTGTCTGGATACCGGGTTTGGCCGTGGAATGCATGAAACAGCTTTTAGCTCTTAGCTTTTAGCTCTTGGCTCCTGCCTGCTTACCACTTTCCACTTACCACTGTTTTTCTGGCTGGGCGGCCAGGATTCGAACCTGGACAAAGTGCTCCAAAGGCACTTGACCTGCCATTAGTCGACCGCCCAGTTTAGTCGCCAGTCGTCGGTCTCCAGTTGCCGCTTTTTCGAACTGGCGACTGGCTACTGGCGACTTGCTACTGGAACATCCGCTTCCAATACTCCTGCCGAGTCAGCGTCCTGGTCGCGACCGCCGGCATGCTTTCGGCACTCAAGCGCGAAGCTGCCTTTCGGGCCAGCTCCCGCGACTTGAACAGTCCATAAACCGTTGAACCGGAACCCGACAAAGACGCATACGCCGCGCCGGCACGTTCCAAGGCACGCTTCACGGCACACAGTTCAGGATGCTGGGGGAAGACGACACTTTCGAAGTCGTTTTCGATCCCGGCATGGACAAGGTCGAGAAGCAGTGCCTCGGCCCGGTCCCCGCTACTCTTGGCGGGAACACCGGTGGAAGAGCCACTCAGCCAAGCGGACACCGCACGGCTGGACCGATCCAGTTTATCGGAGCCGCCCGTGCCCGTCAATTTAGCTGCCTCCTGCCTCCTGCCTCCTGCTTCCTGCTTCCTGGCGTCCCAGTTGGCGAACGCCTGCGGAGTCGAAACCCCGATCGCGGGCGTGACAATCACGCAGTCCAGCGCCGGCAGGTCTTCCAGGGGATAGACCTCCTCGCCGCGTCCGCCGCCCAACACGGTGCCGCCGATCAGGAACAGCGGCAGGTCGGAGCCGACCTCCGCCGCCAGGCGCAGGCGCTCGTCGGGCGGCAGTTGCTTGCCGAGCGCGCGTTCCAGGGCCAGCAGCGTGGCCACCGCATTCGAGGACGCTCCGCCCAGCCCGCCCTGGACCGGCAGCGCTTTTTCCACCTCGATCACCACCCGGCCACGCGCCTTGAGTGCCTTCATGGCGCGCTCAGCCATGCGCCAGCAGGTGTTGGACTCGTCGCAAGGAACGCGCTTGTCCTTGGAGCGGATCTCGATTCCGGTCCCGCGGGCCACCTCGACCCGCAACCGGTCGTGCAGCGCGAGGGTCTGGTACACGGTGCGCAGGGCGTGGAAGCCGTCGGCGCGCCGCGGACCGATCTCCAAGCCGATGTTGATCTTAGCGAACGAACGCACCGCGACGATCATGGGAGGGGCATTCTAACCCACGAGAATCATGTGGCGCGGATTCAACAATTCCGCCGCCCGACCGGGAACATGTCCATCCGGTCCTTTGGCGCTTTGAAGCGTTTGCGGCACTTGGGGCAGCGCAGCTCCGGCAATTCGCTCAACGGTGGGCGCAGGAGGTCGGACGAGACCACCACGCTGGCCGGGCCGTGACACTCAGGACACTCGGCCACGCAGGCGACCATCTCGCCTTCTTCCCGCATACGCCAGGAGGGACGGGTGACGATCATACGGACTCGAACTCCGAGCGGGGCAACTGCGATTGCCGAATGATGGACTGCAGCGTGCCCAACCGGATTTCTCGATGATCTGGCACCGGGACTGTAATGGTTGAGTCCGAAATGCGTTTTTGCATGATCACGTGGCTTCCGCGGCGCCGCACCTCGGTGAAACCGTTGCGCGCGAGGATTTGGCAGACCTCTCGTCCGGAGAGGACGCGCAATTTACCCAAATGCAACCTCGAGGCGGGTAACGAAGATCTCGGAGTGCAAACGCCGTTGAACTTCGGACGGGTCAGCCGTTTCGAGAAACAGCTCAACCGCCTCGATCAGATTGTGGCGCGCACTTTCGACGGTATCGCCTTGACTGGCGATGTCCAGCTCCGGGCACAGCGCTACATACCCATCGCCTTCGCGTTCAATAATCGCGGTGATCTGTCGCGTTTTCTTCATGCGCACCTCGACTCCCCATTAACATACTAATGCCTTTGGCCAACGACCAACGACGCTTTCAGAACAGCGCGTTCTGCCGGCTGTTGGGCCTGATCCCGAAATGATCGTACGCCAGCTTGGTGGCCACCCGTCCGCGCGGGGTGCGGTCCAGGAACCCGATCTGGATGAGAAACGGTTCGTAGATCTCTTCGATGGCTTCGGCTTCCTCGGCCAGGGCGGCGGCCAGGGTGTTCACGCCCACAGGCCCGCCCTGGTATTTCTCGATGATGGTCAGCAGCAGCTTGCGATCGATGTCGTCGAAGCCGTGCTTGTCCACTTCCATCATTTCCAGCGCGGCCTGGGCGGTGGAGCGGTCGATGCGTCCGGCGCCGCGCACCTGGGCATAGTCGCGCACCCGCCGCAGCAGACGGTTGGCAATGCGCGGGGTGCCGCGGGCGCGGCTGGCGAGCTCCTGGCCGCCCTCTTCGTCGATGTCAACGCCCAATATCTCCGCCGAGCGCCGCACGATCACCCGCAGCTCGGCGTGGGTGTAGAACTCCAGGCGCAGCAGGATGCCGAAACGCGAGCGCAGCGGCGCCGAGAGCAGCCCGGCGCGGGTGGTCGCTCCGATGAAGGTGAACGGCTTCACGTCCAGGGTGTGGGTGCGCGCCGACGGCCCCTGCCCGATGATGATGTCCAGCTTGTAGTCCTCGAGCGCGGAGTAGAGGATCTCCTCCAGCGCCGGCTGCAGGCGGTGGACCTCGTCGAAAAACATCACCTGGCGGTCGCGCAGGTTGGTGAGGATGGCGGTCAGGTCGCCCTTGATCTGGATGGCCGGGCCCGCCGTCTGCTGGAACGCCACCCCAAGCTCGTTGGCGATGATGGTGGCCAGCGTGGTCTTGCCCAGGCCGGGCGGCCCGTAGAGCAGGACGTGATCGAGCGCCTCGCCCCGCGAGCGGGCAGCCTCGATCGCCACCGCCAGGTTGTCTTTAACTTTTTTCTGCCCGATGAATTCGTGCAGGCGCTTGGGACGCAGCTTCAGCTCGAACGACGCATCGTCTTCGACTGGATTCGCCGAAACCAGCCGCTCACGGTCCTCTGTGCTCTTGGGGATTGCCACTGGCCGGATAGTAAGCCGAAACGGCGCAAAATTCCAGACGGGTTTCGAGTGCCGCGTCCGGAGTGACCTAAAGCCAGCGAGACTGGGCTTGTTCTGAATACAGAACAAAGTCAAAAAAATGGGTGAGCCCGGCCCAAGCCCGTTGTATCCTCTCCGAGATTTTCAGCAACATGGAGGATCCCCCTGGAAAACGGGGACATGTCCGGAAGCCTTACCGTCACGGAGCTTCGTGGCTTGCTGCCTTTCGTCGATGTCGTCTACGCGGCTGTTCTCAGCTACGGGGTTCTTCGAACCGGGGAGTACGTTGAGCGGCTGATCGACGCGCCGCCTCCGCTGAAGGGCACACCTTTGCTTCTGTTGATTATCACGAGTGTGTACCTTATCTTCGACTATGGCTCTGCCAGAATCTGCACCGAGGCAGCTCCGTACAAAGGGCTCTCCCGCTTCACAGTGGATCTCCTCATCGCGTTTGCGTTTCTATCCTGTTACATCGCAGCACTTCGAGCGTCCGTACACTTCCTGCTAGCTTTAGGCTTGCTGCTTCTCCTTGGCGGCTGTTGGATTTATCTGTGCAAGAGCGAGTACCCCGGTCTGTTGCCAAACTGGCGTTTTGTTCTAAAAACGCATCTAATACCGAGTGTCTTACTGCTTGGCGTGTGGATGCTGGCGTCCGTGGTAAAGTGGAAGTATGTTTTGCGATACAAGAATTGGCTCCTCCCAGGCGCCGGCGGTCTATTTCTTTTGTGGTCGTTCTTCGTTTCGTACCTCGGCGACCTAGGGTGGATCACCGACCTCGAAATGCGTCTCCTCCCCGTCATACCGCTCTTTCGGGTCTTGCGGGCTTCGAGGAATTTGCTTCGCATGCTCCGGCGCGAAACGCTGAGCGCCTTCAGCTTGAAGGAAAAACAACAGGGCAATGATTAGTCGGTTGCTCGGAAGGAGACTGCCATGTGGGACGTTGCATCAACGGCTAGAAATCTAGCGGGAGCCTTCGTCACAATCGCGACGCTTGCCGTGGTGTTCGAATTGTCCGTCTCAGCGATTCAGATTGCTCTGCGTTTGAGAAAATCAAGCAAAGAGCGCTCGCTTAAGCATCACGACGGAACTGTCAAAGCGTCGTAGCAGCCTCGATCGCCACCGCCAGGTTGTCTTTGACTTTTTTCTGCCCGATGAACTCGTGCAGGCGCTTGGGCCGGAGTTTCAGCTCGAACGACGCATCGTCTTCGACTGGATTCGCCGAAACCAGCCGCTCACGGTCCTCTGTGCTCTTGGGGATTGCCACTGGCCGGATAGTAAGCCGAAACGGCGCGAAACTCCAAACTGAAAACCGCGGAGGACGCAGGGGACGCGGAGGAAAAATTGGAGGATAAGAGACCTCCGCGTCCTCGGCGTCCTCTGCGGCTTTCAGTAGGCCCAACTCAAGCCACGCGGGCGGCAGCTTCTTCCTGCGTGGTGAGCTGGAGATCGAGTTTGCGCAGGCCGGGAAGTTTCACCAGCTTCTCGCTCAGTCTCTCCGGCTCTTCCGCCAACACCGGACCCCACAGGGTCACACAGCCGGCGCGGACGGAAATCTGGATCGAATCCGGGTTCGCGGTGGTGCGCCAGATCTCCAGGCGGGCGCGCTCGGCCAGCACCCAGTCGGGCACGGAGGGGCGGCGCCGAACCACGGAGATGAGCTTGCGCACGGACGCGCCGCGCCGGCGCACACGGCGGGCGATGCCCAGGCTGGCATCCGCCAGGTACATGAGCCCAGCGCCGATGGCCACTCCGCCGAGCAGGGAGAAAGAACCGCACTGCCGGAGAGAACGCTTCATGGGGGAGCCTCCTCTGTCTATCTGCTTGGATGTCCGGAGGAGGAGAAAAGCGAGGCCGGGAGGGTACACAAAAGTGGGGTGGCCTTTCGGCCACCCCGTGAGAGAGAGCGAGTGGTGCAGGCGATGGCCCCACAGGCTCCGAGAGAGATCATGCGGCCTTAGCGCCGCGCGTGCGTTCGATCGACGTCCACAGCTCCAGTTCTTTGCGGGCAGGGCCGGGCTTGATGTATTTCTCCTGCCAGGTGTCCTTGGTTTCCAGCCCCGACCAGGCGTGCATGCCGTGCTGCTGCACGGTGTAGCGCCAGCGGTAGTGGCCGTAGACATCCATCACGTGGGTGGCGTAGGACTCGGCCAACGCGCGGTTGCCGCGGATGATGAGCAGGTTCTCATCGTTCTGATACGACGCTTTGTATCCCAGGTTGTGGCTGCCGGTGACCACCACGCAGTTCTCGGAGAGCGGATCCACGACCACGATCTTGTCGTGGATGATGGCGTGGGCCTGGGGTGAGGTCTTCAGCAGTTCCTGGCGCCAGAAGGCGAACTCGTCGTCGATGCCGGCCGCGGCCACCATCGAGTCCGCATTCTTGATAGTGTCGGCGTTGGTGGCGGTACGGTGATAGAGCTCGGTGTCGTACTGCTCCACCGCACCGGGGTCGGTGGCGGCGCCAAAGACGATTAGGTCGGAGTTGTTCTTCTGGGTATCGGCGATGGTGCCCACGATGCTGGGCGTACCCGGCTGAAAGACCAGGAACAGCACGGCCTGCCGCGCACTGGTGATCGCCTCGAACACCTCCGACAGATCGCCGGGCGTCTTGCTCCCTTTGGCTTTCTGTTCGGTGTTGGGCGAGAACCACACCGTGGTGACGTTGGCGGCGTCCAGGAAGCCCTGGTTGTTTTGGGTGCGCAGATTCGGCCCCTGCTCGGCGCCGTCGGCCAGCAAACGCTGCCAATAGTCGAAGTAGAAACCGGCGATGATGGGATCTTCGATCAGCAGGGCGTTGTTGTTCTGGCCGCACAGCGCCGTGCTGGTCCAGTTGGTGCTGCCGGTGAGCACCGTCTGCGGCCTGCCGGCACGGTCCACGTAGACGATGAACTTGTTGTGGCCGATGTGGTCGCCCTTGAGCATGCGGTCGGTGATGTCGATGCCCGACTCGTGCAGCGCCTGCCGGTTGCCGTGGTTCACGCCGTCGTTTTTTCCGGTGTTGGAAAGGATGAGGTGGACGGACGGCATGCCCATCAGGCCCTGCATCAGCTCCGGATCGTTAAGTTCGTACAGCGCCGCGTAGCATTGCCCGGACTCCTGTTGCGCCCGTTTCAGCAACGTCAGCAGCGCTCCCGGAAGTTGGCCGGCCAGGCGGTTGCGCAGCGGGTCTCCGGGCTGGTCGATGCGGTCGATCAGGGTGCGAAAGTTGGGCGCACCCGAGGGCCCTTTGGGCAGGGTGTGCGCCAGCGATTGCGTGGAGAGGATGCCGCGATTGAAGAAGGCGGAAATCTGCCCGCAGCGGGCGGTGGTGCGCACCGGGTCCGTGGTCAGCGCATTGATCCGGCTGGGCTGCAGGTTTCCCGGCTCGCCCAGCATGGGGATGATTTCGTACTGGTACAGGGTTTCGGATTCGGCGGTCAGATCGCGCCAGGTGAACTTCTGCACCGGCCATTCGTCGGTGGTGCGGGCGTTCCAGTTGGCGTTGGACTGGCCTTTGAATCCCACCCAGGCGGGAAGGACGGTGATGGCGCGGTTCTGCAGGTTGGTGCGGCGGATGGTGAACCCCAGACAATCGGGGATGCGCGTGTCGTAGATCCAGCTCAGAAACACCACGTCGTTGTTGGCGAGGGCGATAGCTTTGTTCATAGCTGCTCCGTGCACTTCGGGTTGAATGAACCGGTGAATAGCAAACAGCACCCAGAGACAGCTACAACAATGGCGGATTTTAGGGCGGAGGCATACGGCTGGGTGAGAAAACCAGGGTTTGTTCTGAATTCAGAACAGGAAGGTTTCCCGAAATGGGAAGGGCGGTCGGTCTACCCAAAGGGCCTAGACCCAGCAGCGACAGCGTGGTTTCCTCCTTGGACGTGAGAGCGAAGAAAAGGGCTTAGATTAGATAGGACCCGCCACTATTGCCGGCCGGGCGAGGGCAACGGCACGTCAAGGATTTTGTAGCCAGGAGGAATCGCAAAAAGCGCGGGATCGGGTTCCTCACGGCGCAGGTTTTGAATCCGAGCCGTATACGTCTCATAAGGGCCGGAGGCCGTCACAAACCCGATCAATTTCAGCTCGTCGGAATACCATTGCTCGACCGTCCTTGTCAGCCCGGGCTCGCCTTCGGCGGTTTCAATGATGCGTGTACCCTCGCATTCAATGCCTTCGATCGTGCGCTTCCCGGCGTTTTCCGTTCTTGCGCTCCATTTGTGCGATGACTCTGCCACGCCCCCGATGCCAAGAAAGGCGAACCTGCCTTCGGTAGACTTGGGGAGGGGCACGCGATACGCAATCTTCTGGGTGCTCAACAGTACGACCCTGGAACCGGCAACAGGGTCGACGAGGTCGACGTAAGGAGTGGGGGAACGGCCTGAACCGCGAATGTCCGATTGTACCCGCACTCTCCCGGCCGAATCGCGATAAACTTCGCTCGTCACCACTTCGACGGTCGAAGTGCCGTCCTCAATCTTACGCGAGCGCTCTTCAGTCTGCTCCAATGATGCGGGAACGCCGGGACGAGGAAGCACGAGAGGGGCGGCACCCGAGTTGGCTGGATTGGGGGCAGTCTGCGCCGACACAAGCGTCGCAAATAAGGCAACTCCAAACGTAAGCCAGACTATCATTAGGGTCACTCCACGTTGGATACAAAGCCTCAAGCACATTTCGGAAGTCGCCCTTCATAGCGAGCAGACGGAAGCCCAGCGGCGCTGGGCCAAGGGCATTCGTCCCAAAATCCTCATGATACGACATTCCCAGCGCGTTTAATTACATGGCCCGGGGCCGCTCGCTTGCGTCAAAAGATGGACACCAAAACACTGTCCGCTGATCACGAGGTAGTTAGCCTCCACATAAGCGGGGCAAACCGGAACAAAAACCACCCCGATACCGGTCGTACACGTGGGTGTTCCAACTGAACAAGCTAGGCTGCCCCAGTAGCAAACGTCCTTGGTCTGGACTACCGGTGGTCCCCAGTACGTCGTCGAGATTCTAGCAAACACCTGCTCGCTGTCGAGATCGGATTGCCCCCAGCCTCTTGTAGGGTCTGAGAATGGTGGCCCGAATGGCAAAACACAACTTCCCAACTGGCATGGTGACGGGGGGTTAGTACCCTCTTCCTCGACGAAGGCATCATCGTAAAATGCGGTCCAGTCCGGTTCCGTCCATCCTTCGTGGCCAGAAAGCTGAATCGCGCCTTCGACCTTGCCGGCATAGGATACATCGGTCGGCCCGGTTATTTCTATGTCCGGCCAAGTGTAGGATGCACTTACAGTGGGAGAATTGACGGCATAATAGATGGGTCCGGATTCCCAAACGTTTCCTGCGAGCAAGACCCACGCTTGTTCAATTCCATTGCAACCATCTTCCGCGACACAATAGCTGCCTCCATCGTTGCCGGTGATGCCGACAGTCGGACTGCCGAGCCACAAATTGCCGTTGGCGTCGGCGTAAGGGTTGTCAGTGTAATACAGGGTCCAGCTTCCGAATGTTGCGAAAGAGTAAGACGAGAGAAACACCAGCGCAATAAGCAGCCCTAGCGTTTTCATTGGGCCACCGCCGGTTGAGTGTGATACTGCATGGTTTTCTTCTCGGACTGGATGAACGCCTTCAGCTTGGCCTGCCCATCCGGGCTCAGCGTGGACAGCAATCCCGCCATCGTGGCGGATGCGTTCTGTTTGTTGGCGGCGAAATAGGTTTGCATCGCCGCCTGGTAGGCGGCCAAATCGGCAGGCGAAAGGCCGATCTTCGCCTGCTGCTTTGCAGCACTGGCTATCTTGGCCGGAGTGTCGAGCATCGAGTGCACATTGAAAACTGCTTGGGTCGCGGCAGCGTCCGGGATCAGCTCTGGATGCTCGCTCCCATTGATGGTGGTTTGTTGCGCGAGTCCCACGCCTGACAGCAGCAGGAAGAGCAAGAGCAGCTTTTTCATCCCTCTCTCCTTTCTAGTTGACCGCCCTCGGTTTAGTTCGGGCCACGGCCGCATGAAACGCGCAAGGATAGGGTGGGCCGAGGGCGCGCCAACAGAATTTGCAGAAATGTTCTGAATTCAGAACAGAGGCTAGTTGCCTGATTAAAAGCCCTTTGCTATGAGTGGGTTGCAAGCGATTTGCCGAAAAGGGACACGATCTCCATTGATTTCAGACGATTAGGCGATGTTTGGTGATGGCCGTCACACACTGCTTGTGACCAGCGGTGTTCCATTTTCAGAAACTTCGCTCGTCCGCCCCGCCGGGGGCGGTGGAGCCTACGCGACTGACGAACAAAGGCCGCTCAGCGCGTCACCTTCTTGAGGGCATAGGAACTCAAGACCCGCATGTAATTCGCGCGTTCGAACGCCGCGGGATCGGAGACCGACTTGCGCGCCATGCTGCCCTGCATCTGGCGGATGGATTCGTATTCGTGCTCCTCCATCCAGTGCTTTAGGTCGTGCAGGACATGGCGGATGTGCCCGACGCCCTTCTCCAGCAGCGCCGAGGTCATCATCGCCGCCCGCGCGCCCACCATCATGCTCTTGAGCACGTCTTCGGCGGTATGCACGCCGCCGGTGATGGCCAGGTCGGGGCGCACGTGGCCGTACACGATCGCCACCCAGTTGAGCCGCAGCAGCAGCTCGTAGGAATGGCTCAGCTCCAGGCGAGGCACGACCTCGAGCTGTTCCAGATCGATGTCCGGCTGGTAGAAGCGGTTGAACAGCACCAGGCCGTCGGCTCCGGCCAAATCCAGCCGGCGCAGCATGTGCGGAATCGAGCTGAAGAAATGTCCCAGCTTGACCGCCAGCGGGATGCGCACCGCGGCCTTCACCTGGTGCACCACGTCGTAGTACATCTGCTCCACTTCCGAGCCGGGCAGTTCGGGGTTGGCAGCGATGTAATAGGTGTTGAGCTCGATGGCGTCCGCGCCCGCTTCTTCCATCATCTTGGCGTAACGCGTCCAGCCGCCCATCGAACTGCCGTTCAGGCTGGCGATCACGGGGATGCGCACCGCCTTCTTCACCTTCGCCAGGTGTTCCAGGTAGGCTTCCGGCCCGTGATTGTAGTTCTCCAGGTCGGGAAGGTAATGCAGCGACTCGGCGAAGCTCTCGCTCCCATACTCCAGCCAGCGATTCAACTCTTCGCCTTCGATGTCGATCTGTTCCTCGAACAGCGAGTGCATCACCACGGCGGAGGCGCCGGCGTCTTCCATCTCGCGGACAGCGCCGACTTCTCTCTGCAGCGGCCCGGCCGACACCATGATCGGGTTCTTCAATTGCAGCCCCAGATAGGTAGTAGAAAGGTCGGTCATTCCTTGCCTCCTTTCGCCGCCAGAGCGGCGGCCGCTAGGTCTTCGCCGGCGGGAAGCGAAGCCAGCTTCTCATAAAGTTCCCAGCGGCTGCGCACGTCCTCTTCGGCTTCGTGCAGCAGCTTCTTTGCGGTTTCCGCATCGGCGTGGTTCAGGATGCTGAAGCGGGTCTCGTTCAGCATGTATTTTTGCAAGGGCACGCTGGGCGGACGGGAATCCAGTTGCAGAGGATTCTTGTGCTGTTTCACCAGGTCAGGGTTATAGCGGAACAGCGGCCAGTATCCGGACTGCACCGCCAGCTTCTGCTGGTCCATGCCGTACATCATGTCGTAGCCGTGGGCCACACAGTGCGAGAAGGCAACGATCAGCGACGGCCCGTCGTAGGCCTCGGCTTCTTCGAACGCCTTGAGGGTTTGCATGTCGCTGCCGCCCATCGCCACCCGGGCCACGTACACATTGCCGTAGTTGACGGCCATCATCGCCAGGTCCTTCTTGGCAGTTTCCTTGCCGCCGTAGGCGAAGCGCGCTACCGCGCCGCGCGGCGTGGCCTTGGACCGTTGGCCGCCGGTGTTGGAGTACACCTCGGTGTCCAGCACCAGCACGTTGACGTTCTGCGCGGAAGCGAGCACGTGGTCGAGGCCGCCATAACCGATGTCATAGGCCCAGCCGTCGCCGCCGATGATCCACAAGCTCTTGCGTACCAGGCTGTCGGCGATGGCGATCAGATCGCGGCCTTCGGGGCTGTCCACGCCTTTCAGCTTGGCGTTGAGCCGGCGCACCTGCTCGCGTTGCCGCTCGATGCCGTCGTGGGTCGACTGGTCGGTGGTCAGCAGGGCGGCCACCAGTTCGCCGCCGATCTTCGCTTCCAGCCGATGCACCAGGTCGCGCGCGTACTCCTCTTTCTTGTTCATGGCCAGCCGCAGGCCCAGGCCGAACTCAGCGTTGTCCTCGAAGAGCGAATTCGCCCACGCCGGTCCGCGGCCCTGGGCGTTCACCGTGTAGGGCGTAGTGGGAAGATTGCCGCCGTAAATCGACGAGCAGCCGGTGGCGTTGGCGACAACCACGTGGTCGCCGAAAAGCTGGGTCATCAGCTTGATGTAGGGCGTCTCGCCGCAGCCGGCGCAGGCTCCGGAGAACTCGAACAGCGGCTGCAGCAATTGCACGTCCTTCACCTGACCTGCCTTCAGTTGGTCGCGGTTGGCTTCCGGGAGCGAGAGGAAGAAGTCCCAATTCTCCCGCTCGGGCGCGCGCAACGGTGCTTGCGGCTCCATGTTGATGGCCTTGTGCTTGACCTCGGTCTTGCTCTTGGCGGGGCAGATCTGCACGCACAAGGTGCAGCCGGTGCAGTCCTCCGGCGCCACCTGCAGCGTGTAGCGCAGGTTCTCGAACTCCTTCCATTTGGGCTTGAATGACTTGAATCCGGAAGGCGCCTTGGCCAGCAACTCGGGATCGTAGATCTTGGCGCGGATCACCGAGTGCGGACACACCAGCACGCATTTTCCGCACTGGATGCAGAGTTGCTCATCCCACACCGGGATGTCGAGCGCGATGTTGCGCTTCTCCCATTGGGCAGTGGCGGTGGGGAAGGTGCCGTCCACGGGCAACGCGCTTACCGGCAGCAGGTCGCCCTCGCCGGCGATAATGCGCGCCGTAACCTTCTGCACGAAATCCGGCGCCGCGGCCGGCACTGGCGGCTCCACGTGCAGCTTGCTGGTGGCCTTCGCCGGCAGCTTGACTTCGTGCAAGTGCGCCAGGGCCGCATCCACGGCCGCGAAATTCTTCTGCACCACCGCTTCGCCGCGCTTCTTGTAGGTCTTCTCGATGGCCTTCTTGATGGCGGCGATGGCTTCCTCGCGCGGCAGCACTCCGCTGATGGCGAAGAAGCAGGTCTGCATGATGGTGTTGATGCGGCGCCCCATGCCCGCTTCTTCCGCCACCGGGTCGGCGTTGATGACGTAGAGCTTCAGCTTTTTGTCCAGCAGTTCCTGCTGCATCGTCACCGGCAGGTGGTCCCAAACTTCTTCCGGCCCGTAGGGACTGTTGAGCAGAAAAGTGGCGCCCGGCTGCGCCAGCTTGAGAACGTCGGAGCGCTCCACGAACCCGAACTGGTGGCAAGCAACGAAATTCGCCTGCGTGATGAGATAGGTGGAACGGATGGGCCGCGGCCCGAAGCGCAGGTGCGACACCGTCATGGCGCCCGCCTTCTTCGAGTCATAAACGAAGTAGCCCTGGGCGTAGAAGTCGGTGTCCTCACCGATGATCTTGATGGAGTTCTTGTTGGCGCCGACGGTGCCGTCCGATCCCAGGCCGTAGAAGACGGCGCGCACGGTGTCGGGGCTCTCGGTAGAGAACTCGCGGTCGTAATCGAGGCTGGTGCGGGTGACGTCGTCGATGATGCCGACGGTGAAGTGGTTCTTGGGTTGCGTCTTCCTCACCTCGTCGAAGGCGGCCTTGACCATCGGGGGATTGAATTCCTTGGAGGAGAGGCCGTAGCGGCCCCCGATCACTCGCGGCATGGATTTGAACGGGCCCTTGCCCGTGGCCAGCGCTTCGCTGAGCACGGTGATCACGTCCATGTAGAGAGGCTCGCCGGTGGCGCCGGGCTCCTTGGTGCGGTCGAGGATCACCAGCGATTTGGCGCTCGCCGGCAGCGCCGCCAGGAAGTGCTCCGCCGAGAACGGCCGGTACAAGCGGACTTTCAGCAGCCCGACTTTTTCTCCGTGCGCGTTCAGGTGCTCGACGGTTTCCTCGGCGGCTTCGGCGCCGGAGCCCATCATGATGATGACGCGCTCGGCATCCTTCGCGCCCACGTAATCGAACAGGTTGTAGCGGCGGCCCACCACTTTGGCGAACTTGTCCATCGCCTTCTGCACGATGGCGGGGCAGGCCAGGTAGTAGGGATTGATGGCTTCGCGGGCCTGGAAGAAGACGTCGGGATTCTGGGCGCTGCCGCGCAGCACCGGACGGTCCGGGGAGAGCGAGCGCAGACGATGCGCGTGGACCAGTTCATCGTCGATCATGGCGCGCATATCGTCATCGGACAATTGTTCGATCTTGTCCACTTCGTGCGAGGTGCGGAAGCCGTCGAAGTAATGCAGAAAGGGGATGCGCGCCTCGAGGGTGGCGGCGTGCGCGATCAGCGCGTGGTCCATCGCCTCCTGCACCGAGTTCGAGGAGAGCATGGCGAAACCGGTCTGCCGGCAGCCCATCACGTCGCTGTGGTCGCCGAAGATGGAAAGCGCGTGCGTGGCCAGGGTGCGGGCGGCTACGTGGATGACCGCGGGGGTGAGTTCGCCCGCGATCTTGTACATGTTGGGAATCATCAGCAGCAGCCCCTGCGACGCGGTGAAGGTGGTGCCCAGCGCGCCGGCCTGCAGCGCGCCGTGCAGCGCCCCGGCGGCTCCGCCTTCGCTCTGCATCTCCACCACCGTAGGCACAACGCCCCAGATGTTGGTCTGGCCTTTCGCGGCCCACTCATCGGCGAATTCCCCCATGTTGGAAGACGGCGTGATCGGATAGATCGCGATCACCTCGCTGGTGTGGTACGCGGAATACGCTGCGGCTTCGTTGCCGTCGATCGTGACCATCGACCTTTTCATAAGCACAGGCCCTCCCTCGCCAATCCCAAGCTGTTGCAAAACTCATCAGTGTACGCCGGATGAAGCTTGCTGGGGATGTGCCTGCATCACATTTCAAGGTTCACTCGTCACATTTTGGGGCATCGCCATTTTGACCGGCGATCGGGATCAAGGCACAAGCTGGGAGGGGCCATCGCAGCAGCGGACAGGCGGCCCTGAGTGAAGCCGAAGGGTGGGAGTGCTACTCGGAAGCAGTTACCGATTTACTTGCTTGCGACATCCTGCGCGGAGGCCGGCGGGGCGAACGGAATAATCGTTGCCGACTTGGTGCGGCGCGAAGCTGCCCTCTTGCGGGCAGTCTGGTGTCTCCTGCGCCTGCCAGCCTGCGGCTGTGGGACATGTTCCCCGCGGCTGTCGCGGATCCGTTCCAGGACGGCGATGGCCCGGTCGAGGCGGGCGCGCCGGGCCTTCAGGTGGGCGAGAAGTTTCGCAACGCTCAAGCTACACCTCACGTGTTGAACTGTGAGGCTCTATAGCAGCGCCCGGCGCCGGTGCGGGATTTTTTTCGAGTTTGTTCTGTTTTCAGAACAGGCGCCGGGGGCTACAGACGGCCGCGCTCTACGCCGCCTTTTTCCGGCGTTCCGCCCATCTCTTCTTCATCATCTCCGAGAGCCGCCTGCGACCCTCGGGCGTGAGCTTGTGCTTGCGCCTCTTTACGGTTGACTTCCCCGGGGGCCGGCCTCTTCTTGCTCGTGGAGCACCGATGTTTCCGATGGCGGCGATGGCCTGATCGATATGATCCCGTTCGGCTTTAAGCTCGGCGAGTATGCGCTGGATGTCCAAAGTCACGCTCCCTAATGTGCAATGAAATTCGGGCACGGCAGTGTACCAGATGAGAGCCAGCCCGCCGAGCCCCCTCCTGCCTAACGACCGGCTCGAACCATGATGGTCACTCCAAACCGCCTGCGGGCGCAGGTTTCGCAGGGTTCCGGACCGGCATCCTTGGGGTATACTCCTCAGACAACAAACGGCAGCCGGCCAGCGAGTGCGTTGAGGGCCTCCAGCTCTCACCAGCTTCGTGTCCGCTCCTCCCAGGGAGACCATGGCAACGCCATTTTCACGCACTTTCCGCGCGCTCGAGAGCGATAGCTTTCGCGGTTCGCTGCTGGCGCTGGTATGTGTGATTGCCCTGCTGGGGGGCTGGCTGGCATGGTTTTTCCTGGCCAGGGTCGCGCGCTATGAGGTAACCGATACGGCACGCCTGGAAGTGGACCAGGAGACGCACCCGGTGCAATCCCCGGTGCTGGCGCGCGTCGTCGTAAGCAACCTGGCGCTCGGCAAAGAAGTGCAGGCCGGCGACGTGCTCGTCGAGCTGGATACCAATGCGGAACAGCTACAGGTTGCGGAACAGCGCACGCAACTGACGGGGCTGGCATCGGAGATCGAATCGCTCAAGGCGCAGGTCGCCCAGTTGGAGGAGGCGCGGGCTCGCGAGCAGCAGACGGCGCGCGTCGCCATCGAGCAGGCGGGCGCGAAATACCGCGAATCCGACGCGCTGGCCCGCTCCGCCGCTCACGAGGCGCTGCGCCTGGAGAAGCTGGCCGCCGAAGGCCTGGTACCGCGGCGCGACTATGACATCGGAAAGATGGAGGCGGAGCGGCTCCGCGACGCCGCCGACAGCCTCAAGCTCGAGCCCGACCGCATCCAGCGCGACCTGCGCACCCGCGAAAGCGACCGCCGGGCGCAACTGGAGAACCTGCAGAGCCAGATCCGCAAGCGGGAAGGCGACCGCACCACGGTCGGCGCCGGCATCGAGCGGTTGAGTTATGAAGTCGAGCGCCGGGTGATCCGCGCGCCGGTGGCCGGACGTCTGGGCGAAGTGGCCGCCACGCTGCGGCCGGGCGCGGTGGTGAACGAAGGAGACCGGCTGTGTGCCATCCTGCCGCCGGGACGCCTGCGCGCCATCGCCGAGTTTGCTCCCCCGGCGGCCTTCGGACGCATACGGCCGGGACAGCCCGCGCGCCTGCGCCTGGAAGGATTTCCCTGGGCGCAGTACGGCAGCATTGCGGCCACGGTTTCGACGGTGGCCAGTGAGATCCGAGACGGCCGAGTGCGCGTGGAGTTGAGCATCGCACGCAGTCCGGCTTTCGCCATCCCCCTGCAGCATGGCTTGCCGGGCGCGGTCGAAGTGGAAGTGGAGCGGGTTTCGCCGGCGGCGCTGACGCTGCGCACCGCGGGCCAACTCATCACCCGTCCGCGCAGCGTTTTTGCAACCCCGTAATCGCACATGAAGATCAAGCGCCATTTCCTGGTGCCGGAGGCGGTGCAGGCGTCGGCCATGGACTGCGGCCCGGCGGCGTTGAAGAGCCTGCTCGAGGGCTTCGGCATCCATGCCAGCTACGGGCGCCTGCGCGAGGCCTGCCAGACTGACGTGGACGGCACTTCCATCGACACCATGGAAGATGTGGCGCGGCAACTGGGCCTCGACGCTGAGCAGATCATGCTGCCGCGCGACCATCTTCTGCTGCCCGAGGCCGCCGCCCTGCCCGCCATCGTGGTGGTGGTGTTGCCCAGCGGGATCACCCACTTCGTGGTGGTCTGGAGGCGTCACGGCGCGCTGTTGCAACTGATGGATCCGGCCACCGGACGGCGCTGGGTCACTTGCCAGCGGTTCCTCAAAGACCTTTACGTCGGCAAGACCGTGGTCCCGGCGGCCGGATGGCGTGAATGGGCAGGCTCGAAGCCGTCGCTCGATGCCATGCGGCATCGTCTCAAGCAAATCGGCATCCGCAGGCGTTCGTTGTTGGATGCGGCGCTCGCCGACCCGACCTGTCAGAAACTGGCGGCGCTCGATGCCGGTATCCGGCTGGTGGATTCCATGGTCGAATCCGGCGGAGTCGCCCGCGGCCGCCAGGCGCGGCGATTGCTCGAACGGTTCCTCGAAGACGACCAGCTAATCCCGGCTGGCTACTGGTCGGTGCGTCCGCGCGGAGAAGACGAACTCGTATTGCGTGGCGCCGTGCTGGTGCGGGTGCGCGGACGGCTGGAGAAGACGGCTGAGGAGGCGGCACAGCTTCCCCCTGAGCTCATCGCCGCACTGCAAGAGAAGCCGGCCAAGCCCGGTCGCGAACTGCTCAAGCTCCTGCGCCAGGACGGTATTTTCGCGCCTTCATTACTGCTGCTGGCTCTGCTTTCGGCCAGCGCCGCCGTCATCCTCGAAGCCATCTTGTTTCGTGGCATCTTTGACCTGGGGCGCGACCTTGGCCTCTCGGGCCAGCGCATGGGCGCCGTGGCTGCGCTGATCATGTTTCTTGCCGGGCTGCTGTTCCTCGAGTTTCCAGTCGCCTCCAGCTTGCTGCGCCTGGGACGGCATCTGGAGACGCGGCTGCGGCGCGCCTTTCTGGAGAAAATCCCGCGCCTCGGCGACCGTTATTTCCAGAGCCGGCTGAAGTCGGACATGACCGAGCGCAGCCACATGATCCACCGCATCCGCCACCTGCCGGAACTCGGAGGCCAGCTTTTGCGCAGCAGCTTCGAACTGGTGCTCACCGCGGCGGGCATAGCCTGGCTCGATCCGCGCAGCGCTCCCTTGGCGATCGCAGCGGCCGTGGTCGCGTTGGTGTTGCCATTGGCAGTGCAGCCGGTGGTGATGGAGCGCGACCTGCGCGTCCGCACCCACACCGGCGCGTTATGTCGGTATTACCTGGATGCGCTGCTCGGACTTGTCCCCATCCGCGTCCACGGAGCGCAGCGGGCGGTGCGCCGCGAGCACGGCAAACTGCTGCTCGATTGGGCGCAAGCCGGCGTCGGACTGCAGCAGGTCGTGGTGTGGGTGGAGGCGGCGCAATACGCGCTGGGCTTCGCGCTAGCGGCATGGCTGCTGTTCGCGCATCTGGGACGCAGCGGCGAAGCCGGAACGGTGCTGCTGCTCATCTATTGGGCGCTGAACCTGCCGGTGCTCGGCCAGGACATTGCGCAGGTCGCCTGGCAGTATCCCACGTACCGCAACATGACCCTGCGTTTGCTGGAGCCGCTGGGCGCTCTGGAAGAGCCGACCGCCGAAACGCGCCAACCCACTTCGCCCGCAGCTCCGGAGCGTGCCGCGTCCATCCTGCTGGAGAACGTGAGCGTGCGCGCCGCCGGGCACACCATCCTCGAGGACATCAATGTCGAAGTTCCTGCGGGATCGCACGTGGCCATCGTGGGACCTTCCGGCGCCGGCAAGTCCAGCCTGGTCGGGCTTTTGCTCGGCTGGTGGCGGCCTGCCAGCGGAAGCGTCTTGGTGGACGGCGAGCCGCTCGCCGGGCGTTTGGAGGAAGTGCGCAAGGCAACCGCGTGGGTCGATCCGGCGGTGCACCTGTGGAACCGGTCGTTCTTCGAGAACCTGCGTTACGGATCGTGCAACGGCAACTCCCGGCCGATGATGCAGGTAATCGAAGCCGCGGATCTGCGGCGCGTGCTGGAGAGGCTGCCCGAAGGCTTCGAAACCAATTTGGGCGAAGGCGGCGGACTGGTGTCGGGCGGCGAGGGACAACGCGTGCGCCTGGGCCGCGCCCTGCTGCGCGCCGGTACGCGTCTCGCGATCCTGGACGAACCTTTCCGCGGGCTTGACCGCGAACAGCGTCGCGAATTGCTGCAGCGCGTGCGCCGCTTATGGCGCGACGTCACCATGCTGTGCATCACCCACGACGTTAGCGAGACCCGCGCCTTCGACCGCGTGCTGGTGATCGAGGGCGGCAAGATCGTCGAAGATGGCCATCCCGACGCCCTTGCCGAGCAGCCGGCCTCGCGCTATCGCGCCCTGCTCGACGCCGAGCGCGCGGTGCAGCTCAGCGGATGGTCGCGCGGGGCCTGGCGCCGGCTGCGCCTGGACAACGGCAACATCTCATTACCGATGGAGCGTCACCGTGATTTCATGGCCGGCAAATAGGATCGGCGAAGCGTTGGAGGCCTTGGCGCGCCGGAGCGGTCTGCGCCCCAAGGCCATCGAGCTTCCCACGCCGCCCGCCAACCTTGCCGATGATCCCCGCCGGCTGGGACTCTGGATCGAATCCGCAACCAGTGCGCTCGGCCTGGAAGCCGAGCCGGAAGAGATCCGTTACGCCGATCTCGAACGAAAGCTCGCGTGTGCGGCTCCGGCCGTGGTGCGCTGCTCCGACGGCCGCCTGCTGGCTTTGCTGGACGCGGGAACTGTCCTCGGGCCGGACTTGGAGGTCCATCATCTGGGAACAGAGGTGATTTGCGCGGAACTCTGCGCCGATGCCGAAGCCCCGTTCTCCCGCGAGTTGGATGATTTGCTGGAAACCGCTGCCGTCCCGGAGCGCCGCCGCGAGCGTGTGCGTGAAGCCCTGCTGCGCGAGCGCCTTGCCGGCACGCGCATCGGCCACGCGTGGCTGCTAAGGCTTCCGCCGGGCGCCAGCTTCTCCCTGCAACTGAAACTGGCGCGGGTTCCGCGGCGGCTTGCCATGCTGGCCAGCGCACATCTGATTCAATACGTGCTCTGGCTGGCGGCGTGGTTCATTGTCGGCGTGGGCGCTCTCGAAGGGCGCCTCGATCGCGGCTTGCTGCTGGCGTGGGCCCTGCTGCTGCTGACGCTGGTTCCCATCCGCGGCCTCATCACCTGGCTGCAAGGATTGGTCTCGATCACCGCCGGCGGAATCCTGAAGGAAAGGTTGCTGTGCGGCGCGCTGCGCCTGAAGCCGGACGAGATTCGCCATCAAGGCGCAGGCCAGTTGCTGGGAAGGGTGATCGAGTCGGAAGCGCTGGAGTCGCTGGCGCTGAGCGGCGGGTTCATGGCGCTGGTATCGGTGATCGAACTGGTGCTGGCAGCGGTGGTGCTGGGCGCGGGCGCCGGCGGCGTCGGACACGCGCTGCTGCTGGTGCTCTGGGTGGGCATGGCTGGCGTTCTGGGCTGGCGCTACTTCCAGGAGGAGCGTCGTTGGACGGAATCGCGTGTCGCCATGACGAACGACCTGGTGGAGCGCATGGTCGGCCATCGCACCCGCCTGGCGCAGGAACCACGCGGGCATTGGCACGATTCCGAAGATCAGGGGCTGGAGCGCTATCAAACCGTTTCCCAAGCGGTGGACCGCCGCGGCGCAATGTTGATGGCGGTTGTCCCGCGTGGTTGGCTGGTGGTCGGAGTAGCCGGGCTCGCGCCGGCATTCGTTTCCGGGAGCCCGGCAGCGGCGCTGGCGGTCAGCGTGGGCGGCCTGCTGCTGGCGTACCGCGCTTTCCGGCGTCTCGCCTCCGGCATGTGGAACCTCACCGAGGCCGCCATCGCCTGGAAGCAGGTTGCGCCTCTGTTCGATGCCGCCGCGCGGGAAGAGATCTCCGGTTCACCGGCGTTGGCGACCATGGAGTCGGCGAGCGAGCGCGAAGCGGTGATTGAGGCCCGCGACCTCGTCTTCCGATATCCCAATAATTCCGAGCCTGTACTTCAGCACTGCAATCTCAGCATCTCCGCCGGCGACCGGCTCCTGCTCGAAGGACCGTCCGGCGGCGGGAAGTCCACGCTGGCATCGCTGCTCACCGGGATGTTGCGACCGGAATCCGGACTGCTGCTGGCCCGCGGCCTGGACCGGCAAACGCTGGGGGCTCAGGGCTGGCTGCGGCGGGTCGCTTCCGCCCCGCAGTTCCACGAGAACCACGTGCTGACCGGCACCTTCTCCTTCAATCTGTTGATGGGCAAAGATGGCTGGCTGACCGAGAAGGACCATGAGGAGGCGGAGTCCATCTGCCGCGAGCTCGGCCTGGGGCCGCTGCTGGAGAAAATGCCCGCCGGAATGCTGCAGATGGTGGGAGAGAGCGGATGGCAGCTCTCGCACGGTGAGCGCAGCCGGCTCTACATCGCGCGGGCTTTGCTGCAGGGCTCCGACGTGCTGATTTTCGACGAGAGCTTTGCCGCTCTCGATCCTGAGAACCTGCGGTTGGCGCTGGATTGCGTGCTTAACCGGGCGCCGACGGTGATGGTGATCGCTCACCCGTGACATCTGTAAAATTTGCGTTAGAATGAGCCCCCCGGGGGCTATGGGTCTCTCCATGGTAGGCACCACGCTCTGGTCCTATCGCATTGAGTCGAAGATCGGCGCGGGCGGAATGGGCGTTGTGTACAAAGCAGTCGACTCACGCCTGGACCGCACGGCCGCCATCAAAGTGCTGCCTGCGTCCGCGCTGGCCAGCCCCGACCGGCAGAAACGCTTTGTGCAGGAAGCCAAGACCGCCTCCTCGCTCAACCATCCCAACATCGTCACTATCTACGACATCAACACCCAGGAGGTGGATGGCCAGCCGGTTCAGTACATCGCCATGGAATTCGTGCCGGGCGAAACGCTGGACAAGCTGATCGGGCGCAAAGGGCTGCGGGCACGCGAGGCCTTGAAATACGCCATCCAGATCGCCGACGCGCTGGCCGCCGCGCATGCCGCTGGCGTCGTGCATCGCGATTTGAAGCCGGGCAACATCATGGTCACGCCCCAGGGCCTGGTGAAAATCCTGGATTTCGGCCTGGCCAAGCTGACCGGGCCGCTCGACACCGATGCCTTTGCCGAGACGGTGCACGCGGAAGCTTCGCCGCACACCGAGGAGGGCACAGTTCTCGGCACCGTCGCCTACATGTCTCCCGAGCAGGCGGACGGCAGGAAGATCGATGCCCGCTCCGACATCTTCTCCTTCGGCTCGGTGCTCTACGAGATGGTCTCCGGCCGGCAGCCCTTTCCCGGCTCCTCCAAGCTGTCGATGCTTTCGGCGGTTATGCACCGAGAAGCGCAGCCGGTCTCGCAGGCAGTGCCCGACATCCATCCTGAGCTGGAGCGGTTGATCGGCCGCTGCTTGAGGAAGGAACCCGAGCGCCGCTGGCAGACCATGGCCGATGTGAAGGTCGCGCTCGAGGAGTTGCGGGATGAGGTGGACGCGAGCGGCATCGCCCCTGTCCAGCCGCGCCGCACGGCGGCCAGGCCGGCTCCGCGCCGTGCCGCGCGCTGGATGGCCATCGGCGCGCTCGCCGCGCTCGCGCTGGTGCTGCTGCCGGCAGCCTATTTCGTGCCGCGTTTTCTGCGCGCGGAGCCGCCCTCGTTCCAGAGACTGACCTTCCGCCGCGGCGACGTGACTTCCGCCAGGTTCGCTCCCGGAGGCGCGGTGGTGTACAGCGCCGAATGGGACGGCGCCCCATCGTCCTTTTTTTCCGTGATCCCCGGCAACCGCGAAGGCCGGCCCCTGCAATTGCCGCCTGGCCGGGTGATGTCCGTCTCCGCCTCGGGAGAGATGGCGGTCTTGCTCGGCAGCGGCCCTGCCGGCACGCTCGCCCGGGTGCCCTTCGGCGGGGGCGCGCCTCGGGAGATCCTGGAGAATGTCTACTACGCCGACTGGGGACCGGACGGGGAATCGCTGGCGGTGGTGCGCAAGGTGGCCCTGAAGTACCGGCTCGAATACCCTGTGGGCACGGTGCTGTACGAAACGGAAGACCGCCCGCCGGCCTTTCCGCGAGTGTCGCGCGATGGCAAGCTGATCGCCTTTTTCGAACATGACGTCGCGGTGGGCGATTACTCGCTCTGCATCCTCGGCCCGCATCACTCGAAGCAGGTGCTTTCGCGGGGATGGCGCGGCGTCGGCTGGCTGAACTGGTCGCCCACTGGAGACGAGATCTGGTTCTCCGGCACCCAGGCGGGCGGGGACCCGGCGGTCTATGCGGTCGATCTGTCCAGCCAACAGCGGCTGGTCTCTCAGGTTCCGGGATTCATCGTGATGCAGGACGTAGCCCGCGACGGCCGCGTGCTCATCAGCACGGTGAACTCACGGCTGGGCATCCTCTATGCTCCCGCCGACGGCTCTACGCAACGCGACCTTGCCTGGTTCGATGCATCCTTTGCCTATGACCTTTCGCCGGACGCCAAGTCCCTGGTCTTCGTTGAACTCACCAGCGGCGAGGGGCGCAATGCCGCCATCTATCTGCGCAAAACGGATGGTTCGCCGGCGGTGCGTTTGGGGTACGGCAACCTGCCGGCGCTTTCTCCGGATGGGAAGTGGGTGGCCAGCGTTCACCACCAGCCGGCGAGTTCGCAGTTGCTGCTTCTGCCCACGGGCCCGGGGGAGTTGCGTGCGCTCGATTTCGGAGACATGCACTACGAATCCGTTGAGTGGTTTCCGGACGGCAAGCGCATCCTCTTTACCGGCAATCAGCCCGGGCGGCCGGTGCGCTCCTGGATGTGTGACTTGGACGGCGGGCCGCCGAAACCGGTCACGCCGGAGGGAGTCCGCGCCACGCGGGTCTCGCCGGATGGGCACACTTTCGTCGTGGTTGATCCGCACAGGCTTCTGCTCGGCGACATCGGCGGCGGCGAGCCCAAGGCGATCACCGAACTGCAAGTCGGCGAGAGCGTCGTCCGCTGGAGCGGCGACGGGCGTTACCTGTTCCTGGCGCAGTCCGAGGGCGAAACCGTCAAGCTGACGCGGGTGGAAGTGGCGTCGCGCAAGCGAGAGCCTTGGCGCGTTCTCAAGGTGCCGGAGAGCGGGGCGGAATTCGTCGGCCAAGTCGCACTCTCTTCCGACGGCAAGGCCGCAGCCGGTACCTTCCAACACGACTTGTCCAATCTGTTCCTGGTGAGCGGGCTGAAGTAGAGCGGGCGGTAATGGTCTGGGTGAGATTACAGTTCGGTGTTAGAATACAAAGTATTCCTTTGTATTTCGAGGTGATCATGGGGGCAAGCACCGTTATGACGCTGCGGCTGGAACCTGAACTGCGGCAACAGCTTGATCACCTGGCCAAGGCGCAGCGCCGCAGCCGGTCGTTCATCGCCGCCGAGGCCATCCGCGAGTACGTGGCCGCCAACGACTGGCAAATCGAAGAGATCAGGAAAGGGCTGAAAGAAGCGGATCGGGGAGATTTCGCCACCAAGCAGCAGGTGCGCCGCACCATGAGCAAGTGGACGGGCCGGAAGCGAGCGAGGCGTGCCGGTTAGGCCCTTGCGAGTACGCTGGCTGCGAACAGCGCTGGCGAATCTTGAAGCCCATGCCCAGTACATCGCCCGCGACAATCCCGCCGCCGCCCGCCGCGTCGTGGCTGCAGTCGAGCGAGCCGTAGCACAGGTAGCGGATTATCCCGCTTTGGGGAGGCCGGGCCGGGTTGACGGCACACGCGAACTGGTTGTGCACGGCACGCCGTGCATCGTGCCCTATCGCGTACGCGGGCAGACGGTGGAAATCCTGCGCGTCTTCCACGCCGCCCGCAAATGGCCGCCCACTCTTTAAGCTTGGAAGAAACAGCCCACTCGCCGAGGTAGTGCAACATCCTGCACATCAGCTACCGGCTGCTTCGCCTATAGCCGATGGAGCCTCATCCTCGAAGAAATCAGAGTCAATGCGCTTTACTACGTAGCTGTTGACCGTGGAAACGCCGACGCTGTATTCGAACATCAACTCCGCCAATTGCGCCCCGTCGATGAGGATCACCTTGCTCTCAAGGCCGTCTGCGTAGTCCTTCGCGTCCTTCGAAAACGTCGAAGTTGTGATGAAGATGCCCTTCTTTGCCTTTCTGCCATACAGAGCGCCGACGAACTTCTGAATTTCGGGGCGCCCCACGGTGGCATTTTCCCACCGTTTGGCCTGAATGAACAGTAAGTCGAGACCGAGCTTGTCCTCCTTGATAACGCCATCAATGCCGCCATCCCCTGCCTTACCGAGGGCTTTCCCAGCGTCGGCAAGTGAACCGCCGTACCCCATGGTCGTGAGAAGTAAGACCACAAGCCGCTCGAAAAAGTCAGGAGGGCAAGATATGACACGAGCCAGCAGGTCAGCCTCAAGTTGCTTTCGGAGCTTCAGATAGCCGGAGGCCAATAATTCCTCGGGCGTCTCGGTGCCGATCTCCTGCGGCTCTTGATTTTGCTCTTCGCCAACCGCCTTTCTTCCATGGAATTCAAGAAATTCTGGAAACTGGCGCAGAAAAATCACGTCGATTCGCCCTGGTTTTTGGCCAATTACCATCTGCCCACGATCGGTGATTTGGAAGTGGCTTCGCCGCGTGTATTGAAGCAAACCAGCCTTCTTCAGGTACGTCCGCGCCCAACCTACACGATTATCAAACACAGCACCAATACCGCCCGGCAGAGGCTCCTTCCGTTCGTCATCAGTCAGCTTGAACTGGTCAGCGAGCGTGCTGATGGCTTCGCGGATATGGTGCTCATTTCCATCCGCGGCGAGCTTGAGCAGTGGAAGCATCACGCTTTGGTAATCAGGTATTGCCATGGTTCATCGCCTCTTGAGGTCTCGGTAATATCCCATGCCTGCCACTCGCCTTTAGGCTTCAAGTCCAGGTCACGCAACCACGGACACCGTGCCGTGTTCCTTGCGCGTGGGCTTAACGGTAATCTCCACGTCCTGCCCCATGGCGGTGAGAAAGTCCATGAGGCGCTCAACCGAGAAAGCGCCGGAGCGGTTGCGCATCAATGCCGAGACGTGAGGCTGTTTGATGCCGAGGATCTTTCCCGCTTCGGTTTGCGTGAGACCGCGTCGTTTGACGAGGCGGTAAATCTGCAGCGTGAGCTTTGCTTTCAAAAGCTCCTGTTCGGGGTGGGGGAGACCGAGGTCAGCAAATACGTTCCCGCTGCTTTTCTCTGCCGGCGCAGGCTTTTGCGTTCGGGTTGTCATGTTACTTCCGTCCCTCTCTGTGGAGTCGTTCGGCCTCAGCCAAGCGGTGGCGGATGAGGTCAATATCCTTCTTCGGTGTGGCGATGCCGCTTTTCGATTTCTTCTGGAAGGCGTGCAAGACGTAGATCACGTCGTGATAGCGGATTGTGTAGACAGCGCGCCATGTGCCGCTCTGATGATCCGCAATAATCTCAAGCACAGACCCTCCGCCAAAACCTCTCAACGCCTTGACTGACGGATCGGTTTCACCCTGCTGGGCGGCATAGAGAGCCTGGCCGATGTCGCGCCGCACCGGGCGTGGGAATCCGCGCAGGTCTCTCCGGCTTGAGCCCATCCATATGAGCGGACGCTCTAGCTCTGCTTTATACATAAATACGTCTATAAGTATATTTTGTCAATAGCCAGGAACCGGGCTACGCCTGCCGCTGGCGCTTGGGCTTCAAGTGCAAGGTCTTGATCAGCCGGAACAGGTGGTTGGGATGGACGCCCAGGATCCCGGCGGCTTCGGTGTAGTTTCCTCCGGCCTGTTCGATGGCGCGCTCGATGAGCGCTTTCTTGGCTTCGCGCAGCCCTTCGTGCAGCGCCGTGACCGGCTCGCCTTCCGTGGTGGTCTCCTCCACCAGCGCCTCCGGCAGGTCCTCCACCAAAATCAGTTCGGTCGAGCCCAGCACCACCGCGCGCTCGATGGCGTTTTCCAGTTCGCGGACGTTCCCCGGCCATTCGTAGCGCAGCAGACAGGCGCGGGCTTTGGCGGAGATTCCGGCGACCCGCCGCTTCACCTTTTCGCCGAAACGGAGGGCGAAGAAGTTAGCCAGCAGAGGGATATCCTCCTTGCGCTCGCGCAAGGCCGGCATCCGCACCGAGACCACATTGAGCCGGTAGTAAAGATCCTGGCGGAAGCTTCCGGCGCGCGAGGCTTCTTTCAGGTCGCGGTTGGTGGCGGCGATCACCCGGATGTCCACCTTGATGGGCCGGGTACCGCCGACGCGCTCGAACTCGCGCTCCTGCAGGACGCGCAGCAGCTTGGCCTGCAACGGCACCGCCAGTTCGCCCACCTCGTCGAGGAACACGGTACCGCCGTCGGCCGCCTCCAGCTTCCCTTTCTTCTGCGAGACGGCGCCGGTGAACGATCCCTTTTCGTGTCCAAACAGCTCGCTCTCCAGCAGGGTTTCGGTGATGGCGGCGCAATTGATGGCCACGAACGGCTTGTTGGCCCGCCCGCTGTTGGCATGGATGGCGCGCGCCACCAGCTCTTTGCCGGTTCCGCTTTCCCCCCAGACCAGCACCGTGGACTCCCGCCCCGCGACCCTGGAGATGAACTCCAGGACGCCGCGCATGGCCTGGCTCTCGCCGATCATGCCATGATCGGCGCTCAGTTCCTGCTGCAAGCGCCGGTTCTCGCCGCCCAGCCACTCCAGGTGGCGCGCATTCTCCATGGCCAGTCCCGCGATGTTGCCCAGCGCCAGCACGAGCTGCAGCAGTCCGGCATCGAAGTGGACACCAGCCGAGCTGGCGTCCAGGTAGATCACGCCCACCAGCTTGCCCTGCGCTTCCATGGGCGCGGCCAGCACCGAGCGCACGTTGGGTGACGCCAGGCTGTCGGCGGCGCGGTAGGTCTCGTCTTCGATCACGTCATTGGACAGCACCGCCACGTTCTCGCGCATGACCTCGCTGAGGATTGTCTGGCTCGCCTGGATGGGTTGCTCCGGTCCCGCGTTCCGGTAGCGTCCCAGGATGGAGGAGAATTCCTCCGAGCCTTCCTCCACCAGCAGCACCGCGGCGCGATCCGCCGGCGCCACCTCGAACACCGCGTCCAGCACCTTCTGCTGCAGGGTCGCGACGTCGCGGACCGAACTCAGCGTCCGGCTGAAGTTCAGCAGCACGTTCAGGTCGCGGACCGTGCGCGCCGAGCTGGGCAGGCCCGCCTGCGACGCCTGCAGGTATACCGCGTTCTCCTTGCGCAGGATCACGGTGGGACCGCCGGGGGTCGCCGAGTCGTCCACGCGGAGGGAGCTGGTATGGGCCGCCTCATCGTTGGACCCATGGAAGACGAAGATTGAATTCCCCACCCGTACCTGGTCGCCATGCACCAGCACCCGTTCTTTCACCGGCACGCCATTCACGAAGGTGCTGTTACGGCTGTCCAGGTCTTCCAGACGGACGTCAGGGCCGTCGCGGCGGACGACGCAATGCCGGCGCGAGACCAGCGGGTCCAGCAGGGAGATCAGGTTGGAAGGCTCGCGGCCAATCGAGAGCTCGCCCTCCTCCAGCGAGAAGATACGGCCCTCGACCGGCCCACTCACCGCTTCCAGGCGGACTCTGGCCGGGGGCTCGGCTTGCGGATTGGGTGCGCTCGCCACGCGATGAGTATACCCAACGCTCCAAATGCGATCCGCCATGCGCGCGACCTAACACAAATGCTAGGCCACCAAACAGGACGGTTAGGTCTCAACTGTTTCGAGCCCTGGCGAGTCCCGGGTCGCCGGCGCACCCACACTCGTAAGTACATTGTTTTCAATGGATAACGCGGGAAGCTGGCGATTGCTCAGAGGCCGCCGCGGTCTGGCATGGGCATTGCTATATGTCAAGGTGTCCGAGGTAATAAAGAAAGTCGAAAGTAACCAGACAGGAAACGAAAATCTAAAAGAAAGGAGCACTCAAATGACAGTTCAGACCAACACCAAGGCCGGCAGCGCAGTATGGGGTGGGTAAGCCGAGTGAAACAAACAGAACGACAACAAATCTCAAAAGAAAGGAGCACTCAGATGACAGTTAAGACGAACACCAAGGCCGGCAGCGCAGTATGGGGTGGCTAAGCCAAGCAAAACAAACAGAAGGACGACGAATTTCAAAAGAGAGGAGCACTCAGATGACAGTGAAAACGAACACCAAGGCCGGCAGCGCAGTATGGGGTGGGTAAGTCGAGCCGCTGAGCAGCAGACAGCAGCCAAAACAGAAAGCAACCAGATTTCAGAGAAGAGAGGAGAAGCTCCCATGACGGTGAAAACGAACACGAAAGCTGGCAGCGCAGTATGGGGTGGCTAATAACCCGAGCGTGCCTGCAAGAAAGGATTTGCATGGCAACACCAAAAGAAGATCCCAACGGCCGGTTCCGCCGATAGCGAAACAACGCTCTTCGCCGGCACCGGCCGATGTTTTTTCCCTGCCCTGTAGATTTCCCGCCACATCAGTTTCAGGTCGCACAACTCCCTCGGCGCTCGTTCGGGATGATAAGTAGGATTGTGGGGTTTGTCGGCGCGGCTAAAGATACGCCCCGAGGGGAAAATTCGATTGGCAAAAAAAGGAAGGGCTGCGACATTGGTTATGTTCCAGCCACCGACTCCGGCGAGGGAGCTCGGCAGCGTGGAAACATGCACCATCGCAGCCCCTGATGCGATCACCGCTTTCGCGGTACCAAACCCCGGCGGACTCTCGCAAAACCGTCGGTTTTTTCGGGTCTAGCGGTCCTTGCGGGTCGCCCCGCCGAACCGATCACTCAGCTTACTTCGGACCGGCTACTGATTAGGAAGCCAACCCTTTCAGCCGTCGACGGGACTCACCTTAAGCGCACGCTCGGCTGGCGTCAATGCCCGTGATTAGTGCAAATGTGGAAAAGCAGCACCATACTCCGGATGCCTCACGAAGCACGCAGCCGAAGCGCCGATGCTATACTGCGCCGTTCCGCCCATGCCGACGCTGCCCGTAGTTTTGAAGCTCGAAAACATCCTGGTGGCCACCGACTTCTCGCCCGCCTCCCAGCTGGCGACGCGCTTTGCCATCGAGATCGCGCGGCGGCACAACGCCAAGCTGCTCATGACCCACGTGGCCGCCTCGCAGTCGGAAAAACCGCTGATGGACGCGTGGCGCGCCGGGCAGTCCGAAATCATGGACCACTTCATCGCCGGACGGCTCACCGGCATTCCGCACGAACTGCTGGTCAAGCCGGGCGAAGTGTGGGAAGTGCTGTCGGAGCTGATCGCCGAGCGCTCCATTGATTTAGTGGTGGTGGGGACGCGCGGACGCACGGGGGTGTGGAAGCTGATCATGGGCTCGGTGGCGGAAAGGATCTTCCGCCAGGCGCCCTGCCCTGTGCTCATCGTCGGTCCCAGCTCCAGCCAGAACCCGGAAGACGGCGCGCCACGGATACTGGTGCCCACGGGCTTCGCTCATCAGTCTCTTTACGCGGTGCGCTATGCGGTGTGGCTGGCGGAGCAACTGCGGTCGTCGCTGGCGGTGCTGCACGTGGTGACCGACGCGGAGCGGCTCGCGCCCGAGGAAAAAGAACGCATCGGCAACGAGCGCTTGAAGAGACTGCGGGCGCTGATTCCCGAAGACGCCAAGCTGCCGGACGCGCCCGAGTTCTTCGTAGAATTCGGGGCCGCTACCAACCAGATCCTGGAGACTTCCGCCGCGTGGAGCCCCAACCTCATGGTGCTGGGTTTGCGGCCGGTGGAAGCCGACCGCCCAGAAACAGCGCAGGCTAAGGCTTACGAGATCGTCTGCAAAGCTCCGTGCCCGGTGCTGACCGTCCGGGAGCCGGCCTAACTACCTCCTGCAAGTTGCGCCCGCAGCCTCGTTCCATTCACGACACCGAAGCGTGTTCCAAGGTTCCGCAAACATCGCACACCACCTTGGAACAAAGATCGGCGTGTGTCCTTCTAAACGATAAGGGAGAAGAACGATGGCGAGCGCACGAGAAATGATTGCCTTTACTCCACGGCGGCAAGGCATGGCTATGGGATTCCTGGCTGCACTCTTGGGGATTGCTTTGCTGATCGCGGTTTCCGTCCCCAACCTGATGCGGTCACGAGTTCCAATGGACAGTACGGGCCTCGCGCCATTTGCGATGGAAAGCCAACCGTTGGCGTCGGCGCGGAACGAGAAGGCCGGAACGATTGGCGGTGTGCCAGGCGGCGTGGCCGCTGATCGCAAGATCGTCAAGACCGCACAACTCTCTCTCGTCACGACCGATCCGGCGAAAGCCGCCGAGGCGGCTCGCTCTGTAGCCGAACAGTTCGGCGGATACGCGGTGAGTCTGCGGGTCGGCACTGAGGAAAGCGGGCGCGCTCAACTCACCATCCGCGTGCCGGCGGCGCAGTTCGAGGAGGCGCGGGCTGCGCTGCACAAGCTGGGCTCGCGCACTGAGGACGAGCAGATTCAGGCGGAGGACGTTACCCATCAATACGTCGACACCGAAGCCACCCTCAAGAGCTACCGCGCCGAACAGGAGCAGTACCTGCAGATCCTGCGCCGGGCCGGCTCGGTGAAGGACGTCCTGGCCGTGACTGAAAAGCTTGCCGACGTTCGCGAGCGCATCGAGAGGACCGAAGCCGAGTTCCGCTCCCTCTCCCAGCAGGTGGCGATGGCATCGTTCACGATATCACTGCGCTCGGAGACGGAAGCTCAAACCTTCGGGCTGCACTGGCGCCCGCTCTACCAGTTCAAGGTCGCGTTCCGCGAAGGCATGGAGAGCCTTGCCGAGTACGGCGTCACCATGCTGGCCGTGCTGATGCGGCTGCCCGCGATCGCGCTGTGGGCGGTGACCATCCTCCTGGCGCTGAAATACGGATGGGCCCTGCTGCGCCGGTATTGGGCGGGACTGGTTCGGCGCCCGCAACCCGGCGCGCAGGAACCCCAATCGCCAATGAACGGGCCAGCGATCCCCTGACATACAATTCGGCTCAGGAGTCTGCCTATGGGCCGCGCATTTGGTTTTCTGGGATTAATGATTGTGCTGTGCGTCGGAGCATGGCTCTACACCCGCCAGGCGAAGAGTGTGACGCCGGAAGGCTCTGGCAATGTTCGCGCCGTCGTGGACATCACCGGCGTGCAGAACGACCTGCTGGCCATCGCCAGCGCCGAGCGCAGCCAGTTCGCCCTCGAGGGCAAATATCTCTCGCTCGACGATCTGCGCTCCAAGGGGGTGATCAACCTGCCGGCATCGGGCCGCGCCGGCTACACCTATTCGGTGAATTTCGGCGGCAATGCCTTCCGCGTGGTCGCCAGCTACTCGGGCCCGCCCGCTGCCGCGCCCCAGTCCATCACCATCGACCAAACCATGGAGATCAGGACGGAGTAGCAAAGCGGCCACGGATTCACACGGATCAGAACGGATGAAGAATTAAGAAATGATCCGTAGCAATCCGTGTGAATCCGTGGCTGCTTTTACCGCTGACTGCTACTGGTGAACGTGCGGGCTCTGCGCAGGATTGTGCGCCGTGCTGCCGGTCTTTGGTTTCAACACCGATACTTCGAAATCTACCGGCGCCAGCTTGGGCGGGAAACAGGAGCGGTCGTTGCAGGCCTGGTACTTGAGCTGGCCATGCACCTTGTACTTGCCCGGACTGGCCGTGCGCATGGCGCTCACCTTGGCCGTAATCGTGAACTCGCCCGTGTAGACGTTCAGCGGCTGGTCGGGAGCGATGGCCAGCGTCAGGTCGTGGCCCTTGGGATAGGTGATTGAGCCCAAACCGATGTCGGTGGGCGGATTGAGTTGCAACTTGGTCGGAATCAGCAATTCCGATCCCGGCTGGTTGGAATTGATGTGATATCCGTCCGCCACTTTGAACCGCAGGCGCAAGGTAGCGGGCTTGCCGGATGCCACGGAGATCTTGGCGACGGGCAACGGCGTCACCCACGACGGTGTCTGCGGCGCCGTGTCGTCCATGGCCGCGCCCGCGGCCACGAGCACAAGCACGAATCCTGCCAGGAATCCGACGACGGCCGACTTGATCATCGCGCCGGCTCCTTTGCGCTTGCCTGCACTGCCGGGGTCCCCAGCGCCTTTTTGATGCCGTCTTCGAACTCGCTGCGGCTCACCAGCCCGAAGACGCGATCCACCACCTTGCCTTGGCGGTCGATAATGAAGGTAGTAGGCAGGAACTCCACGCCGCCGTAGGCATCACCCACGGCTTCCTTCCCGATCAGCACCGGATAGTTGACCGCCATCTGCTTGGCGAACTTGGCGATGGTGTCCTCGCCGGAATCGTCCATGGCGACACCGATCACCTGCAGCCCCTGCGACGCGTACTGTTTCTGCAGGTCCACGAACCATGGCATTTCGATCTTGCAGGGCGCGCACCAGGTGGCCCAGAAATTCAGCAGCACGGCCTTGCCGCGAAAATCCGAGAGCCGCACCGGCTTGCCGTCGAGGCTCTTCAACTCGAAGTCCGGCGCCACCGACCCGTTCTTCCCCACCGGGCTGAGCTTGACCACGCCGGTTCTGGGCCTCGCCATGCGGACACCGGCAAACAGCATGAGGGCCACGGCGGCCATCACCACGATAATCACGATTGCGTTACGGTTCACGGCACCTCACAACGCGAAACGGTTCAGGAACGACAGCCACGCCGACAGGATGGTGAAGTGGCGGGTGACGATCAGCGCGCCGATGGCGATCAGCAGCACCCCGCTGGCGACCTCCACTGCATGCAGGTGCCGCCGGAAGCGGGCGTAGAACTGCAGGAAGCGGTCGATGCCCAGCGAGGTCAGCAGGAACGGCACTGCCAGTCCCGCCGAATACACCGCCAGCAGCGCCGTACCCTTGGCGACCGAATTCTCCGAGGCGGCGAATGCCAGGATGGTCGCTAGGATGGGCCCGATGCAGGGTGTCCACCCGAACGCAAAGGCAAAGCCCACCGCGAACGCGCCCACCGCTGTGCTCGATCCCTTGACGCTGTGCATGCGCTTGTCGGCGTAAAGCGCGTTGATCTTGAAGATGCCCGTCAGGTGCAGCCCAAAAAGAATGATGACGATGCCCGCGATCCGGGTCAGGATTGGGTAATACTGCCGCGTGAGCTGTCCTACTTCCGTCGCTACCGCTCCCAGCGCGATGAACACCAGGGAGAACCCCAGGATGAACATCACGGAGTTCAGCATCACGGTGCGCAGAACGCGGTTCTCGGGTTCGCTCAGGCCCTCAGCGCCTACGCCCGAGATCAGTGAAACGTATCCCGGCACCAGCGGTAACACGCAGGGCGAGAGGAACGACAGCAAGCCCGCCAGAAATGCGGCGATGGGTAACGGGAGATTTGCCATCCTTGGTTATTGTACCCGCCCGGAGCGCATTGCCGGGGCCCTACGGCAGTACGTCCGCCGGCGGGAAAGGGATTAGTACCAGCGCGCCGGGCACACCTGTAAGACTCATTTCATCGCAAAACGTTACGGAATGTTCGCCTAAAGCGGGGGGATCATCACCCCGATGGCCCGATTTATTTCCTGAGCCCCGTCCATCCCTCGGCCACCACAATCGAGTCCCCGGGGTTGTGCGGATCGTACTTTACAGAGGTGGCCAGGCCCAGCCGGCAGGAGTAGAGGTCCACCTGGTGGCGCAGGTAGGTGATGTCTTGCGACGCCTCGTAGGTGACGCCGGCCACGTCGTACTGGTAGATGAGCATCTGCGCCGAACCGCGCCCGTTCAGGGCAAGCTCCTGCACGTCGAGGATATTGCCGTCAGTGATGCGGCCGTGCTGGGTGATGCGTTGCCGGCGCTCGCGCTCGCGATCGTCGGGCGTCTTGCGGCGCCGCCGGGCCAGCAGCCCGGCCACCAGCACTAGGGCGCTGGCGCCGCCAAGAATCACAGAATAGTGGCGCAGGAGACTCATGGCGCTGAAAGCTAATGCTGTCAATCTACTACGAATAGGGGAGGGAAACCATGCCTTCGCTGGCAACCAAGGGCCAACGACTAACGGACTATCCCTTCAGCTTTTCCCAATCCTTCAGGAACGTAGCCAGGCCCTTATCGGTGAGGGGATGGTTGAACATCTGGTCGAGCACCTTGAAGGGGACGGTAGCCACGTCGGCTCCGGCCAGCGCCGCGTCGATCACGTGCAGCGGGTGCCGCAGCGAGGCTGCCAGCACCTGCGTCTTGTATCCGTAATTGCGATAAATCTGGAGGATCTGCTTGACCAGGTCCATGCCCACGTGGCCGATGTCATCCAGCCGCCCCAGGAACGGGCTCACGTAAGAGCCGCCGGCTTTGGCCACCAGCAACGCCTGGTTGGCGGAAAAGCAGAGCGTCAGGTTGGTGCGGATGCCGTCCTCGACCAGGCACTTGCAGGCTTTCAGGCCGTCGCGCGTGGTGGGCAGCTTCACCACGATATTCTTGTGCCAGCTCGCGTACTCGCGCCCTTCCTTGCACATCGCGCCGGCATCAGTGGCGATCACCTCGGCGTTCACCGGGCCCTCCACGACCGAGCAGATCTCGAGGATGGTCTCCTTGAAGGTCTTGCCTTTGCCCTCTTTCGCGATCAGTGACGGGTTGGTGGTCACGCCGTCCAGGATGCCCAGCGAGGCAGCCTCGCGGATCTCGTTGATGTTTGCGGTGTCGAGAAAGAATTTCATTACGGCCCCCAATCACCTTGTGTCCCGATCACCCGACGACCCGATTCCTCAGCGTTCCTATCCCCGCAATGCTGATCTCCATCACGTCTCCCGGCTTCACGGGACCGACGCCCGAAGGGGTGCCGGTGGCGATCACGTCCCCGGGCACGAGCGTCATCACCTGCGAACAATACCGAATGATCTCGTCCAGCGGAAAGATGAAACCAGTGGTGCTGCCGTGCTGTTTGCGCTCGCCGTTGACGCGGGTTTCCACGGTCACTCCCTTCCACGGGTCGGGTTGGTCGCTGATGACCGGCCCGACCGGGCAGAAGGTATCGAAGCCCTTGCCGCGGGTCCACTGCCCGTCTTTGCGCTGCAGGTCGCGCGCGGTCACGTCGTTCAGGCAGGTGTAGCCGCGGATGTACGTCCGCACGTCCTCGTCCGCGCGCGCGTTGCGGCAGCGCTTGCCGATCACCACCGCCAGCTCGCCTTCGAAGTCCACGCGCTCGGAGATGGGCGGGTACACCACGTTGTCCTCCGGCCCGATCACCGACGAGGGCGGCTTCAGGAAGATCAGCAGCTCGGTAGGAGGCTCGTTGCCGAACTCGCGCGCGTGCTCCCGGTAGTTGCGGCCGACGCAGATGATCTTCGAGGGCGTCACCGGCGCCAGCAGCTTCGTGCCCTCCAGCGGCAGGTGGGTCATCGTGGGGTGGAAGTCGGTGCAAAATGGATCTTCGGCGCGCGGCGAAGCGATCTGGTTGATCACCTCGTGCCCGGCCACGCTCTCAATGATGCCGCAGTGGATTCCGTCTTCGGTCTGGAACCGGCAATATTTCATGAGCTTGAAGACGCACTATCTTAGAGTGGAAAGTGGGAAGTGGAAAGTGGGAAGTAGAAAATCAGACTTTTCACTTACCACTTCCTACTTCCCACTTTCTCATAACGCCCATCCCACCACCGCCGCTCCGATCACCAGCCACGCCGAGTTGACGCGGAATCGGAACAGCAGGATGGCGCTGACCAGCGCGATCGCCGCGGTAGTGAAATCCACGATTGCCGCTCGGCCCAGTTGCCATGCAACCACGCCCATCAGCGCCAACGATCCCACGATGACTCCGTCCAGGAAGGCGCCGGCGATCCGAGATCGGCGAATCCGCGGTATCAGAGGCCCGCTGGCGGCTACCAGGATGAAGGCCGGCAGGAAGATGGCCACGGTCGCAACCGCAGCGCCCCACGTGCCGCCGACGATATACCCGATGAAGGTTGCGGTGGTGAAGACCGGCCCCGGCGTCACTTGCCCGACCGCAACCGCGTCCAGGAGCTGTTTCTCCGTCAGCCAGTGGAGCCGGTCCACGAAATCGGAGCGCAGGAAGGCCAGCAGCACGTAGCCGCTTCCGAAGAGCACCGATCCGATCTTCAGGAAAGTGAGGAAGAGGCGCGCGAGCCCGAACGGGACTGCATCCGGCCTCGCCGCGACGGCTGCCATCGGCGCCAGCAGGAGCATCGCCGCCCTGCGCGAGCGGACCAACACAGGGCCGGCGGCGGCGATCCCAGCCACGGCGAGGAGCGCAAGTTCCCGCACGTGGAAAAAGTAGGCCACGACGCAGACGATGCCGATCGCGGCCAGCCAGGCACTCTTCACCGCCGATCTGGCCAGGCTCCAGAACGCCTGCGCCACCACCGCGATGACCACGGGCTTGATGGCATACAGTATGCGCTCAACCCGCGGCTGCGATCCGTAGCGCACATAGGCAGTCGCGATCAGAGCGACCAGGACCGCCGCGGGCACGATGAAGCAGCACCCCGCGACGATCAGGCCCCGCCATCCCCGCTTGCTGAAACCGATGTGGATGGCCATCTCCGTCGAGCTGGGCCCGGGGATGAGGTTCGACGCGCCCAAGCGGTCGAGGAACTCCTGATGGCTGAGCCATTTCCGGCGGCGGACGAATTCGTCCTCCATCATGGCGACGTGGGCCGCGGGCCCGCCGAAGGCGGTTGTCCCCAGCTTGAGGAACAGCAGAGCGATCTCCGCCAGCGAAACCGGCTTCTGGCTGACATCGGCTGCCGCTTCAGGAGCTTCCTTCATGGGACGGCGGTGAGCGGGTAGAAGATCAGAGCCGTTAGGTGCAAACCGATTCTACCCCGCGCAATCACCCGATGGCCCGATCACCCGATGACCCGATCCAACACCTACTGCTGGACTGCTTCAGACGTTTCGGTCGATCTCTCGCTCTCGTTCCCGCGCACGTCCACTGCGCTGACCGAATACGAGTATCGGCGCCCGGCCTGCACGGCGGTATCGCGATAGGTCGGCGCCTTCACCACCTCGCTGTTCATCTTGACCGGCGCTGCGGCTTCTTCATGGCGATATACGTTATAGCCCGCCAGATCGGATTCGGTGTCCGGCGTCCAGCTCAGGTCGATGAACGGCTGCTGGGCTGTGCCCGCAGATACGGCCTGCAAGCCCGTCGGAACCGCGGGTGGGAAAACATCGTGCACGAAGACCTCGATCTCGGAGGAGTCATCGCCCTCGACCCGCTCCTCCTTCCCCTGGACAGGCTCGACCGTCACCGCGGCGATCTTATACAGATATGTCTTCTCCCACTCCGCGGTGCGGTCGAAGAAGTTCATTGCGTGCCCGAACCCAATCGCCTCGGCGCTTAACGGTTCGCCCAGATCCACTGTGTTCGGGCTGCCTTGGCTGCGTCGATAAAGGTGGAAAACGGAGTGTAAGCCAGCGGGCAGGCGGGGCCCTTGCTTACCGGAAGCCGATATTTCCACGCCTTCAGCAGTTACCTTGGCGGAAATCCGGCTGGGCGGCGGGAGCGTCGGCGCCAGCGGCACCGTGACCTGGTTCGACAACCCAGCGTTTTTCCCGCGAGCGTTCTCCACCGCCACAGCATAGGTAGCAAAACCCGACGCGTGCGTCTCCTGGAGCGGCTTCGGCAGCGTGTCGGTGAAGCTAGCGGCTGCGGCCAGCGGCGTATGCTCCGGCGGCAACGTGCCCACCCTCTCCACGCATTCCGCTACAGCCACCCGGTCAACGGCGCGGCAGACGCGGGTGACGCCCAGGTGCTTGATGCGCTTGCGGTCGGTGGTTTCATGCGGCGTGGTCCACGTCAGCGTGACTCTGTCGCCTTTGCGAACGGCCTGCAGATTCCCGACCGTGCGTGGAAGTTCGAGCGAGGGCGGCTGCGGCGCTCCCGGTATCCCGCAGGCCAGCAGCGCGGCCAGCGCCAGCACTGCCACGATGGTGAACAGGCGGGTTCTCATGGAAAGCAAATCAGGGTAGCAGAAAAGCATTCAGCAATCAGCAGTCAGCACTCAGCGCACCTTCCAGTCGCCCGGTGACCCGATTAGCAATTGCTTATCACACGGCCTTGTGCGCTCGGTCACTGCGCCCCGGTCTGGCCTGTGCTCTGCTGCATGGTCAGAGGTGTAGCATGCCCATCCTGGTCATCGCTGTTGTCGCTCTGGCCCTGTTCGTTGTGGTCGGAGTCATACTGTTCACCGCGGGCATGATCGAGCGGCGGCAAGCGTCAAAGAATTCAGAGAAACCCGTCTCTCCCAACCGAGCAGCCTAAGCTGCTCATACAACAAGCGGTTACAGTGGGCGACGCGAGCAGCGCGGGCCACCTCTGGCGGGGCACTGTCCCAAAGTAATCTGTCCCGAGACCACATCTTTGCGTCATAAATGTAGCGGGGACCGTATCCCCGGTTTCCCACCGAAGTGAGGTCTCATGGGTTCCAGGCTCCTGGATTTATTCCGTCTTGGCCGCTGTTCCCACGAATTTTCCTGGCCGCGCCGCTGGCCCGATGGTGAGTACTACCAGGTATGCCTGCTGTGCGGAGAGGAATACAAGTACGACTGGAAGACGATGTCGCGGCTGGAGCGCGTGACTGGGCTGGGCAAGGGGCAGGAGCGGCCGCGCGCCGGTTCCCGCCCGAGCCGTGCTTGCTCCAAGAAGAAACCGAGCTGGTCGCCGCGCGCCCGCCGCATCAAGCTCTATGACCAGGAGATGAAATACCGCGAGGTCGGCACCGCGCCCTGGCACCGCGGGACGGTCGAGAACGTCAGCCAGACCGGCGTACTGTTCCGCGGCCCCGAACTCCTGCCCGACAACGCCGAGGTCGAGCTGATCCTGAAGATGCCCGGCGAGATCACCGGCCTGGAGCAGGCGCAGGTGATCGCCCGTGGCATGGTGGTGCGCACCGTCCCTCCCGAGAAGGGCAAGGGCACGCCCGCCATCGCCGCCGGCATCTGGGATTACCGCGTCCTGCACGACCAGACAGAATCAAACCCGGCCGTTTCCGCGGACGAACCAGCGACCACCGACTAACGACCACCGACCACCAAGCCGCGAATCGCTCCGTGGCTCTGTGTCTCCGCGGCCAGGCGATGTGGACTACAGGATGTACCGCGACAGATCCTGGTCCTTCACGATGTCGGTCAGCATCTTGCGAACGTAGTCGGCGTCGATGTTGACGTCCTTGCTCTCTAAATCGGGGGCGTCGAAGCTGATCTCGTCCAGCACCCGCTCCATGATGGTGTGCAGCCGCCGCGCCCCGATGTTCTCCGTGCCCTCATTCACCCGGAAGGCGAAGTTCGCGATCTCATCCAGGGCCTCGCGCGTGAACTCCAAGCGGATGCCTTCGGTCTCCAGCAGCGCCGTGTACTGCTTCACCAGCGACGATTTCGGCTCGGTCAGGATCCGTATGAAATCGCCAATGGTGAGCGAGTGCAGCTCCACGCGGATGGGGAAGCGTCCCTGCAGCTCGGGGATGAGGTCGCTGGGCTTGGAGACGTGGAAGGCGCCGGCGGCGATGAACAGCACGTGGTCGGTGCGCACCATGCCGTAGCGCGTGTTGACGGTAGTGCCTTCGACGATGGGCAGGATGTCGCGCTGCACGCCTTCACGCGAAACGTCGGGCCCGTGCCCGCTCTCGCGCCCAGCTATCTTGTCGATCTCGTCGAGGAAGATGATTCCCGACTGCTCCACGCGTTCCACCGCGATGCGCGTCACCTGGTCCACATCGATCAGCCGCTGCTCTTCTTCCTGGATCAGGTAATCGAAGGCCTCGCTGACCTTCATCTTCCGCTTCTTGGTGCGCTGGCCGAAGATGTTGGGCAGCATGTCCTTCACGTTGATGTCCATCTCCTCCACGCCCTGGTTGGAGATGATCTCGAAGGCGGGAAATGACTTCTCACGCACGTCGATCTCGACGATGCGCTCGTCAAGCTTGCCCTCGCGCAACTGCTGGCGCAGCTTCTCGCGGGTGCGCGACTGCGAATCGCCGCCCTCCAGCACCAATCCGGCCGCACCGCCGTCGGGCGGCGTGGGGCGCTGCGGACCGGCAGGCAGCAGGATGTCCAGCAGCCGCTCCTCGGCGTTGAGTTCCGCGCGGTCGGCCACGTCTTCCAGCTTCTCCTCGCGCACCATCTCGATGGCCACTTCCACCAGATCGCGGATCATGGACTCCACATCGCGCCCCACGTAGCCCACCTCGGTGAACTTCGAGGCCTCGATCTTCAGGAAGGGAGAGTTGGCCAGCTTGGCGAGGCGCCGCGCGATCTCGGTCTTGCCCACGCCCGTGGGACCGATCATGATGATGTTCTTGGGCAGGATCTCTTCCGCCAGATCGGGCGCCAGCTTCTGCCGCCGCATGCGATTGCGCAGGGCGATCGCCACCGCACGCTTGGCGTCCTTCTGCCCGACCACGTACTTATCGAGCTCCGCCACGATCTCGCGCGGCGTCAGCTCATCCAGTGAAATCTGTTCTTCTTCCGTCGTTCCTGGTAGATAGATGGCCATAAGCTCCAGTTCCTGGTCGCCAGTCGTCAGTCGCCGGTCGCCAGTTGGTTGCGGCTCAACTCATCGCCTCAACTGGCAACCGGCTACTGGCGACTATCTTCTGTCCCTCACCGGAATCACAAACTTCAGCCCCGACCAGACTTCATTCACCGCACATATTTTGATGTCCACCAAGCCGGCGGCGAGGCCGGTCTCCCGCACTGTACTTTCCCTCAGGTCGGTGGATACGTCGGAACTCATCTTGGGCCACGAGACCCACAGCATCCCCGCCGGCGCCAGTTTCCCCTTGAGCCTGCCCAGGTGCTTCCCGAGCGCCGACTGGTCCGCCGCAAAAAGGATCGCCACATCCAACGGCGCCTTGGCAGCATTTACGACCCCATCGGGCAGCGGCGCAAGCTCCTTCTCGAATCCCGGTGGAGGGTTGAGGATCGCCAACCGGTGCCCGGGCTTGATGCCGATCTTCTTCACCAGCGGCGTTCCCGAGTATCCTGCCATATCTGTCATCCCGAGCGCAGCGAGGGATCCTGGTTCTCCTGCTCCCTGCTTCCTGTTCTTACAGCTCTTCTATCGTCACCTTGTCATTGGTAAAGATGCACATCTTGCCCGCGATGCGCATGGCCTCTTCCGCCACCTTCCGGGCGGGCAGGCTGGTGTGCTGGATCAAGGCCTCCGCCGCCGCCAGCGCGTAGGGGCCACCCGACCCCACCGCCGCCACCGCCTCATCGGGCTCGATCACATCGCCGTGGCCACTGATGAGGAAGGTCTGGCTGGCATCCGACACCAGCAGCATGGCTTCGAGCTGCCGCAGCATCTTGTCGGTGCGCCAGTCCTTGGCCAGTTCCACCGCCGCGCGGCCGAGGTTGCCGTGATACTGCTCCAGCTTGGATTCGAAGCGTGAGAACAGCGCGAAGGCGTCCGCCGTCGAACCGGCGAAACCAGCCAGGATCTTCTCCTGGTAGAGGCGCCGGATTTTGCGGGCGGTGTGCTTGACGATGCCTTCGCCCAGCGTGACCTGCCCGTCGCCCGCCATCACCACCTTGCCATCCCGCCGCACCGACAGCACGGTGGTCGAACGCACTAGCCGCTTATCTTTCATGGGGACAATTGCTGATTATAACAGGGGAAAAAGACTGGCCACGGATCGTCACGGATCGCACACGGATCAACTCTTCTCAAAATCCGTGCCCATCCGTGAAAATCCGTGGCCTGTCTACCCGAACGGGTGCTCGATTCGTTGGCCGCTTCAGCCCCCGGGAGCGTCGTTGGTGACGTACTGTTCCATGGAGTCGAGTTGCTGACCGAGCTCTTCCAGGCGCCATTGCAGCAGGTGGCGGATGGAAAGCAGGCCCAGCAGCCGCCCGTCCTTGTCCACGATGGGGAGGTGACGGTAATGGCGGGATACCATCTCCTCGAAGGCTTCCCCGGGAGTGGTCTCCGTCGTTGCCATATCCACCGGCGTGGTCATCAGTTCCCGGACCGGGATCTTGTGCGGGTCCAGCCCGCTGAGCGCCAGCTTCCGCAACACGTCGCGTTCGGTGAAGATGCCGGCCACACGGTGCTCGGCATCGATCACGGCTACGCCGCCCACGCTGTTATCCAGCATCACCTGGATGGCTTCGGCTGCCGTCGCTTCAATCCCCACGGTGGGCGGTTTTTCCTCGCACAATTTCAAGAGTCCCATATCGCCTCTTTCTCACTGCACCCGCCGGATTGGCTATTATCTGCCCCCTGCACGCCGTGTCAAGCCAGATGCGGGGCCGTCGGCCGCGGTTACTCTTTCCAATGCGGGAAAAAACCGTTGCTGCCGATTGGCAAAACCTTGAGTCAACGGCTCAATCTCCCACATAGGCGTCGGCTTCGATCTCCACCAGCATCTCCGGCGAGATCAACTGGCTGATCTGGACCATCGAGGTGGCCGGGCGAATGTCGTAGAAGAACTCCCCGTGCGCCCGCCCCACCTGCTCCCACTGGCTAATATCCTTGACGAAGATGCGGGTGCGCACCACGTGCTTGAGGCCGGCGCCGGCCTTCCCCAGCGCGCTCTCGATGTTGCGCAGCGTCTGCACCGCTTGGGCGTAAACGTTGCCAATCCCAACAATCATGCCGTCCGGGCCGGTAGCCGTTGTTCCCGCCACATGAACGTAGGGACCCACCCGCACCGCCCGCGAGTATCCCACCACGGGCTCCCAGGATGTACCGCTGGAAATATTTTGCCGTGCCATGTCGCTCTCCCGTTGTCTCGTCAACGCTCTAAAAGGTTGCCTGCCAATCTGCATGTCCGGACTTCCATTCTGGATAACCGCAGGCGAATTCCTGCAATCCAAATCTACATGAACCGGAAACGCTCGTCCGGCGCGGGTTGCGCGGTTACCAAGGACTTGCCACCGTTACTAAAGGTTCGCCACGCAATGCATTTGTCACTTGCGTGGGCCGATAGACTGGGTGTATCACTCGCCCAACCACATTGGAAAGGGGCGCGGGGGAAACAGGGCTATGATCCCGGAATCGCATCCGTTGCAGCAACTTTTTCTGGAGCTGGTAAGCCGGAATTTTTCCGAAGGCGTCGGCCTGCGCAACCAGGAGGTCAGCGAGTACGTGGCTGCCCTGCTCACCGAGTTCTGCGAGGTCGAACAGCTCCGCAAGATCCGCAACGCCTCCGAGCGCCCGCTCGACGATGTGGGCGAGATGCTGATCGAGTCCAATCCCATTTATGGCGAAGCCCCGTCCTTCGATCGCGAGCGCCAGGTGCGCAAACACATCGGCGATTACACCCTGTTTTTCACCGGGATGTTTCCCGAAAGCATCAACCATTTCCGCCTGCGCCGCCAGCGCCTGGAAAACTTTATCGACTTCATGAAGGCCGGCAAGGAGAGCTACTACATCGTCTCCAAATTCGAGATCTTCGAATACGCCAAGGTCGCGCCGCTGTTCGCGCGGCTCTCCCACGAATTCGAGCGCTGCGTCTACGGCCTGAACCTGGTGAAGAACGAGCTCGCGGAGATGCAGCACCCCATCTACCGGCGGACCAACGAACTGCTGGCGTAAGAGCCAGCCACGGATTTACACGGATACCTACGGATCGTTTCTTGTATTCCTGTGACTTATCCGTGATCATCCGTGAGAATCCGTGGCTACCGGCTACCCTAGTTTGTAGAAGCTCAACACCGCATCGCCTTGTTTCAGTTCCCGGTAGCGTTCCAGCACGCCAAACGTTCCGCCCGGATCGAAATGCTTTTCGTGTTCCGCCACCACGATGCTGGAGGGCTTCAGCAGCCGCGACTCTCCCAACAAGCCGAGCACTTCGGCGTAGGCCTGCTCCCTGCGGTACGGTGGATCGAGGAAGCACACGTCGCAGCTCACCGAGAGCGAATCGAGCAGCCGCAGCGCCGGCTCCGCCTCGCGCTCCAGCACCTCGTAGCCTCCCTCGATAGCGAGCGATCGCAGATTCTGCCGGATGACCGCAACCGCCTTCCGCGACGCCTCTATGAAATACACGGTCCGCGCTCCCCGGCTCAGGGCCTCGATCCCAACGGCGCCGGTTCCCGCATACAGGTCCAGCCACACCGAATCCTCGACTTGCGGCGCCAGCACGTTGAACAGGGTTTCCCGCAAGCGGTCGGTGGTGGGACGGACGCCCATGCCGCGCAACGACCGCAACTGACGGCTTCGGTATTTGCCCGCAATCACACGCATAAAAGCAGTCAGCACTCAGCATTCAGCACCCAGTGTTGGCTGGATGCTGATGACCGAATGCAGTTCCGTCCCCGCGCTTACCACTGGCCACTGACCACTGGCCACTGGTGTGCCGGCGTCTAATGTATACAATGTCGTGAGGGGGATCTCACTGCTTCCTTGCTATGAAGAATTGGTCCATATCGGTGGGACATCTGCTGGGCGCGGAGCTGCGCATCCACGTGTTTTCTCTCGTCCTGCTGCTTCCCATCTGGATGACGCCGCCGCTCTCTCACACCACCCACGACGCTCTGCGCGGTGTGGTGCTGATGTTGCTCATGCTGGGTTCCGCCCTGCTGCACGAGCTGGCTCACTCCGTGGTGGCGATACGCAACGGCGTCCCGGTACGCTCCATCGTGCTGCTCCCGCTGGGCGGCGTCAGCATCATGGACAACGCGCCCTTCGCGTCCCGCAAGCCGGACCCCGCGCGCGAGATCCGCATCGCCATGGCCGGCCCGCTGCTGAGTCTGGGCATTGCCGCCGCCGCGGCAGTGCTGATCGAGGCTGCCGTTCCCGGCGCGCACCTGGGGGCGCGGCCCTGGATACACTCCGCCAGCCTGCTGCGCAGCCTGGTGTGGACGAACATCTTTCTAGGCTTGCTGAACGTGCTCCCGGCCTACCCGCTGGACGGCGGCCGCATCCTGCGCGCGGTTCTGACCCGCCGCATGGACTACCTGCCGGCGACCCGCCGCGCCGTCACCATCGGCCAGGGCTTCGCCATCGCCTTCTTCGTTCTGGGCATGTACAGCCTGTGGTTCACGGTGGTGGGACTGTTCATCTTTGTGGCGGCGCAACTGGAGGAGCGCAGCATCGAGTTCCAGGCGGTGCTGGAGACGGTGCGCATGGAAGACGTGATGCTCACCGAGTTCTCCACGCTGTCTCCGGCTGACACCCTGGAGCACGCGCTTTCCAAGGCCGTCCATTCCCTGCAGGACGATTTTCCCGTGGTGCGCGGCAGCAACATGGTGGGGGTGATCTCCCGCCAGAGGATCCTGGACGCGCTGCGCTTCGGCGGCAACGCCTACGTGCAGTCGGTGATGAACAGCGCCTACGAATTCGCCGAGCGCACCGAAACCCTGGCTTCCGCTTTCCGCAAAATTACCGCCAAGAACCTCAGCATCATTCCCGTGGTGGATGGCGAACACCTGGTGGGCATCGTCACCTTGCAGAACCTGATGCACTCCATGGGCATGCTGGCCGAGAGCCGCAAGCTGCAGCGGCAGAACAGCGAATAAAACGCCACGGATTTTCACGGATTTCACACGGATAAGAGAATTGATCCGTATTGATCCGTGGGAATCCGTGGCGTTTCTTATAGCCGCATCGCCCTGGCCACCTTCACCGCCTCCACCTTGCGCAGCGCGTTGAGCACCTCTTCCGGCACGACGGAATCCACGTGCACCACGGCGATGGCTTCCGCGGTCTTGCCCTCTTTCTCCTGCCGGCCCAGCGAGAAGTTGGCGATGTTGATGTGGTGGTCGCCGAGGATGGTGCCGATTTTGCCGATCACGCCGGGCACGTCCAGGTTGCGCATATACACCAGGTTGCGCTCCAGCGGGGCTTCCACGTCGATGTCGTCCACGCCCAGCAGCCGCGGGAACTTGTCGTGCAGCACCGTGCCCCGCACCCGGTGCTCTTCCGCCGTGGTTCGGAGCGAAACTGAGAGCACATTGGCGGCGCCGCCGCTGGACGGGCGCGGCTTCTTCGTCTCCCGCACCTTGATGCCGCGCTCGTCGGCGATGGCCGCCGCGTTCACCAGGTTGGCATGCTCCGAGAGCATATGGTTGATGATGCCCTTCAGCGCCGCGTTGCGCAGCAGCTCCGTCTTCCACTCCACCATCGGACCGGAGTAACGGACCACGACTTCCTCGGCGTTGCCGTCGGTGGCTTGCGCCAGGAAGGCCCCCAGCCGCTCCGCCAGCACGATGTAGGGATGCATCTCGATGTACTCTTCGTGCGATACCGAGGGAATGTTCACTGCGTTCTGGATGACGCCGTGCTTCAGGTACTCCTTGACCTGGAGCGCGATCTGGTAGCCGACCGCCTCCTGCGCTTCGTGCGTCGAGCCGGCGATGTGCGGCGACATCACCAGGTTCTCCAGCGCGGTGAGCGGGGACTGCCGAAGCGGCTCGTCGTGGAACACATCCAGCGCCGCGCCCGCCACCTGTCCGGACTTGAGCGCTTCGGCCAGGGCAGCTTCGTCCACCAGTTCGCCGCGCGCGCAGTTCACCAGGCGCACGCCCCGCTTCATCTTCTTGATGTTCTCGGTGTTGATCATGCCTGCCGTCTGCGGCGTCAAGCCGACGTGCAGGGTGATGTAATCCGCGGTGGCGTAAATCTCATCCAGGCCGGCCATGCGGATCTCCAGGTCGCGCGCCACGCTGGTGGAGACGAACGGATCATGCGCCACCACGGTCATGTGGAAGGCCCGGGCGCGTTTGGCGACTTCCAGGCCGACCCGGCCCAGTCCCACGATGCCCAGCGTCTTGCCGCGCAGCTCCGTGCCCTGCAGCGTCTTTTTCTCCCATTTGCCGGCGTGCATGAGCGCGTCGGCGCGGCACAGGTGGCGCGCCATGGCCAGCATCAGCCCCAGGGTATGCTCGGCCACCGCCACCGCATTGGCGCCGGGAGTGTTCATCACCGCGATGCCCTTCTTAGTGGCGGCTTCCAGGTCGATGTTGTCCACGCCCACGCCGGCGCGCCCGATGACGCGCAGCTTGGTGGCGGGTTCGAGCACGTGCGCGTCCACCTTGACGGCCGAGCGCACGATCAGCGCATCGGCATCGGCCAGATGCGCCGCCAGCTTGCCTTCGATCTGGTCGGGCGTGACCAGCGTCCAGCCGCTTTCATCGCGGAACAGCTCGACCGCTGCGGGAGAGATTTTCTCTGCGACGACGATCTTCATGGGAAGGATTGTAGCGTGTGCAGAGTAAGGCAAATGTGACCGCCATCACGCGGGCGGTAGAAAGGTCGCCTTCGTCTCGCCGGCTGATAAAACGCCACGGATTTTCACGGATTCTAGGACAAATATTTCCGGGCTCTCACGAACCAACCGCGACCTGCTGCTTCTCGGCCACAGCGCGGGCGTAAACCTCCTGCGCCGCCTTCAGCCCCAGGCCGAACTCCACGTGCCGCGGGCGCGCCACATAGGCCAGCACATGCTCCAGCGCGGCGATGATCCCGATGGTATCCATGTAATCGTAGTAACCCAGGTGGGCGATGCGGAAGATCTTGCCCTTCATCTCGCCCTGGCCGTTGGCGACCACGGCGCCGAACTGCTGGCGGAAGAACTTGACGATATCGCCCGAGTCGGTGCCTTGCGGCGGGAGAATGGCGGTCAGCGCCGCGCAGGGCTCGGCCGCGAACAGGGGCAGCCGCTGGGCTTGCGCTGCGGCCCGCGTCATCTCCGCTGCGGTTTCGGCGTTGGCAATCAGCGCCTCGCGGCCCACGGCCACGTCGCCGCCACCCATCTCGCGGATAAAGTCGAGCGCCGCCGCCAGGCCCGCGACCACCGAGATCGCCGGCGTGTAGGCCGATTCTCCCTTGGCCGCGACTTTCCGTTCCTTGCGCAGGTCGAAGTAGTAGCGAGGATTTTTGGCGGTCTCCATCCGCTGCCAGGCCCGCTCGCTCACCGCCAGGTACGCAACCCCCGGCGGCACCATGACCGCCTTCTGCGAGCCGCCGATGATCACGTCGATGCCGCTGCCGTGCACATCGAAGCGTGTGGTGCCCAGCCCGGTGATGGCATCCACTACCAGCAGGGCGTCGCTGCCGCGCAGAACCTGGGCAACGCCCTCCACGTCATGCCGGCATCCCGTGGAACTTTCTGTCGCCTGCATGTACACCACGCGCACGCTGCCATCGAGCTTGGCCCGCACCTCGTCCAGCAGAAAAGTCTGGCCGTATTCGGCGGTTACCAGCTCCACCTGGCAGCCGAAGGCCTTGGTGAGGTCACGCCAGCGCTCGCCGAACTTCCCGGCGGTGAGCACCAGCACCTTGTCCCCGGGAGAGGTGAGGTTCGAGACCGCTGCCTCCATGGCGCCCGACCCGGACGCCGCCAGCAGGATCACGTCATTGCGCGTCCCGATGAATGCCTTCAGGTCGGCCACCACGCGCTGCTGCAGCGCGCGGTATTCGGCGGTGCGGTGGTGCACGTCCGCTGCCGCCATGGCTCGTTGGGCGGCCGGCAGCAACGGTGT
>JBKQPN010000076.1:0-9527 GCA_052145015.1 Terriglobales bacterium
ACTGCTCGCTGCTGCAGCCGGCGCAGGACAAGATGGCGGACGACCTCGCGCAGCTCCAGTTCCACGAGATGCAGATCCCGGTTGCGTGCAACGTGGATGCCGAACTGGTGCAGAAGCCCGAAGCCGCACGCAGCGCGCTCGTCCGCCAAGTGACCGGCGCAGTCCGCTGGGAGCCGTGCGTGCGGTTGCTGATCGCCAAGGGCGTCGGGACCTTCGTCGAGGTCGGTCCCGGCAAAGTGCTCTGCGGACTCCTGCGTCAGATCGACCGCTCCAAAACCTGCCTGAACGCGGAAGACGAAGCCTCACTGCAGAAGACCATGCATCACCTGACCGCCGCTAAGACCGGCGCCGCGTGATTCACCCCGATTTGTCATCCGGAGCGACGCGCGACCGAACGAACGTGAGGAAGCGCGAGTCGAGGGACCCCTACTTATAAAAATGCAGCGAGAGTAGGGGTGCTTCGACTCGTGCGGGCAAAAAGCAGCCCGCACTCGCTCAGCATGACCTGGAAATGTTCGCACCTCACCCCGCCGCCGTATTCTCGCCGGGTGAAGCAGCGCCGGGCCACCCGGCATCCTACCTTCCGCGCCGTCTTGACAACTCACGGCCGCTCAGCGAGTATCGCCGCTCTTCTTCATTTCGCATGGGAGGCACACCAATGCTCAAGGAGTTCAAGGAATTCGCGCTGCGCGGCAATGTCCTGGATATGGCGATCGGCATCATCCTGGGCATCGCCTTCGGCAAGATCGTGACCTCGTTCGTCGAGGACATCCTGATGCCGCCGCTGGGTCTGGTGATCGGCAAAGTGGATTTCGCCAGCCTCTTCGTCAGCCTGACGGGCAGGCACTTCGACACCGTGGCGGCAGCCAAGGCAGCGGGCGCGCCCACGCTCAACTACGGCCTGTTCGTCAACAATGTGCTGAACTTCGTGATCGTCGCCTTCGTCATCTTCCTGCTGGTGCGGCAGGTGAATCGCTTCAAGCGGCAGCCGGCGCCGCCAAGCACGCGTGAGTGTCCCTATTGTTGCGCCAGTATCCCGTTGAAGGCGACGCGGTGCAGCGCGTGTACGTCCGAGGTTCCGAAAGCGGCGCCGGCCACCAGCTAGCGGCGGGACATCGGCGGCGCAGCAACGCAGCGTGGGAGGATTTTCTGTAAACTAGTGTCTTCCGATAGCTACTCCAAGGAGCGCCTATGGGTTGCTGCAGCACACCTCCGGGACCGCCGATGCCCGAGACTCCGGGCAAGCGCACCGTATTCTGCGTGAAGTTCCAGCGCGAGATGCCGGGCCTCGACGAGCCGCCCTTCGACACCGAGCTCGGCCGCCGCATCTACGAGAACGTTTCGCAGGAAGCCTGGAAGATGTGGGGCGAGTACTGCAAGATGGTGCTCAACGAATACCGGCTGAATCCCGCCAGCCCGAAGGACCAGGAGGTCCTGGTCAAGCACCTGGAGGAGTTTTTCTTCGGCGAGGGCGCGGCCCTGCCCCCGGGATACGTGCCTCCCAAGACCAAAGCCTAGGCTGCGGGCCATGCGCGACCTCAGCGTGCTGCTCATCTCGACCTACGAATTGGGACGGCAGCCGTTCGGGCTCGCCTCTCCGGCAGCCTGGTTGCGCGCCGATGGTTACTCCGTCCGCCTGCTGGACCTTTCGCGGCAAACCCTGGACGAAGAGGCGGTCCGGCGCGCCGATCTGATTGGTATTTTTCTTCCCATGCACACGGCGACACGCTTGGGCGTGCGCACGCTGGCAAAAGTACGAGCGCTTAACCCGCGCGCGCATCTCTGCGCCTATGGGCTGTATGCGCCGGTGAACGCCGATCTGCTGCGCGGATTGGGTGTCGCCACGATCCTGGGGGGAGAATTCGAAAGCGGACTGCGTGGCCTGGCGCAGCGGCTGGCTGGGGCGGAAGGTGATCTCACGAAGTTGCCGCAAGCCGAGCCGGAAATCTCACTCGATCGCCAGGAGTTTCTTGTCCCGGACCGCGCTGGTCTGCCGCCGCTCGACAAGTATGCGCGGCTGACGCTGCCCGATGGCTCGACGCGCGTGGTCGGCTACACCGAAGCTAGCCGCGGATGCAAGCACCGCTGCCGCCACTGTCCCATCGTGCCGGTGTACAACGGCAAGTTCCGCATCGTGGGCCGCGAGATCGTGCTGGAGGACATCCGCCGCCAGGTCGCGGCTGGGGCGCAGCACATCACCTTCGGCGATCCCGATTTTTTCAACGGGCCGGCACATGCGGTCGAGATCGTGCAGGAGCTGCGCCGGGAATTTCCCGACCTTTCCTACGACGTCACCATAAAAGTCGAACATTTGCTCGAGCAGCGCGAGCTGCTGCCGGTGCTTCGCCGGACCGGGTGCGCGTTCGTGACCACGGCGGTCGAGTCGGTGGACGACCGCGGGCTGCGCATGCTGGACAAGGGCCACTCGCGCGCCGACTTCATGCACCTGGCGATGCTGATGCGCTCGCTCAGCCTCTTCCTGGTGCCCACATTTGTGCCTTTCACCCCATGGACCACGCTCGACGGCTACCAGGAGCTGCTGAGCACCATCGCCAAGCTGGAATTGATCGAGCACGTGCCGCCGGTGCAGCTCACCATTCGCCTGCTCATCCCTGCGGGCTCACGCTTGCTGGAGATCACGGAGCTCTATGGTATCGAGCTCGGCGCGTTCGCGCCGGAGATGCTGATGTATCCGTGGCGCAGCCCTGATCCACGCGTGGACGAACTGCAGCGCGAGCTGGAAGAGATGGTCCAGCGCGAGAGCAGGAAGGGAGCGGGCCGCGGTGAGATCTTTGCACAGATTTGGAAGCTGACGCAGCGCGCCCGCGGCGCAGATCTTGAGGAAACGATTCCGGTGATGCCGCCGGCGGCCGCGCGCGCCACCATCCCTTACCTGACCGAGCCCTGGTTCTGTTGAAGCGAGCCGACGAGTGGGCAGTTGGCCCAGTTCTAATCGGCGGCGGGCGGTGACGCAGGCTTTTCCGGGTACAGGCGGTCAAACTCCGAGTCGCCATGAAGCAGGCTGAGGTCGGGGTCGCGGCGAGCCCACACCGAGTCTCGGAACCCCGCTTCCCAGGCTTTGCGCAGGGTATCCAGGGCCTCCGGCTTTCGGTTCAGGCCGCAATACAGACAAGCCGCGTTGTACAGAATCGAGGCCTCGTTGGCGCGCAAGGTAACCGCCAGGTTGAGTTCCCGCAAGGCGTCGTCCGGCCGTCCCAAATCGGCGTAGTCCCCGCCCAGCAGGATGCGCGCCCGCGCGTCTTCGGGCACTTGTTTCAGGTGATTTTCGAAGGCTCCTATCCGTCGCTGAATCAAGTTGCGCTTGGCTTCTTCTTTACCCATGGCGCCGAGAGCGTTCCCGATAGGCACATAAACGTTGTAGTCCTCGCCGCTGGCTTCGATGGCGGCTTCCGCAACGTCTACGATCTCCTGATAGCGTCCGGCTGCGAACAGCGCGCGGCAAAGCAGGTAATAAGCGCCCTCGCAGTCGCGCTTGCGTTCGATGGCCTTCTTGACCATGCGCACGGCCTCGTCATGCAGTTCGGCTGCGTAGAGGACCCAGGCCTGGCTGACCTGCACTTCGGGCAGGTCCCAGCGCAGAGCTACGGCCTTGCCGGAGGCCTCCCGCGCGCGTTCCACCCACACCTGATCGCGGCTGTAGTTGCAGTAGAACATGGCGCAGGCGTTGGCGCAGGCGGCGTAGGCAAGGGCGAAGCTGGAGTCAATGGCCACCGCGTTTTCGAACATCTGTAAGGCGAACTCGAGGTCCTGGCGGGTCTGGCGCCGCGCGTAGCGCTTGCCGCGCAAGTAGAGGTCGTAGGCCTGCAGGTTCTCCGTGGGCTTGACGGCCAAGGCCTCGAGTTCCTCGGGGGAAAGCGTGACGCGCAGGGCCTCGGCGATCTTGCGCGCCATTTCGTCCTGGACCTCGAAGACGTCCTTCATCTCGCGGTCAAAGCGCTCCGACCAGAGCGGAAAGTCGGTGTGTGTATCCACGAGCTGGGCGTTGATGCGAAGGCGGGCGCCCGCGCGGCGCAAGGTGCCGGTGAGGGCATAGGCGGCGCCGAGCTGCTGGCCGACCTGTGCCGGGGTCACCGGCTTGTCCCGGAAGGCTAGAACGGTGGGGCGCGAAAAGATGTTCAGTCCCCGAATCTTGGAGAGCTCGGTGATGACATCCTCGGTGATGCCGTCGCGCAGGTATTCGTCTTCCTTGGCGCCGCTTAGGTTTTCAAAGTAGAGCACGGCCACCGACTTTCCCGTTTGCTTGTGGACACCGGAATCGGAATCGGTCTTCTCCTTGGCGCGCCGTTTACTGGATTCGAGGTCGCGCTTGAGGCGGCTGAGGTCGGTTTTCAGCTCGGTGGCCGTTTGGCAGCGCAGATTGCGGTCCTTCTCCAGAGCCTTGTCCAGAATGCGCACAAAATCGGCGGGCAGCGCGGGATTCAGCTCGGCCGCGGGCTTGGGGTCGTGGTTCAGGATGGCGTCGAAGATGACGGCCGAGGTCTCTCCCTTAAAGGGAAGCGTTCCGGTGGCCATCTGGTAGAGCACCGTGCCGGTAGAAAAGAGGTCCGTTCGCGCGTCCACGAGCTGCCCGCGAGCCTGCTCCGGCGACATGTAGGAGACGGTGCCGACGGCCGCGCCCGGTGAAGTGAGTTCCCTGGTGAAGCCCTGGGTGTCGCCCTCCTCGGCCGCAGCGCCCTGCGCCGCTATGCCATGGCTGATCTTTGCCAGACCGAAGTCCAGAATCTTCACTTGTCCGCGCTCGGTGAGAAATAGATTCGCGGGCTTGATGTCGCGGTGCACGATCCCCTTGGAGTGGGCCGATTCGAGCGCGTCGGCGATCTGGATGGCCAGCGGCAGCAGCTTGTCCATTTCCATGGGCTGCCGGGTCATCTTCTGCGCCAAGGTCTCGCCTTCCAGCAGTTCCATGACGATGAAGTGCCGGCGCTCGTGCTGCTCAATCGCGTGAATGGTGCAGATGTTGGGATGATTGAGCGAGGAAGCGGAGCGCGCCTCGCGCTGGAAGCGCTCCAGCAACTGGCTGTCCTGGGCCATATCAGGAGGAAGAAACTTCAGGGCCACGCGGCGGCCGAGCTGGGAGTCCTGGGCTTCGTACACCACCCCCATGCCACCCGAGCCCAGTTTGTGGAGAATCTTGTAATGCAGCAGGGACTGGCCGATGAGAGCATCTTGATTCATATCAGGGGGTAGATGGTATGCGGCGGAGACAGTGCAGTCAAGGAAACCGGCGGGCGCCGCAGGATTTCGGCAGAGAGCTCGCGCTTGAGTTCACGATCGAACCGCCGGTTGTCCCGGGGCGCCGATCGGCGCTCTGCGGTTGCGCGTGACCAGCCACACGATCAGGGCGATGATCACCCATACGATCACCACCAGCATCACCACCGGAAGCAGCACCCACACCCGGCCGAACGACATCGTCTCGCCCTTGATCGTCGCCGTGGGCGCCCTCTTGATGGCGCCTCCAAAAACCGCCACATCGCCGCCGGCCTGCGCTCCGTCCTCCAGCCGGACCGTTCCCCAGAAGACCGCGATATCGCTCTTTACGCTGCCCTCGACCACCACGCGCCCGCCGAACACGGCGATGTCGCCGTTCACTCTGCCGCGGACATAAACCGAGCAGTTGAAGCAGGAGATATCGCCGGAAGTCTGCCCTTCCTGGATGGTGATGTTGTGGCCGAACTCCACGCGATCTTCGTCGGGCTTCTGGGCAAGTGCGGCGGTGGAGAGGACGAGCGTCAGGATGAGAGCGGGTAGGATGATGCGGCTGGCTGCGCGAGATCGCGTTGGCATGACTTCTCCCACAGCAAATTAAGGGTGCCCTACCCTTGGCCGGTTTTGCCAAGGGTGGGGTATTCAAAATCCCCACCCTCCAAAGTATACGTCGGCTCAGCTCTTGCCGGCCTCGAAGGCGAGGGTGAGCAGCGTCTTCTGCTCCAGTTCGTGCGCCTTGGCCGATCCGGTTGCCGGGCTGGCGCTGGCCGAGCGCGTCACTTTCAGGATCGGCCGCCCGTGCGCGATCCGCCGCAGCCGCGGACGCATATAGAAAAGCGCCCCCATGTTGGCGGGTTCTTCCTGCACCCAGACGATCTCCGCTTGCGGATGCCGCTGCAACTCTGCCGACAGCTCTTCCTCGGGGAACGGATACAACTGGTCGACCAACACGATGGCGGTCGAGGCATCCTTGCGGCGCTTGCGCTCCACGCGCAGCTCGTGCCCGATCTTCCCGGTGCAGAGAAGCAGTCGCGAAGCATTCCCGATCTCCGCATCGGGCAGCACGCGCCGGAAACGCGGCTCGGAGAACGCGGCCAGCGGCGAAGCCGCATCCGGATTCCGCAACATGCTCTTGGGCGTGAACACGATCAGCGGCTTGCGCCACTTGCCCAGCGCCTGCCGCCGCAGCAGGTGAAAGTACTGCGCCGCGGTGGAGGGCTGGCAGATTTGTATGTTGTCCTGGGCCGCCAGTTGCAGGTAGCGCTCGATGCGCGCGCTGGAGTGCTCCGGCCCCTGGCCTTCGTAGCCGTGGGGCAGCAGCAGCACCAGCCCGGAGAGCAGGTTCCATTTGTCCTCGCCCGAGCTGATGAACTGGTCGATGATCACCTGCGCGCCGTTGGCGAAGTCTCCAAATTGCGCCTCCCACAGCACCAGCGTCTCAGGAAAATCGCGGCTGTAGCCATACTCGAAGCCCAGCACCCCGGCTTCGGAGAGCTCGGAGTTATACACCTCAAAGCGCGCCTGATCTTCCGCGACGTTCGCCAGCGGGAAGTACTTCTGTTCGTTCTCGATGTCTACCAGCGCGGCATGGCGCTGGTTGAAGGTGCCGCGCTGGCTGTCCTGGCCTGTGAGGCGAACAGCAACGCCATCGCGCAACAGCGACCCGAACGCCAGCGCTTCGGCCATGCCATAGTCCACCGCAGTTTTTCCGTGTCCCATCTGCGCGCGCTGCTCCAGCAGCCGCTTGATCTTGGGATGGATGTGGAAGCCTTGCGGAATCCGCGTCAGCGCATCGGTAATCTCGCCCAGTTCCGCCGCGTCGAGTCCGGTATCGACTTCGTATTCCGGCATCCAGCGCCCGCCGGCGAATTGCGACCAGTATTCCGGCAGGGTGCGCATGGTGGGCTTCTTTTCCAGTTTGCGCGCGTTCTTCTGGGCGGCTTCGAGTTCGGTCCTGACTTTTTCGTCGATAGCCGCAGTCGGGGACGCATCGGCGCCAACGCGCTCGCCGTAAAGCTTCCACAGCGGTGGATGGTCCTTGATCTTGCGATAGAGCAGCGGCTGGGTGATGGTGGGATCGTCCACCTCGCTGTGGCCGTGGCGGCGATAGCCGATCAGGTCGATCACCACATCGCCGTGAAAGCGATAGCGATATTCGAGCGCCAGCGCGCCCACGCGCACCACCGCCTCGGGATCTTCGCCGTTGACGTGGAAGATGGGGATCGGCTGCCGCTTCGCCAGGTCGGCGGCAAAGCGCGCCGTGTGCAGCTCCGGCGGACGGGCGGTGAAGCCGATCAGGTTGTTGGCGAGGATGTGGATCGTTCCGCCGACCGAAAAGCCTTCGATGCCAGCGAAGTTGAGCGTCTCAGCCGTGATGCCCTGGCCGGCAAAAGCGGCGTCGCCGTGGATCACGATGGGCAGAACCAGTTCCTGGCCGTTGGCGCCGGCGCGCACCTGCTTGGCGCGCGTGCGGCCCATGGCCACCGGGTCCACGGCTTCGAGATGGCTGGGATTCGACACCAGGTGGATGTGAACTCCGCGCCCGTTGCGTGCGAGGTAGTCACCGGTAGCGCCGATGTGGTACTTCACGTCGCCGCCACCCAGGACGCTGCGCGGGTCGACATCTTCGAAGCCGGCGAAGATCTCCTCTGCTGGGCGGTTGACAACGTGAGCCATCACGTTCAACCGCCCGCGATGGCTCATGGCCAGCACCGACCACTCCGCGTGGTGCTCAGCCGCGCCTTCCAGAATCTGGTCCAGCACGGGAATCAGCGCGGTCACGCCTTCCAGCGAAAAGCGCTTGGTACCCAGGTATCTCGCCTGCAGCACCTGCTCGAAGACCTCGGCGCGCAGCAGCCGCTCCAGGATGCGCTCGCGGTTCGGCGCGCAGGGCGGGCTTTCCAATTGCTCCTGGATCCAGCGCCGCCGCTCCCGGTCGGGCAGATGCACGAACTCCGCCCCGATCGTCCCGCAGTAGTAGCGGCGGGCCTGCTCGGCGTCAGGACCGTCGAGGTTGAGTTCCGGGTGCGGCTCGGGTGCGAGGAACCCGAGCGGATCGAGATCGGCCTCCAGGTATCCCCAGCGGCGGAACAGGTCGAAGACCTGCTCCTTTTCGAGAGTGGCAGTGGGGACAGGCATCTCATTTAAGGATGCGCACCGCTGGCTTTCGGACTCATATGCCGGGCTCGGCGGGGATTCCCCACCACGATCCAGGTGGGGCCTGTTTTGAAGGAGCGCGGCTTTTTAGCCGCGCCGCAAAAAACTTAGAAAAAATGTCATCCTGAGCGACCGAGGCTCCCGGGCGTTTTCCGGGGCGGAGCCCCGGGTCCATCTGGCAAAGATTTAAACCCACCGCAAAGCCTCACGTATGCTTTTCAGTGGCCATGATTCCTCAATGCCACGGGCCATAATCAGCAACGCCTCCTTTCCGCTACTCACCTGATAGGGATCAGGAGGTCGTGGCTTTCCGAAGATAGTGAGCTCTCCTAAAGTCCTGAGGTAATCCTCGGCTTCATCATAGGCCAACTCGATAAAAGGATCGTCTGAAGATTGAGCGGCCCGTGACGTCTGGTCTCTGAATGCCTGCTCATCGATCTGATTGTCAATCAAAAGTCTAAGCAGTTTAGCGACCGCTATCCTATCGAAATGGGTGTCCTCTACCATGGTCGCCAATGCTTGGGACATTGTGAAAAGCAGGTCCCTCGACTCGGGCCAGCCAACGCATCAAGCCAAAAAGCGGGCTTGATGCGTTACTGGGCTGGTCCTCGCTCGGGATGACAGTTCTATATTTTTTCACTCATGAATAATCCAGGGTTCAGCCGTGCCCTGACACTTGATCCCGCCAAGGACAGTTTCATGGGCTTACGCCTCCCAAGGCCACAGTTCGAGCCTACCTGAATAATCAGGCTATCCGTAGGCGTGCACGTGCTCCGGCTTGACCCGGTACAGGACGCGCACTTCGCCCGGCTTAGCGTAAGGGTACTTGTCCACGCCCAGGTACTTCTTGGCCAGCTTGTCGATGTGCTGGTCGGCGCCCTTCTCGGTGATGTCCACCACGCGGCCACGGACCTCGAGGTAGCGATAGGGATTGTCGGGGTCGATGAGCGTGAGCGTCACCCGCGGATCGCGGCGGACATTCTTGTCCTTCAGCCGGCCGCGCGCGGAGTTGAAGATCACGTTGCCGTTCTCGGCATCGACCCAGACCGGCGTCACCTGGACGTCGCCGTTGGGCATCAGCGTGGCCAGGCTGGCGAAAGCACGCTTGTTGAACAGGTCGCGGTATTTCTCCGGGATAGTTG
>JBKQPN010000077.1:0-5573 GCA_052145015.1 Terriglobales bacterium
CCTTCCCGCTTTTTGTACTGGAGTGCGGCGATTCCAATCCCATCCACAGCCAGGAGATGCCCAGTTCGACCAGCTCTTCCCTGGTGTATTTGCGGAGGGCATTTACGGAAGAGAACACATAAAACGACCAGCTTTTGTGGTGCTGTTTCATCAGCGCCAGCAGTTCCATGGCGCGCGGCCGGTTCAGCAGGAAGTTTTCGTCCATGACAAAAAAGGAGCGAACGCGCATGGTGCGCTCCATCTCGGACATGACCTCGAACAATTCCTGCCCTGTCTCATAGAAGTTGGTGAACTTGCCCTTGCCGCCGAAGAACGATGAGGTGGTACAGAAGTTGCACCCCATGGGACAGCCGACCGAGGGAATGATGGTGGCCGCGGTGTGGCTTGCTTTCTCCGGCGACTTAACCCCCATCACGCGCATGCCGAAGCCCGACACAATGTGGGGATGCCGAATGGGTGCTTCCGGATTCTCGCCCAGATAGCGGCGCATCCAGGCAATGCCCTCGCCCCGCACGATGTGGTCAGCGTCAATCATGTGCTGCAGACCCGGGATTGCCGCGACGTGCCCGCCCACAATAATCACAGACTGGGGCGAAAGCTCCCGCACCATGCGGCACATCTCACGCACTTTGCCCACATTGACAATGATCGAGGAGATTCCCACGATGTCGTAGGCGCCGCTGGCCAACTCGCGCGCGAAAGCCGCCCGCGTGGGAAAGTCGAGCACCGTGGAAGGCGCGGAGATGTTCTTTTGAATCATCATGATGCCCCAGGAGCGGTGGAACATCCGCAGGGAGAACGCGCCTTGCGCGCGGGTCACCTGGTTTTGATACAGCTCCATGGGGTTGATGGCGCGGCTGCCGAATTCGTCGTCGCGAGCATAGGGGCCAAAGACCGATGCCAGCAAAACACGCGCTTGCGTGCCTTTTGGGTGTTGTTCCATCAGGGTCTGAGGCGGCGACGGAGCTGGTACGAAGTTTTCGTTTAATTCCATAGATAATTGTGCTCAAAAAGAGGGCGAATGCTGCGCCTATGCGGTCGGTCGTTCTTGCAGGCGTCGAGGATTTCTACCAGGCACCTATCTAGTTTCCTCCCAGGGGACACAAATTACAAGGGCCATTGGCCCTTCGGTGTGGATCAGCCATGCCCCAGAAAACTCGCGGGGCTGGTTTTTCTCTGGATCTCCGGCTGCATAACCATCTGAAGTTGAGGCGCTTGCGCGGCGTGAGCGAGGCGGCGAAGCCGCCGAATGGGAGTCGCGCGCCGAAATCCTGAGCGGAGCCGCGCGTAGCGCCGCGCAGTCGAAGGAACTCTGGCGGAAGCGTGTGCGAGTCGAACTTGAGGCGTTTAGCGGGCGTGAGCGAAACAGACGCCGAGGCCGAGCACCGCGAGGCCGAGCCCTGAGCGGAGTCGAAGGGCCGCTGCCGAAATCCCGAGCGCAGCGAGGGAACTGGCGGAAGCGTGTCGGAGTCGAACCGACCCGAGCCGGGCAAAACCCGACTCACACCGGTTTTGAAGACCGGGATGATCACCGGACCACATGCGCTTCCGCGGGCGGACGCACCCACGCGCCATTCTATCCCACGCTCGGAAGCGTACCATCAGGCGGAACGCCATCGGGTGCGTCCGAGGCGCTTGCGCGCGAGCCGGTCGGATTGCAACAAGTTACCGCGGTTAGACCAAATAATAGCATGTAGCTTTTCAGCGTCAGATTGCCGCGTCAGCACTTGACGCGTGGGGTATACTGACTATGGCTCAAAGCGACCGCAAGGAAGGATCGCGCATGGCGACAATCACAAGCCGGCCCGAACTCAACGAGGGCGTTTCAGTGTCATTGGACCCTCAGGGTTTAATGGACATCATTGACCAGGAAGCGCGCCTCGTCGGGATGTCTGGCCGGGAAGCGATAGACCGCGTTAGGACGTGCGGCGCCCAGGTTCACGGCTACATCTGGGACGACATTTCCCTCTTGGTTTCTCTCCTGCCGGAGTAAGGCTTGCCGGGTCTTACCGGACGCGACCCCAAGGAAGTCTTCGAGACGTTCCGCGATCACCTGGGGCGACTTCTCAACCGAACAATTACTGATGCCCCTCTCAGCCTTATCCACGCGAGGAATGAGGACAGGGCGCAAGTAGCATTCAGGCGAGGCCAGGCCTCAATCGCGGCACCTGTTTTCACAAACGACCTATTTTTGTACATCGGCCAGGTACTCCGGGTCGCACAACAACGGGACGGAAGCTGGAAACTTCGAACAGTGCAGTATCGTTACCGCATTCAGGGTAGCGCCGGGCTAGAGGACGAGGATTGTCTGCGGTGGGAATATGTCTCCCGCGAGGTGCGAGACACGGCACATTGCCGGCATCACCTTCATCTTCAGGGCGAATACACTTTAGGACCGCGTCGGACAATTCCTCTAGCGAAGGTTCACATCCCGACTGGATGGGTAACCGTGGAAGAGATCATCCGTTTCCTAATTACCGAACTTGATGTGCGCCCAAAGGAGCAAGGATGGGAGAAGTTGCTCCGAGAGAGTGAGGAAGCATTTAAGCAGTGGACAGCCCGCGACATTTAGGCCAGTGTGTTCTCTGAGGGGGCCGCGTCAATAGCTGTGGGGGCCTAGACGGCTGCGGGGAAGAACACTACATCATCAAGTGGACCGCAGAACTGGTCTGGGTTGTACTCCGCCTTTTCGCGCAGCTTGCCGAGCTCATCCTCAGGCAGGGAACCTGCGGGCCAGGTCTGCACAACTGTGCCGGGCAGTGACGAGTATGCCCTATCTGTTGGCTTTGCCGGGTAGATTGCCTGGACCACGTACCGATGCCCGTCGTACAGGTCTACGATAACCGCGTTCTCGGTCACGGGCTTGTTGGTCTGCAGTGTTCTATTGGACCAAAGTTGCGGCCCGATCTTCCAAGTGTAATCGTGCGTTTTCATTCGCGAACTACCTGCGAAAGATCATATCACACACCTCACCGGATCCACAGCCAGCGGATGAGCGACACGAGCCCGTGCAGTTCCCAGGCGAGGATAGCCGCAGCGCCGATCAGCGCGGTGGCTAGGAGCAGTCCGCCGAAGATGTAGAGGTGGAACTGGTGGAAGCGTAACAACAGATGAGGATCATCTAGGGGCATGGCGGCCCGACTCCTTACGAAAGTGCCCCCTGTTTCCTGCCGGTCGGACGGCTTGGTAAATGCACTTTCGTAAGTAACACGGTAACGGGTGAATGGCGAAATAAGGAAGGTTACCGAAGGGTCGTCCCGTCGGGCAAAGGGCATGGGGGCACGGTCGGTCTAAGGTCCAATGGACTGGACATTGGCCGATGAGGCAATCCCCCACCTGGGAACCTACGAGCAGTGAGCCCAGGGGACTAGTTTGGCGATAGCCTGGAAACTGACAGCGTCAGCTCTTTTCGGCCGTAAAGGTCGAGGTTTCTCATCCTTGCGTCGTCGGCAGGCACGGCCCTAGGCACCGATGATGGGTCATGGACATCTCCATCCCCGTCACGGTAAACCCAGTGAAAATCCCGCGCGTCACGCGGGTTATCCGGCCCGACTAGATGGGCGCACGGCAGAATATCTGTTGGACAGCCGTCACGCTTTAGGACTTTAAATCCCCTTTTTTCGAGCCAGGCTACCCACCCGGCAACCGAAACTTGCCCCAGCTCTGCCTCCGGAAGATCCCGGCGGACCTCGTCTTCCGAAACACCCGCGAGGCGGGCGAACACCGGTACTGAACATCCACGTTCCGACTCCTGCTGAAGTTCTTGCGTTTTGGGTAATTTGAAATTGAAATACACGTCCCGTCTCCTCACTACCACAAAAATTCACTGCACGATAGCGCCTGATAAGCACGCAGCCGTGCAATTCTCGAGCAAAAATAGCCCCTAAAACCCACCAACCGCAACCGAAAACAAAGCCACTTAGCGCACTCGCCTCTCTTTGAAGACCGGGATGATCACCGGACCACATGCGCTTCCGCGTGCGGGCACACCAGCGCGTCATTCTATCGCAGGTCCGGTGGACCGCTGGCTCAGGCGGAGTGCCGGCGGGTGCGGCTGAGGCGTCTGCGTGCTGCTTCGAGCGCCTTCCGCTCCGCCTCATCCCGGGTCGCGCCGGTCTCCCGCACCAGCGTGGCGCCCGGGGAGACGTTGTCCGCCTGACAGTGGAACACGTCTCCCAGCTTGTAGGAGGTGAGCCGCAGCGGCCAGCCTTCCACCTCTAATCGCTTTTCTTCGTAACTTTCCGGTTTCATGCCGATCACGCTGCCCGCGCCGACGCGCTCGCAGTTCCCTTCTCCACCGGCGCGCCGACCAGGTTCCCCCACTCCGTCCACGAGCCGTCGTAGTTGGTGACGTTCTGGAAGCCGAGCAGGTACTTCAACACGAACCAGGTGTGGCTGGAGCGTTCGCCGATGCGGCAATAGGCGATGATGGGACGGGTGCCGTCGATGCCTTCGCCGCCGTAAAGCGCCTTCAGTTCGTCGTAGGACTTGAAGGTGCCGTCGTCGTTCGCCGCCTTGCCCCAGGGGATGCTGCGCGCGTTGGGAATGTGGCCGCCGCGCTGCGCGGTCTCGGGCAGTCCCGGAGGCGCCAGGATCTCGCCGGTGAACTCCTGCGGGCTGCGCACATCCACGAGCGGCTGGCGATTCCGGCTCTGCTCCTGCACCTGCGGCAGGTAGGCGCGGATCGAGAGGTCCGCGGCCAGCGCCTTGTAGCTCGCCAGCGGATACGTGGGCACGTCGGTGGTCACGTCGCGGCCTTCGGCGATCCACTTCTTGCGGCCGCCGTCCAGGATGCGCACATCGCGGTGCCCGTAGATCTTGGCCTGCCAGAATGCCCAGGCCGCGAACCAGTTGTTGTTATCGCCGTAGAGGATCACGGTCGTGTCATTCGAAATCCCGGAGCTGGCCAGCAGGTTCTCGAACTCCGCCGGCGTGAGGATGTCGCGCCGCACCTGGTCGGCGAGTTGCGTGGTCCAGGCCCAGGCGATGGCGCCGGGGATGTGTCCCTGGCTGTAGGCGCTGGTGTCCACGTCCACTTCCACCAGGCGGAGCTTGGGATCGTGCAAGTGCTCGGCCACCCAGGACGTGGCCACCAGAACCTCGGGATGAGCATACGTGGTCATGTTGTGTTCTCCTTTGAAAGTTGCTCACAAAAGAAAAACCCGCTCGTCAATGACGGCGGGTGGGTGTTTCTGAACTCGAAGAGGACGCTACCCACACGCCGGCGGCGAGCTGCTACAACAACAGGCCGCAAGGGTAGGCCGGGTCCACATCCGGCGATTAGAATACCCACGAGGAAACCAACATGTCAAACCGCAAGAAGCGCGTCAGCGCCCGAAAGCAGCGCCGTTTCGCCTTTGTCAAAGTGGATGTCTTCAGCGCGCGGGCGCTTGAAGGCAATCAGCTCGCCGTGTTCCTGGATGCGCGCGGGCTGCGCGATTCCGAGATGCAGGCGCTGGCCCGCGAGATGAACCTGGCGGAAACCACCTTCGTGCTGCCGCGGCCGCGCGCGGTCGAGGCCAAGCAAGGGGTCAAGGTGCGCATCTTCACGGTGCAGGAGGAGCTGGAGTTCG
>JBKQPN010000078.1:0-10088 GCA_052145015.1 Terriglobales bacterium
CGCAGCCGGTTCCGGCTACGCCGGAGGCGGCGCAGTCTGCGGCATTGATCGCAGCCCGGTTGACGATCTCCACCCGCTTGGCGTTCATGCCGCTGAAGATGATCTGCGCCGGCGCCACTCCCCTGGCCTTGTCGAGCTGCCACTGGAAGACCACCCGGCCCGAGATCTCCGGCCGTGCGGAACTGATGCCGTCGCGCTCGCTGACCCCGATCTGGTCGCCAACGTCGCTCGAGTTGTTGCCAAAGCCGGGTTGCGCCAGCGCCGGCTCGATGCCGATCTTGAAGTGTTGGGATCCGCCGAAGTCGTGCCAAAGCCCGAAACGGATCTGCGCCGAGCGTTCGTAGAGGGCGCCGAAAAACGCCCCATTTTCCGTGGTTTCCAGCAGATTCGGAACCGTCGATGAACCGAACGGTGTCCAGTCCATGCCGAACAGCATGAACCCGGTAGTGTCCTCGGAGAACTTGTGGTCGATGCGGGCATAGGCTAAACGCAACGACAGCATGCGGGTGCGGAGGGAGGAAACGTTGCGGTTCTGGGAGCGCGAGAAGTTGCCCTCGAAGTCGGTTTCGATCCGGCCCGTAATGGTGTTGTTCGCGCCCGCGATGTCCGGCCACTCAAAGTTCGCGCCCATGCGGGTGCCGTTGCCTTTGAGATAGAAGGTAGGGGAGCCATTGGGACCGGAATCGTTAGCGCCCACGCCAGCCAGGCCGCCGGTGAAGGGCGAAGTCAATCCCGTGGGAACGTCGCCGGGGAGGGCACCGTTGACGGTCCCACCCAAGCCCGGCAGCACAAAGTCAATGCCGTAGGGATTGGAGGAGTCGTACGCAGCGGTGGATTTGACGAAGCCGTAGAGCTTCACCTTGGCCCCGGACCCCAGCTTGAGGTCGGGCGCCATTCCGCCCGCCTTGGGCGGATCACTCGTCAACACTCGCACCGGCGCCACCCCGGGAATGATTGCGGGTGCGGCGGGAGCCTGTGGCGGCATCGCCATGGCCGGTTCAGGCTCGCCGGCCGAGACGTGTGCGGCGGCGGGGAGCCAGGTCCCCTGCGACTCTGCGGCCCGGCTTTCCGCCGCAGCCGCGGTTTGGTATTCGTCCTGGGTGATGAGGCCTTTGGAATATAACAACTGCGTCAGCCGGCTTTGCTGCTCGGCTGGCGTCGCGGCCTGATTGATCGCCGTCGCCTCTTGCGCCGTCAGCACGCCTTTGTTCTGGAGCAGTTGAACCAGAGGATCCGGCGCGGTTTTATTAGATTGGTCCTGTTGCTGTGCGGCAGCCAGGCTCACCAGTCCGCAAGCCACTACTGCGGCCAGCAGCAGGGACAAGAGTCTCTTCATCGGAGCAGCCTCCCGTGCGTGTAAACAAAGGCAGGCGATTACATACAATCAATATCGCTATGTCAATTCGGATTGATCCGTATTGCCGCTAGCCGGATTTGGCCGCTTTGGAAGCGGATGCGCGGCGCGTATTTACCCTGCGGCCGATCGGGCGCATACGGGTACATCTTCGGTAGCGCCGGCAGATACTGCATCGCGTGTCATAAGCCCGCTGATACTCCGCGGACAGGGACTTAACAGAGGGTAACGGCTCAATGGCGGCTATGTCCCGAATGCACGCATCGCAACACCACCGGCCAATCCGTGCTCTCAGAAAGGCGGCTAATCTCTCGGCATTGGGACGTGGTGGCACGGTCAGGAGGGCGATGCAACAGAGTAGCCACCGGAAGCTACTACTACCATAGGTAGTAGTAAGCCTCTCGGGGCAGGCCAGAAGCCAGTGGCGGCGGCAGTTTCGCCTAGAGGTGCTGGACGGGCGACGGGATCGCGGCGAAGAAATCCACCGGGCGCGGGTGCGCCAGGGGCCGCGGCAAAATATTGCCGTCGCCATTGGCGTAGGCCTTGATGATTCGGTAGACGTCGTCCATGCAGTTGTTGCCCACCACCGTATAGCCCCAATTGTGGCATTGCCGGGCTAGACCGCTGGCCGCGGTGACATTGAAGCTGGCCACCTCAACGTACTTGTAATCGTTATAAATGAAGCCGTTTCCGGGGTGGATTCCAGTCTTCATGGCGGCCAGCATTTCCGGCTCGGTGCCGACGGCGACGAAAACGCCGTTCGCGTATCCCGGCAAGGCAGTCTCTTGCATCCCGACCGCTTCCTTGGCGCCGTAACAGAAGTAATCCGGCTGGGTTTCAAATCCCCATCCGACGTGTCCCGCATGGAAGGGTGCAATGCTGTAGTTGATGAAGACCACCGCTCTCATGGGCGTGTACCCTCCTTTCCTGAGGTACTGCCAACACCGCGGCAAAGTGATGAATGTCCGTTACGCTATCCCGCGGCGTTTTTGTGCGGTGGGAAAAGTGGGGCTTGTTCTGGATTCAGAACAGCGAAGTAGGGAGCAGACTGTCAGGAAAGGCTGCCGGCGAGACGCCGGCGCTACTAATAGGGGAACGGCTCGACTTTCCAGCGCTCGTAGATCTTGCCGTCGACAAAGATGCGGAACAGCTCGGGATCGAGTTCCCCGCCCTTCACAAAGTTTTCGAGGATCTCCAGCGATCGTTCCAGGCCCACGGCCCGCTTGTAGGGGCGGTCGGTGGCGCCGAGCGCGTCGAAGATGTCCGAGATGGTCATCATGCGCGTCTGCGGCGGGATGTCGGGCGCGGCCAGACGGCGGGGATAGCCGGTGCCGTTCAGCTTCTCGTGGTGGCCGCGCGCGATGGCCGGCAGGTTGTGCAGCTCGCGCGTCCACGGAATCTGCTGCAGGAAATTGAAGGTGTGGACGACGTGCGATTCGATCTGCAACCGTTCGCTCTCATCCAGCGACCCTTTGGGGATGGAGAGTAGCCGAACTTCGTCCGGGTTGAGCAGCGGGTTCCGCTGGCCGTCGGCGCCGGTGTATTGCTGGGCGGCGATCTCCAACAGCTTCTCGAAACCGCCGCTGCCGTGGGTGAGCAAGGGTTCGTTGGCCTCGAGGATCACCTGCAGCTCCGCGTCGAGGGCTTCGAGGGACTCGGCCATCCGGGCGTCGAACTCCGGCAACTGCTTCAGGAAGTCCTCGCGTCCCTGGGCCAGAAGGCAGTCGAGCTTGGAGCGCAGCATGTCGGCTTCGAGCGACTTGCGGATGAACTGAAAACGCTGCTGGACGAGCTCCAGTTGCGCGGGGTACAGCTTCTTGGCTTTGACCAGCACTTCTTCCCGCACTCCGACCTTGCCGAAATCGTGCAGCAGCGAAGCGTAACGGATCTCGCGCATCTGCTCGCGGCTGAAGTGCAGGCCGGCGTAGGCGCCGGAGTCGGTGCGGTCCACCGCTTCGGCCAGGGCCACGGTCAGGTTGGCGACGCGGAAGGAGTGCCCTGAAGTCGTGGGATCGCGCGCCTCGATGGCCGTCACCGAGGCCTTGACGAAGCCCTCGAACAGGTTCTGGATGGCCTGGTAGAGCAGGCTGTTCTCCAGCGCCACCGCCGCCTGGCTGGCCAGCGATTCCGCGATTGCCTGCTGATGGCGGGTGAAGGGCACCACCTGGGCCGCCACCGTGGTCACCGCGTGCAGCCGCGCTTCACGCTCGCGCTTGGCGTTGATCAACTGCACCACCCCCACCACTTCTCCCTGCTGGTCTTTCATCGGAATGGCCAGGATGGATTTGCTGCGATAGCCGGACTCCTCGTCAAATTGCCGGTTGAAGGTGAAGGGCACCTCCGGCGGCAGGTGGTAGGCATCCTCCAGAATTACGCCCTCGCCGGTCTTGGCCACGTACCCGGCGATGGAGCGCTCGTTTACCTCCAGCACAATCTCGCGGAACTTCACCTCCACCGAATCGTTCTGCGCCAGTTTGAAGCGCAAGCGCCGGCGGAGGTTTTTGCGGCGGTCGCTCTGCGCCGGCGGAAGCTGCGTGGGGATAGTCTCGGCCACGAACAGAGACCCGGCATCGGCGCAGGTGATGGCCCGCATCTTGGTGAGGATCATCTCCAGCAGCGCGGCGGTGTCGTGCTCGGCGGAGAGCGCGGCCCCGATCTGGTTCAGCTCGTGGATCTCGTCCCCCGCCAGCGCCAGCCGCTCGCCCAGCTTCTCGCGGGCGTCGAGCAGGTTCATGTGCTCGAGCGCGTTGCCCACCATGCGCTCCAGCAGGTCCTGCGGGGTGTTGACGGGAAGATAGGCGTAGACGAGGGCGTCGACCCGGGGATCGTGGAAGCGGTGGTCGGCCAGGGCGATGATGCGGACGTTGGGCGCGCGCAGCGTGTCCACCGCGTGCGCCAGCAGCCACTCCGAGGACGCCACCACCACCCGCTCGGCCCCGCGCGCCAGCCGCCCGCCATTGGCCGGACGCCCTTCCAGGCTCTCCAACTCCACGCGGCGGAAGGTGTGCATGCCCGAGGTCGCCTTCTCGGCGGCGCGGTCGGCGGAGAAATAGACCACCACCGGCAGCGGCTGCGGCTTGGCTAAAGCTGCAGAATCAGGCTGAGTAGATGCGGCCATGATGACCAACGGGGAGGCGTGCCGGGTAACTATAGCAGAGTCATGGCGCGATGGAGCAGGGCCGTCTCACTGCTTTCCTCGGACGTTCCCGAAACGCACACAGACTTTCCGCCGCCAACCCGTTAGAATCCGCAACCGCGATGGCCGAGCACTCGAGACCTGCCGTGGTGGTGAATGCACGCGCCGTGGCCCGCCTGCGGGCCGGGCATCCCTGGATCTACCGCTCCGACGTGGTTTCTGCCGAAGGCGCCGGAGCGGGCGCCCTGGTCGAGGTCAAGAGCGAGCGTCGCCGGCTCCTGGGTAATGCCTTCTACAGCACAGCTTCGGAGATCGCGCTGCGCCTGCTTTCCCCGGCCAAGATCGAAGACCTCGCCGGGCTGGTGCGCGAGCGAGTGCGCCACGCGGTCGAATACCGGAGAAAGGTGGTCAGGGACACCGACGCCTACCGCGTGGTTTTCAGCGAAGCCGACGAACTCCCCGGCCTCATCGTGGACCGCTACAACGACGTCCTGGTGTTCGAGGCTCTGACCCAGGCCACCGACGCCGACGAGATCAAACAGGCCGTGGTGGCCGAATTGGTAGAACAGTTTGCGCCCGCCGGGATCGTGGAGCGCGCCGAGCCCCGCATTCGGCAGCTCGAACAGCTTCCACCTCTGAAGGACGGCCTGCTCGACGGCGAGAAGACCGAGACCGTCTTCACCATGAACGGCGTGCGCTTCCATCACCGCGCGCTCACCGGGCAGAAGACCGGCGCCTTTCTCGACCAGCGGGAGAACTACGCCGCCGCTGTTGCATGCGCCCACGGCGACGCGCTCGACGTCTTCTGCTACCACGGCGGGTTTGCGCTGCACCTAGCGCGCGTTTGTCCGCAGGTGACCGGAGTGGACAGCTCGCGGCCGGCGCTGGAGCAGGCGGAACAGAATGCCGCTCTCAACCCCGGCTTGCCGGAGATCGAGTGGATCGAGGCCAACGCCTTCGACCTGCTCAAGGACTACACCGCCGCTGGACGCCACTACGACACCATCGTGCTCGATCCGCCGGCCTTCGCCCGCAGCCGGCGCGCCCTGCAGACCGCCCTGCGCGGCTACAAGGAACTGAACCTGCGCGCCCTGAAGATGCTGCGCCCGGGCGGCATCCTGGTCACCTGCTCCTGCTCCTACCACGTTGGGGAGGGCGAATTTGTGGAAATGTTGGCCTCCGCCGCGGTAGACGCCCACCGCTCGGTCCGCATCCTGGAAAAACGGGGACAGTCGAAAGACCACCCCGTCGTGCTCACGATCCCAGAAACAAGCTACCTAAAGTGCGTGATTGCTGTTGTAAGCCATTGATTCTATGGCACCAATATATTGATAATAATGCGCTAACTATTTCTGATGCCTTTAGACTAAATACAGCATCTAACTCCTTGACGCACGATTAAGAAATCTAGAAGGAGACGCAACATGACTGTGCTGACTCGTTGGGACCCATTCCGCGAACTCAATGTGCTGCAAGACCGCATGAACCGCCTGTACCAGGACTATGCTCCCCGTGGCGAGCAGGAGCTGACCGCCGGCAACTTCATCCCTCCGGTGGACATTTACGAGGATGAGCAGAACGTCACCCTGAAGGTGGAAGTGCCCGGACTCGATCCCAAGGACGTGGATGTCCGTGTGGAGAACAACACCCTCAGCATCCGGGGCGAGCGCGGCTTCGAGAAGGATGAGAAGGAAGAGAACTTCCATCGCGTCGAGCGGCATTACGGCGCCTTCGTGCGCAGCTTCACCCTGCCCAACACCGTGGACACCGACAACGTGAAGGCCGACTACGAGAACGGCGTGTTGAAGATCCAGCTGGCCAAGCGCGCCGAGGCCAAGCCCAAGCAGATCAAGATCAACATCGGCCAGAAGACGACGATCGAGGCGAAAGGCACCACCAAGGCGGCGTAAACGCGCCCCATCGATTAGTATTTGGCGGGAGAAGCGGGAATAATGCCCGCCTCCCGCTTTTTTGATTGCAGTTTCCAGTTTCCAGTTTCGAGTTTCGAGCGGCGGCGTGGCGCGGCTGGGCTGCGACAGGGTCTCGCAACTGGAAACTTGAAACTGGAAACTTGAAACTTGAAACTGAGGTTTTCTTATGCCGATTCGTTGGGACAAATTCACCATCAAGGCGCAGGAGGCCATCCAGGCCGCCAACGACCTGGCCTCGCAGCACGGCAATCCCGAGATGCTGCCGGCGCACCTGCTGGCGGCGCTGCTGGAGGACCGCGAAGGCATCGTGGTGCCGGTGCTGGAGCGCATTGGCGCCGACGGCCAGGCCATTCTCGCCGAGGCGCGCCGCCAGATCGAGCGGTTGCCCAAGGTTTCCGGCGGCGGCGCGACGCAGGCGTCGCTTTCGGCCGCGGTCGGCCGCGTGCTCGATCAGGCTTTCAAGGATGCCGACAATTTCAAGGACGAGTACGTCTCCACTGAGCACCTGCTGCTGGCCATCGCGCAGTCGAAAGGCGACGCGGCGCAGGGGTTGCTGGCGCAGCAGGGTGCGACCTACGACGCCATCCTGAAGGCGCTGACTTCAGTGCGCGGCACCCAGCGCGTCACCGACCAGAATCCCGAAGCCAAGTATCAGGCGCTCGAACGCTACGGTCGCGACCTGACGGAGATGGCGCGCCGCGGCAAGCTCGACCCGGTGATCGGACGCGATGAGGAGATCCGGCGCGTCGTCCAGGTGCTTTCCCGCCGCACCAAGAACAACCCAGTTCTGATTGGCGAGCCCGGCGTGGGCAAGACGGCCATTGTCGAAGGCCTGGCGCAGCGCATTATCTCGGGCGACGTGCCCGAAGCGCTGAAATCGAAGCGCGTGGTGGCCATGGACCTGGGCGCCATGCTGGCGGGCGCGAAGTATCGCGGAGAATTCGAAGATCGGCTCAAGGCCTTCCTCAAGGACATCGAGGAGTCACAGGGGCAGATCATCCTGTTCATCGACGAACTGCACACGCTGGTGGGTGCGGGCGCGGCCGAGGGCGCCATCGACGCTTCCAACATGCTGAAGCCGGCGCTGGCTCGCGGCGAGCTGCGCGCCATCGGCGCCACCACCCTGAACGAATATCGCAAGTACATCGAGAAGGACGCGGCGCTGGAGCGGCGCTTCCAGATCGTCTTCGTGGGCGAGCCCAACGTCGAGGACACCATCGCCATCCTGCGCGGCCTGAAGGAGCGCTACGAGGTTCATCACGGCGTCCGCATCAAGGATTCGGCCATTGTGGCGGCGGCCACGCTCTCGCATCGCTACATCTCCGACCGCTTCCTGCCCGACAAGGCCATCGACCTGATCGACGAGGCGGCGGCCTCGCTGCGCATTCAAATCGATTCCATGCCGACCGAGATCGACCAGCTCGAACGCCGCTCGCGGCAGCTCGAGATCGAAAAGCAGGCGCTCAAGAAGGAAGACGATCCCAACTCGCGCCAGCGGCTGGCAGTTATCGACAAAGAGCTGGCCGAGATTCGCGAGCGCGCCGACGCGCTCAAGGCGCGCTGGAAGCAGGAGAAAGAACTGATCACCCGCGTAAGCGCCCTCAAAGAGCGCATCGAGAAGCTCAAGCTGGAAGAGCAGTCCGAGGAACGCAAGGGCAACCTGGAACGTGTGGCGCAGATTCGCTACGGCGACTTGCGCCAGGCCGAAGCCGAGGTGCAGAAGCTCAATGCGCAGATGGATGGCAAGGGCCAGGCGCGAATGCTGAAAGAAGAAGTGGACGAAGAGGACGTGGCGCGGATCGTCTCCAAGTGGACCGGCATTCCGGTGTCGAAGATGCTCGAAGGCGAGGTCAAGAAGCTGGTCGCGATGGAAGACCGTCTGCGGCATCGCGTCATCGGCCAGGACCCGGCGCTGGAACGCGTTTCGAATGCCGTCCGCCGGTCGCGTGCGGGGCTGAGCGATCCTCGGCGGCCGATCGGCTCATTCATCTTCCTCGGGCCAACCGGCGTGGGCAAGACCGAGCTGGCGCGTGCGCTGGCCGAATTTCTGTTCGACGACGAGCGGGCTTTGATCCGCATCGACATGTCGGAGTACATGGAGAAGCACGCGGTGGCGCGGCTGATCGGCGCGCCTCCGGGATACGTCGGCTACGAGGAGGGCGGGCAGCTCACCGAGGCCATCCGGCGGCGTCCCTACGCGGTGGTGCTGTTCGACGAGATCGAGAAGGCGCACCAGGACGTGTTCAACGTGCTGCTGCAGATCATGGATGACGGACGCCTCACCGACGGCAAGGGCCGCACCGTGGACTTCAAGAACACGGTCATCATCATGACCTCGAACATCGGCTCGGCGTTTCTCTCGCCGGAGGCGATGCAGACGCCCGACGAGTTCGAGCAGGCGCGCAAGCAGGTGATGAACGCGCTGCAGGCGCACTTCAAGCCCGAGTTCCTCAACCGGGTGGACGACATCATCCTGTTCAACCCGCTGGGCAAGGAGCAACTGACGAAGATCGTGGACCTGCGCCTGGAAGACCTGCGCCGGCTGCTGGCCGACCGCAACATCAGCCTGGAGCTGACCGACCGCGCCAAGGAGCTGCTGTTCACCGAGGGCTACGACGTGAACTACGGCGCGCGTCCGCTGAAGCGGGCCATCCAGAGGATGATCCAGGACCCGCTGGCGCTGAAGATCCTCGACGGCGAGGTGCTGCACGGCGATCACGTGGTGGTGGATGCGGATGCGAAAGCGCACAAGATGACGTTTGTGGTCTCGCGCGCCGCGCCCGGCAAACGCCCGAAGCAGCCAGCGGGCACAAGATAAGAAGCGGCCACGGATGAACACGGATCAAGAACAAGATCCGTTGAGATCCGTGAAAATCCGTGGCGTTGTTGATTTTATACCGTGACGCCGACCCCGCTGCGCAGCAGCCGCTCCAGCGTGACCGACGGGCAGATGGCGTGGTGGATGTAGTTCATCAGGTTAGTGGCCACGCCGCGAATCAGCTTTTCGACATTGGGATCGAGGCAGCGGCCGTCCTTGTCGAAAACCTTCTGGATGTTGGGCACCGAGATCGGCAGCGGCAGCACGATAGCGCCGATATGCGCGCACACGCTGCGCAGTTGCTCCAGCGATTTGATGGCGCCGATGGTCCCCGCGGCCACGCCCAGCAGCGCCACCGGCTTGGCGGAAAGCGCCGAGGGGAAGCCGAGGTTTTCGATCACCAGCTTCATCACGCTGGAGAATCCGCCGTGATACTCGGGCGTCACCAGCACCACGCCGGTTGCGTCGCGGACCAGCTTCTGCAGTGCGCTGGTCGCGGTGGACTGCGGATCGGCGCCGGGGAAGGGCAAGTGCCACTCCGCCGGGTTCACCACATCCACCTGGACTGTGGGTTCGGTGTGCTTCTTGAGCTCGTCCACCACCAGCGCGGAAGCCATCGCGGTGTAGTTGCCCGGACGCACGCTGCCGTTGATCACGACGATGCGAATGCCGTTCTCTGCCATAACATCACCTCGAAGCGGCCACGGATTTTCACGGATGAACACGGATCAAGAACGAAATCCGTAAAGATCCGTGAAAATCCGTGGCGTTTTGTCTTACGCTAAATCGAACAGCAATACCTCTGACCCATCTTGCGCGCCGGTGATGGCCAGCTTCTGCTCGTCGCTC
>JBKQPN010000079.1:0-90617 GCA_052145015.1 Terriglobales bacterium
GGTGGCACGCGCCAAGTATCGGCTCAAGGAGCAGATCAAGGGACTGATCGGGCATGGGCTGTATCACCGGCTGTGGCTGGCGCTGAGCGGCTACAACAAGTTCGCCGACGACAACCAGAGGACGCCCGAACTGAACTTCCGCCAGAAGCCCAAGTAGCACCACCTGTTGCTGCAATTTTATCGCTCCCACCAACGATTCCCAGGCAAGCTGGCGCTTGCCTGGGGCACCCGGCCTGGGGCACCCGGCCTTCCTCAGTGGGTGCGGTCGATGGGAATAAGTTTCCTCCCACCAAACCCGTCATCGACTGCCCGAGCTGTCACCGATACGTTCAAAATGTAGACCGACACGTCGGGGTCATACCCAAGGTCGTACTGTAAAGGACGCCGCGTACTGGCGAGGGCCTGCAATAAGAGCTGGCGGGCGGGAACATTGTCGCCACCCATAGTCACCTGTGTGTTTATGAACAGGTTATTGGGCACACTCATTATGATCACCCTCCTGCCCGTCCTAGCAGACAACGCGGCCAGAATGGCCCTCACAGTATCGTAGACATTCCGTGGCTCGTCTCCAAGGGTTACAGGCGTGTCCAGCAGTGGAGTAACCGATTGCAATGCGCCGGTGTCGTCCCTCACTTGCGTGCCCACCAAAGCGAACTGTCCATCGGGATTAGCGAGCAAAACATACTTGCCAGGGTTATCGCTGGCGTTGTAATCCTGCACCACTTTCGTGAGCACCTCGGCTCTAGCGCTGATAAGGGACATGTCTTCCATTTCGGGAAAGGTGCTGACGAACCGACCACCGCTGGGGCGGGTCACGCCCTTCGCATAGGGATGGGCGGCCCTCCACTTTGGCCCGGTGGCATCGACGACATCAAACCTACTATACCCAGGAGCTGCTTCCCAGCTGATCCCCCAACCGTACTGTTCCCGGATGGCGGAAATTGCCGTGAATAAAGTCGCCGGATGGTTGGCGATGACGGTAGCGAGCGAATTGTTGTGCTCAATGAGGGCACGGTCCATATACTTGGGTTGCACCGTAGACTGCGCCCAGCAAAGACCAGCAAAGAGGGCCGTGGCGGCAAAGACACTCTTAATCATGGGGACCTCGGGCTTCAATATTGGATTGTGGGGGTACACACACCAGCAGTACGGCAGACTTTTACGGTAGTGGACCCTATCGTCTGCGTGTCAATGTTGTTGGCATACGCAAAAAAAGTGTTCGCATCATACTCATATGTCATCTGTTGATAGAACGTCACCACACATGGCATATCCACGTCGTTCTCGGGTGCGTTGGCCTGAATGAAGTTCACCCCAGTGTAGTCGAAACCGATGCTGTCTAGTCCATACTGGTTGTGGGAGGATCCGTTTGCCCCGACGGTCCAAGGGGTGTTGCCTGCCACGCTGGGATACTGAGGGATTATCCCCTTCGCTGCGTCCCAATAGCACGTGTTCGAACCTTGAGCGTAGTCGCTTTCTTCGACGTAATGCTCGTCAAAGTTTGAGGTGCTAGGATTAAGCGTCATTACGAATGTGCCCTCAGTAATCAGGTAGGTCGGGGGGTTGTAAAGCGCGGTCGTTTCGCTTGTTGGCACGGCCCAATTGATGGTCTGCGCCACCTGCTGGCTGGTCAAGTCATAGGTAGCCCAGCCGCGGATGGGCACGGCCCAAGGCACCGGCCAAGTGCCCTCACATGCCGGGCTGTTACCCTCATAACCGTTGATCCAGCAAGGAGAGGGCGCATAAACACCGTTGCCCTCCTCGAACGCAGTCTGATAGAAGGCGATCATGTTTGGACTGGTCCAATAATCGTTGTCGTTCAACTGAATTGTGCCTTCCACCTTGCCAGCATACGACAGGTCTGCTGACGCGCCTGGTGCTATGGTCACGTTGGGGAAAGTGTAAACCTCGCCCGGGTTGCTCAGACCAGCAGGAACTGTGTATCCCGCCTTCCAAGCGTTGCCATTGAGCATGACAAACGCTTGTTCAAGACCGTTGCAACTCTGCGGATCGCAGAAGTTGCCCCCATCGTTGCCGGTGATGGAAACCGTCGGCGTAACCACGAGATTGCCACTGCCGTCGACCGTCTCCGTATCACAGTAGTATAGCGTCCAGGTCCCCATTTCGGCTGCGGCGAAGGCTGGGATCAGAAGCAGGCACAGCAGTGCAAGCGTTTTCATTGGGCCACCGCCGGTTGAGTGTGGTGCTGCATGTGGCTTTTTTCCGACCGGATAAAGGCGAGCAGCTTGCCGTAGGCGTCCGCGCTCAGGGCGGTCTGCATTTCTGCGAGCGTTGGAGGCTGCTTCGGGTTGTTGTGGTACGCAAGCATGGCCGCGTTGTAGACCGCAAGGTCGGCGGCAGATAACCCGACCTTCGCTTGATGTTTGGCTGTGTTGGCGGCATTGGCCGGAGTGTCGAACATCGAATGCACGCTGAACACCGCCAGGGCTGCTGCCGAGTCGGGAATCAAACACTTGGGGCGTGTTCAGTGATGGCCATCACATCTGCTGGTGACCGGTCGTGTTCTATTTTCAGAACACTGGTCTTTTGCCTGAGGATCTGCCCCCGGAATCCCGCGCACGATCCGAGTACAATCTTGCCGATGCGGCTTCTGGTAAGCGGCGCGTCGGGATTGGTCGGCTCGGCCCTGGTGGCGGCACTGGAAGGCGCGGGACACTCGGTGGTCCGGCTGGTCCGCCGCGCTCCGGCGGCGAATGAGGTCCTCCTGGACCCCGCAATTGACCCACCCCTGGCGACGCCGGCTGAATCCGGTAAACCCGAGGGCTTCGACGCGGTGGTCCACCTCGCGGGAGAAAGCATAGCCGGGCGCTGGACCGCGGCCAAGAAGACTCGCATCCGCGAGAGCCGCGTGCAGGGAACCAGAATGCTGGCTTCGGCTCTGGCGCGGAGCAACCCCCGCCCCAAAGTGATGGTGTGCGCCTCGGCGATCGGGATCTATGGCAATCGCGGCGATGAGGTCTTACGCGAGGAGAGCGCGCCGGGCTCCGACTTCCTCGCCGAGGTCAGCCAGCAATGGGAAGCAGCCACCGAGCCCGCAGCCCGGGCCGACATTCGTGTTGTGTCGCTCAGGATCGGCGTCGTGCTCAGTCCGCGCGGCGGCGCGCTGGGACGAATGCTGACTCCGTTCCGCATGGGCGCCGGCGGGCGCATCGGCAGCGGGAGCCAATGGATGAGCTGGATCACGCTCGACGACATAGTCGGCGTCATTCAGCACGCTCTTGCTACGGATTCGCTGTGTGGTCCGGTGAACACCGTGGCGCCCAACCCTGTGACCAATGCTCAATTCACCCGCGCGCTGGGTCAGGTGCTGCACCGGCCGACGATCTTCCCGCTGCCCGCATTCATGGTCCGGCTGATATTCGGCGAGATGGGCGAGGCGCTGCTTCTGGGCAGCCAGCGCGTGGACTGCGGGAAAATCGTGGCCAGCGGCTTCCGCTTTCGCCACCCCGAGCTCAAGCCCGCGCTGGAAGCTATCCTGTAGAGACGCAGCTCGCTGCGTCTCCTACTTTTGGAAGAACATCTCGAGCGCCGTGGCTGCCAGGACCACGGCAAAAACCTTGCGCAGGATGACGTCCGGCACCTTCTGCGCCCACATGCCGCCGAAGTAGCCGCCCACAAAGAGTCCGAGCGCCAGCAGCAGGCCGATCTTCAGGTCGGCGTTTCCCGCCTTGTAGTACTTCAGAAACGCCAGCAGCCCGGTGGGTGGAAGCAATATGGCAATGGTCGTACCCTGGGCCATGTGCTGGTTCATCTTGAAGCCGTAATACAGAATGGGGACCAGGACGGCGCCCCCGGCGATGCCCACCAGCCCGGAAATGATCCCCACCGCGACTCCGGTCACGATCGCCCACAGGATGATCACGTTCGTCTCCTCTCGCGCACGAATTCTGGGATTGAGCCATTGATTTCAATGGCCCAAGGAATCAATTTTTTCTTCTTGCCCGCCTGAGACTCACATCATATGGTGGAACCACAAGATGGACCGCTATCTCTGTATTCATTCTCACTTCTACCAACCGCCGCGGGAGAATCCCTGGCTTGAGGCGGTGGAGCTGCAGGATTCGGCCTACCCGTACCACGACTGGAACCAGCGCATCACCGCCGAGTGTTACGCGCCCAACGCAGCCTCGCGCCTGCTCGATGGCTCCAACCGCATCACCAAGATCGTCAACAACTACGCGCGCATCAGCTTCAACTTCGGCCCCACGCTGCTCTCCTGGCTGGAGGAAAACTCGCCCGGCGCCTACCAGAAGATCCTCGATGCCGACCAGGAGAGCCAGGCGCGCTTTTCCGGCCACGGCAACGCCATCGCCCAGGCGTACAACCACATGATCCTGCCGCTCGCCAGCCGCGCAGACAAGTATACGCAGGTGCTGTGGGGCATCCGCGACTTCGAGCGCCGGTTTCGCCGGCAGCCGGAGGGGATGTGGCTGCCGGAGACGGCCGTGGACACGGAAACGCTCGAGGTGATGACCCACCTGGGCATCCGCTTTACGGTGCTGGCACAGGGACAGTCGCGCCGCGCCCGCAAGATCGGCAGCCGCGTCTGGAAGAACGTCCAGGGAGTCATCGATCCTTCGCGGGCCTACCGCCTGCGGCTTCCCTCGCGGCGGGTGATCACGCTGTTCTTCTACGACGGCCCCATCTCCCAGGCGGTGGCCTTCGAGGGCCTGCTCGATAACGGCGGGCGCTTCGTGGAACGGCTGCTGAGCGGCTTCTCCGACGCGCGCACCTGGCCCCAGCTCATGCACATCGCCACCGACGGCGAGACCTACGGCCACCACCACAAGTACGGCGAAATGGCGCTGGCCTATGCGCTGGACCACATCGAGACCCACAAGCTGGCGAAGATCACCAATTACGGCGAGTTCCTGGAGCAGCACCCGCCAACCCACGAGGTCGAGATCGTGGAGAAGAGTTCGTGGAGCTGCATCCACGGCATTGAGCGCTGGCGGGCCGATTGCGGCTGCTCCAGCGGAGGCCGCCCCGGATGGAACCAGCAGTGGCGGGCTCCCTTGCGCCAGGCGCTGGACTGGCTCCGCAACGAGCTCACGCCCAAGTTCGAGCGCAAAGCCGCCACTCTGCTGAAGGCTCCGTGGCTGGCTCGCAATGACTACGTCGAGGTGTTGCTCGATCGCACCCCCGAGAACCAGGAGCGATTCCTCGAGAAGCATGCGCGCGCGACCGAGCAGCCCGGCCCGGTCCCCAGCGACGACAAGGTCGCGATCCTGAAGCTGATGGAACTGCAGCGCCACGCCATGCTGATGTACACCAGTTGCGGCTGGTTCTTCGACGAACTTTCCGGCATCGAGACGGTGCAGGTGATCATGTACGCTGCCCGCGCGGTGCAGCTTGCGCAGGAGCTGTTCGGCGACCACATCGAAGAACACTTCCTCGAAAAGCTGGCGCTGGCCCCCAGCAATATTTCCCAGTACGGCGCCGGCTCCGACCTGTACCGCAAGTGGGTGAAGCCGGCCGCCCTCGACCTGCTCAAAGTGGGCGCCCACTATGTCATCAGCTCGCTGTTCGACCCCTATGGCCAGCATTCCTCGGTGTACTGCTACACCGTGGACCGCGAAGACCACCGCATCCTCGAATCGGGAAGGGCGCGCCTGGCGGTGGGACACGGGCGGGTGTGCTCGCGCGTCACCCAGGAATGCGCCCACCTCACCTTCGGGGCATTGCACCTGGGCGACCACAACCTGAACGCCGGTACGCGCTATTTCCGTGGCCAGGAAGACTATGATTCGCTGGTCCGCGAAGTCGGCGAGGCTTTCCTTTCCGCCGACATCCCCGGCGCACTGCGCGCCCTCGACCGCCAGTTCGTGGGCGTGACCTACTCGCTGAAGTCGCTGTTCCGCGACGAGCAGCGGCGCGTCGTCTCCATCATCCTCGATTCCACACTGGGCGACGCCGAAAGCAGCTTCCGCCACCTCTACGAGCAGCACGCACCCTTGATGCGCTTCCTGGGCGAGTTGGGAACACCGCCTCCCCGGGTGCTGCACATGACCGCCGAGTTCGTGCTGAATGCCAGCCTGCGGCGCGCCTTCGAGGAACAGAACTTCGACCTGGAACGAATCCGCAGCTTGCTCGACGCCGCGCAGCGGGAGCGCGTGACGCTCGACAGCGCCGGGCTCAGCTATGCTCTGCGCCACAGCCTGGAGCGGATGATCCAGCGGTTACAGGCTGGCCCCGCCGAACTGGAGCCCTTGGAGAGACTGGAAGCCGTTGTCGATCTGGCCCGCAGCTTGCCCTTCGAGGTCGATCTCTGGGAGGTGCAGAACCGCTACTACCAGATGCTGCAGCAAGTTCGTCCTGAGTTCCAGGCCCGCGACGACGATGCAGGCCGTATCTGGCTGGCGCACTTTGACCGCCTGGGAGAAAAGCTGCGCATCCTGGTTTTGGCGCCATTGCCCCCGGCGCCGAGCGAAACGCCGGTGCCGGCCGCGGTGTAGATTCCCGGTCCGCATTGCCGGTTCAGTTTGGGAACTGACGGAAGCTCGCACTCAGAGTAAAATCCAGCGTTTGCGCCCAACTATGTCTTCGCCCTCGAGTTCCGCGCTCGACCGCCTGAAACCTGCGGTGCCGGTGTTCGTGGCCACCACGGTGATGCTGACGTTCATCTCCTTCTGGCGGGCGTCGGCGATCGTGCTTTCCGACCTGGCCTCCTCCGCCTACTACGTCGGCGGCGATACCGAGAACGTCATTGGCAAGAGCGCGCCCTGGTTCGTTCTGGGGGTCATGCTGTTCAGCTACGCGGTGCGCGCCGTGTACATCGAGTCCAGCAGCATGTTCGTGCGCGGCGGCGTGTACCGCGTGGTGAAGGAGGCCATGGGCTCCACCCTGGCCAAGCTCTCGGTCTCGGCGCTGCTGTTCGATTACGTGCTGACCGGGCCGATCAGCGCCGTCTCCGCCGGCCAGTACCTGGCCGGCTTTGTGGGGGAGATCGCCAAATACCTCGGACATCCCGTCGCCTTCAATGAAAACTACTTTGCCGCCGGCTGCGGTGTGCTGGTGGTCTTGTACTTCTGGTGGAAGAACCGGCAGGGTATCCACGAGACCAGCGGGAAGGCGATGTTCATCATGCGGGTAACCACCGTCATGGTGATCATCCTGATCGTCTGGTGCCTGATCACCATCTTCAAGATCCATGCTCACCTGCCGGCATTCCCCAGCATTCAGAACATGAAGTGGGACCACGAGTCGCTGGGCTGGCTGCCCCGCCACTGGGCGACTTCCGTCACCTTCATCGCCCTGCTGGTGGGATTCGGGCACTCCGTGCTGGCCATGAGCGGAGAGGAGACGCTGGCCCAGGTGAACCGCGAGATTGAGCATCCCAAGCTCAAGAACCTGGAGCGCGCCGGGCTGGTGATCTTCATCTACAGCCTGCTGTTCACTTCGCTGGTGTCGTTCTTCGCGGTCATGATCATCCCCGACCATGCGCGTTCCCAGTTCTTTCCCAACCTGATCGGCGGCCTCTCCATGTACGTGGTGGGGCCGGTGCTGCCCAAGCTGGTGTTCCACTTTTTTGTAGTGCTGGTGGGAGCGCTGATCCTCTCCGGCGCGGTAAACACCGCCATCGTGGGCGCCAACGGCGTGCTCAACCGGGTCAGCGAGGACGGCGTGCTCACCTCCTGGTTCCAGCGCCCGCACCGGCGCTACGGCACCACCTACCGGCTGATCAACCTGATCGTGGTGCTGCAGATCATCACCATCGTGGTCAGCCGCGGCAACGTGTACTTCCTGGCCGCGCTGTATGCCTTCGGCGTGATCTGGAGTTTCGGCTTCAAAGCCCTGGCCGTGCTGGTGCTGCGCTACACCGAGCCGGAGAACCGCGAGTGGAAAGTCCCCGGCAACCTGCCGCTGAGCGGCGGCAAGGAAGTTCCCCTGGGATTGATGGTGATCACCATCGTGCTGTTTCTGACGGCCATCACCAACCTGCTGACCAAGCCCGCGGCCACCATCGCCGGCGTTTCCTTCAGTCTCGCCTTTTTCGTGATCTTCACGGTTTCCGAGCGCCACACCGCCAAGGAGCGGCACGGGAGGAAGGAGAACATCGAGCAGTTCCGGGTCTCCGGCGAGCCGGAGCTGAGTTCGGCCGCGCTGCGCGTGCGCCCCGGAAACGTGCTGGTGACGGTCCGCGATCCCCATAACCTCTACTACCTGCGCAATGCGCTCGCACGCACCGATACCACCAAGCAGGACGTCGTCGTCATGACCGCGCGCCTCTACCAGGGGCCGGCGTTCAGCGGCAATCGCTACTACGAAGCCAAGGACGTCTTCGACGACTACGAGCAGGAACTGTTTACCAAGGTGGTGGCCACGGCGGAAAAGGAGGGCAAGCCGGTCTCGCTGCTGGTGGTGCCCGGCAAGAACGTCTTTCAAAGCATCGTGGTCACAGCCGCGCATCTGGACTCCGCCAAGGTGATCACCGGGCTCTCCAACAAGCTCACCGCCGATGAACAAGGGAAGTACACGGGGGATGCCTGGGAACAATTGCCGGAGCCGCGGCCACGGCTCACCCTGGAAGTGATCGCGCCCGACGGCGCCATCCACAGCTACCCTCTGGGCCCGCACGAGCCTCGCCTGCGCGCCGAGGACATCGATCTGTTGCACAAGATCTGGCTGGACATCACCCACGACCCGCACTTCGCCGCGCTCCACCATTACGACGTGCTGGCGCTGGCCTTGGACGAATTGCAGCGGGAACTGGTGAGCGGACGCCGCCCCGAACTACTGGAGCTGTTGCAGCGAGAATTGCTCGCGCGCCACTCCCAGCCCGATCCCGGATCCAAGCCCAACTAGGAAGCAACGCCACGGAATTCACACGGATTCTGAACGGATCTGTTTTTGATCCGTGTTCATCCGTGTCAAATTCGTGGCGTTTTTTCCAGGGTGCTAATTGCGGCGCAGCACGGTGCGGGTGATGCGGTCGTGCCAGCACAGGCCGTACTCGTCGATAGACGCCCAGAGGAATCCCAGGCCCAGCGCCATGCCGGAGACCATCATGGCGATGGCGCGCCAGCGACGCAGGCTGCGCCGCGCCGGCAAGTTGTCGAAGGTGCGGACACGCAGCCCCGCCGCCCGCATGCCGGGCGTGGCCGCCGCGTGAACCAGAAAAAGGTACTGGTACATCGCCCACAAGAGCACGGGCAGCGCCAGGGCCAGCAGGAACGCCGTGCGCGAGCGCGGCAGCGTGCCGGCAATGTGCAGGAAGATGGTCGCGAACACCGCCGCGGCGATGGCGACCAGCAAGCCGTCCAGCGTCGCCGCGAAGATCCTGCGCAAAAGCGACGCATGCTCCCCGGCCGGGCCGGCATCGTCTTCGGACTGGGGCTCAGGGGCCGATTCCAGCGTGATGGCGGGCCGGCCCTCGCCGCCGAACAGCAGGCCTGAGGGCACTTCGGCGTCGAGGATGCGCGGCTTGTCGAGGATGGGCTCAGCCAACTCCTCGAGGGTGGGCATCGGCTCCAGGTACGGCGGAGGCTCCGCCGGCCGCGGGAACTCAATGAGGTTGCTGGCCTCGGGCTCTGGCCCCCGCTCTGGCGCCGGCTCCAGCATGGGTTCCACCTGCGGCTCCGGAACGGCATAGTGGGCCGCCGCAGTGGCGCGGGCGGCGCGCTCGAAATCCAGGCTGAGCGACGGTGTCCGCGGCATGCGTTTGCGGCCCCGCCGCGCGCAGAATGCGTCCACCCGCGAGGCCACCTCTTGCCGCCACACATGGTCCTGGGCGTCGAGCAAGGGTAGATCGTCGCCCCGAGGTTCGGGATCGAGGAGGGCGGCGCGAGCCGAAACCTCGCGCGCGCGCGGACACGTGCACTGCTCACCGCAGATCGGGCAGGCCATGAACGGGTTGTGAGTCGGCCAGAGCGCGCCGGAACACGGAATCCTTTTGCGCCGGTAGCGGCTCGCATGCTAAGTTCGAGCCTCTCCCATGTTCCGCCGCAACCGATTAGGTATCACGGCTGCCTTCGTTTGTCATCTGGTTCTGGCGCATTCCGTAGTTACTAGCCAGTTGCTTCCGGCTGCGCCACCCGGTGCCGCGGCGGGCAATGCGCCGCAGGTTGCGCCCTCCGTCCCGCCTCCGCGGCCGCGGGAGGAAGTCATCATCAAGGCGCGCGAGCAGGAGAAATCCGGCGATATCTACAAGTTGCGTGGCGAGGCGGAAATCGATTATCGCAACCGCGTGCTGCGCGCCGACGAGGTCACCTACGACGACGCCACCGGCGAGGCCACCGCCAGCGGCCACCTGACACTCGACGGCGGGTCGCACGACGAGCACATCACCGCCTCCCATGGCCGCTACAACGTCTGGACCGAGACCGGGACGTTCTACGACGTGATCGGAACCAGCGGCATCCGGTTCCAGGGTCACAGCGTCATCCTGACCTCCACCAGTCCGTTCACCTTCACCGGACGGATGGTCGAGAAGACCGGGCCGGAAGTTTATGTGGTGCATCACGGCGCGGTGACCTCCTGCGAGCTGCCCCGGCCCAAGTGGACGCTCAACGCCGAGCGCATCGTGGTGGACATGAATGGCAAGGCCCGGACGTACAACTCCCTCTTCCGGGTTGAGAACGTGCCCTTGTTCTACCTTCCCTATGCCGACCAGGCGGTCGATCAACTGGGCCGCCAGAGCGGCTTTCTGCTGCCCAGCATGGGCAACTCGTCGAGCAAAGGCCTCATTTTGGGCGATGCCTACTATTGGGCCATCGACCGCAGCATGGATACGACCCTCGGCGCCGAATATTTCTCCCAGCGCGGCTGGTCACAGCATGCAGCGTGGCGCTTCCGGCCCAGCGATGATTCTTACCTTAGCGCCCACTACTATGGCGTAGTCGACCGTGAGGGCCAGGGCGGCGAGGACGTCAACCTCGACGGCCAGGCCCAGTTCCCCTTCGGATTTCGTGGCGTGGTCTCGGCCGAGTACCTCAGCTCCTACGACTTTCGCCTAGCCTGGGGGCAGACCTTCACCGAGGCGGTAAATTCCGAAGTGAAATCCGTAGCCTTTCTTTCCAAGAGCCTGGACGGATTCGGATTTGACTTCCTGGCGGCCCGCTACCAGAACTTCGAGAGCGCAACGCCAATCGGGACGCCGCCCAACGTGGTCACCATTTTTCACACTCCCAGTTTTGAAGTCTCCAGCGTCGACCGGCGAATTGGCCACACCCCGGTGTATTGGTCGTTCGACTCGGCGGTGCAAGGAGTGTCTCGCAGCGAGCCGGGCCCCCAACCCGGCGAGCCGGGCTTCCAACCCAACGAGCCGGGCTTCCAAACCAACGACCTGGTAGGGCGCTTCGACGTGAGCCCACGCGCCTCTTTGCCCTTGCTGCTCGGCGGTTGGACGCTGCGCCCCGAGATCGGCCTGCGCGAGACCTACTACACCGAGCGACAGATACCCAACCCTCCCAATATCAACGGCGGCCTACCCACGGCGGTCGAGCAGTTCATCAATCGCAACGCCGCGGAAGCCTCGTTCGAGCTGCGCCCGCCGTCGCTGGTCCGCATCTTCGACCGCCCGGTCCGGGGACACAAGCTCAAGCACGCCATCGAACCGCGGCTGGTGTACCGCTACGTGGGTGGCGTGGATAACTTCGCGGACATCATCCGCTTCGATTCCCGCGACATCCTCTCCGACACCAACGAGCTGGAGTACGCGGTCGTGCAGCGCCTCTACATCAAACCCGCGGGCGGGCCAGAGTGCCGCGAGCCAGCGCCCACCGCGGCGTCCGCGGCCGCCTCCGGCGCTGCCTTAACCGGAAACCAGGATAAGTCCTGCCGGACCCGCGGCGCCCGCGAGCTCGTCTCCTGGGAGCTGAAGCAGAAGTACTTCTTTGATCCCTATTTCGGGGGCGCGCTGGTGAACGGCGCACGCAACGTGCTGACCACCACCGACAATTTCACCGGCATCGCGTTCCTCGCCTCGCCGCGGCGCTTCACGCCCATCGTCTCCCGCATCCTGGTGCATCCCAGCAATCAAACCGAATTCGGCTGGCAGCTCGATTACGACACCGTGGCCAGCCGCATCAATGGCAGCACTCTGTTCGCCAATTACCGGCTGGGAAACTTCTTCCTCGGCGGCACGCACACCTACTTCCGCGAATTATTTGCCCCGAGCCCGCCCGACCACTTCAACCAGTTCCGGGTGATGGCCGGCTACGGCAATCTCACCAAGCGCGGCATGAACGCGGCCGCCAGCTTCGGCTTCGACGCCGACCCGGTCGGCACTCTGCCCATACCCAAACCACTGGCTCTGGTGGACGCGCACATCTTGCAGTATTCCGCCATCCAGACCAGCTACAACTGGGATTGCTGCGGCGTGAGCTTCGAGTATCGCCGCTACGAGCTGGGATCGATCCGCAACGAGAACCAGTTCCGCTTCTCGTTCACGCTAGCCAACATCGGCGCCTTTGGCAATTTGAAACGGCAGGAACGAATCTACTGAGGAGCAGTCAGCACGGCGCATTTGCTGACGGCTGAGTGCTAATATCGTGGCGTGGATTTGTCCGCCAAACGCGCCGCACTCGATGACCGCCTGCGCTCACTGGGGCGGATTCTGGTGGCCTATTCGGGCGGAGTGGACTCCGCCTTTCTCGCTTGGGCGGCGCACCAGGCGCTGGGCGACGCCATGCTGGCGGTGCTGGCTGATTCCCCGTCTCTGGCCCGCACTCACCTTAACGACGCGGTGGCGTTCGCCGCGGAACAGAGGATTCCGCTGCAGGTGATCCATACCGCCGAGTTCGACCGCCCGGAATACGTGCGCAACGACGCCGCGCGCTGCTTCTACTGCAAGGACGAGCTGTTCACGGTGATGGAGCAGGTCCGCGTGGCGCGGGGCTTTGATGCGGTGGCGTACGGGGTCAACCTCGACGACCAGGGAGACTTCCGTCCCGGGCAGCAGGCTGCCCGCCAGCACGGCGTGGCCGCGCCGCTGCTCGACGCGGGACTGAGCAAAGCGGAGGTCCGCGAACTGGCGCGCGCCGCCGGCCTGCGGGTGTGGGACAAGCCGGCGTCGGCATGCCTGTCGTCACGCGTTGAGTATGGGCGAGAGGTTACTCCCCAGGTGCTGGCGGTGGTGGAGCAGGGCGAGGATGCCCTGCGCCGGCTCGGATTCCGCCAGTTTCGCGTGCGCCATCACGGAGAGATCGTTCGCCTGGAGATCGCGCCGGAGGAAATGCCGCGCGCCTTGACCCCCGCCATGGCCGCCGAGTTCGCCCGCATTTTCAAGGCGCTCGGCTTCGCCTATATCACTCTCGACCTGGAAGGCTTCCGCTCGGGCTCCATGAACGCCGTGCTGCCGGTGGCCTCGCTGCGCACTAATGACTCGATGGCGCAATGACTCAATGGCCCAATTCTGCTGCCGCTCCGCTGTGAGATAATGGCATTTGATTCCATCGATCCAGGTGGTGTTCGTGGATTTTTTTAAGCGGCCGGTGTGGCTGGTGGTGCTGTTTTGCCTGGGATGTTCGGCCCAATCGCTTTCTCCGGAGGCTAACCAGCGCATCGGACTCCAGGTGCGCGCCCATTTCAAGGTGCCCGACGCCGTCGCCGTCACGGTGGGCACTCCCAAACCCAGCGAATTCACCGGCTATGACACTCTGCCCATCACGTTCGAGGGTGCAGGGCAGAAGAACACCCATGATTTCCTGCTCTCCAAGGACGGCAAGAAGTTGCTGCGCCTTACCGACATCGACATCACCCCCGAGGGCTACGCCAAAACCCTGGCCAAGAACGCCGAGACCCGGCGCGAGATGTCCGAGTTGATGAAGAAGATCAACGTCACAGGCCGGCCGTGGCGGGGCGCGGCTTCACCCAAGGTTACGATCATCGTCTATGACGATTTCCAGTGTCCCTACTGCGCCGTGTTGTACCGCGCGTTGTTTGCGGACAGCCTGAAGGAATACACGGACCGGGTACGCGTCGTCTTCAAGGACTTTCCCCTGTTCGAGATCCATCCCTGGGCCAAGCGCGCCGCCATCGACTCCAACTGCCTGGCGGAGCAGAGCAATGATGCCTATTGGGATTTCTCCGATTACGTTCATGCCAAACAGTCGGAAATCAGCGGGCCGGGCCGCGACGTGAACGCATCCTTCGCGCGCCTCGACGCTGCCGCCTTGGACGCGGGACGGAAACACAATTTGGATGGAACCATCCTGCAATCCTGCCTGAAATCGCAGCCCGATGCCCTGCTCAATGCCTCGGTGAAAGAGGGCGACACCCTGGGCGTCAGCTCCACGCCCACGCTGTTCATCAACGGCGACAAGACGACTGGCGCCCTGACCGAGATCGAGCTGCGGTCGGAGATCCAGGCCGCCCTGCGGAACGCCGAGCAACCGGCGATGGCCGCGGGGGCGGCTCCGGCGGCGGCGCCAACGCCAGCGAAATGATGCACGCACTCGGTACCCTTCGATACAATTCCAGTGGCTTCATGGGAGGCGGGTTGTTGAATCGCGATCATCTGCGCAAGCTGGCTTTCTTCTTCCTCGCGCTGCTCGCGGCGCTGTCGCTGGCCGGGTGCAGCTCCAAACAGAGCTCCGGGGACGCCGTGGCCAAAGTCAATAGCAAGAAGATCCTGCGCGCCGATGTCGAGAAGTACTACAGCATGCAGACCGCCCAGGCGCCGCAGCAGCCCAGCGCCGAGGAGGCCGCCAGCCTGCGCCTGGCCATCCTGAAGCAGCTCATCGACGACGAGATCATGATGCAGAAGGCGGAAAAGCTCGGCCTGCTGGCCACCGAGGAAGAGGTGAACAGCAAGCTCAGCGAAGTCAAGGCGCCCTACACCCAGGAGCAGTTCGAACAGCGGATGAAAGAACGCAGCCTGACGGTGGACGACCTGAAGCGCGAGTTCCGCCGCAATATCACCATTGAAAAGGTGATCAACAAGGAGATCACGTCCAAGATCACCATCTCCGACGCCGATATCGCCGCGTACTACAACGCTCACAAGGCGGAGTTCAACCTGGTCGAACCCCGCTACCACCTGGCGCAGATCGTGGTGACCGCCGCGCCCAATCCCGAGTCCGGCAACGTGAAGAACAAGGCGCTGAACGAGGCCGACGCGCACAAGAAGATCCAGATGGTGGAGAACCGGCTGGAATCGGGCGAGGACTTCGCCACCCTGGCCATGAACTACTCCGAAGACTCCTCCACCGCGGGCAATGGCGGCGATATGGGGTTCATCCCTGAGTCGGCTATCAAGAACGACCCCATGGCCCGGGAGATCGTTGCCAAGCTCAAGGCCGGCCAGACCAGCACGGTGATCTCCGTCATGAACCCCTCCACCCGGCAGGTGGCTGGCTACCGCATCGTGAAGCTGCTGGCCCGCGAACCCGCCGGACAGCGCGAGCTCAGCGATCCGCGGGTGCAGCAGACGATTCGCGAGCAGCTCCGCGGCCGCCGCGAACAGTTGCTGAAAGCCGCGTATTACGAGGTGGTCCGCGACGAAGCCCGCGTGGAGAACTACTACGCCCAGCAGGTCCTGAAGGATGCGGGAAAATAAAACGCCACGGATTTTGGCGGATACTCACGGATCAAATTCCTTTATCCGTGTTCATCCGTGCAAATCCGTGGCGTTCTTCTTTACTCCACGATGGCCAGCGCTTCCCCGGCATTCACCGTCGCCCCTTCGGCGGCGATGATCTTGCTGACTTTGCCCTTCTTGGGCGACTTGATTTCGTTCTGCATCTTCATGGCTTCCACCACGATGATGCCCTGCCCGGCCTCGACCTCCGCCCCTGCAGCCACCAGCACGCGCACCACTTTGCCCGGCATCGGCGAAACCAGTTTCTTAGGGCCTTCCAGTCCGGCGCCGGCGGCCTTGCGCGCCCGGAAGGAGCGCGGATCGCGGACCTCGGCTTCATAGCGCTCGCCGGCGATCATCAGGTGCATCTCGCCGCCCACCCGCTCGCGCTTGACCTCCCAGGCCCGGCCATCGATCACGATCGAGAGGATGTCGCGGCCGGCTTCGACGGCGTCCACGTTCAGCTCGCGGGCGTCCAAAAGGCACTGCAGCTTCGCATCCGGGCCACGCGTCAACTCCACCCGGTACATCTTGCCGTCGATGGTGACTTCGTAAGTCATTTCACTTCGCGCGCAGGGCATCGCTGCGCGCCGCCCGTTTCCAGTTGGCCACAGCGGCGCCGTCCGCGCTCACCCTGGCGGCAGGCGGCGCAGCCCCGCCGGGAGCCACCGCCCCGTTCTCCATCTGCGTGAACAGGACTGCGGCCACAGCGGCGATCTTGCGGTCTCCGTCGCGCGCCTCGTGCAGCTCTTTCTTGCTGCGTTCCAGCAGGAGGTCGAGATAACCGGTGTTGATCTTGCCGGCGATGAAGTCGGGATCGTGCAGGATGCGCCGGAACAGCGAAATGTTGGTCTTGATGCCGCCGGCGAAGTATTCGTACATCGCCCGGTCGAGGCGCGCGATGGCCTCCTGCCGGGTGGGAGCGTAGCCGATCACCTTGGCCAGCAGCGGATCGTAATCGATGGGCACGGTCCAGCCTTCGTACACGCCGCTGTCGCGCCGGATGCCCGGGCCGGAAGGCTGCAGCAGGCGCGTGATCGTGCCTGGGCTGGGCATGTAGTTGTTGTCCGGGTCCTCGGCATAGACGCGGCACTCGATGGCATGCCCGCGCAGCATGATGTCTTCCTGCCGGAACGGCAGCTTCTCGCCGGCGGCGATGCGGATCTGCAGGTACACCAGGTCCAGCCCGGTGACGAACTCGGTCACCGGATGCTCCACCTGCAAGCGGGCGTTGACCTCCAGGAAGTAGAAGTTCTTCTTCTCATCCACCAGGAACTCGACGGTGCCGGCGTTGGAATACGCCGCCGCCTTGCCTACGCGCACCGCAGTCTCGCCCATCCGCCGCCGCATCTCGGGATCGACGAACGACGACGGCGACTCCTCCAGCACCTTCTGGTGGCGCCGCTGCACCGAGCACTCGCGCTCGCCCAGGTACACCAGGTTGCCGTGCTCATCGCCCAGGATCTGCACCTCGATGTGGCGCGGGTTCTCGATCAGCTTCTCGATGTAGACCTCGTCGTCCTTGAAGGAACGCATGGCCTCGCTCTTGGCCTGCTCGAGCGCCGAGGCCAGTTGGTCGGCCGAGCGCACCGCGCGCATGCCTTTGCCGCCTCCGCCGCCTGCCGCCTTCAGCATCACGGGATATCCGATCTTGGCCGCGACTTCCCGCGCCTGCTCCAGCGAGTCCAGTCCCTTGGTCGTGCCGGGGACGAAGGGCACGCCGGCCTTCTCCATGGTCTGGCGGGCGCGCGTCTTCGAGCCCATCAGTTCCATGGCTTCCGGAGTGGGACCGATGAACTTGATTCCCGCCTCTCGGCAAGCGCGGTTAAAGCTGGGGTTCTCCGACAGGAACCCGTATCCCGGGTGCACCGCCTCGGCTCCCGATTTGCGGGCCACCTCGATCAGCTTGGGGATGTTCAGGTAGGACTCGCTGGCGGTTGCCGGACCGATGTGGTAAGCCTCGTCGGCCTTGCGCACGTGCAGCGCCGCCCGGTCCACGTCGGAATAGACCGCCACCGGGGAGATGCCCATCTCGCGGCAGCCGCGAATCACGCGCACCGCGATCTCTCCCCGGTTGGCGATCAGGATCTTCTTGAACATGATGAGAGCGCTGCGAAACAGGCATTCTACTCGAAGGGCGGCCCCGCCACGCTGTGACGCGCAACCCAGCCGCGGTGATATGCGAGCAGGTCACAGTTTGTTCTGTTTTCAGAACAAACGGTGCGCTAAATGGTGGCTGCCTGCATGTGCAGCTCCAAAATGTAACTCCGTTTTCCGCCTACGCTTAGCCTCGGGAGTTTTCCACAGTGTTCCGAAAACCGAACGAGTTGCTCGATTTGCCTCACCTTGGCATCGCCTCCGCCTAACATGCGTCGCCATTGTGGGGTGGCGTATGCGTCGACTCTGGAAAACTGTGCCGCTCTTGATTCTCGCGGTTCTCTCCCTGTATACGCCTGCGGTCGCGCAAGCGAGCCCGCCCTCGAAGGGACCCGCGCCGCCGAGGAACTTCGAGCAATTCGCCGTTTACTGGACCGCTGAGGCAGGCTGGAAGACGGAACTACTCCTTCGCAACAACCTGCCGACTCAGAGCCTCACCGTTATCCCGGCGCTGCGAACCCCAGACGGCACAGAAACCGCCCTGCCAGCGGTCACCATCAACTCGAACGATGTTGCTACAGTTGATCTAGGCGCTGTGATCGCAAGCGCCGCGCCTCAGCTAGCGGGAGCCTACGGCTCAATCGTGTTTCGTTATACGGCCCCGGTAGTCCGCGCCCTGTATGCCGCGGTGATGGTGGAACTGCCGGGTACTCCGATCGAATTCCACCTTGACGGCTTCTTTCGGGCAACGACGCCGGTGCCTGGAGGCCAGGAAGGCATTTGGTGGCTGCCTCGCGACTCGGTCAAGGACTGGCTTGTCCTTGCCAACACGTCTGGCAGCGCCCTGTCGGGGAATCTCACGCTTTACGACACCAGCGGCAAGATTTGGAAGCAGAGCGTCACGCTGAATGCCCGGCAGATGACGCGCGTTTCTGTGCGCTCGCTGCTGCAGCAGGCGGGGTTGACCGGCTCGTTTGGTGGTATAGAAATCGATATCCCAAACGGCGCCGGATACCTCGACTCCGCGCACTTCGTCTATGACGGTGCCAGCGGCTTCCTGGCCCTGATGAAGATGTTCAACTACGACCCCGGCGCCACTCTCATCCAGCGGTCCTTGACGGATAAGCAATGGACGCTCCGGGCCCCGATGCTGGCTCTGACCACCCCCGACCCCGCACTGGCTTTGCCCGCAGGCACGACCTTGCAGCCGGCCATCTTCCTGCGCAACGTGTCGGGTAATGCCTACACGGCGCAACTGACCTTCAACTGGCGGGCGGACGCCACCACCGGAAAAAGCACGGCCGCCGTCCCGTTGCAACCCTACGCAACCAGCATGGTTGATGTGGCGGCGCTGCAGGCGAACGGCACCATCCCGGCAGCCGCCCGTTGGGCGTATGTGAGCATCACCGCCCCTATCCAGCCGGACAATTTGTTAGCGGTGGCTACCAGCTTCGACGCCGCCGGCCGGCTTGGAGCGCAGACCCCGTTTTCCGACCAGGTGGCCAACCACTGGGAGGGGGGCAAGTGGGAAGTGGACGCCAATCACGATACCATTATTGCCGTGGGCAATGCTGGGACGACGGCATCGAAAGCCCAGATCACGTTCTATTACAACTCCGGGCAGGACAAATACCAGGTCGAGCAGACGCTGGCGTCCGACGAGCAGCTCTGGCTGGACATGAGCAAGCTGATAGGAAATCAGACTCCCGACAAGAATGGGAAAACGATTCCCAGCAATGTGATGTCGGGAACTTACGAGCTGAGGAGCCTCACGAACAAGCCGGCCGAAGGCCTTTTTGAGGGGAAATTGGTGGTGGACAAGACCTACGGTTACGCCGCCCACGGCTGCATGTTGTGCTGCGGGTACAGCGATCCCTACATGTACTTCGACCCCTTTAACCTCTCCGTCGGCGGGTATGGGGACCAGTACATATGGGCCACCGACGACTGTGAGGGTGGTGACGACGACATCACCGACTATTTTCTCAATGGGACCTATAGTTGGACGACCGGCAATACTCAAGTCGCCACGGCCAGCAACAACCAGATCAGCGCCGTTGCCGTAGGCTCGACGACCAACACCGCCTCCGGGTATGCCCCCCGCACCGAGGAAATAGGCTGGGGCAGGCAGTGCCCCAACACCCCGCGCCAGCCCAGCGGCCCGGTGAATGTGGCGACGGTTGATTTCACCGGTAACGCATTCATACCGCTAAGGCAGGCCCCCTCGAACGGACCGAACAGCACAACGTACACCGCTACAGGTAGTCCGGCGGGCGGAAGCTATCAATGGAGCACCACCAGCAGCTCGATTAGCCTGACGAATGCGAACAGCGCAACGGTAACGGTCACCGCAGCTGCGAAGAGTTCCAGCCCCCAGGACATTCAGCTTAGCGTGAACTACACCGCGCCGAATAACGGGGGAAGCCCCACAAAGGCGGGCCTCCTCACGGTGATACAGCCGACATCCATCAGTCTGACCAGCAGCGACAATACAGGTACCATACTATGTGTCCCAAACGGTTCATTTGTGAAATGCATCGAGGATACCTTCGTCGGGAATGCCAGCTATCAGGCGGCAAAACTGTCGGTGACATACTCCATCCTGGACCAATTCGCCCAACCTGACTTCGGAGGTTATGGGCTCCAGCTGGCGGAGGCATACACGAATCCGACGGGGACGTGTGGCCCAGACGTGACAACCAGCCAAGGGATCGGTGACACAATCACGGATTGTTTTTACGTGTGCAGCGAGACGTGCAGGACAGGCGGAACCTGTAGCTCGGCGGCAACTCAGACCATTACCGTGAACGGATTCCAGGTAGCCGTCAAGAACGTAACCTGGAGCTGCGCAGGAGCAACTGTCCAATGACGAACTTTGAGGCTTTCTTTCTGGTCATTTTTTGCGCGTTCTCGGTTGCTGCGCCTGCGCCTGGGGCCGCCCAAGGCGCAGGCGCGAAGGCTCCGCTTTCCATACAGCTGGGAGCCGTACGTCTGCAGAGCGCCTCCTTATTCGACGCCCTGGTAGCAGCTCGGCAGAGGAATCCGGAAGAGATACTGTTCGGCTTCGTGGAGCTCCCGAGCCAGCAACAGCGGGTCTCCCTCAGCCTGGACTCGGCCACCCTGGGGGAATACCTGGGTCATTTAACCAGCAGCTTCCCTCAATATAACGTGGCCGTGAGCAGCACCGGGATCGTGCACATCGACCCTCGATCGCCCTCTCCTGCCGAAGACATACTACGAGTGAAAGTGGCCCGTTTTGAGATTCACGGCCACAGAGCCATCGGCGACGTGATTACGCATCTGACGCTGGAAGTTCCGGAGCTGCGCGCCCTAGTCTACCCGCGCCAAGGAGGGACCGTGGGGGCCAGCGTGTCCGGCGGAATGGAACCGAAGGTGGACCTTAAGGCGTCCAACGTGACCGTTCGTGAGCTTCTGGATATGCTCTCGCTTTACAGCGCTCAATTGAGCAGGCGGCCCGAGAATCTGCCGAAATCCGGTCCGCCGCCCCCGCCCGTCTCGTGGAAAGTTTCCTTTCACGAAGACCCGAGGGCGGAAAACGCTCTGGGCGGCTATCCGGAGCTTTCGACTTTTTAACGAGGGAGACTCAAATGAAGGCCGCAATAATCCTCATGGTCTTGACATGTATGCTAATTTGGCCGGCGCGGAGCGGGGTTGGACAGGCGACGGGGACGCGGGCTGAGGAGTGCTCGATTATCGTGGACGCACTGCAAGCTGCGCAGCGTCTGAAGCCGGGTGTAGCTCGCTCGCAGGTGGAGGAGGATTTCGAGCTCGACGGCGGGATCTCGTTCCCCCAACAGGCAACGTATGTCTACAAGAAGTGCCGTTACATAAAGATCGAACTCAGTTTCGGCGCGGAGGACATTACGCGGAGACCCAACGCTTCCCCCCCCGCGACACAGTCAGGCAGACCTCCAAGCTATACCTGTCATATCCCGTTGCAGAATAAGGAGTCGTCGATCCCACTTCTTGCTGGTGGCGCATGATCGAAACAAAGAGCCTCTCCCCGCGGAGAGGCTCTTCCTTCTGAGGAGGGTGGTTCTTACTTCGGCTGCTCGGTGGTGACGATGCCGCCGCCCTTCTGCGCCAGCTTCTCGGCTTTCTGCTTTTTGGTGGCCATGGTCTTGTCCACCCAGTCGTCGGCGAGCTTCAGGTCGGCGGCGCGGGCCTCGGGGTTGCCGCACTCGATGTCCGCCTTCTCCCGGTAGAGCAGGTTCAGGTAGGCCATGGCGTCGTCGTAGTCGGGACGGAGCTGCAGCGCCTTGGTCAGATTCTGGATGCCCTCATCCACCTTGGGCAGGTTGCGCTCGCGCAGCGATTCGCAGACCTTCTTGTCCTTCAGCGGCTCCTCCGGCTTCAATCCCAGCTTGGCGCGTTCTTCCTGCCGCGGCGCGTAGGTCTGCGTCCAGTCGATCACCGCGATGGAGTAATACTCTTCCGGATCGTTGGGATCGAGCTGCTTGGCCTTCTCGTGGTACTCCTTGGCCTGCTCGAACTTCTTCATGTTGAAGTAGAGCGAGGCGATGCCCTTCACGCTGTTGGTGTTGCGGGGGTCCATCTCCAGCACGCGCTTGTACTCGTCGATCGCCTGCTGCCCCATCTGGTTGTTGTCCGAGGTATCGGCGCCGGGGACATACTGCTGCGCGTAGGCGGTCGCCAGGTAAAGGCGTGCATTGAGCAGCCTGGGATCCAGCGCCACCGCCTTCTGGAAGTGCGCGATGGCATCTTCGTACTTGGCGTTCTTGTAGGACTGAACGCCCTTGTTGAGCTGGTCGCGGGCCTTCAGCTTGGTGCATCCGGCGAATCCCGCCAGCACCACAGCCAGGCCCAGCAGCGCCGCCACTTTTGCCACGGCGCGCCCACGGCGCGGCTCTTTCTCTGCGCTTTGCTTCATGAGTGCTTGCTCTCCACGGAACAGAGGGTAGGGGCCGTGCTTAGCCCCCAGCCTCGATCTTGGCCGTGATCAGGCCGACCTTCTCCACCCCGGCAGCATGGGCGATGTCAATCACCTGCGCCACCTGGGAGAACTCCAGGTCATTATCGGCCTTGACGAACATCACCTTTTCGGCGCGCGTCTTGTAGATTTCTTCCAGGCGTCCCTGCAAGGTGTCCCACGTGACGTCGTCCTGGTTGATCTTCAAAGCGGGTTTGCCGCCGGAGCCCTTCAGCAATTGCACCACCACGGTACGGTCGGCGGCGGGCGGCGGCGTCTTCTGGTTGGGCGGAGGCGGCTGCGGCACCAGCGCATCCAGCCCTTTTGGGGTCAAGGGTGTGATGACCATAAAGATGATCAGCAGCACCAGCAGCACGTCGATCAGCGGGGTTACGTTGGGGTCAGCGTTGAGTCCGCCGGGCCCACCGATTGCCATTGCCATGTTCAGTACCTCGTCATTGTCCGCTCGGGGCTCCCGGACCGGTCTTGCGCTGTTCGGTGAGCAGACCCAACTGGTCCACGCCCGCGGCGCGCACGTTGTCCACCACGTCCACCACGTTCCCGTACTTGGTGCGGGCGTCGGCCTTGATGAACACGCGCTTGTCGGTACGGCTGGCCAGCCGGTCCTTCACCAGGTGGGTAAGCTGGTCGGCCCCCGACACCTGGTCGGAGCCAAAGAAGATCTTGTTGTCGCGGGTGATAGCGACCAGCAAGGCGTCTTCCTTGTCGGCGTCGGGCATGGCTTGCGGATTGTTCACCGACGCCAGGTCCACGCTCACGCCCTTCTGCAGCATGGGCGTGATGACCATGAAGATGATCAGCAGCACCAGCATCACGTCCACCATCGGGGTAACATTGATGGTGGAATTGACGTTCATTACTTTCTTGCCGAGGGCCATAATTCGACTCCGCTGGCGCGCTTAACGCCGCACCGCACCGCGGCGCTTGAGGAAGTAATCGATCAGCTCGCTCGACGAGTTGTCCATCTCCACGTCGAAGGCCTCCACCTTGTTGGTGAAGTAGTTGAACATCATCACCGCGGGGATGGCGACAAACAGCCCGACGGCGGTGGTCACCAGCGCTTCGGAAATACCTCCGGCGACGGCGCCCAAACCGGTGGCCTTCTGCGCCGAAATCCCCTGGAAGGCATTGATGATGCCGACCACGGTTCCCAGCAGTCCCACGAACGGGGCCGTGGATCCGATGGTGGCCAGGCCGCCCAGTCCGCGCTTGAGCTCGGCGTGCACAATGGCTTCGGCGCGCTCCAGCGCCCGCTTGCTGGCCTCGATGTCCCCGCCCGGGATCTCGTCGGATTCGCCGTGGGCCTTGAATTCCTGCAGGCCGGCGGTGACCACCTTGGCCAAGTGGCTCTTCTTGTGCCGCTCGGCGACACGGATGGCCTCTTCGATCTTGCCTTCACGCAGCGCGCCGGCCACCGCCGGGGCGAACATGCGCGACTGCTTGCGGGCGGAGTTGAACGCCATCCAGCGGTCGATCATCACCCCGATCGACCAAGCCGACATGATGAACAGGATGATCACCACGGCCTTGGCCAGGACTCCCATCTGGTGCCATAGTGCGACCGGGTTCCAGCCGATCTCCGCGCCTTCCTGGAACATCCACAGCGCGGCGCTATGGACGGAGTTCAAACCGAGACTTGTAATCTGTGCTAGCAACATTGTGATCCTTTCCTCCTTAGAACTTCGCTAACGTGTGTCTTTCGGCTATCTTCCGAATTCGTGGGGCTCTTGGCTCCTAGCTTTTGGCTGTTAGCTTTTTCGGACAAAAGCTAAAGGCCAACCGCCAGCCCCCGTTGCGTGCCGTGGCCACATCCCCTCGGCAACCGCTGAATCCTGTTTCTATCCCCCCGACAGGGTGAAGTTCACGGTGATCGTGGTCTCCACCGGCACCGGCTCACCGTTGAGCAGGTACGGCTTGTACCGCCATTGCTTGACGGCGTCCAGCGCGTTCTGTACCAACATAGGATGCCCGCTGATCACCCGGAGGTTTTCGATGGTCCCCTGTTTACTGATCTCCGCCTGCAGCACCACCGCCCCCTGGATGCGGGCGGACTTGGCAATCGCCGGATAAGTCGGCTTGACCTGGGAGATCAGGTTGCCCTGCTGCACGCCTGCCGACACCCGCACGCGGTTGGGTATGGCCTGCTTGGGCACCGCCACCGGCGTCCCGCCGATGATCCCGCCCATCACTCCGCCCAACGAACCGCCCGGCACTCCGCCCGGCACGCCTCCGATCACACCCGCCGTGGTCATCGGCGGCGGCGCAGCCTCTTCCTTGATCATCGCCACCTTCTCCGGAATCTTGGTGGGAGTGCGCAGTTGACCGTTCATAATATCGGTCTGGATCACCTTGACCACCCTCACCGGCATGGCGGCCGGCGGCGGGGGCGGAGGTGGAGGCGGAGGCGGCGCAACCAGGAAGGTCATCAATTGCTGTCTGGGCAGCGCTTCCGTGTAAATGAGCGGGACCAGGATCATCACCCCAATCAGCAGACACTGCAGGACCAACGACAACACCGTGGTCCATTTCCGCTTGGTTCTGAGCCTGCCCGAGGATTCTAAAAGGCTGTCTTCAAACATGGCCTTATCTCCGTGTAGTTTCCAACCTTTCTTTAGACACCGCCAGCCCGCATTTTGCTCCCGGGCCTCCCCAGTTACCCCCGAACCCAGTCGTTGGTCGTTGGCCGGTTGTCGGTGGCCAACCCCGACCAACTGCCTCTAGGCCTTGGCCTTCACCTTCTCCCGGCGGCCGGCGTCGGTCGCGACCGGCAGCGGACGGCCCCGCTGGCCGCCTCGCCAATCCTGGTAGGCCACCAGCATGGGAGCAGCGATCGCGATGGAGGAGTATGTCCCGATCAAGATGCCAATCACCAGCGCAAAGGAGAACCCGTGCAGCACTTCGCCTCCAAACAGAAATAGCGAAAGCACGGTCAGAAACGTCAGCCCCGAGGTCAGGATGGTCCGGCTCAGGGTCTGGTTGATGCTCCGGTTCACAATATCGGCAAGCCTCTCCCGTCGCATCAACTTGATGTTTTCCCGGATGCGGTCGAACACCACGATGGTGTCGTTCATCGAATACCCCACCAGGGTCAGAATGGCGGCGATAACAGTAAGCGTTATCTCCTTGTTCGTCAATGAGAAAGCTCCCACCGTGATGAGCGTATCGTGGAAGCACGCCACCACCGCCGCCACCCCATAAATGAGCTCGAAACGGAACCACAGGTAAACCAGCATCCCGGCCAGCGAATAGAGCGTCGCCAGGAGCGCCTGTTTGCGCAACTGCGCTCCCACTTGCGGACCGACGATCTCTACATTCCGCACCCCGAAACTGGAGACGAAATAGTCCTGTTCGATCGCCGTGAGCGCCGCCGCCGGCACCGTGCCCTTCAGATCGTCCAGCGAACCGAGCACGCCGCCGCGGGTCTTATCGCGGAAGTTGACGATCTGCTGCGCCAGTTGGCCGTAGCGCGCGTCGGCGTCGGTGCCCAGGTGCAGCGGGTCTTTGCTGAGCAGGTCGTCTTTGATGCTTTGCACGCCGCTGTTGTTCAGGTCCTGCTTGCCTTGGGGGGTATTGGTCTCGAGCGCCTGGATGATCTGGTTCTTGCCCTTGTCCAGGGCCTGCTCGGTGGTCTCCTGGATGTCGAGCGCCACCAGCAGTTCGTTGTTGGCCGGCGGGCCGTAGCGCTGGATGCGGGCGTTGTGCAGCCCGGCGCGGTCCATGGCCTTGCGGACATCGTCGGGGTTGGGTTGCTGTGCGAACTTCACATACACCAGCGTGCCGCCGCGGAAATCAATGCCCAGCGGGAGGTGGTGCCAGAACAGCATGGAGAGGATCCCCGCCACGCTGAACACCAGCGAAAAGGCCAGGAAGTACCACTTCTTCCCCAGGAAGTCGATGTTCGTATTTTTGAAGAATTCCACGTTTAAACCAGCTCTTGGCTTCTAGCTCTTGGCTTTTGGCTTACCCAATTACCAAATTATTCAATCACCCGATCACCCGATGATCAAATGCTCAACGCTTCCCCCCGCACCTTCCGGTTCAGCACCGCGTCGAAGATCACCCGCGAAACAAACACCGAGGTGAACAGGTTGGCCAGCAGGCCGAAGGTCAGCGTCACCGCAAACCCTTTCACTGGGCCGGTTCCGAACAGGAACAGGATGGCCGCCGATACGATGGTGGTCACGTGGGTGTCGATGATGGTGACCCAGGCGCGCGCGAATCCCTGGTCCACGGCCGAGGCCGGCGTCTTGCCGTTGCGCACCTCTTCGCGGATGCGCTCGAAGATCAGCACGTTGGAATCGACGCCCATGCCGACCGTCAGGATCACCCCCGCGATGCCGGGCAGGGTCAGCGTGGCCCCGCTGAAACCCAGGAAGCCCAGCAGGATGACCAGGTTCAGGATCAAGCCCACATTGGCATTGATGCCCGCGCCGCGGTAGTACACCAGCATGAACGCCAGCACCACCGCCATGCCGATGATGGCCGCGCGCACGCCTTCGCGAACCGAGTCCGCGCCCAGCGATGGCCCCACCGTGCGCTCCTCCAGGTAATGGATGGAGGCCGGCAGCGCGCCCGAGTTCAGGATCATGGCCAGGTCCTTGGTCGCCTGCTCGGTGAACGACCCGGTGATGCGGCCGGTATCGTGGATCTGCTCCTGGATGGTCGCCACTTCCATCACTTTGTTATCAAGCACGACCGCCAGCTTCTCGCCGACGTGCGCGCCGGTGAAGGCAGCGAAGCGGCGCCCGCCGTCGCCGGTGAGGATGAAGCTCACGTCAGGACGGTTGTTCTCATCGCGACCCGGCGTGGCCTGCCGCAAGTCCGTGCCGCTCACCGCCGCGGTACGCGAAACGATGTAGTACGCCTCCTGTGGGGCTTCGCCGGTGCTCCCGATGCTGCGTCCCTTCAGCAGGATGGCATTGGGCGGCAGCACGCCGCCGGGATTGGCCTGCAGCGCCTCCTGCTGGCTGGGGTAGGGACCGCTGATCGCCTGCCGAATCTCCAGCATGGCGGTGGACTGGATGATCTCCTTCACGCGCGCCGGGTCGTCCACGCCCGGCAGTTGCACCAGAATCTGGTACTGCCCCAGGCCGTGTTCCTGGATGGTGGGCTCGCTGACGCCGAGCTGGTCCACGCGGTTGCGGATGGTCTCGATGGCCTGCGTCACCGCCCGGTTCTTCAGGTCGTTGGCCGCGCTCGGCTTCATCTCCAGCAGCCAGTTGTTCTCCGCCAGCGACGTCAGGTTGTACTCAGGAAGCCGGTCCTGCACCAGGCTGCGCAGGTCGCCGCTGGCCTCCGGCGGCACCCCCTTAAGCGTGATCTGCTCGGGATGGTTCACCGGGTCGGGCTTGGTAATGTCGCTGTAGCTGAGGTTGCGGCTGCGCAGGTCTTCCTTCAGCCGCTCCACGGCGCGGTCGGTATCCGCGTTCACCGCGTCGTTGACCATGACCTGCAGGATCAGGTGGGTCCCGCCTTTAAGGTCCAGGCCCAAGTGGATGCGTTCGAGGATCCCCGCTTTCAGCCCCTCGCCGCTCAGCTTCTGTGGCAGCCCAAAGATGCCGTACAGAAAAGCCAGCAGCACCACGATGATGAGGAGTGTCTTGATCCAGAGGTTCTTGGTCATTTTGCCCTAGAGTACCAAGTACCAAGTACCCAGTACCCAGTACGGACTCGGCAACTTGGTACTTGGTACTCGCTACTTGGTACTGATCTCAGGATTTCGCCTGCTCCTCGGGGCCGGCCACCGAAGCCACCGACGAACGCAGCACTTCGAGGCGCAGATTGTCGGGTGGAACCCGCAGGTGGACGACGTCGTCGCGCAGCGCGATGATGGTGCCGCGCAGGCCGCCGCTGGTGGTCACCCTATCCCCGGTCTTCAGCGCTCCCAGCATGGCCTGCCACTTCTTCTGGCGGCGCTGCTGCGGCATGATCAGCAGGAAGTAGAAGATCCCGAAGATGAGGACGAGCGGCAGCCACAACACGGCTCCGCCCTGGCCGCCCTGCGCCAGAATGAGGCTGAGATTGCCGATAATTTGTAGGTCCATCAGAACTGCTTGCTTGCGTGGCGCCCTCCACCCCACCGAAGCAAACCCGGCTTCGTTGGGGGCCCCGGGGTGGCTAAGGCGCGCTTCCTTTCCTTTTTATTTCCTCAAGGAATCGTTTGCTAGGCCGGGTCTTCCCCCTGGGCGGAAGAGTTCAGGCTGTGTGATCGGACCTCGGAAAGCAACGCTTCCAAGTGCCCAAGTTTAATAGATTGCCGCACTTGCCGCATTGTGTCAAGGTAGAAGGCCAGGTTATGGATGGTGTTCAGCACCCCCGCCAGGGTTTCGTTCGAGCTGTAGAGGTGCCGCAGGTAGGCGCGGGAGTAGCGGGCGCACACCCGGCAGCCGCAGCGCGGGTCGAGCGGCCCTGCGTCCTGCGCGAAACGCGCGTTCTTGATTGCCAGCTTGCCCTCCGACGTGTACAGCAGCCCGTGGCGCGCCGCCCGCGTGGGCAGCACGCAATCCATCATATCGATGCCGAGCGCCGCGTATTCCACGATCTCGTCCGGGGTGCCGACGCCCATCAGGTACCGCGGCTGGTCGTGCGGCAGATGCGGTAAGGTGGCCTCGACCATCTCCCGCGTCAGCGTCCGCGGTTCCCCCACGCTCAACCCGCCAATGGCGTAGCCGGGAAAGCCGATCTCGACGGTGCGCTCGACGGATTCCTGCCGCAGGTCGGCGAACATGCCTCCCTGGACGATGCCAAAAAGAAGCTGGGCCGAGTTTCCAGTTTCCAGTTTCGAGTTTCGAGCACCGGATTGGGAACTTGAAACCTGAAACTTGAAACTCGAAACTTGTTCCCACGGCACTTCCTGCTTGTGCTCTTCAAAATACTTCTTGCACCGTTCCGCCCAGCGCGCCGTCATCTCCATGGACTGGCGGGCGTGTTCGCGGCCGGCCGGATACTCGGTGCACTCGTCGAAGGCCATGATGATGTCCGCGCCCAGCGCGATTTGGGCCGCGGTCGCAGTTTCCGGACTCAGGAAGTGCAACGCTCCGTCGAGATGTGAGCGAAACTCCACTCCCTCCTCGCGCACTTTGCGCAGGCCGCTCAGGCTGAACACCTGGAAGCCGCCGGAGTCGGTCAGGATGGCGCGCTCCCAGCTCATGAAGCCGTGCAGCCCGCCGAGTTTGCGTACGGTATCCGTGCCCGGGCGAAGGAACAAATGGTAGGTGTTGGCCAGCAGGATCTCGACCCCAAGTTCTTCGAGCGTATCCTGAGGCACGCCCTTGACGCTGGCCAACGTGCCGACCGGCATGAATACAGGCGTTTCGACGTCGCCGTGCGCAGTCCGGAGCCGCCCCGCGCGAGCAGCGCCGCAGCAGGCCTCGATCTGGAAATCGGCGGACATCAGGCGACGATTCTACAAGGAGCAAGGCACCGAGAATCGGGTAACGTGGCGAATCGGGTCATCGGGTGATCTGAAACCTAAACGAAATGACCCGATGGCCCGATCACCCGATGGCTAAATTCTGCGGTCCATGGCCTCATTGGCCAGCCGATCGGCATCGGCGTTGTGCTCGCGCCGGACGTGCTCGATGCGGAACCACTTCAATTGCCGCGACAACCGCCTCGCTTCTTCATACAGCGGACGCAGCTCCGGCGAGCGCACCTTGTACACCCCGTTCATCTGCCGCACCATCAGCTCGGAATCGCTCCGCACCCGCAAGGCAGGGTGCTTGTGCTCGAGCGCATAGTTCAGCGCCGCGATCAGCCCGGAGTATTCGGCAAAATTATTGGTGTGGTGGCCGAGGTAGCGGCCGAACTCCGCGATCCGCGCCCTGTGCGTGTCCTCGATCACCACGCCATACCCGGACGGCCCCGGATTGCCGCGGGCGCCGCCATCCACGTGCGCCACCACGTGCTCGGGCGCACTCTCCGCCGGGGATCCGAACATCTCCTGCGTCTTTGGTTTTTGCGGATGAGAAGAAGGAAATCGCGCCATGCCAGGAGTCTAATCGCTTGAAACTTGAAACGTGAAACTTGAAACGTGCAGCTATCTTCCTTCCGCCAGCCGGGTCGCCAGCCGTTCGGGCAGCCGGGCGGCGATGATCTGTTGCTGGGCCTTCTGGATGTTGTAGGGCACGCGGTAGAAGATGACCTCGTAGCGGTCGGGATCGAAGACGCAGAACGCCGCCCGCGGATCGCCGTCGCGCGGCTGCCCCACCGACCCGGGATTGATCATGTACTTGGCGTCGCTCCGCAGATCGAGCGCCCAGGTCTCCTGCTGGTCCGGCGGGCCTGTGTAGATAGGGCGAAGCGTCTCCCAGCGGTCGTTCTCGAAAGCGAACCCGCCCTGGATGTGGGTGTGCCCGAAAAAGGTGAGCGGATAGTTCGAACGCAACAGCGACTCCTGCGCGTCGCGCATGACGATCACGTACTCGTCTTCGTCGAGCGGCGAGCCGTGGACCAGTTGCACGCCGTCCGCCTCCGTGCCCGCCCAGGTCTCCTCCTGGTTCAGCGGATAGCGGAAGGGCAGGAAAACCGGCCCCCGCGGCATCAGCTTGAGCCACTGAATGTTTTCGGGCGTGAGGGCCTGCATGGTCCAGAGCGCGGCGATCGCCGCCACCGGATTGAAGTCCTCCATGCTCATCAGCCCGGTGCAGGCCTTGTCGTGATTGCCGCGCACCAGCAGCCCGCCCAGCTTGCGGGCAAGTTGTGTCACCTCGTTGGGACTGCCGCCATAGCCGACGATGTCGCCCAGGTTCGCCACCTTGTCGCAGGTGGGCGCCACCTCCAGGCAGGCGTTCAGCGCCTCGAGGTTGGAATGCATGTCACTTAGAATGAGGATGCGCATGGGAAACAGCACTCAGCAGTCAGCAATCAGCACTCAGCCCCCAACCGGCAACAGATGATACCTTCCACGGGCTTGCTTGTCATGTACGCGATGGGACGCGACGCCGGGTCCAATTCCTCCGTGACTCCGTGACTCCGTGGTGGGTTTTACTGAGTGCTGAATACTGATTGCTGAGTGCTGACCGGACACCTGGCCCAGTGTCCGGGCTCGACCTCGGCCAGCGGTGGAAACGCGCGCGCACAAGCTGCGATGCGCAGGCCGCAGCGCGGCTCGAAGGCGCAGCCGGCGGGCAGCGCCGTGATCGCCGGCACCATTCCTTCGATGGTCTTCAGCGGACGCGCGCGGTCGGTGGCCAGCGTGGGCACGGCTTCCAGCAGCCCGCGGGTATAGGGGTGGGCCGCGTTCCGGAAAACCTGGCTCGCGCTTCCCATTTCCACGATCGCGCCGGCATACATCACCGCCACGCGGTGCGCCACCTGCGACACTACCGCCAGGTCGTGCGAGATCAGCAGCATCGCCAGACCGTATTTCTGCTGCAACTCTCCCAGCAGTGCCAGGATCTGCGCCTGGATGGTTACATCGAGCGCCGTGGTGGGTTCGTCGGCGATCAGCAGTTCGGGGCGATTGACCATGGCCATGGCGATCATCACCCGCTGCCGCATCCCGCCCGAGAGCTGATGGGGATAGTCGCGCGCACGGCGCTCGGCATCGGCAATCCGCACATCGCGCAGCGCCTCCACGGCCCGCCGCCAGGCTTCGGCCTTGCTGGTGACTGGCGACCGGCGACTGGCGACTCCGTTGTGTGCAAGCACCGCCTCCGCCACCTGGTCGCCGACGCGCATCACCGGGTTCAGCGCCGTCATCGGTTCCTGGAAGATCATGCTGATGCGCGCGCCGCGCACGCTCCGCATCTCGTCCTCGCCGGCGTGCAGCAGGTCAAGGCCGCTGAAGTGGATCTCGCCGGAGATCCGCGCCTGCGCCGGCAAGAGGCCCAGAATGGCCAGCGACGTCACCGACTTGCCCGAGCCCGATTCTCCCACCAATCCCACAACGTCTCCGGGACGCACTTCGAAGCTGACATCGCGCACCGCCGGCACGCGGCCCTGGGCAGTCGCAAACTCGACACTCAGATCTCTAACTTGAAGCAGGGGAGCGCCCACCCCCTTAGTGTAGCTGCTGCAGCGCAACACCCTCGGCCACTTTCTTTCCGACACCGCTAGCCCAGCATTGCGTACATCCTCCGGCACGCGCTATTTCTCAAAGCCGCATAAAATGCGGTTGTGGCCGCATTTTCCACAGGACAAGTTGGCGAGAATCGGCTTGGTGGCGGTGTTTCCGGTCATCGGTTGGCTCTTTATCGCTCCATCATTGCTGCACCCTGCTGTGGAAAATTTCGATAGCATGGATACTGGCGACGGCGATCGAGGCCTTCCAGATTTTCATAAGTCATGCGGATTCAGTCGGAAACGCGGCTGCGGATGCTGCGGTTGTCTGCGACTAGACATTGCACCTGTTTCGTAACATAGACCTGTGGACAGGCTGCAACTTGATGAAAAATAACCACATATAATCGCCATAAATCCGTTGACTTCTAATCTGGCGGGTGTAAAAAGTCCATCGTTCTTTGACACTTGCTTAAGTTTTCCCGGTTGGTAGCGCGTCCGGGGCTCAAGCCAAGTCACCGTCCAGGTTCTCGAGACCCAAGGATGGAGGGCTGGTGAGGGTCGTAGCAACCTTCTGGTCGAGGAGAACGAGAAGCTGTCGAAGGCAAGATAGAACCCCGGGGCGGTAACCGGTTTTTCCGGTTGGCGGCGAGCCCGGAGCCCGAGCTGGAGGCGCAAGCCTTCTTAATGATCGCACGTCGTGACCCGCAAAGGTAGCGGCGGTCGCAGGTCGGCAAGGGTCAAATCGCGAGCCGCTGGTCGAGAAGAATCGGGGGCCACAACCTCGGGGTTCTTGTTTATCTGCCCTCCAAAATCGGCTTCGGCTCCCTCCCCCAAGAAGGCCCGTGGTTGGCCACGGGCCTGTTTCATGCATATACTCTTTCGCCGCGGATACACGCGGATGAACGCGGATCAACTTAATACCGCCGAGGGACGCCGCGAAAAAAAGACAAGAGCCTCTGTGTCCTCTGTGTCCTCAGCGTCCTCAGCGTCCTCTGCGTCCTCTGCGTCCTCTGCGTTTTCATTTTGAAATCCGCGTCGATCCGCGTGTATCCGCGGCGAACGAGGTTACAGCGGTATGTTCCCGTGTTTCTTGGGCGGGTTCTTGTCGCGCTTGGTGTCGAGCATCTCCAGCGCATCGATCAGCTTCTTGCGCGTGTCGCGCGGGCGGATCACGGCGTCCACGTACCCGCGCTCAGCCACGACGTAGGGATTGGCGAAGCGCTCGCGGAACTGTTCGATCAGCCGCGCGCGCTCCTGATCTTTGTGCTCCGCCTTGGTGAGCTCGCGCTTGTAGACGATGTCCACCGCGCCCTCCGGCCCCATGACGGCAACTTCGGCGGTCGGCCAGGCGTAGTTCACGTCGGCGCGGATGTGCTTCGACGCCATGACGCAATACGCCCCGCCGTACGCCTTGCGCGTGATCACGGTCAGCTTGGGCACGGTGGCCTCGGCGAAGGCGAACAGCAGTTTGGCGCCGTGGCGGATGATGCCTCCGTACTCCTGCTGCGTTCCGGGCAGGAAGCCGGGCACGTCTTCAAAGGTGATCAGCGGGATGTTGAAGCAGTCGCAGAAGCGCACGAAGCGCGCGCCCTTCACCGATGAATTGATGTCCAGCACGCCCGCCAGCATGGCCGGCTGGTTGGCCACCACGCCCACGCTGCGCCCGTTCAGCCGCGCAAATCCCACGACAATGTTCTTGGCGTAATGCTCGTGCACCTCGAAGAAGTAGCCGTCGTCCACCACCATGCGGATGACGTCCTTAATGTCGTAGGGTTTGTTGGATTCCGAGGGCACGATGGTGTCGAGCGCGGAGTCGGCGCGGTCGATAGGATCCGTGCACGGCCGCCGCGGCGGATCGTCGAGATTGTTCGACGGGACGAAGCTGATCAGCTCGCGGATCATGGACAGGCACTCGGCGTCGTCGCGCGACAGGAAATGCGCGACCCCCGAGGTCTCGTTGTGGGTCATGGCGCCGCCGAGCTGGTCCTTGGTGACCTCCTCGTGGGTGACCGCCTTGATCACGTCCGGCCCGGTGATGAACATGTACGACGTCTTGTCCACCATGAGGACGAAATCGGTGATGGCCGGGGAGTACACCGCCCCGCCCGCGCACGGGCCCATGATGGCCGAGATCTGCGGCACTACGCCCGAGGCCAGGGTGTTGCGCAAGAAAATGTCGGCATAGCCGGCCAGCGACGCCACCCCTTCTTGAATGCGCGCTCCGCCGGAATCGTTCAGTCCGATGACCGGCGCGCCCACGCGCATGGCCATATCCATGATCTTGACGATCTTCGAGGCGTTGGCTAGGGAGAGCGAACCGCCGAACACGGTGAAATCCTGCGCGAAGACGAACACCAGCCGGCCCTCGATGCGTCCGTAGCCGGTGACGAAGCCGTCGCCGTACACCTTCTGCTGCTCCATACCGAAATCGGTGCAACTGTGGGTGAGCAGCTTGTCGGTCTCTTCGAAGGTTCCTTCGTCGAGCAGGAAAGCGATGCGCTCGCGCGCCGACATCTTGCCTTCCTTGTGCTGGCGCTCGTGACGCTCCGCCCCGCCGCCGGCTTCCGCCAGGCCGTCGCGCTTCTTCAGTTCTTCCAGCTTCTCTTCCAGAGTCATGCGGGGAATTATAAGGGGTCAGTCGCCAGTAGTCAGTCGCTAGTTGCCAGCTTAAGCCCAAAGCCACATATAGCCGCGGCGCACCACCTGATCCTGAGTCAGGGAGCTGTCCGCCTAACTGGCGACTGGCTACTGGCTTCCCGTGTCCGACCACCTGTACTTCTTGCCGTCCCAGAAAACGGCCGAGGAGGATTGCTCCTCTTCCTCGGTCAGATTGAGCGCGGAAACAGGCCGTTTGCGGTAGGTGACCTGGGTGAGCGAAAGACTGTCGAAAGGCAGGTTGATGAAGACGAACTTGGCTTTGGGCACGGCCGCGCGCCAGGCTTCTTTTCCGGCGCCATGGATCACCAGGACGAGATTCTGACGGTTGGGATCGCTGGCGCTGAATTGCGCGGTAATCCTGGGGTTGCCGTAGCCGTAATTCGTATAGTAGGGATCGATCACCCGGTAGTTGTGGCTGACTTCGTCCCTGAGCGGTGCCTTGCAGCGCGCGACGATCACGGCGTCTTCCACGCCATCGCCGTCCAGGTCAGCGGTCAGGAAGATCACCCAAGGCAGGCCTCCGGTTTGGGGATGCAGGTAGTTCGTTTTGATGGCGGTACGTTCGTTGGCGACTTCAAAGCAGGAGCCGAACTGCTTCTTCACGATTTCAGCAAGATCGGCGGGCGGCTGCGGGTGATCGTCGGCTTGGCCTTTTGGCGCCTTCCATAAGATCCATCCCCAGGTGACGAAGAAGAGAGCGATGAACAGCCAGGCAAGCCTAACCAAACGCATACTGGTACTTTAATCCCGTTCAGCCGGTTTGTAATGGTGACCAACTGGGAACACTGGTGGAAATCCGGCCAGCGGTGGTTCCGTCATCAGGACAGTCCCTGAAAGGAAAGCGGCCACGGATCTACACGGATGTAAACGGATCAAAAAAACAGAAATGATCCGTGCTTATCCGTGAAAATCCGTGGCTAAAGGCTTGTGGCTTTTTCTGCGATGAGCTGGCAGACCTTGGCCACGAACTCCACCGCCGGCATGTCGTCGGTCTTCTCTTTGCCGCGGGTGCGGACGTTGACCGAGCCGGCCTGCGCTTCCTTGTCCCCCACCACGGCGATGTAGGGCGTCTTCTGCAGCGCGTGTTCGCGGATCTTGGCGTTCATCTTCTCGTTGCGGCTGTCCACGTGGACGCGCGCGCCAGCCTCGCGCAACTGCCTCCCGACCTTCTCCGCGTACTCGTGGTGCCGCTCGCTGATGGGTACCACCACCACCTGCACCGGCGAGAGCCACAGCGGGAACGCGCCGGCGTAGTGCTCGATCAGCACGCCGAAGAAGCGCTCCACCGATCCCCACAGCGCGCGGTGGACCATCAACGGCTGGTGGCGCTGCCCGTCTTCGCCGACGTATTCCAGGTCAAAGCGCTGCGGCAGGTTGAAGTCGAACTGGATGGTGGAGAGCTGCCACAGGCGCCCGATGGCGTCCACCAGCTTGACGTCGATCTTCGGTCCATAGAACGCCGCTTCGCCGGGAATAATCTTGTAGGACACGTCACGCCGCTTCAAGGCGTTCTCGAGCGAGCGGTTGGCCAGCTCCCACTGCTCGTCGCTTCCGAGAAAGTTCTTGCGGTCTTTCGGGTCCCAGGTGGAAAGCTCCACCTGGTATTCGGTGAAGCCGAAGGTGTTCAGCACCGCCAGCGCGAAATCCATGCAGCCGACGATCTCGTCCTCGATCTGCTGCGGGGTACAGAAGATATGGGCATCATCCTGAGTGAAGCCGCGCACCCGCATCAGGCCGTGCATCACGCCCGAGCGTTCGTAGCGATAGACCGTCCCCAGTTCGCCCAGGCGGACCGGCAGATCGCGATACGAGCGGAGCTGGTCCTTATAAATGAGGATGTGGAACGGGCAGTTCATGGGCTTGATGCGGTAGTCCGCATCGTCCAGCTTCATGGGGGTAAACATGTTGTCGGCGTAGTAGCCCTCGTGCCCGGAGGTCTTCCACAAATCCACCCGCGCCACGTGCGGGGTGTAGACCAGCGAATAGCCGCGCTCCAGGTACTCGTCGCGCAGCCAGTCTTCCATGGTCTTGCGCATGATGCCGCCCTTGGGATGCCAGAAGATCAGCCCCGGGCCGGCCAGCTCCTGGATGGAGAACAGGTCGAGTTGCTTGCCTAGCACGCGGTGGTCGCGGCGCTTGGCTTCCTCCAGCTTGTGCAGGTAGTCGTCCAGCTCTTTCTTGCTGTAGAACGAGGTGCCGTAGATGCGCTGAAGCTGCGGATTCTTCTCGTCGCCCAGCCAGTAAGCGCCGGCGATGCTTAGCAGCTTGAACGCCTTGACCTTGCCGGTCGAGGGGATGTGCGGACCGCGGCAGAAATCCACGAACTTGCCGGTGCGGTAGAGCGAAATCTTCTCATCGGGCGCGGTGAACTGCTCGATGAAGTGGCACTTCATGAAGTCGCCTTCCGCCTTGAAGCGCTCCAGGCCCTCCTGCCGCGGCAGGAAATCCCGCGCGTAAGGGATGTCCTTCTCCACCAGCTCCTGCATCTTCTTCTCGATCTTCACCAGGTCCTCGGGCGTGAAGGGCGTAGGACGGTAGAAATCGTAGAAGAAGCCGCTCTCGGTCGCCGGACCGTGGCCCAGCTTGGTCTCGGGGAAGAGTTCGAGCACGGCGGCAGCCAGCAGATGCGCCGAGGAATGCCGGAAGACTTCGAGCGCCTCGGGATCGCGATTGGTCAGAATGCGCAGCTCGGTATCTTTTTCGAGCGGTCGAGTCAGGTCGATGATCGTGCCATCGGATTTGGCTGCCAGGGCGGCATCGGCCAGGCGCGGCGAGATCTCGCGCGCGACATCGAGCGGCGTGGTGCCCTTGGGGACTTCCTTCAAGCTCCCATCGGGGAGCTTGACTTGGATGGTCTGTGCGCTCTGAGCAGTCTCGGGCATGGCACAAACCACGAGTTTAGCAGAATCGCCCGGAAGTTCATTCGCCGCGGATTCACGCGGATAAACGCGGATCTCTCCGGCCTGGTTTTGATCCCCGTCGATCCGCCCCCGAACTTCCTGCGGGGCAGGCTATCCGCTAGCGGAAAGTCGCACGCCCGCCTGGGATCAGTGTGTGATCGCCACCGCCTGGGGGCAGCCGCCGAGAAGAAGAGGAGCGCCCAGCGAGGTCAGCGTGCCATCGCCGTTGATGCTGAATCCCGACAGGCTCCCGCCGCCGCAGTTGGCCACCAGCAAGAATTTATTGGCGGCATCCACGGCCAGTCCTTCCGGCCCGAGGCCTGTGAAGTAAGTGGCTAGCGGCGCCAACGCGCCGTTGCCGGCAATGTTGTAGGCGTCGACCGTGCTGTCGTTGACGTTGACCACATAGAGATGCGTCCCGGTGCGGTCGGTCACCAGATACTGGGGCGAGCTTCCCGCGGCGAACGGCGAGCCCAGCACCGGGCTGAGCGAGCCGTCACCATTCACCGTGAACGCGGAAACATTGTTGCTGTTCGAATTGGCGGTGAACAGGAACCTGCCGGCAGGATCCAGGGCCAGCGACTCCGGCCCCGCGCCGGTCGCGTAAGTTGGGGTCGCCAGTGCGGTCAGCGCGCCTGTGCCCGCATTGATGCTGTAGGCGCTCACGTTGCTGCTCCCGAGGTTGCTCACGTACACAAACCCAGCGGTCGCCGCGATTCCCTGCTGCGGCGTGGTCCCGGCGAGAAACGGCGAGCCCGCCACTGCCGTCAGCGCGCCGCTGGCGCCGATCGAATACCCGGAGACGTTGTTGCTGCCGTCATTGGCCACATACGCGAACTTGCCCGAGGCATCGACCGCCACGGCGCCGGGACTGGTCCCCGCGGCAATGCTGCCCACTCCGGCCACCACGCCGGACGTGGTATTGAGCGTAAACGCCGATACCGTATTGCTGGTGAAGTTGGTCACGTAGACGAAGTGGTTGGTGGGATCGACTGCCGCCCACACCGGCGCCACACCGGTCCCGACGAACGGCACCGGACCGTTGTTGAACGAACCATCGGGGCCGATCACCAGCACGTTCAGGATGTTGTTGACAGCATCGGGAACGAAGACGAATTCCGAGCCCGCGACCGGCGTGGGCCCCGGGGTCACGCCGTTGTTGCCAGTGCCGCATCCACCCACTCCCAACCCCACCAGCACTACCGCCAGCAATGCTGAACCCCAAGCCCTACTGCCCGTGACTCTCATTACGCAATCTCCTCTGCACCCAAGGGAATCGAAAACACTAGGTCTTTAACCAGCAACAAACCCCGGAGTTGGAAGAAAGTTGCGCCGTTCTAGACAACCATCCCCCCGGGCAGTCTGCTGCTGCTGGTTAGACGCACAAAAAGCTAAAACCGATGCCAGGAAGCGGTCATCTTAATAGCAGTCATGCAAGCCCAGGTACAGCTCGGACGGGTCTTCGGCATCCGCATCGGCCTGCACTACACTTGGTTCCTCATCGCCCTCCTGATCGTGTTCTCCCTCTCCGGGCAGTTTGCGACCGTGCACCGCGACTGGAGCCCTGGCGTGGTCTGGGGGACCGCGATCCTGACGGCGCTGCTTTTCTTCATCTGCATCGTGCTGCACGAACTGGGACACTCTGTAGTCGCCCAGAGCCGCGGCATCCGCGTGCCTTCGATCGTGCTGTTCGCCCTGGGCGGCGTCTCGCAGATGGAGCGCGAGAGCCCTGACGCCAAGACCGAGTTCTGGATGGCGCTGGCCGGGCCGCTGGTCAGCTTTGTCCTGGGCCTGCTCTGTCTCGGATCGGCGCACGCTATGGGCTGGGCGGGACCAACGTCGTCTGCGGCTTCGCCCCTGGTCGCGATGCTGGGCTGGCTCGCATACATCAATTTCATGCTGGGGGCGTTCAACCTCGTCCCGGCGTACCCGCTCGACGGCGGCCGCGTCTTTCGCGCCGCCGCCTGGTGGGTTACCCACAGCATCGAGCGCGCCACGCGCATCGCCTCGTTCGTAGGACAGATCTTCGGTTTCCTCTTCATCCTGGCCGGACTTTGGCAATTTTTTCATGGGCAAGGCTTCGGTGGGCTATGGATTGCCTTCATCGGATGGTTCCTGCTCGACGCCGCGCGTTCCAGCCGGGTACAGGTGGAGGCCATGCACGCGCTGGCCGGCATCAAGGTGCGCGACGTGATGGAGCGCAATTGTGCCGTCATCGATTCCACCACCAACCTGCAAACCCTGGTGGATGAGCACCTGCTGCGCACCGGCCAGCGCTGCTTCATGGTGCAGAAGGACGGGCAGATGGCGGGCCTGATCACGCCGGCGGACATCAGCCGGGTCGAGCGCCGGATGTGGCCGCTGACCACGGTTGAGCAAGCCATGCGCCCGCTGGCGCAGCTCCAAGTGGTGTCGCCGGATGCGCCGGTGGTGCAGGCGCTCGAGACCATGGCCCGCGAGAACATCAACCAGTTGCCGGTGGCCTCCAACGGCCATCTGGAGGGCGTTCTCTCCCGCGCTCACCTGCTGGAGATCCTTCGCACCCGGGCCCAGCTCAAGGTGTAAGCCAACGCGAGCCGTGCTCCGTGCAGCCGGGGGCTATGCCTATACCCATCGTGTTACGATATAGACACGGTAGAGGGGCCGCTCCAGAGATGCCTCCAAGCCGACGTCAGCATGATTCCGAACCAGGACGAGAAGAGCCCCCCATCCGCTAAGGCGCCGGGCAGACTGGGCGATTTCACCACCACTGCCGGCATGCTGCCCATCGCCCTGCTGGCCACGGTGATCGGCGCGCTGAGCGCATTCGTGGCTCTCGGGCTGCTCCGGCTCATCGGCCTGTTCACCAATCTTTTCTTCTTCGGGCGCTGGAACAGCTCTCTGGTCTCGCCGGCCGGCAATCATCTAGGGATATTTGTCGTGCTGGTGCCCATCGCGGGGGCGCTCATCATTGGGGTGATGGCGCGCTACGGCTCGGAGCGCATCCGCGGCCATGGCATCCCCGAGGCCATCGAGGCCATCCTGATCAACGCCAGCGTCATCGAGCCGCGCGTGGCCGTGCTGAAGCCTCTCTCCTCCGCCATTTCCATTGGTTCGGGAGGACCCTTCGGCGCCGAAGGGCCGATCATCATGACCGGCGGCGCGTTGGGTTCGATGATCGCCCAGCTCTTTCACCTGACCAGCGCCGAGCGCAAGACCTTGCTGGTGGCCGGCGCCGCCGGAGGGATGTCGGCCACGTTCGCCTCGCCGGTGGCCGCGGTCCTGCTGGCCGTCGAACTGCTGCTGTTCGAGTGGAAGCCGCGCAGCCTGATCCCGGTGGCGCTGGCGAGCGCCACGGCGGCGGCGGTCCGGCGTTACATCATCGGCCTGGGGCCGCTGTTTCCAGTTCCGTCCCATCCCGTCTTCATTGGGCCGCTGGGGCTGCTGGGTTGCGTACTGGTGGGGGTCGCGGCGGGGGCGCTCTCGGCCCTGCTCACCCTCTCCGTCTATGCCGCGGAGGACGGCTTTCGCAAGCTTCCGATCCACTGGATGTGGTGGCCGGCCATTGGAGGCCTGGCCATCGGCCTGGGCGGGCTGGTGTTCCCGCAGGCGTTGGGTGTGGGGTACGACACCATCGGTGCGCTGCTCCAGGGCAGCGTGACCGCGCACATCATCCTGGGGGTGTTGCTGGTGAAATGGTTTATCTGGGCGGTGTCGCTGGGCTCGGGCACCTCGGGGGGCGTGCTGGCCCCGCTGCTGATGATGGGCGGCGCGCTGGGCGGGCTGGAAGCGATGATCCTGCCTTACGAGGGCGCCGGCTTCTGGCCGCTGATCAGCATGGGCGCCATCCTGGGGGGCACCATGCGTTCGCCCTTCACCGGGATCGTGTTCGCGCTCGAACTGACCCACGACGTCAACGTGCTGCTTCCCTTGCTGGTGGCCACCACCATCGCTCACGGGTTTACGGTGCTCACCCTGCGCCGCTCTATCCTGACGGAAAAGGTAGCCCGGCGCGGCTACCACCTGAGCCGCGAATACGCGGTCGACCCGCTGGAGATCCTCTTTGTCCGCGAGGTGATGCGGAGCAACATCGCCGCGCTTCCCGCGGACATGACTTTGCAGGCTCTCGCCGAGTCGATGAAGACCAACCACCGGCGCAGTCAGCGGCTGTTTCCCGTCATTGACGGCGAACACCGTCTGCTGGGCGTGCTGACCCGAAGCGACATGCGGAAGGCGCTGGAGGAGTCCGCCGGAGAAAATGACGCCCGACCGATCGGCCAACTCGCCCGCGCCAATCCAGTCGAGGCGTTTGCGGATGAGCCGCTGCGCGTGGTCGTGTACCGCATGGCCGAAAAAGGCGTGACCCGCATGCCCGTGATCGAGAACGATGGTTCGCGGCGGCTGCTGGGGATGGTGACGCTCGACGACCTGCTCCAAGCTCGCATTCGCAATCTCGAGGATGAGCGCCGCCGCACGCGCGTCCTGCCCTTACGGCTTGGCTTCCCCCGGCAGGCGCGGGCAAAACGCAGCCCCGAGGAAAGCTAGCTGATCCCCGGAGCCGGCGAGACGCCGGCGCTTCAGGCCGCTAAAATCATGCCGTGGAACTCGATGACACCATCGTGGCCATCGCCACCCCGCCGGGCCGGGGCGGGATCGGCGTGGTGCGGCTGGCTGGCCCCGAGGCGAAGGCCATCGCCGCGCCCCTGCTCCGGCTGAAGCACCAGCTCGATCCCGGCCGCGCCGTCTTCGGCGAGCTGATCGAGCCAGCCACGGGTGAGCGCATCGACGAGGTGGTGGTCACCTTCTTCGCCAAGCCGAACTCCTACACCACCGACGACATCGTCGAGATCTCGGCGCACGGAGCACCGGTGGTGCTGCGGCATGCGGTGGAGCTGGCGGTGGCCGCGGGCGCGCGCCTGGCCGAGCCCGGCGAGTTCACCATGCGCGCCTTTCTGAACGGGCGCCTCGACCTGACGCAGGCCGAAGCGGTGCGCGACCTGATCGAATCGCAAACGCTCTACCAGGCCAAGGTGGCGGCGCAGCAGCTCGAGGGCGCGCTCTCGCACCGGCTGCAACCCATCAAGCAGAAGCTGGTGGAGCTGGTCGCGATGCTCGAGGCCGGCATCGACTTCGCCGAGGACGACGTGCCGGTGGCCGCGGTGGAAACCATCGGTCGGCGCCTGGCCGAGGTCCGCGAGCCGCTGGCCGCGCTCGAAGCCTCGTTCGCTTACGGCAAAGTCGTGCACGAGGGCATGACGCTGGCCATCGTCGGGCGGCCGAACGTCGGCAAGTCGAGCCTCTTCAACCGGCTGGTGGAGCGCGAGCGCGCCATCGTCACCGCCACGCCGGGCACTACGCGCGACCTGGTCAGCGAAACCGTCTCTCTGGGCGGAATCCCGATAAAGCTGGTAGACACGGCGGGCATCCGCGCGGCCTACGACGAGGCCGAGAGCATCGGCATCAAGAAGGCTTACGAGGCGCTGGCCGACGCCGACCTGGTGCTGGTGGTCATGGACCTGTCGCAGCCGGCGGCGGAGGAAGACGCGCGCCTGGTAGAGATGGTCGGGGCGCGGCCGAAGATCGTAGTGGAGAACAAGGCGGACTTGCAGAGCGAGCAGGAAGCAGGCGGCCGGGAGCAGGAGAAGAATGGGATCGTCAGAACCTCAGCGCTAACCGGTGAGGGCGTGGAGGATCTGCGGCGGCAGATTCTCCGGCACGTGGGCGGTGAAGCCGCCGGGCAGCGGGAGAGCGGCTTCCTGACCAACGTGCGCCACCAGGGACTGGTGCGGGAGGCGATCACGGGACTCGACGCCGGCCGCCGCGCGCTCGAGCAGAACATCCCCCACGAGATGATGCTGCTCGACCTCTACACTGCGCTGCACGCGCTGGATGCGATCACCGGCGCAACCACCACGGACGACATCTTGAATCTGATCTTCAGCAGCTTCTGTATTGGGAAATAGCCGTCGGCAAAAGGCAGGCTCCTCGCATCTTCGGTTTGGCCGACCACCGACGACTCCATCAGCGCTGCCACGGCTGCTGCTCTACCGGAGTGACCTTAACCTGCATGAGCCCGTCGATGTCATTGGCATCGTCGGTGTCCCTGACGAAGGTAACGAACTGCTTCTCGCCCGCGGCGACATAGGGATCGCGCAACTTCATTTCGCGCACCACGAAGACGCGCTGGCCGTTGGCGCCAATGTATTCGTCGTAGAGCAGGCCGCAGAGCAGGTAAGCGTGGCCCTTCCAGAAAAGGATCAGCGGCCGGCCCTGGCGCATGGCGACGATCAGGTCGTCTATGTTCGTGGGCGCACCGGCAAGATAGCTCGCGGAGACGCGAACCTTGCGGCCGTCCTCCAGCGCGTACTCGCCTTCCACCAATCGCGGCAGATCCTCGAACCTGGTGAAATCGTCGTCACACACTTCACCGCCTTGCTTCTTGGTGACCAGTTGATGCTGGTCGAGCGGGACCTTCTGCAGCCGGAGCACGGTCTCCAGCGCCGCCGCCCAGGTCCAGTTCTTGCACTTCTGCGCCGCGACGGTGGCGGTAAATGCGGGGACTTCGGCGGTCTGCGCGGGCCGGACTTGCATCGCCGGGCTTTGGGCCAGCACCGGCAGAGACAGGATCGCAAGCGCCATGAACACACGGCTCATCAACGCAGTGTAGCCCAAAGAACCGAGGACTACGGAGAGAACCGAGCCAGGGATTTTCACCGATAAGCACGGATCACCTCCGTTCCGATCCGTGTAGATCCGTGGCTGCTTTGGTTTATTTCGAAAGCGAGGCGAGGGTTTCCCGGAATAGGACATCGAAGGAAACCGACTTGCCGTTTCCGGCGGCGGCGGCCAGGGCGCGCTCGGCGGCGGCGCGCTGGTAGCCGAGATTCATCAAGGCAGAGAGCACGTCTTCCTCGACCGGCGTGGCCAGCTTGGGCGGCGGGGCTTCGCCGAAACCTGCCAGCTTGTCGCGCAGCTCCAGCACCATGCGCTCGGCGGTCTTTTTGCCGATGCCGGGAATGCGGGTGAGGCGCGCGATGTCTCCCGCGCGGATGGCGGCCACCATCTCGGGCGCCGGCATCCCGCTCAGGATGGTGATGGCCAGCTTGGGTCCGATGCCGCTCACCTGGATGAGCTTCTCGAAAAGCTGCTTCTCCTCGGCACGGAGAAAACCGAACAGGGCGATCGCGTCCTCGCGTACATGAGTGTGGATGTGGAGCGCCACCTCGCTGCCGGTGTTGGGAAGATCGGAAAACGTCGGGATGGTGATGGTCACGTCATAACCAACGCCGGCGGCCTCGACCACGGCCTGGTTGGGATGCTTCGAGATGAGCCGTCCGCGCAGATGGGCGATCACTCGCCAATTCTAGCCACGGATTCACACGGATGAACACGGATTTTTTGTCCAAAGTGGTTCACATTGTACGGGTTGAGGCTTTGGCGGTACTAGCGAGCGCTCGAAGACCCGCGTCGAGAATTTCATGCAAAAGCTGAATTCGACCGGCGAGGTTTATTCGGTCGTCAGTCTTTTCAATTTCGTTAAGGTGCCTCTGCACAACCAACTGCGCGAAACGCGTTATGTCCTCTGGCAGAAACACAGGGTTGTGCAGGAGCTCTTCGTGACAGTCATAACAGAAAACGACCGTCTTTCCCTCCACACCCCAAGGGCAGCAGTCAAAGATCCTTTCTCGGACTTCGCCTCGGCGGTTAGAAGATCGGCCGAAGAATCTCTCCGCGACGTAGTGGTGTTTTGTCGCGTGGCCACGACCTTTTTGGGTCGGCTTCGCATAATCCCCGTCTCGATGCAAGATGCAGCCACAAATAGCACAGGTTTCGGATGTCATGTGACCTCCGACTATTTACGGTCTCCGGCGGTAGTAGATCGCAAACTCGAACCCCGGATTCGGGGGAAACAGTTCGGCGACGGCGCGCAGGCGCTCGGCCAGCGCCGTGGGGGCCAGCAGCGGGTATTCGCGCTCGCGCAGCTCGAAGTAGTCTACGTCGAGCGAGAGGGTGAGCAGATAGATGGCGATGGCGTCGGCGAAAGTGGCGGAGAAGTAGTCGTTGCGCGCCTTCTCGGCGTCGGGGCCGCTGCCGGTGGAGAGCTTGCGCAGTTCGTGGGCGTCGAACGAGGTCTCGCCGCGGGCTTTTTCCTGCGCCTGGCGCCACACCAGATCGGCGAACGATTTGGCGACCCCGGTGCGCTCCACGAAGGCGTGCCCCACGTTGATGTAGAACTCGAAGGCGACGGAGAACTTGTCCTCGGTCAGGCGGGTGGAGATGAAGACGTACTGCGAGTCGCCCACGCCGAAGTTGCGATGGCAGACGGCCTGGTCGCTCAGGGCCACGTCGTAGCGGTCGGCGATCAGGGTTTCGTCTCCCTGGCTGACGGTGAGCGGCACAAAGTAGTAAGCCTTGCGCTCCAGCGCGGCGGCGATGGCCCCCGGCACGGCTGCGACCGTGCGCTCCAGGTCGGTGGGCGAGAGCGAGATCTGGCCTATGCTGGCGAAGCACACGCCATTGGGCGCCTGCGAGACCTGCGCCTGGCGGATCACTTCTGAAGCCGGCTTGGTTATGGCCTGGGCTGCCTGGGACACGAGAAGTATTGTAGCTTAGGCGGGTGCCGAAGACGGATTGGGCAAGCGCGATCGCGAGGAGCGGCCTGCTGGCGGTGGTGGCAGCAGCGCTGACCGCGCCGCTCTCGCTGCTGCTCGGCAGCGTCGTCTTTTATGCGCAAGCGCGCCTGGGCAGGGTGGATCCGCGAGCCGGCTTCGAGCCCAACCTGTTCCTGCGGCAGGTTGGATTGCCGGCCAGCGCGGCCGTGCTGGTGGTGACTTTTGCGGTGGCGCTGAGGCGGCTGAGAAAGACCGAAAAACCGGCCACGGATCTACACGGATAAACACGGATTCAGCGCGATGGCTCGAAAACTGGCGACGGTGAAGGCGGCGGTGATCGCGGCGGTGTTCACAGTACCGCTGGGCGCGATGTTGTTTGTCCCGCTGTGGTTTGTGCTGGCGTTCCTGAGCCGGCTGATCACCGGACAAATCCACCGGGCCACGTTCGTGCTGGCCGGCGTCGCCGCCGCAGCGTTCATGGTGTGGGTCTTCCGGCTTGCGTTCTCTTACTTTCAGACCAGGATCAAGGCCTCGCCGCCGCCATGGCGCTGAACGCCTGGTTATTTCGTCCGCGGCTTGGCGGCCTTAGGCAGCACCACCACGCAGCGCCCGGGCCCCTCGCCGCGGCTTTCCGTCTTCAGCTCGGTATGGTCGCGCAATGCCAGGTGGACGATGCGGCGTTCGCGCGCGCTCATGGGCGCGAACTCGTAGGGAACCCCGTTCTTCAGCACCTTCTCCGCGGCCACGCTGGCCGCCAGCCGCAGTTCCTCCAGGCGCATGGCCCGATGGTTCATGCAATCGAAGGCGACCTTGTCGTGGTCTTCCGATTCCAGGCGCAGCATCTTCTGGGTGACGTGTTCGAGCGAACGCAGCAACTCGCCGCCGCGCTCCAGCAGCAGGGGCCCGTCCGGTCCGGAGAAGGCCACCAGGATCTGCGGGCGTTCCCAGTCGCGGTCTTCTTCGACGGGCGGATCGACCATGATGCGGTACTTCAGCAGGAAGCCGGCGGCGCTCAGCACCTCGCGCAGCAACTGATCGATCCGTTTTGCGGCCGCGACTTTGTCCTCGAGGGGCATTGGTCAGATTATACGGATGGCAGCTAAATTCTCCGCCGCGGATTTACGCGGATGAACGCGGATTCAAAAACCGGCTCTTCGCTATTGGCCTTTGGCGATAACCGAACCCTGCGCTGGTTCAGCCAAAAGCCCAGAGCCAAGACCCAAAAGCCAGTCTTGATCCGCGTCCATCCGCGGCGCACTGTCTTACTGTCTTTGCGCTTTCTTGCGCGCCTGCTTCTCCATGTGCTCGCGCATCTCGCGGCCGAATTTCGTCCGGTTCACGATCATCTGCTGCACGATGCCGATCACGTTGCCCAGCACCCAGTACACGCACAGCCCCGCCGAAAGCGACCAACTGATGACTCCCAGGAACACCGGCATGGTGAACGACATCATCTTCTGCTGCACCGGATCCATGCCGCCGGCCGGGGTCATCCTCTGCAGCAGGAACATGGTGATGATGATGCCGATGGGCAGGATGTGATAGGGATCGGGCGACGATAGATCGCTGATCCAGAGATAGCGCGCGTGCCGCAGTTCGACGACCACACCCAGCATGCGGTAGAACGCGAACAAGAACGGCATCTGCAGCACCATGGGCACGCACCCGCCCACCGGGTTGGCGCCCTCTTTCTTGTACAGCGCCGAGATCTCCGGGTTCATTTGCTGCCGCCGCGCGTCCGACAGCTTGTACTTCTTGTACTTCTCCTGGATGGCTTTGATCTGGGGGGCGATCTTGGCCATCTTGAGCGATGACTTCATGCTCGACCACTTCAGCGGAAACATGGCGACGTTGATGATCAGGGTCACGATGACGATGGACCATCCCCAGTTCGGAACCCAGTGATCGTGCGTCCACTTCAGCCACAGGAACAGCGGTTTGGCGATAAACCCCAGGTACTCGCCGAAATCCACCAGGCCTTCCAGGCTGGGACCTTCCGCCGACGCGCGCGCCGCGGGCGCAAGCCGCGCCAGTTCTTCCTTGCTCAGCGATGCGTGCACGGTCCTGAGCACGTCCAGCGTTTTGGGCCCGACGAAAATGCGCTCTTCCGTGGGACCGCTGGCGTTGCCCACGGCCGCGCCCAGCACCGTGATTTTGGTCGTCTTGGTGGGATCGGGCTTCTCCAAGTTCTGCGGGATCTCCAACTGTTCGTGCAGAGTGACCATCACCGCGTCTTCCGGCGTGCTGGGCATGAACACGGCCGCGAAGTACTGGTCCGCCGCCGCGGCCCAGTGGAAGGGACCGCGGAGGGTGTTGCCGCCGCTCACTTTCTTGGCGGCAATCCGCTCGATCTTGTCACCCGACTGGTAGTCGATGGTCGCCGCCGCATACGAGGCGGGCATGATCTGGTCGCCGAAACCCGCCGGCCACGCCGGATAGGCCTGCACCGTGCTGCCGTTCACGTAAACCGAGGCGCCGGCCTTCACCACGTAAGAGTGGTCGAAGCTGAAGCTCTTGCGGACGATGGTTCCACCGTCGGAATACTCGAAGGTGATTGAAGCAGGCGCGTGCTGTTCGCCTGTGGCACTGGCCACGTAGAGCGCGTCGTTCAGTCTCTTGCGCAGGCTCTCGTCGTAACTGAACAGCGAAAGCGGGTAGCCGTACTTCGCAGCCGCCACCGTGTTGACCAGTTCCAGTGGATTGCCCTTGTCGTCGTGGTACTTCTTCAGGATCCACGACCTCACCTGCGCGCCGCGGTTGGTGAAGGTGATCCGGTAGAGATCGTTCTCCACCACGGTCTCGCTCTCCGCCGCCGCCACTTTCGCGCCTGCGCCAGCGGGAGCAGCGGGCGGTGCGGGTTTCGCTTCCCCTTGCAGGGGACTGGTGGCAACTGGCTGCGTTGCGGTGGAGGCGGGGGTCTGCTGCTTGGTGTAGCGGCTGATGAACGGCTGCATCGCCAGCAGAATGAGCATGGTCAGCGCAAAGGCCAGCAGCATGCGCTTCTCGCTGCCGGGCTCGTGCTGGGGATTCTGGAAGTCGGTCAACTGGTGGACTCTTTCGAATTAGTCTCCAGTCTCCAGTTGCCAGTAGCCAGCTCCGAAGAACCCCCTGTTCCTGCTGGCGACCGGCGACTGACGACTGGCGACTGCCCGCAGACTGGATCAAACCCGCCTTTGGCCAGGGGATGGCAGCGCGCCAGCCGCCATGCCGCTTTCAATCCGCCCCTCACAACCCCATACCGCGCCACCGCTTCCATGGCGTACTCCGAGCAACTGGGGACGTAGCGGCACGCCGGGCCGAGCAGCGGCGACACCAGCCACTGGTAGGCGCGCAACAGCGCTAATGCGATCCACTTCATTCTGAACTCACAGCTCCGCCGTCTTTGGCCGACGACCGGATTTTTCCGAACGCACGCGCGATCTCTTCTCGTAGCTCGGCGAAGTCGGCTGCCTGCGCCGACTTTTTGGGATGGATCACGACGTCCACCGCATTGCCGACCGAGCCCAGGTTCAGCCGCGCGGCCTCGCGCAGCCGCCGTCGTATGCGGTTGCGCTCCACCGCCGTCCCCATCGCCCGCGTGACCGTGAAGCCCACGCGCGCCGGACCGGGGTCCCCGGCAAACCCGCTTCTGGTTTGCTGGGGTGGTGGACCGGGGTCCCGCCGCAGGAAAAACACCGTCATGTGCGCGGAAAAAAGCCGCCGGCCGGTGCGGTACACCTTGTCGAAATCGGCGTGCTTGCGGAGCCGCGCCTGCCGCGAAAACCCCGCCGCAGCGCCGCCCGCGGTGGGCACTCGGCTTACCTCAGGGCGCGCCATGGCGGCAGCCACTACTCGCGGAAACCCGGCTTCACGGAGACGCGCTTTCGTCCCTTGGCGCGGCGTCGCGCGAGCACCGCCTGCCCGCCCTTGGTCCTCATGCGGACGCGGAACCCATGCGTCTTGGAGCGGTGGCGGCGGTTCGGCTGGAATGTGCGCTTCGGCATGGACGATGGCGCTCCTGATCAAAAGTTCCTAACAAAACAAACCCCGAGTATAAATGACGATTCCCTTGGCGGCAAACGCGCCTGCGCCGCGAATACTTGTCTCGCGTAGGCCCAGCCGCCTTGGGCCATGGCCTTGCGATACCTAGTCAAGAAACCGGGCTTGGGATAAATAGCGCTCTACAGCTACTTTAAGGAGACAAGTCCATGTGGACCTCAACCGATTCGATCAGCAACCCGCAGCAACCGCGGGGGGAGCAGCAGCGACACCCGGGCGGCCCACCTTTGCCGGCCGGCGGGGAAACGGCCTACATTGGCAAATCGCTGCTGATCAAAGGCGAGGTCAGCGGCTCCGAACCCATTCACATTGAAGGCCGGATCGAGGGTTCCATCTCTCTGCCCGGCGGCCACGTCAGCGTCGGACGCGAAGGGGTGGTCACCTCGAGCGTGCACGCCGGTGAAGTCATCGTACGCGGCACCCTGCAGGGAAACATTACGGCCAGCGATCGCGTGGAAATCCACCGCGGCGGAAACGTCATCGGCGAAGTGGTGACCCAGCGAATCAGCATCGAGGATGGCGCCCAGATGAAGGGAACCATCAAAATGGGCCGTCCGGACCCCAAGGGTCACCTGGAAATCCACGACGACTCCAGGGCAAGTCTGGAACACAGCACCCCGGTCGAGGAACACCCGACGCCGGCGGCTCTGACCACCAATTGATGCGCTAGCGGACCGGAATCCGGAGCCCGCACATCGCGTCGGTCGCCCCTGTCAGCTTATCCACCCGGCTGCAGCTTCCACACAATCTGTCGCAGCATGCCGAGCCAGACCTCGGCGTCACCGGCTTGCAGGCCGAGGCGGCGCACCAGCCGGCGTAGCTTTTCATGGGCGGAAGCCGCGGAGCGTGGACTGATGTAGCCGCTGGCGCGCAGCGCGTCGAACAGCATCGCGGTGATGCGCTCCATTTCGCCGGCAGTAGCGGGCTGCAGTTTCCCAGCCTGCCGAACGGCCCTGGTTTCGCGCACCAGTTCGTACAGGCAGACCGCCACCGCCTGCCCCAGGTTCATCGAGCTGTGCTGTTCGCGCGTGGGGATGCGCATCAGCCAATGACAGTAGCTGAGATCGCGGTTCGAGAGGCCGCGCTTCTCCGAACCGAACAACAAGGCGACGCGGCCGGTTGCCAGTTGCTTGCGGATGAGCCGCCCGCCGTGTTCCAGCCGCCGCAGCGGGTGCCGCAATTCCCGATCATGGATCGCCGTGGTCCCGACCACCAGGGCGCAGTCGGCCACGGCATCGGCAACGCTCCGGTGTTCTTCCGCGCTGGCCAGCAGCGCCGAAGCTCCAACGGCGGAACGCGCCTCGCGGAAGGCTACAGGGTATGGGGCGACCAAGCGCAGCTTCAGGACCCCGAAATTACTCATGGCGCGAGCCGCCGCCCCGAGGTTGAGAGGATTGCGCGTCGCCACCAGGACCACGCGCAGATGGTCGAATTCAGCCCGGCCCGTCAAGGTTGATTATTCTACGACGTGCAAGCCGCAGGGTTTCAGGGTGGTGGCTGAAAACCACCAACCCGCTCGAAAATCACCATCGCCAACCTAAGTCCGCACTCCAGGCTGCGCCGAGCATCCTGTTGAAACCACACCGCTTCCGTCAATCCTGGAACGAGGACGCCGTTTGGCAATGCTTCTGCATCTGTTGAGGCAGAGGTTTGAGGCTTTACGGATCGGAGAAGGGGTGCACAAATGCGATACCTAAGGGTTCTGGCTCTTCTGGCGGTATGTGGCGTTGGCTTGGTTGCGGCACCGTCCGCACATGCACAAAGGATTGTGTTCGGCGTTGGAGTCGGTCCGGGCTACTATGGCGCGGCCCCGGTGTGCGACTATGGCTACTATGGATACTACCCATACGCCTGCGCTCCTTACGGCTACTACGGTCCCAGTTGGTTCTCCGGCGGCCTCTTTATCGGCGCTGGCCCGTGGTTCCACGGGTACTATGGCGGACGCGGCTACTACGGCGGCGGACGCGGCTTCTACGGCGGACGCGGCTTCGCCGGCGGTCGCGGCTTTGCCGGACGCGGTGGCTTCGCTAATGGCGGCGGATTCCGCGGCGGCGCCGGTGGCGTCCGTGGCGGAGGTGGTGGGTTCCATGGCGGCGGTGGCTCCCGCGGTGGCGGCGGTGGCTTCCATGGCGGTGGCGGCGGCCACGGCGGCGGACACAGGTAAGGTCCATCCCTACCTGAAAAGCTCGCAGGCACGGCCGGCAGCGCACACTGCCGGCCGTTCCCTCGCATGACCCAAGGCGTTTCTTGATGGTTGGGCTTACTTCTGTGTCACCACCAGTTGGCCGTTCTCCACCCGCACGTCGCTGACGAAATCCGGAAGCTTTAAGCGGTCCTGCTGTTCCAGCATTTTCTTCTGCAGGGCGTCATTGACCAGCGACACTGGCACGCTCAGGTCTCCCACCTTGAATTCCGTGGGCTCAAAGGTCGCATATCCGTCCTTCGAGCCCAAATGGCCGGCTACCGTGACGTAAGTCTTCTTCCCGGCCACTTCGGTCACGAACTGGCCGCGGACTATGTCGCCCTCAAAACTGACGATCGGTTCCTGAAGGTTGGCCGGCTCAACCGGCGCTGCAGCAGCGGGCGTGTCGGCTGGGGGTCCAGCCGCGTTTAGGGCCCTGCCCTGCGCCGGCGATACCGGCACTGCTCCCTGTGCCTCAGCGATGGCAGCCCCAATTTCACCCGCGGTAAGGCGTACTTCCGACCCGCTTTGGCCCTGCTCCCGGGCCTGCTCCAACTGGCTCACTTTAGCTTGAAAAGATTGGGCGTTGGCGGCGATGGCCGCCGGGGTTTGCCGCGGCGCCACCGGTTGCGGCTTCCGTAGCGCAAGCACCAGGGCAGCGACGGAGATGAGAAGCGTGGCCAAGCTGAAAATGCGACCGAACCGGATTTTCCCAGGCCGGTCGGGCTTATACCGCATATCCATCTTTTTTCCTCCGGATAACGCTTCCCAGTATGTAAGCATTTCGGACCGGCCTATATATGCCAAAAGGGTAGGAGAGAAGCAGCCAGACTCGCAGCTTGAGAGGTCCTTCGGGGAGCTGAAACACGTCCCCTGCCAAGGACGGTTGCGGAATGCTCCCATCGCTCCGTTTAGAGATTACGGAAGTGCAGGCGGGTTCCGGCGAGGGGCCATGGGGTGGGACCGGGGGGCAGTCATATGCGCTTCGAATCGAACCCGCTCAGCATGGCCGCCTCCCGCAGCTTATGATCGGCAGTCAGAAAAGCCCGGCTCTGCGGGGCATCTTCGCACCACTCCAGGGCGGCCGCCAATTGCAGGGAGTCCGCAGCCCGCAAATCGTAACGGTCCACGAGCTGGATCGCCTTCGCGCGCAGTGCGTCGGAGGGCTGGATCACAGACCAACCGTCGGCAAGGTCCTTGGCCAGGCTGTGCGCCTTCGTCCACTGGCTGGAGTCCAGCCGCCGCATCCGGACCAGACGGGCAAGGGCGCTTGCGATCTCGACCGGTGTGGCCCACCAAACAACAGCCTCGTAGCTCTTGTACAGGGCGATGGCGTGCGGCGTGAGGCTTTGGCGCACGCAGAGCGGAACCAATGCTCTCGCGTCCCAGAAGGCCACAACCCGCGTCAGCGGTTTTTCCGCTCTTCCTGCCATACTCGCTCCATGACCGCGTCGGAGATGTTCCCCGGCGGCTTGGGCCATGACCCCAAGGAAGGCCGTCGCTTCAAAGGTGGAGTGAGAACGCCGCGGGCAATCAACCGCCGCTCTTGCTCGGAATGATCTTCCGGCCGGCAGGGCACGATCCGCGCCACGGGCCGGTTGCGGTCGCACACCAGCACCTCTTCGCCCTTCCGCACTCGCTGGATGTGGGCGCTGAGCCGTGCTTTTAGATCACTAATATTGACGGTTCTCATGACAGGAATTATAGCCGACATGACCATGTTAGTCATATCCATTCTTAGCCCGAGCCCGGGGAGCCGGCCAGTGTTATCTTAACCATGAGGCAGAACCCCTCATGTCCGACCCAAACATTCCGGAATCCCCACTCACCAGCGAACCCGACGAGTCCTTCGACCAGATTCTTTCCCAGTACGAGCAGAGCCATTCGCGCAAGGCGGAAGATGGCGGCAAGCAGCTCGAAGGCACGGTGATCGTTGTCTCCGGCGAGTCGGTGTTCCTCGATATCGGCTTCAAGAGCGAAGGCATCCTGCCGCTGGCGGCGTGCCAAAGCGCGGGCGAAGCTATAAAACCCGGCGACAAGCTGCTGGTCTCGGTGAAGGGCCGTGATCCGGAAGGCTACTACCAGCTTTCCCGCTTCAAGGTTGACCGGCCAACGGATTGGTCGTCGCTGAAGCAGGCCTTCGCCGATAAGGCGACGATCGTGGGCACGGTGACGGGCGTGGTCAAAGGCGGGCTCAGCGTGGATGTGGGAGTGCGGGCGTTCCTCCCCGCCTCGCGCAGCGGGGCGCGCGACGCCGCCGAAATGGAGAAGTTAGTGGGGCAGGAGATCCACTGCCGCATTATCAAGCTGGACGTGGCCGACGAAGACGTGGTGGTGGACCACCGCGCCGTTGCCGAAGACGAAGAGCGCTCGGTGAAGCAGCGCCGCTTCTCCGAGATCAAGGAAGGCGAGACGATGAGCGGCACCGTCCGCAGCCTCACCGATTACGGAGCTTTCGTCGATCTGGGCGGCGTGGACGCCCTGCTGCACGTCAGTGACCTGGCCTGGGGCCGCGTCAACAAGCCGGCGGACGTGCTAACGCTGGGCCAGCAGATTGAAGTCAAAGTGCTCAAGGTCGATCCCGACAAGCGGCGCATTTCCCTGGGCCTGAAGCAGCTCCAGCCGCATCCCTGGGATTCGGTGGCCGCAAAGTACCAAGCCGGCGAGCGCGTGCGTGGCGCGGTGACGCGCGTCGTCGAGTTCGGAGCGTTCGTGGAACTGGAGCCGGGGATTGAAGGACTGATCCACGTTTCGGAGATGTCGTGGGCCAAAAAGTTGAGGAGCGCCAGCGACGTGGTGAAGCCGGGCGAGACCGTGGAAGTGGTGATTCTGGGAGTAAACGCGGAGGACCGCCGCATCTCCCTGGGCCTGAAGCAGGCGCTGGGAGATCCCTGGGCCGGGGTGGCGCAGCGGTTTGCGGTGGGCTCGGTGATCGAAGGGCCGGTCACCAGCATCACCAAATTCGGCGCCTTCGTGCAGCTTTCCGAAGGCGTTGAGGGCATGATTCACGTCAGCGACCTCAGCGCCGAGAAGCACATCAATCACCCGCAAGAGGTGCTGAAGGTTGGGCAGCCGGTGAAGGCCCAGGTGCTCGCCATCGATAAAGAAAAGCGGCAGTTGCGGCTGGGCATCAAGCAAATGGTTCCCAGCGGCCTGGATGAATACATCGCCGAACACAAGGAAGGCGACGTGGTCACGGGCCGCATGACCGAAGTCGCGGGCGGGCACGCGCGCGTGGAGCTGGGCGAAGGCATCCAGGGCACGTGCCGGATCGCCACGGAAGGCACGGCGAAGGAAGAGACGCGGGCCGAATCCAAAGCGGATTTATCGTCGTTGAGTTCCATGCTGAAGGCGCACTGGAAAGGCGGCGCTGCCGGCGGCGAGGCCAAGCCGGAAGCCGTCCGCGCCGGGCAGATTCGCAACTTTCGGATTGCCAAGCTGGATCCGGCGGCGAAGAAAATTGAATTGGAGCTGGCGTAGCCGGCTAAGGCGGAGCGGAAGCGGACGGGGCGGGTATCAGAGCCGGGCGAGCAGAACTATTCCAAGGTCTATAAGAGCCGGCGGCTCTCATGCTCGGATCTGACAAATTGCGGAGTACTTCTGGAGAGTATCTGCGCGGATTTCCTGGGCGCCACTCTATCTACCCATCGAACTACGGCTGCGTCACTTTCACGTAAGTCACCACCAGCTCGGCGGGCAGAAGCGAGTTATTGGGAGTTCCTCCAGCGCCGCCCGTCTGCGTCTGAATCAGCAGGAACATGGGAAGGCTGAGCTGCTGGTTGCAGGTGGCCCTGGAGGTTCCGTCCATGTACTGGGTGATGCCCGAGGAGTTCCATACCGTGGTAAAGGTATGGAAATTGGTGTCGACAGAATAGTTCCCATCACATGGAGTGTAGAAGTTGGGGTCGGCAACGTGGAACTGGCACCAGCCACTTGCCCCTCCGTAGCACTCCGTCATATCAATCTCGGTGTAATTCCCGGTGCCGATATCAGGACAGGTGTGGCCATTGATGGTAACGCCAGTGTTCCCAGTGAGCGGGTTCGTGTACTGGCAGTTGGTGCCCAGAAGCCATGTGGCAGGCCACAAACTGGTGTTCACGGATGGGAATTTTGCCTCAATTTCGATGCTCCCGTAAGTGAAGTTCAGGTTCGTCCACTGGATATCTCCGGTGATGTAGGGCCACGAACTTGCCGCGGTAAAGTAGTCCCCACAGGACGCACTTTGTGCTTCTGTGGTAATCGTCAGGCCGTTGTTGACGGCAACCATGGACGGAACGTTGCACTCAGTTTCGTCCTGCGTGTATTCCCCGTGCCGGGAGATGACTGTCCAATAGGAACTGAGCGTTGTTCCAGGGAAGTTGTCGAAGAAGACGACTTTAGTGCTGTCTCCGAAAACCGAAGCCGGGCAGTTAGAGCCCACCGTACCCGTGGTCCAGCTTGCCGGCAGCGACGTCAGTGAAGTCTGGGCGTTGATCTCGCTGGCGCAGCTTCCTGGCGTGGCCTCGCGAAAAGCCAGAGTTCCGCTGGTTGTCCCTAAGATCGCGATCCAATACGGCGTCCCCGAGGCCAGAGTTGCCGCCGGCACCAGGATGGGATTCCAGGCTCCCGCGACCGGCGTGGTGCTGCTGGCCTGGCTGAGCAAGGCGCCGGGATGTCCGCTGGCATCCGCATACAATCCCACCGACAACTGGGACGCGGTCGAGGTGGAATCCAGGTAGACCACCAGGGATTGCATGGCGCCGCTGGCAGTGGCCGTCGCCTGGAAGGCCTCGGCTTGTCCCGAGGGAACGGAGCCAACCTGGGTTTCCACGTTCGCATCGCCCAGGAGCACCGTACTGGAGCTAGCCGTGGTAACAGTCACGGTGGCGGAAGCGGACTTGGTGGTGTCCGCCGCACTGGTCGCTTTCACGGTGTAGCTGCCGGTCGTACTGGGAGCGGTGAAGAGGCCTTTGGAGGTCACGGCGCCGCCGGTGGACGTCCAGGTCACGGTCGTGTTGGTGGTCCCAGTCACGGTTGCCGTGAATTGCTGGGTGCCGCCGGTCAAGAGCGACACCGCTGCCGGCGAGAGGGAGACCGCAATGGAAGCGACGCTCACCGTGAAGTTGACATTGGCGACATTGGCGCCGCTGATGGTCGCCGACTGGGCCACAGGGCTGAAGGCGTAGCCGCTTTTGCTGGGCGTCACCGAATAGGTTCCGCTCGTCAGCCCGCTGAACGTGTAGTTGCCGGAAGAGTCGGCGGTGGTGGTGCTGCTGCCGGCGCCGCCGAGGGTCAACGTGGCGCCGGACCCGCTCGCCGCCGGACTCAGGTTGCCGGAAAGGCTCCAGGTCGGGACCAGCACCGAAAAGTTCACGGCTTTCATACTGAAGCCATCCACCGTTACGGTTTGGCTGGTGGGAAGGAAGATGATGCCGCTTTTGGCGGGCGTCACGGTGTAGGAACCGTTGGCAAGGCCACTGAAGGCGTAGTTGCCGGAGCTGTCGGCGGTGGTGGTTGCGCTGGCCGCGCCGCTGAGGGTGACGGTCGCTCCGCTGCCCTGCGCCGCGGGGCTCAGAGTCCCGTAGATGCCATAGGTAGCCACGACGCCTGCGGCCGGCGGCAGCACTTCCACGATGGTCAGGTTGTAGCGATCGGTGGTCGGGGCCGTATCGTTGATCGTAACGCTGGTGCCCGACAAGGCTGTAGTGCTGTTCTGCCGCTGCACCCAGTAGGTGTCGGCGGAACTCGCCAGCAATTGATGAATCATGGTCTGGTTGGCGCCGAGCGTGCGAGCCGTCGCCTTGTCCCAGTCATCGCCCACTCCGAAGACCCAGGAATTGTTCCTGGTGGTCGCCAGGCTGGCGGTAGGCGCGCCGGAGGCGGCGCTGGCACTGGCATTGGCGCCGATGGCGCCTGAACCGTTGGCGCCGGTGGCGTCAGCTCCGGTAAAGCTCACCACCGTGATCGAAGCCACCACGCTCTGGGAAAAAGTAGCCGTCACCGCCACGCTGGAGAGCTGGGCGGGAGCGAACGCACGCCACACCTCGGCCGTGCCCATCTGGGCGTTCGTCCGCCGGACCAGAGTCCAGGTAAGTCCGCCACCACTGACGCCGGTGACGGTAACCCCGGCCGTTTTCGCGTCGCTCGCGATGCACGCCAGCAGCAACTCGTTCGCGCTGGTGGTGGTGAGCGCGCCGCTGGCTAATGAGGTGCCTGCCACGCTGCCATCCCCGGTGGCAATCGCGTCGATGGCAAGCGCGATCGCGGCGGTGAAACTGACGCCGGTAACGCTGGCGCCGCTGACCGTCACTGCCTGGCTCGCGGGCGAGATCGCGAAGCCCGACTTGCTGGCGGCGACCGTGTAGGCGCCGCTCGCCAGCCCGCTGAAGCTGAAGTTGCCGGAGGCGTCGGCGGTGGTGGTGGCGGTGGCAGCCCCGCTGAGCGTAACCGTGGCGGCGCTGCCGTTGGCCGACGGGCTGAGGCTGCCGGAGATGCTGTAGGTCGACGACGTCACCGTGCTGAAGTTGACGCCGGTGACGTTGACGCTGCCGACGGTCACCGGTTGGCTGCCGGGGGTGAACGTAAATCCGCTCAGGCTGGGCGTCACGGTGTAGGAACCGCTGGCCAGACCGCTGAACGTGTACGCCCCCGAAGAGTTGGCCGTGGTGGTGGCGCTGGCGGCTCCGCTCAGGGTCACGGTTGTGCCGTTCCCGCCCGCGCCGCTGATGGTCCCGGAAAGCGTGTAGGTCACCGTGCTGAAGTTGACGCCGGTGACGTTGACGCTGCCGACGGTTACCGGTTGGCTGGCCGGGCTGAACGTAAATCCGCTCAGGCTAGGCGTCACGGTGTAGGACCCGCTGGCCAGCCCAGTGAATGTGTAGGCCCCCGAAGAGTTGGCCGTGGTAGTGGCGCTGGCGGCTCCGCTCAGGGTCACGGTCGCGCCGTTCCCGCCCGCGCCGCTGATGGTCCCGGAAAGCGTGTAGGTCACCGTGCTGAAGTTGACGGCCGTGACGTTGACGCTGCCGACGGTCACCGGCTGGCTGGCCGGGCTGAACGTAAATCCGCTCAGGCTAGGCGTCACGGTGTAGGACCCGCTGGCCAGCCCGGTGAATGTGTAGGCCCCCGAAGAGTTGGCCGTGGTAGTCGCGCTGGCGGCTCCGCTCAGGGTCACGGTTGCGCCGTTCCCGCCCGCGCCGCTGACGGTCCCGGAAAGCGTGTAGGTCACCGTGCTGAAGTTGACGCCGGTGACGTTGACGCTGCCGACGGTCACGGGTTGGCTGCCGGGGCTGAACGTAAATCCGCTCAGGCTTGGGGTCACGGTGTAGGACCCGCTGGCCAGGCCGGTGAACGTATACGCCCCCGAAGAGTTGGCCGTGGTAGTCGCGCTGGCGGCTCCGCTCAGGGTCACGGTTGCGCCGTTCCCGCCCGCGCCGCTAATGGTCCCCGAGAGCGTGTAGGTCACCGTGCTGAAGTTGACGCCGGTGACGTTGACGCTGCCGACGGTCACCGGTTGGCTGCCGGGGCTGAACGTAAATCCGCTCAGGCTCGGCGTCACGGTGTAGGACCCGCTGGCCAGACCGCTGAACGTGTACGCCCCCGAAGAGTTGGCGGTGGTGGTGGCGCTGGCGGCTCCGCTCAGGGTCACGGTCGCGCCGTTCCCGCCCGCGCCGCTGATGGTCCCGGAAATCGCCCCGGCCGCCGCCTTGTAGGCGACCATCATGCCTTCGTTGCAGCCTAAAGATCCACCCACGGTAGCGGTTCCGGTGTAGGTTCCCGTGGAACTCACGATTTCTTGTTCCACCAGCATGGGGTTGCCGCCGGTGGTGAAGCTGTCGCGCGGGGTGAAGCCCGATCCCGGGCTCAGGGGCGAGTCTCCGGGATCGGCGAAGAAGACAAAGAGCAGGTCACTGGCATCCGTCGTCGTAACCGGGCCCGTGGCGGCGCTGGCGGTTGCGCAGCCGGAACTCTCGGCATAAACCCCGTCCACCGGGCTGATGATGGCCAATCCTGAGTATTCGTAGGCGTTCACCGAGACCAGCGCGTTGCCCACGGTTGCGCTGTTGCTCTGGTGGACGGTGATGGTGTCGCCGCCGCCCGCGATGTTGGAGGCCCGCCAGATCTGCATTCCCGTGTTAAAGGAACCAGCCGCGTAGTAGTTGGTGTCTGCCGTCCAAATGTTGTTCTGGCTGTCGGTGGGCGGGCTGATGGCGCCCCCGATGTTGACGAAGACGGCGGCCAGGATGGTGTCACCCGCTTTCGTGGTCGCGAAGCTGACGGCGCCGGAGCCGTAGCTGGCCGCGGAATGAGCGCCTTGCACGTAGGCCACTGCGGCGCTCACCGCTCCCGCCGCCTTGTAGGCGACCATCATGCCTTCGTTGCAGCCCAGCGATCCGCCCACGGCCGCCGCCCCGGCATAAATTCCCGTGGAGCTCACGATGTCGTCTTCAACCAGCATGGGGTCGCCGGAGGTGGTGAAGGTGTCGCGCTGGGTGAAGCCCGATCCTGCGCTCAGGGCCGAGCCTCCGGGATCGGCGAAGAAAACGAAGACCAGATCATTGGCGTTCGAGGTCGCAATCGAGCCGGCCGCGCCGCTGGCGGTTCCGCAACCGGAGTTCTCCGCATAAACCCCGTCCACCGGGCTGCTGGTGGCCAATCCTGAGTATTCGTAGGCGTTCACCGAGACCAGCGCGTTGCTCACGGTTGCGCTGTTGCTCTGGCGGACGGTAATGGTGTCGTTGCCGCCCGCGATGTTGGAGGCCCGCCAGATCTGCATTCCCGTGTTAAAGGAGCTGGGCGAGTAGTAGTTGGTGTCGGCCGTCCAGGCATTGTTCTGGGTATCGGTGGGCGGGCCGATAACGCCCCCGATGTTGACGTAGACGGCTACCAGGATGGTATCGCCCGCTTGCGTGCTGGTGAGACTGACGGAGCCGGAGCCGTAGCTGGCCGCGGAATGGGCGCCCTGCACGTATCCGATTCCGGCCCATGCGGAGGAGCAAAAGAAACCCAATACTATGATTACGCACAACTTAGAGCGATTCGACATAAGCGATCACGGCTGATGCTGGAAAAAGCGAAGATATGACGTCGCGGAACGGGGGGGAAGATGTTCCTGCGACCGAAGCCTGGGGGAATTCAGCTCGGCTCTAGCTGTTCAGCGGGACTAGTCTGCTCCCGCAAGACGTAAGACTACATGGTTACAGCGGTGGATTCAAACGGTATGGCGGATTAGTCGGGCGCTGGCTGGCGCAACTCGGCGGCTCCCGGTTTGTCTTCTGCTCGGGAAGGCTGGCGAACCGCGGCGGCACGAGCCAGCCATCGCAAAGCTGGCGCCAGCGCGACCAAGCCGGGAAGTGCCGCGTTCCACATGCGGCAGAGACGCGGAGCGATCTCCACGGTCACGGGCGGAGGACACACCACGCGGCGCGGGAAGAATCGGTCTTTGAAGCGGCTCACCGGCGGACTCGCCGAACCAAAACTGTAGTAACGGACGCCGGCACGAAACATATCTCGCATGGCCGTCCAGTGCAGCAGGGCGGAACAGCTCGGCTTCCTCAACTCGGCGGCGGCACGCAGCGCGACCGCGGTGTTTCGGTCGCGCACCACCAACGCTGCCGCGATGGCACGCCCCTCGGAATACACCGTGTAGGTGCGCGCGCACTCGTGGGGGCGCGCCAGGCGGGTCATTTCAAGGTACGATTCCACCGGCCAGTGCATGGGGAAGCCTTTTCTCTTACTGCAAGCGGCGAGTATCGGCCAGGCTTCGGCAACCGGTTCGGGGCCGTCCGCAGAGCGGACCTCGTACCCCGCCTCGAGCGCTCTTCGTATCTGCCGCCGTGCCTCACGGTGAAAGCCCGCCAGAGTTGCCCGGTCGTCACCCTTTTGGTCGATCACCAGTTCGCATGGCGCGGCCGCGTACCCGGGATACAGGGGGAAGCTGTCACGGCGCTGGGACGCTCCAATGCCGGCGATGCGCCCCAGCAAGCCGGCATCGGAATGGCTGAAACGCAAGAACGCATAACCGTGTGCTTTTGCCCATTGGTAGAGACTGCGGACCGCCTCGTCGGTCAGCGCTCCCGGCGCCAGTTCCACCGGCCCTCGTTGCACCACCCCGATGCGCAGGCCCGCTCGTATGGTCACAATGCAAACGTATGCCAGGGGTGAGAGTCCGTCACCGTACACCAGATACACGGGACGGCAATGCAGCACCCGATAGGCGTCGTTCCAATAGGGAAACTGCAGGAAGGAAGCGTCGGTAAGCAGAAGCCGGCGGTTCCAACTCGGCAAATGTGTTTCCGGGATTTCCTGCCAGTTCACGTTGAGAGAACACCCTCGCAGCCGGGCCGTCTCCGCGGGCTTACTGGGCATGGCCGTTTGATATCTTTTGGGTGGATCGTCGGGAGCCTTAGCCTATACTGCAGCGTTTCTTCTCGCGTGATCGGCCGGCGGATGCTGAAACGACTCCTGATACTCGCGCTGCTAGCGCTGCCGCCCTCGGCCAGTGCGGCCGCCTATTACGTCGACAATTGTGTGGCAGTGGGCAATGACTCGAACAATGGCACTGCGCCATCGACGCCGTGGCTTACGGTGGGCAAGGTCAACGCTTCCACCTTGCTCCCAGGGGACTCTGTTTTGTTCCAGAGAACCTGCACCTGGCGTGAGCAACTGACCCCGCCTTCAGGCGGCTCCCCTACCGCTCCCATCACGTTCGGGGCATACGGCGCGGGAGCGTTGCCGGTGCTCAACGGCAGTTCCCTGGTGACGGGCTGGACGCTTTCTTCGGGCAGCATCTATTACGCGTCTGCGTCCTGGAGTCCCAACCTGGTGTTTCAGGACGGGGCATCGCTCACGCTGGAGACCAGCACCGCAGCCATGGTCGCCGGCAGCTTTTACTACGATCCCACGGCCTCCAGGCTCTACGTGTGGGCGACGGACAGCGCCAGCCCCGCCACGCATGCCATCGAGGCGTCGCACTACGGCGCAACCTACTACGGCCTGATTTTCATTAACAATCTGAGCTACATCACCATCGACAGCCTGCACCTGACAAAATACAACTACAACGGCGTGGAGATCGCCGGGACCAGCAGCAACATCACCATCCAGAACAGCAGTTTCGATTACGGCTACCAGAACGACGTAACCACGGCGGAGACCACCGCCACGTATTCCAATATCAACGTCCTGAACAACAGCTTCAGCCACGGGGGCATTGCGCGGACACGCACCAGCGGGCCCGGCGCCGCCGCCGAAGGGGTTGCGGTCAACGGCTTTGGATTCCAGGGCGGATCGATCAAAGGCAACACCATCGGACCCAGTCCGGCGGAAGGAATCCAGGTGCTGGCCGGCGCGCAGAACGTGGAGATCGCTTCCAATTCCGTGTCCAACGCGCTGGTGGGAATCTACGTGAGCGCGGGCTACGGGACCAACGCCGATACGCAGAACATCACCGTCCGGTACAACAAGGTTTTCAACAGTTCCATCCACAACTACCAGATCGCGCTGGAGAATGGCGCCAACATCAACGGAGTGGACTTCTACGGCAACGTCTCGGACACAGCCACGGGCGGCGATTGCCTGCTGTTCGGGTACGCCGGCCCGGGAACCATCAAGAATGCCCACGTTTATAACAACACTTTCGTGAACTGCAATAATGGGGTGGAGGCCTTTGGTCCCACGTCGGACGCTAGCAACCAGTTCAAGAACAACCTCATCTCGGTGAGCGGTAGCGGCTATCCCTGGGTCCAGCAGGACCCCAACGACAGCAACTATTCCCCGGATTACAACCTGCTGTACAAGTCCGGCTCGTCCAGCGCCATCAACTGGCTGGGCAGCGCCTATGCGCTTGCGGCTTTTCAATCCGGGAAGAGCAAGATGATGCATTCCCTCAGCGCGGATCCGCAGCTCAACAACCCGGCCAGTGGGGACTATTCCCTGCTCAGCAGTTCGCCTGCTATCGACGCCGGCGCCAATCTCGGGGCTACCTACCAGCTCGGCCTCGACCCGCGCACTCGATTCCCCTGGGGCACGCTCAACCAGAACAGTTATGGCGCGGCCTGGGAGATTGGCGCCTTCGTCTTTCTTCCCCAGGCCCGTCCGGCGCCACCGACATCGCTTTCGGCTATCGTAGATTGAAGGGAGATCGCCGAAGGCGGTTTTCGTATCCCATTTTCGCCTCGACTGACTATGCAGACCCAGCCCTTGCCGGCATCGCCGGGCCGCCATTGCCGGGAGCATGCAAAGGACTCCGTGAAGGCGGGAGCTTGGCTGTGCGATCCAACGGCAGCCCCGTTACCGCATCCGGGGCGCCGGCGACGACCTGGTGAGTGTTGTACTGTGATAAAAATGCATGATTGACGTAACGCGGATTATCCAGCCGCCTTAGCCGGCCCGACTCCAGCAGAGTCTTGATCTCCTCAATGCCATCGTCAATCGAGTAGGCAGGACTAAAGCCAAAGGCCAAGCGCGCTTTTTCACTGCTCACGCGATAGTTTCTTGTGTCCTGATACTTGGCCTGGCTGCGATCAATCACAATATCGGGAAAATGGTTCCGCACCTGGCAGGCCAGATCGGCGATGCGTACGTTCTGGCGATGCAGGTTGAAAACCCCCGTAGTGTCCGTGCTGAGATTCGCCATCACCGCACTCGCCACGTCGCGCACATGCAGCAAGGGCCGGGATTGATTGCCTCCAAACACGCTGATCTTCCCTCTCTGGTACGCCGCCATGGTGAGCGCATTGACCACCACATCGAGACGGACGCGAGAGAATCGATCTCCGACGCCAAACAACGTGGCCAGCCGGAAAATGATGGCGTTCCTATCGGCCAGATAATTCTCCGCCGCCAGCTTGGTGGCTGCATAGACAGACAGCGGGTCGGTTGGCGCTTCTTCATCCAGGATCGAATCATCGTGAGCGCCATAGACCGAGCAGGTGGAGGTAAAAATAATGCGGCCATCATAGTTCTCCGCCAGCCAGCGCACGGGCGCCTGGTTGATGCCTGCGCTCACGTCCGGGCTGAGCTGGCATGCGCCGTCGCCGACCAGAGCCGCGAGCCAGACTACTGCTTCCGCCCATTCGAGCTGAGGCTTAAGGCGCCTCTCGTCACGCACATCGCCATAAACGAAGGCAACTTCCTTACGATAGGATTCTTCATATAACAGCGCATCGTACACTCGAAACTCATGGCCGCTCTGAAAAAGCAAGTCGGTAACTGCGCCACCCACATAGCCCGCTCCACCCACAACTAAGACCCGCATGGGAACCCTCCCTTTGGACTGATCAGTATCTGCTGGTTCTTTCCACAACTCTGGCTGCCAAACATGAGGGAGGTTGGCCTAGGCAGTAGCGAAAACAGACGTCGGTACGGAAGCCGCTTTCATGATCTTCTCTACCACGTTGCACGCCGCTCGCATATGTTTCTCATCGAGCGTCGGATGGACGAGAAACATCAGGCTGGTTTCCCCAAGTTCGCGAGCGACCGCCAGGCGATCCTTGGGGCGCCAGGCGGCGGGGAAAGCTTTTTCCAGATAGATCTCGCTGCAGCTTCCGGAGAAGCACGGGACGCCACCAGCGGTGACCGCCTGGATGATACGGTCGCGGTCCCAGCCCTCGCGCAACCGTTCGGGCCGCACAAAAGCGTAGTACTTGTAATAGGAGTGCCGGATGTCAGCCGGCGGTACCGCAACCCGAAGCGCCGGGATATTCGCAAAGCTATCCGTGAGGATAGCGGCGTTGCGGCGCCTTGTCTCAACCCAGGCCGCTACCTTGCGCAAGGCTACTCGCCCGATTGCGGACTGCATCTCAGTCATCCGCCAGTTGGTGCCAAACGATTCGTGCAGCCAGCGAAATCCCGGAGGATGCGCGCGGCGGTGCACGGCATCATAGCTCTTGCCATGATCCTTGAAGCCCCAGGCACGTTTCCAGACCGCCTCGTTGTGGGTGGCCAACATGCCGCCTTCGCCTCCGGTGGTCATGATCTTGTCCTGACAGAACGAAAAGGCGGCGGCATCTCCCATCGAACCAACCGGACGGCCTTTGTAGGTGGCCCCCAGAGCCTGGGCACAATCTTCAACGACCTTCAGACCGTGTTCGCCGGCAAGTCGAAGGATCGGATCCATGTCGCAAGGCCATCCCGCCAGATGCACGGCGACGATTGCCCTGGTGCGGGGGCTCAGCGCGGCGCGAATCGTCTCGGCGGTGATGTTCTGGCTGTCGCGGTCGACATCCGCCAGGACGGGGCGCGCGCCTCGCATCACGGCACAGCTTGCCGAGGCGATAAAGGTGCGGCTGGTTGTGATCACCTCATCTTCCGGCCCGACACCCAGCGCATGCAGCGCCAATTCCAGCGCCACCGTCCCGTTCGACAGCGCAACCGCGTGTCCGCAGCCGATATAAGCCGCAAACTCGTCCTCAAACCGCCGTCCCGCATCTCCCGTCCAATAGTTCACCTTTCCGGAGCGCAAGACGGAGGCCGCGGCTTCGATCTCATCCGCTTCGAAATACGGCCAGGATGGAAACGACAGATGAGCGCTGATTTCCTGTGACGGCGCTGGCGCGCCTTCCGGCCCCTTGATCGGCCCTTGGGTTCCACCGTTCATAGGCTTATACGGTCTCGTCGGGCGTAATTACGATGCGAAGCCGGTGCCGCTCACCATCGACCTCGAAATATGCCGCTTCGTCGATCCGATTGGTGGTGAGGGCTCTCCAGCGGGTTATCAACTGGCGCGCGGTTGCGGGCTCGTCCAGGTCGATCTTTTGAACTTCCGGTTGGAACAGATCCTTGCGTTTGTGGAACGTTCCCGTGTTCGGGTCCTGCGGAATTCGCGTGGGTTGCCCCGAGAGAAGTTGCGGCCAAGCCTCCTGAAATACCTCCAGCTCCAGCGTCTTCAGCTTTCTGTATAGGGTGTCAGCGGTATCATCGTCCGCAACCTGCACCTGCTTTTGATGGACGATGTCCCCCGTGTCGAGCCCCCTATCCATGAAGTGCAGGGTCGCGCCGGCAGGAGTGCCCTCCAGGATCGCCCAAGTCGGCGTATGCCATCCCCGGTTGAACGGGAGATAAGCGGGATGAAGATTCAGAAAGCCGCGGCCGCTCGCGTCCAACACGGCTTCCGGAATTATGTAAGGAAAATGAATCCCCACGATGTAATCAAGCTGGAGGCTCCGCAGCAGTTCGATTCCGGACGGTTCACGGAAGCGCGCACCCACAAGGATGTCTTCCTTCGCTAGATAGCTGCACCGGCTGCGTAATTCCTGCGCGTGGGAGGCCTTGGATTCGTCCGGCAGCAATAAAGCTACAGGACGGACATCCTGGGACAGCAGGAAGTCCAATACCCACACGGCAATGTCACGATCGCCGGCAAACGCCAATCGCAACTTGCTCATGCCGACACTCCGTTGGAGTTGCCTTTAAAGTATTCCACGGTGGCTTCACCCGGCTGGTTGATACCTTCGCAGGCCAGCACCTTCCAGGTGGTGCGGGCGAGGATATTTACGTCCAGCCAAAGGGAACGGTGCTCCACGTACCAGACGTCCAGCGCAAACTTCTTGTCCCACTCGATAGCATTGCGGCCATTGACCTGTGCCCACCCGGTAATCCCGGGCTTTACCTCGTGCCGCCGGGCTTGCTCGGAGCTGTACAGTTCGAGGTATTGCATCAGTAGCGGACGAGGGCCAACCAGGCTCATGTCGCCGCGGATGACGTTAAACAGTTCCGGCAACTCGTCCAGGCTGAGACTCCGCAGAAATCCGCCAAAACGCGTAAGCCGCTCCGCGTCGGGCAGCAAGTCGCCGGCAGGATCGCGCGCTTCCGTCATGGTGCGAAATTTCAGGAAGGTAAAGGGCACTCCGCGAAGTCCCGGCCTTCGCTGCCGGAACAGTACTGGCTTCCCCAGAAGCAGCCGCACCAAGAGGGCGGTGACCAGCATCACCGGCGATAGGATTAAGATGGCCGTCGATGCCAGCACTAAGTCCAGCAGCCGTTTTCCTCTATAACCGGTAGAACTCATAAAAGTCATGGTTCAGTCGGCTGCCAGCGCCTCGCTACGTGCGCGAGGCAAAGTCAGTCCTTTGCTTCGCAGCATCCGCCGGTACTCGTCCAGCAGCGCTTGCCCTACCGCTTCCTGACGAAACTCTCGCACTACCAGCGCCCGGCCGCTCTGTCCCATGCGTGCGCGCAGTTGCGGATCGCGGAGTAGCTGGTCAATTCTGGCGGCCAGCGCTGGCGCGTTTCCCACCGGGACGAGAAATCCCGTGACCCCATCCACAATCGAGTCGATGGCGCCGGTGGCTGTGGTGGTCACCACTGGCACTTCGCAGGCCTGGGCCTCAATCGACACCACCGGAAAACCCTCGCGATAGCTCGGCAGCACGAAGACCTTCATCAGTCCGTAATAAGGAGCGGTATCGACGACGAAGCCGGTGCGGACCATGTGGGGATCAGTTTCGATCTGCCGCCGGATGCCGGGTGGAACGGGATCGCCGGCTTCGAAATCACCCACCAGCAACAAGCGCAGTTCGGGCCAGTCCTGGCGCAACTGTCCAAAGGCGGTAACCAGCTCCGGGATGCCCTTGTCGCGGGTGAATCGGCCCACGAATCCAATCACCGGCACGCCGTTCGGGATACCCAGGCGTTCCGCAAGGCGGTTCCTGACTGCTGCGTTGACCACCTGTGGGGAGAAGCGCTGCACGTCGACGCCGCACGAGCTACCGCTCCCCATGATCGCCGTCTTCTCGGCGGAGACCACCTTCAGCTCGACGGCTCGCCGGCGAAGACTCGGACTTACACAAATCACACGATGCGCACAGCTACACGCCAGGCGCTCGGTCCAGCGCAAAAGCGTCCGCTTCCAGCCCGCGGTGGTTTCCAGGCGAAGCCCATGCAGGGTGTAGATGCGGCAGGGCACACCTGCCAGCCAGGCCGCCAAGCCTCCCAGCAAGCCTGCCTTGGGAGTGCCCACGTTGGTGATCGTGGGCCGCGTCTGCCGCATAAGCCGGTAAAGCCGCCACAACGACCTGAGGTCGCTCAGAGGGGCAATCTCTCGGCGCATGGGGATCGCTGCATGCCGCACACCCGCCTTCTCGGCAATGTAATCGAGCTGCTCCCCGGGTGAGGACATCAGGATCGGATCGAATCCTCCGTCGCGCAGCGCTCGGACCATCTCCTCGAAGAAGATCCAGGCCATGGCTGAGGTCACGGCAAAAGCGGTTCTTACCGGCGAGTCGAAGTCATCTCCTTCTTTGCACGGCTGCGTGCGGGGGCCCGGCAGTTTGCAACCTGCCTCCAGATTCGCGGCGGCGGCCCGGGCGCGAACTTCACGCAAAAAACGGGTGCGAGTTTCCTTCAGCACTTCCGGCCGATAACCCCTTGCTACTTCCAGGTTGCCGTCGATCATCCGCAAGAGCAATTCCCGATCCGCCACGAAACGTCCAATGGCGGCGGCCAGTTGAACTTCGTCCGAAGGCGGCACCAAGGCCTCGGGAACAAGAAGTTCGGGAATCCCTCCGACCGCGGAGGCGATGCACGGACAGCCGCGCGCCATGGCCTCCACCAGCGCGCGGGGAAGGCCTTCGGTGCGCGAAGGCATAACGAAGATGTCGATGGAATCCAGGAAGTCGAAGACCGCATCGCCGGCGGGAAGCTGCCCGTGAAAATGCACCGACTTGGCAATCCCCAGCTCGCGCGCCAGGGATTCAAACTGCGGGCGCGACCTGCCATCGCCGGCCAGGTGGGCTTCGACGGCAAGCCCTTGCCGCAGACAGACGTCGACCGCTTTGACGAGAACATCGGCGCCCTTATAGTGCACCTCCAGGCTTCCCGCGAAGCCCAGCCGCACTGGGCGTCCCACGCCGGCAGCCAGCTCGCCAGCTCTCCACTTGCGTTTGGCGATAGTCTCGGCATCCGCCAGGCGCCCGCCCAAAGCGACGTCCGAAAACGAGCAGGTGTAGGCTCCCGCCCTTGCGGGATAGCGGCGTTGAAGAGCTTGCCTGGTCACATAGGAGGCGGCGGCAGCCTGGCTGCAATCCCGCCGCAGGCTTCTGGTCATGAGCCGTCGATACAAGGGGCGCAGCGGCGTGCGAACCGCTCCAGGAGAGAATACTTCCCACGGATCACCCAAGACCTGGACTGCAAATTCTCTCCCCAACCGTCTAATCTCATGCGCGGCCAAGTCCCCAATAGCTCCCGGCAGGCGCAGGATATACGCATCGCAACCAGCCACCGCTGTTCGTATCTCGCGGCGCAGCCGACCGAGATTGCGAAGATACTCCATGGGACCGAAGTAATTGGGCAGCCGCCAAAAGGTGACCCCGGGCCCATCAGCGCGTTGCTGCGCCGGCTGGGGCTGCGCAGTTTCCCCCACGCGGGCGAGCACTACGATTTCCTCAAAGGTGTGGAGATATTGGCGCCAGAATTCATATCTTGGTGGCGCCGAGGTATAGGTGTTGCCATCCGGCGCGCGGAGAAAACGTTGTTCCAGGGCTATAAGAAGTCTCATCAGCACTCTTGTATGGACTTATGCCTCTACGGTAACCGGCACCCTCGCCTGCGGATACGCACGGCGCCGCGCCAGGCTCCTGGTTCCAATGATGCCAAACCCCACCACCAGCCATGGTCCCCAATACAGCCAGTGCGTGATTTGAATATTGGAGAAGTCGTACAGCGTGGCAGCGGTCAGCGCATAGAGGCAGACGGCCATGCCATTGCTCCGATTGTTCTTGAGATAGCGGTACAAGTACTTATGAAACACGCCCAGCAACGCGAACCCGGGCACGATGCCCAGATAGCCAAAATTCATGTACAGAACGCCGGCATAGCCGGGCGGCCTGCCACTGGATTCATCAAAGTAGATTTCGCCGAAAATGTGGCCTTCCAGGATGGCCGGTTTGCCCGTCCACAGCTTGCTGGGAACAGGCAACGTCAGTAGGTTGAGCCAGGTCCGGCCCCACTGGAATTGCAGGTGGGCCGGCATATCATCGATGAGCACCGCAAAAGCGTCGAGCGAGGTCTGCTCCTGGAACAGTTGGGTGAAAATGTCGTTAGGAGTCCACCTCGATTCTTGCAGGACTTCGACGCCAACCTGCCGTTCGGTGGCAACGGAATCGCGCAGGGTTTTGTATCCCACGGCAAAAGTCACAAAGCAGACTGCGACCAGCGCAAGGCGGGCAAAACTGATGCGGCGCGCCAGGTAGTGATGGCAGATGAAGCAGAGAAGCACCGGGTAGAGCAGGAATCCGCGTCCACCCAGCGTGCTGAGCAACACCAGTACCGGAATGCCCATCAGCACGTAAGGCCAGAGCTTCTTGTGATGAGTGGTGGCATAGACGAACGCGATCACCCAGGCGGCGGCGATCGCTTGGATGGTCTCAATCAGCGGCCCCTGGCCCTCGGACACCTCATTACGAACATTGATATGTGAAAGAAAATAACCTAAGCCGCCCACCTGCCACATGAATATGGCGTAGGCCGCTAATCCGATAGCAAAGTAAGCCGGTACCACAAGCCACAAGCGGCTCGTCGACCAGCTTGGCTTAAAGCGTGGCAATACCCTGCTGGCCCCGCGCAAGGCGGGCAGACCGTAATAGAACAGATAGTAGACGGCGAATCCGACGTACACGCAGACGCTCGCACGCACACACGCGCGAAATACCTGCCCGGGCGATACCTCGTAGCCTGGCAGGACGGTTCCCCCCAGGCTCAACCAGAACAAAGGACGCAATAGTTCCGAGTAGGTCAACAAAGCGGCGATGACCGGCGGCTCAAACAGGTCCAGGGATCCGGCTTTCAGGCCGTGGTAAGCGGGATAAATGGTGAGTATTATGCCGGCCATCGACAACGCCACCAATACCCGATGGTTCGAGCCGGCGTACAACACAAGCGCCGCGCCGATCGACAATAACATCAAGAACAATGCCGTTAATAAAGACTTGCGCGGAGCGCCAACCGTCAAGCCACCTGGACGCACGATGCTGGCGCTCTCTTGACGGTAAAGCATCCTTTAGTCTTTCTCCAGGAAGGCGAGTGCGGCTTCGCGCTCTGCTTGCACGCTCGTAAAGGATCGGACTGCCTCACACTTTCCGGCCCGAACGGCGCGCTCGGCCACGGCCAGGATTGCGCTGTTGCCCAGGATCAAAACCACCGCCGACGCCAGCAGCGCCAACGCGGCGCCGAACAACCCGTGCCTCGGCACCAGCAGGACAGCGGCGGCAAAGCCGGCAAGCGTTGCCGCGCCAATGACTGGCACCTGCGAGCGGAAACGGCGGGTCGCCGTTACTCCGAAGCCCAGAATCAGGCCGACTGCGCTCACGCCCGCGACTGCCACCATGATCGCCAGCAAGGGCGCGTACTTCGCATATTCCGGGCGATAGATCAGGGACAACAATGGCCTTCCGCACAGGAGAGCAACCGGTGTTCCCACCAAACTGATAGCGGCTCCGAAAAGAGCCAGTTTTCTGAGAACGCCGTTGAAACCAGCCAGGTCACCCGCGGCGAACATTTGTGCGAGACGGGCCGAGGCGGATTGTCCCATGGCGTTCACAACCACGTTTACCGTGGCGATCAGGACGTAGGCCACAGAGACGAAGATTCCCAACTGAGCGGGTCCGAGATAGTGCTGTACGACGTAGCGAGGGATGTTTACGTTCAATGCCGCAAGCGCGGTTACGACTCCCAGCGGCAGACTGACGGTGATCAGGAGTTTCAGGCTGCCGCGGCTCGAACTCAAGAAACCATTCCCGCCAGCCAACCGGCGCGCCAGGCGAAAATCATAGGCCAGCAAGACGACCACGCACGTGGCTGCCGCGGCACAGACGGCCGCTACCAGACTATGCGAGGTAAAGAGCACCACGGCAAATACAATGGCGGAGCCGGCGCCGCGAACCATCTGGGTCCGTGCGGCCTGATCCAGGCGCTCAAATTTCTGCAGCAGCCCCGCGACGACATCGCTCAATTGCTCGGTCCCTTTAGCCACTGCGACCAGGAGCACCACTGCCGAAGTAGCCTTGTCATAATGCGAAACAACCACGATTGCGGCGATCAACACCACGCCAGCGACCGTGCCCAGGCAGCGCAGGGTGAAGTAGTCGGCAAAGCTGTGCTCGGAGCGCGCATCGGTGGCCTGCACCCCGCGCAATTGCAGATTGGTTAGCATGAACACCGGCGCCGCGATCGAAAGCCCCAGTGCGAACTGTCCCAGGGCGATGGTCGAGGAGAGCTTGGCGACCGCGGAGATCATGGCCCATTGGGCGGCAGCGTAGACCACGCTGGCCGCCAAGGTCCAACTGGCTGCGCAGCGCAATGAGGGGATTGCCTTCTCCATTGGTCCCAGGTTCGCGAATTCCAGCGGAGCGTCCATCCTGACTAGTGAGGTCTCAATGTTGTGAGGGATCGCCGGAGGGCCGAGCTAGACCGCCTCCACGTCGTAGCCTTCGATCCGGATAGCCACAGAGCGCTGGATGGACTCGATGGAAATCACCAGGCTGTGATCCTTGTTCTCGGACACCAGGATCCCTTCCAGCGCGTCGAGGCAGCCGCCGCGAATTCGCACCCGCTGCCCGGCTTTGAGGAAGGGGTACGCGCGGCAGGCAATCTCGTGGGCGAGGAGCCGCCGCACGTCCTCGAGTTGGTGCTCGGGAACGGGAACCGGGAAGCCGTTCATCATCACGAATCCGCTCACCCCGGCGGTCTGGAGGACCCTCAGCCGCTGCGCCGGGGAATCCGACAGGCAGACAAAACCGTAGCCCGGAAACAACGGGGTCTCGACGACCTGGCGCCGGTCGCTCCAGCGGTGGACCTGCTTGACCAGGGGCAGGAAGATCTCGATCCCTTTGTTTTGCAACTGAACGGCAACCTTCCTCTCAAACCGGCAGCGGGTCTGGATCGCGTACCAGCAAAGTTCTTCCGGCGCGCTCTCGACGAAAGGTAAGCTCGGCTCAGCCATCCACCCTACTCGTGTTGTTGACGTAGCTCCGCCCATTGAGTCCCATCCTGACTCCCGGAGATTCTTTTCCTCATCATTTCCCGCCGACGAATCGGCTACTCACGTTGGACTACAGCTTCCGGTAGAGCTTCTCCGGAATGGGGAAGGTACGGTCGTTCAGCACCGCTCCCAGCAGCCGCACTCCGGCTGCCTCGAGAGCCGCCTTGGCGCTTAGTGCGGCGACACGCCGCGTCGCGTTCGCTTCCAGCACCAGAACCACTCCGTCCGCCGCCTGGCCTAGCGCCGCGGCATCGGCTTGCTGGCCCACCGGCTCGGCATCGATCAGGACGTAAGCGAATTCCTTGCGAACTTCCCGCAGGCTGGACCGCAATGGCTCGGCGCCGCAGGCCAAATCTCCGTTCGAGAGCAGGCCTTCCAGGGCAAGAAACCACAGGTTGTTGCCCATTTGCCGGGCGTGAAACCGCCCCGATCCCTTCCCGTGCGATGCGGACAATCCATCGCTATGAAAGAAGCGATGGAGCGACGGAACGCGCACCTTGGCGTCTACCACGCAGACGGGCAGCGGCTGTTCGCTCGCCAGGATTTCACCCGCACCAACACAAAGCCGGCCGCTGGCATCCCCCTCGTCCACCCCGCAGAACAGCACCTGGTGTGGCCCGCTCGTCCCGCCGGAAAGAAAGAGCGAGTGCACCAGCCGCTGGATCTCCGCGCGGGCGCCAGCGTCAACACTGCCGTTGCCGCCGTTGCTGCCGTTGCTGCTGTGGCTGCTGTTCACCGCCTCCTCACGCTCCTTGGGAGGAGGCGTGGCCGCGGGCACCAACAGACCGGAAAACACGCCTTCCTGTTTTTCCATCTGTTGCAGCAGTTCGAAGTTTCTGCTCATCGCGAGTTCCTTGATGCTGCCTGCTGCTCTCCGCCTGCCCGGCTGGTACCGCCTTCGCCTGCCGCGATGACCGGAATGCGGATCTGCTGGCCGACTTCCAGGTGATCGGGATCGCCCAAGCCGGGATTCAGCTCGCGCAACTTGGCCAGAACGGCGGCGTTGTACTCACCCAGGTAAAGCTTGCTGATGTCGGTCAGCGTCTGGTGCGGCGCGACCACCACCAGCTCGTGCTCGGGCGCAGCCGGTTTGGGAGGATCGCTGTCTGGAACTGGTTCGGCGGCCGGCGCCGGTGGGACGGGCGGAGCCGGTGCGTCGAACAATGTCACCACCGGTTTGAGCACCAGGGGCAGATGTACCAGCGGCCAATGGGCACGCCAGGCATACAATCCCGCCGACGCGCCCAGAACCCCGGCGAGGAGCATGGCGGCGGCCAGCAGCGCAGCCTGGCGCATTCCCGACCGCCGCCGGGGAGCGGCCACAGCGCGCCGCGGCGCCGGGTTCGCGGGCGGCGGCGCCGGATTCACGGACGGTGGCGATGGATTTTCGGGCCGCAGCAGCGATTCGAACTTCCGATCCTGCAAAGCTTCTTCCGCCACCGCGCGGTCAATGCGCTTCTTGCGCAGGGCGCATCCGATCGACAGGGCATTGAAGCAGAGATTGTTGATGTTGCGCGGGATTCCCCCGCTGCCCCGCGCGATGATCTCGAGCGCCTCGCTGGTGAACAAAGCGGCGCCCTGGTGCCCGGCCGTCTGCAGGCGATGGGCGATGTACTCCCCGGTCTCCTGCCGGTTGAGCGGCCGCAGGTAGCTGAGCATCGCAATCCGCTGCTTGAGCTGCTCCATCTCCGGCCGCATCAGGGTGCTGATGAACTCCGACTGGCCGGCGAGGATGATCTGCAGCAGCTTGCGTTGCGAGGTCTCGAAATCAGAGAGCAGGCGCACGGTCTCGAGCACCGAGCCCTTCAGATTCTGGGCCTCGTCGATGACCACCACTACCCGCCGGCCGGCCCGCGCCTCCTCCAGCATGACCTGGTTCAATTGCTCGTGCATGGAAGCCAGGTCCGGGCCCGGCGTGAGGCCAAGGTCCCGCAGCAGGTAACGGAACAGCTCGCGCGAATCGCACTGCGTCTGGAACAGGAACACCGTCCGGGCGCTTGCCCGCAGATGGCTCAGCAATTGGAACAGTAAGGTCGTCTTACCCATCCCGGGCGGAGCGGCCAGCACCATGAAGCCACGGTCTTCCTGGATGCCATACCACAGCGACGCTAGCGCTTCGCTGTGGGCACGGCTCATGTAAAGGAAGCGGGGATCGGGCGTTGCCCCGAACGGTTGCTGGCGCAGGTTGTAGTATTCGAGGAACATTTTATTTCTCCCTCTTGGGGAGCGCGGCCAGCACGGGCGCGCCCAAGTACGACGTGACCTCAGTCGGAGTGCGGAACGACGGATCCAGGAAGTCCGAGGTAAAGGCCATCCCCAGGCTGGCCGTCCCGGCCAGGAACAGGCTCAGCAACCCGTAGAGCAGCGTGGAGCGCACCGGCAACGCCGGAACCGTGGGCTGCTCCGCGATGGCGACGTTGAGAATCCCACGCTGGTCGAGCGCGTCATTGATGCGGGCCTCTTCCTGCTTGCGTTGATAGAGAAGATAGTTTTCTTCCGCGGTCTTGGCGGTGCGCAGCAGGTCCTGCTGGACCACGGTTGATTCCTGCAGGTCGCGCGCCGACTGCCGATAGGAGCTGAGAATGGCGTTGGTGGCCGCCGCCTTGGCCCTGAGCGCGCTCAGGTCGGTCCGCGCCTTGGCCATCTCCGAGTTGACCCACAGCGAAGTCGGGTTCTGGTCGGTGGTCTGCTCGCGGACGGGCGCCTTGTCCTCGGCGGCAATCGCCGCCCGCGTCTCCGCGATCTGCTTGTCCAGTTCCTGCACCAGCCGGTAGCTGGGCTCGAACCTGGTCAACAGTTCCGTGCGCTTCAGCTCCAGGGTCAGCAGGGTGGATTTCATCTGCTGCAGCAACTGCGGGTTGTCGGAGGTGCGGACCTGCGTGGTCAGCCGGCCAGGCAGAGAGGCTTGCTGTTGCTCGAGGGCGCGGACGCGCTGCTCGGTCTCCGCGATGGCCGCCTGGGTCTGCTTGTACGACACCTCGAACTCGCTCAACTTCTGCAGCGTGATGTCGCGCTCCATTTGCGCCGACACCGTCCCATGCTGGCGGGTGAAGTCCGTCAGCTTCTGCTCGGCGCGCTGCAGTCCTTTGCGATACTGCTCGGTCTGCTGGTCGAAGAACTTGAACTCACCCGACGGCCGGTGGACTTCCAGATGCTTCTCCGTGTACAAGCTGGCCAGCGTGTTGAGCACCTTCGACGCCAGCTCGGGATCGGAAGACTCGTAGGTCACCGAAATCACATTGGTCTTGCGCAGGGGTTCGATGTGCAGGTCCTTGCCCAGCCGGCGGACCGCCTTGGCGATCCTGACTTCCTGCTCGCCGTGCTCCTGGTTGTGGAGTCCGGTGGCCAGCACCGCCTTGCGCAACAGATCACTGCTGTTCAGCAGCTCCACTTCCGAGTTGAGCTCGGCCTCGGTGACTTCCTCGCGAGCGAACTGCAGCGAGTTGGACTGCGACGTCACCACCGGGTCCACACGCTCCCGGCGCACCAGGATTTTCATCTCTGCGCGATACTTGGGCATCAACACTCCGGAGAGTGCGATCCCCAGCAGGATGACGACGAACGACACCAGCAAGATCTTCTTCTGCCGGAAGACGATGGCCACCACATCGCGCGCGGTGGGCCCGTTCGGCCGGTGGTCCATCCGTTCCTCTAAGAATTCCTGCTGCATCTAACTGCCTCTCAATTCCTCAGTATTTGGTCGGATCGAAATACATGCCCGTACTCGGCATGGTGATAAACCGCTGGATCTTGGAAATCATGTTCTGCGGCACGTAAATCATGTCGCCGGGCCGGAGATGCGCGTCCTCGCTCAAGTCACGCGACTGCAGCATCTGTTTCACGTTGAACAGCCGGGCCTCCACCAACTGGTCTGACACTCGCCGGAACAGCACCACCTGGGAGTGCTTGGAGTTCGCCGTGAAGCCGCCGGCGATGGCGACCGCTTCCACCAGCGTGAGATCGCTGCGCAAATCGTACTTGCCCGGTTTCGCCACCTGGCCTGCCGCCACGAAATACGGCTTCTCGAAATCCTTCAAGGCCACCGTCACCACGGGGTTGTGAAGGATGCTCGCGTAAGCTTTCTTGATGGTCTCCGTCAGCTCGGGGACCGTCTGCCCTTCCACGCGCATGCTGCCGGCGCCGCGCAGCGTGATGTACCCATCGGGCTGCACTACCACCGTCTGGTTGAATTCCGGCGAGAAGGCGAAGTCCACGTCGAAGCTGTCGCCCTTCAGCAGGCGGTAGCGGGGATTCCTCTCCTGAAAGCCGGCCGCTGCCGCGGATGGCGCCTGCCCTTTGTCGTTCGCGGCGTCGCTATTATTGGCGGAAGTTTCGGCGGGACCGCCTTGGGCGGCGCAAGGCGCACCCATCACCAGCGCCAGGAGCGCCAGCCCCAGCAGGCTGCGCCCACCGAGCATCCCCATCATCCCAAAGTGCCGTTTGGCCATCACTGAACCTTCCTTGAACCGAGAACCGTAGCGGCGTCGGAACATTCAGCGTGGAACACCACCGCGGCGGCGAAGCCTGACTCCTCGGCTTCCGCTACGCAGGTCCGAAGCACAGTGCCCTCCCCGTGCAATTGTGCGGATCGGGCGGCGGTGCTGACCGCCGGGAGGTGCACATCCACCTCCACGCGCACACCCGCCGGCGGCAACTGCTTCGCCACGATGAATACACCGCGGTCGCTGATGTCGCGCGTGATCCCCTGCGCTTCCTGCAATGTCCCATCCGCGCTCTCCCACCAGTAAAAGGCAGGCGCATTGAGACGGTAGCGTGTAGCTTTTCTGAGCTCCATCGGTGCAACCATCCGCTGCGATCTGGTGACCGGACTCGACAAGACTTCGCCTCAGCAGAAACCTACGCGTGGCACCCTCTTCACACAATGGACACGGAGTCCCTCACCCTGCGCTCTCAGTGCGGGTGAGGCAGGGCGACTATGGCGGATGGGACTGCGACTCAGGGAGCGTGAGCTTGCGCCCTATGAGAACCTTGTCTCACTCCCAGCCCGTGGCTGAGAGCACCTTCTCATCGGAAGAACCGCCCCCGGAGCCGCCTGGCGGTGCAACCGTTTGCATAACTCGGTACCGAGATTGTCACCGAGGTCGCGCCTCGCTGGCTTACGAGGGTGTATCTCGCTGCTGTTCAAAGCACTTAGCGCTCCCGGCAAAGGGCGATCTTGGCAGGGCAATTGCACTGCCTAGGTTGCGGGGATGCTGAGCAACGACCCCAGAACGAGTGTCTGCAGTACGGGCCGCTCTCCTTGCTCCCAGCTTGAGGCTCTAAGATAAGCTCCAAACCAATCGCGCGGACAGGTGTGCCATTTTCCCGCCAGCCCGGGAAGGGGTCCATTCGTGTGCTCGTGGCCGATGCCACCCTGATGGCCTGCGGTCTGGTTGCGGAAGGTTTAAGGAAACACTCGCGGTTCAAAGTGGTGGGCCGCGCCGCGACCGTCAAGGAGTTACTCGATGTGTTCGCGCGCGTCCAACCCCAAGTGGCCCTGATCAGCGCCACTCTTCAGGATCGCTCGCTCAACGGGCTCGCGGTGCTGCCGCAGATTCGCCTGAAGTATCCCGACGTCCGGCTCGTGCTCATGGTCGACCATGCGGACCCGGAATTGGTGGTAGCGGCGTTCCGGGCGGGGGCGCGGGGCATTTTTTCCCGCTCCGAGTCGCATTTCGACGCCCTGTGCAAGTGTGTCTCGTGCGTGCACCGCGGCCAGATTTGGGCCAATTCGCGGCAACTGGAGTATCTGCTGGACGCGGTTGCGCAGACGCCTTCGCTACGCCTGGTAAGCCCCGATGGCAGAAACCTATTGAGCAAACGGGAAGAAGAGGTCGTGCATCTGGTGGCCGAAGGTCTGGTCAACCATGAGATCGCGGAGCAACTGCATCTGAGCGACCACACGGTGAAGAACCACCTCTTTCACATCTTCGACAAGCTGGGCATCTCCAGCCGCGTGGAGCTGGTGCTGTACGCGGTGAGCAGCTCCAGACGGCCGCCCACGCCGGTTCCGGATGATGAAGATTCTCCTGCGCTCCTGCCCGGCGACCAAAGACCCTGAACCAGTGCTATGAGGACGCGGTTTTTCCGGGCGCAACCCGCGGCACGGTTGACTTGCCCACTCCCCGCGTGGAACTATTCGATTCCTCCCCGATAGGACGCCGCGCGTGGCCTTGAACCAAACCGACAGCAAGCTCGCCGAAGCCCGCGCCGCTTTCCGCGCCCACTGCGAGGAGGCAGGCGTCAGGCGAGTGTGGGAAAAATTCTCCGGGCGCATCGCCCTGGTGCTGGCCGGAGGCGGGGCGCGGGGCGCCTACCAGGCGGGGGCGCTTGCGGCGTTTCAGGATGCTGGCGTGCCCACGCACATCATCACCGCTGCCTCTATCGGCAGCATGAACGCCGCGGGTTACGCTGCGGGCTCCCATACGCTGGTGGGCAACGCCGACCCGCTGGTGAAATACTGGACCCGGTTGACCGAACGCGACATGGGGGTGGAGTGGACGCGCTGGCTGTGGATGCTGCTGGGATTACTCGCCGCCGGCGCCGGCTTCGGAAACCTGCTGTGGTATGCGGCCGGACTGCGCGGTATCCGGATACATATCCAGCATCCCGGTCTCACCTGGCTGGCGTTGGGGCTGGCCGGCATCGTGGTGCTGTTCACCTGCGACAAACTGCCTTATCTCGGCCACGTGATCCGGAATCTGCTGCGCGGCCGGCCGTGGCAGCCTGATCCGCGCAAAGCCGCCCTCTCCATCGCCGGCAACCTGATCTTCTGGACCGCCGTTGCCGTGGTCTTGCACTCGATGCTGGCCGGCGTCAATCTGGGTGCGTTGCTGGCAGGTTACGGCCTCGCGTTGGCGGCGGGTGTGATGGTTTTGCTGCTGCTAGTCTGGCTTCGCCAGCGCTGGGCGCCGCGCCTCGGGTTTGTCGCGCAGCGCCTCCTGCGGATCGCCCTGCACACCGGCCTGTTCACCAACTACGAGCGCGCCCGCATTCTGCGCGAAGCGATGACGAACCAGCAATTGAGCGCGTCGCCCATCCGGCTGGTCATCACCGTGGCCGACCTGGAATCGGGCCACCCGCGCTTTTATTGCAACACGCCCGCGGCCCGGCTGATCCACGAGCCCGGCGCCGACCCCAGCTTCGTGCGCCGCGAGATCCTGGCTACCGACGACCTGATCGGTGCGGTGGTTGCGTCCTCGGCGCTGCCGATTGCCTTCGAGCCGGTGCGCCTCGCCGGACGTATCTGCGGCGACGGCGGCCTGTGCGCCAATGAGCCCATCCGCCCCGCCGTCCGGCTGGGCGCGGACGTGGTCTTCCTGGTGATGATGAGCCTGCCGGGCATGGCCCACCATCGCATTGACACCTTCATTGATGTCGGCTTGTGTGGGCTCGACATCCTCATGCAGCAGAGCCTGCAGCACGAGTTGGGCCTGCTCTCCACCATGAACTCGGTCTGTGAGCAGGCCGCGGCCTCGCTGGGCCTGCGCCCGGAAGAAGTGGAGATCGTGCTGGGCAACCGGCGCTTCCGCCACGTCCGCTGCTTCGCCATCTGCCCGCCGCAACCGCTGGCCGGCACTACGCTCCACAGCAATCCGCGGATTGCGGCTCCCAATATGCTGCGCGGCTATCTGGATGCCCAGGCGCAGATCCTGAACTTTCTTGAGGACGCGCGCGTCGCACGCTACGCCTGGCCGCGGCGCGTGCTGAGCTGGAGCCCGGCAACGGAGGACAAAATGGAGGCCGCCGGCGACTAGCGGCGGGAATGTCCGCCACCGGAAGGATGTCCTCCACCGGACGGGTGTCCCCCACCACTTGGAGCGGAATGGCCTCCTCCGCTAGGTGACCCGCGATACCCGCCACCGCTGGGATAGCGGCCACCGCCGTACCCTCCAGAGGACCGTGGCGTAACGATGGGCTTGCTCATATTCAGCGTCGGCCGGGTATAGCTGCCTCCGTACCCGCCGCTTCCATAACCGCTACGGCTGTAAGCGCTGCTTCCATAACTGCCGTTTCCATATCCGCTACGGCCGTACCCACTGCTCGCTTGGCTGCGGCTCGAAGGCTGCGGGGCGGCCGAGTGGGGCTGCGGTGTGAAGCGCTGCCAGCCTGCACCGCGGTCCGGAGTGGAGGAACGTGGAGCGGGGTTAACCGTCGCCCGCGACGCCGTGTTCCCCGCGGACGCTGCCCTGCCGCGTGGATCGTTCGGCCTTGCAGTCGTCGAGCTCCCAGGGCGCGATGCGTTGCCGGGAGCAGCCGGCCGTGAGTTCTGCGCTTGCAGGGTCTGGCCCGAGGCAAAGCGGCCATCGCGCTGGATAGACTGGTGTACCTGCGCTGCCTGCCGATCAAAGGACCGCGACGCGCCCGCGGTGCGGCTGCCGAAGAAGTGTTGCGTTCCACCACGGGTGGTGGAGGGACTTGCCGCACGGCCGCTGGCCGACAAACTCGCCCGCGTGGGGGTCACGGGCAGATTCCCGGTCATGGCGTGAGCGCCGCCGAGCATCTCGCGGCTCACTGGCGTCGCCGCAACCCGTCCCTGGCCGAAGCGCCCGGCCGGAACGCTGGAGAACGCGTTGCGCATGCGCTCATTGTTCATCGCCATGCGCACGTTGGAGAAGCGATCTCCGCCATGCAGAGGCCCCCATCCGCCACGGAAACCGCTGAAGTGATCGATGCCTACCGCACCAAAGCGTCCGCGATTGCCACCCCACCACGGAAAGAAGCGGTCACCGGGTCCGATGGGCAGCCAGCCAAACGCGCCGAAGCCGCCGAAGCCGACCCCGAATCCAAAGCCCCCTCCGCCAAACCCGAAGAAGGAGACATAAGCCGGCGCCCAGATTGGCCGGTAAGGATACCCGAAACCAAAACCGCCAACCGGCCCGGGCCACCACGCCCACGAATTGCCCCAGAGGAACCAGCGTCCGTAGTGATACGGCGCCCAGCCCCAGGGTTCATAGGAAACCCAGGTCCAACCCCAGTACGGTTCCCAAACCCAATTGCCGGCGCGATAAGGCACCCATCCCGGAGCGACCGCCGGGACCCACACCGGGCCGTAATCCGGAACCGTGGTCCAGTTCCCGTAGGCGTCCAGATCCTCGCTCCCAGTGTAGTAACGATCGGTATGACGCCAAGCCGCGGCATCGCGGATGATGTGGTCCCGGTCGTTGTTCCACTGATCCCAGTCATCTTTGGAGGGCGCTTCAGCAACCTTGTATTGAGCGTCGTTTGCAGTTCCTCGCACCGTGATCAGTTGGCCCTTTTGGACGCGAACACTGCCACTCGGAGTTGAGATTTCCGCCTCGCCCTTGCGGACAATCACCTCTGACTCCTCCGGCGAACTAACCAGAATCCGGTAGCTGCCCTCTTTGCCGATCGGGTGAATCGCCAGGTTGGGTGTGTCGATCTCGACTTGAGCTTCACCGTCCTTGAAAGCCGTGTAGCTGGCGAGGCCCTGTGCTACCTGAACCTGGATACCGGTGCGCGTGAGGGCCGCAATCTGAACCTGCGCATGGTCGCCCAGGCGGAGCACGTCCGCGAAGTCGAGTTGCACCTCGGCACTGGCGTTGTCGCCGGTCGAAATCTTGTCGCCCGCCATCATGGGGGCATTCAGCGCCGCCGCCGACCAGGCACCGGAATCGCCGCGCTGCGTGGAAACCTCGCCGCGAATCAGGCTGATGCGTGCGGCGCCCGGCTCGGGGCTGGCTTGCGCTGGTGCGTTGCCGGCTTGCGGACCCGGCTGGGGATATTGCGATCCCTGATCCGGGTTTTGCGCGCCCGGTTCGGAGCCGTATTGCGGATCGGGGCCGGCTTGTGCGCCTGGCTCTGGACCATATTGTGCCTGAGCGCGGCTGGCGCCAAGCCCCGCTACCATCAGAATCATTAAGAGTGCGATTGCGAGTCTGCTTCGCATGACTGCCCTCGACAGAGACATCCCGCACCAACAGAGATTGCATGTGCCATGCCAGAGGCTCGACCGAGAGGACGGCTGTAACTTGATGAGCCACAAGGAGAAAGAGAGCGGACTTCGGAGGTTAGAAACGCCGTTGGTGGCCGGTTTCAGCCGAGGTGGTTGATTTCAGCCACCCTCGGGGATCGCGGGCTGTTTAGGCGGAGATTCCCGAGTTCGACCACCGGGTCAGTTACCGCCGGGTCAGTTAATGACATAGCGAAGGCTGCCGCGCAGCCCTCAGCGATCAGCATTGGGGGTTGTGCTGGAGGATGTTCCCGACCGCTTGCGGTTGCGTCGCTCCGCGAGAGCAAGGGCTAGGAATCCTGACGCCGCTATTGCAAAGGCAACAGCGATGCCATCATGGAGTACCCCCCGCCACCCAAACTCCGTGAGCATCCCAAACACGATGCTGCCAAAGGCCAGCGAGGCAACATTCAGCGGCCTTGCATACGTCTTGCCTCCGGCAATGGCTTCCCACCCCCACATGCCGACGCCAAAAAACGCACTCAGTCCCAAAACTCCAAACCATTCTGATGTGGTTCCCACGGAATCCTGAACCTCCGCCTTGGGTACTGCACAAATCTTATACCGGCGATTTGTGAGGATGCAGTGATACGAATCACTCCCGATGCCAGCTGTTGATAACAGGACTCTTCACCAACTGGCTTGAAAACGGGCCGCTCCGCACGTTCCAGAGTGACACTGCTGACTGAATTATGTCTAGTCGCGGTACCCAATGCCTGTAATTTCGGGTAGCTTGCTCCGCAACTTCCTTCCAAAAAACCGCGCATATAATAAAAAGACAAACATAAGGATCAACATCACGGACCACCGGTCGGAACGATGAAGTTTGAAGTTGGCTATTGCGGCACAGAGAAAGAATCCAGCAAAGAAGCAGAAAACCTGCATCCAGACGAGCGCTGACTTGAGCAATCCTCGACCTCCTGTTTTCCCCATGTTCCAGCCGTGCGGATCATATACTGAAGCAGAGAATTCAAGCTACTTGTTGTTAAACAGGATTTATCACTAACCATCCCGCCCCAGCCGATCTCCGCGTCGATCGCAATTGCCGCGCTCACTCTTTCTCGGCATCATCGGCAATGCCCATCTTCGACAGCCGGTAGCGGAGCGCATTCCGCGAGAGTCCCAGCCTGCGGGCCGCCTGGCTCTTGTTGCCGTCGGCTTTGCGCAAGGCTTCGCGAATGATCTCATCTTCCCACTGCTCGAGAGTCATTCCGTCAGGCAAAACGGGTTCGGACGAATTCGCCGCCTTCGCACGCTGCGCGTCGAGACGGATGTCGGAAGATCCGAGCACCGACCCATTCGCCAGCGCGCAGGCCCGCTCGATGACGTTCTGGAGTTCGCGCACATTTCCCGGCCAGTAATGGTCCGTCAGAACGTGCAACGCTTCGGGCGCTATCGCGGTGATCTGTTTGCCGGATTCCGCGGCAAACCGCGAGAGAAACAGCTTCACCAGGTCGGGGATATCTTCTTTGTGCTCGCGCAGCGGAGGGATATCAATCGGCACGACGTTGAGCCGGTAATAGAGATCCTCGCGGAAGGTGTGTTGCTCGAGGGCCTCGCGCAGGTCGCGATTGGTGGCGGCAATGAGCCGCACATCCACCTTCACCGTGCGCGTGCCGCCGAGCCGTTCGAACTCGCGCTCCTGCAGGACCCGCAGCAGCTTCACCTGAACCGTCAGCGGGACGTCGCCGATCTCGTCGAGAAACAGCGTTCCCTTGTCCGCCAGTTCGAACTTTCCGCGTTTGCTGGTGGCGGCGCCGGTAAACGCGCCTTTCTCGTAGCCAAAAAGTTCGCTCTCCAGCAGGGTCTCGGGAATCGCAGTGCTGTTGATTTTGACGAACGGCCCGGAGGCGCGGCGCGATTTCTCGTGGATGGCGCGGGCAATCAGATCCTTGCCCACGCCGCTCTCGCCGCCCAGCAGCACGGTTGCATTGGTCGGCGCGACGCGCTCGACCGTCGCCAGTACTTCCTGCATTTTCGGGCCGCGGGCCACGATGTTGGGGTGCTCGTAGCGTTTGCCGAGGGCCTCGCGCAGCGAGCGGTTCTCTTCCCGGAGCTGGCGCACGTCCAGCTCTTTGTGGATCACCATGCGCATTTCAGCCAGGGAGAACGGCTTCATCACGTAGTCGGCCGCCCCAGCCTTCATCGCTTCGACCGCGGTCTCGACGCTGCCGAACGCCGTCATTACCACTACCGGAAGCGTGGCGTTCAGTTGCTTGACCGTTTGCAGGAACGCGAGGCCGTCCTGTCCCGGCAGCTTCAGATCGGTAACCACCAGGTCCACCGACTCGGTGCGCAAGAGCTTCAGCCCGGTCTCGGCGTCCGCGGCGGAGAGCGTGGTGAAGCCGTCCTCCCCAAGGTTGAGCTCGAGCAGCCGGCGCATTTTCGCTTCGTCTTCGACAATCAGAACCGTCGGCATAGTGGTTATCCGGGCAGCAGTGCTGTTTCCTTACGAACCCCCGCTGGTTCCGCGGGAAAAAAGATCACGAAGCGGGCGCCTCCGCCCGGCGCATTCTCCACTCGAATGGACCCATGGTGCTCTTCCACAATCTTGGCCACAATGGAGAGCCCCAGTCCGACCCCTGTCTGCTTGGTGGTAACGAACGGATTGAAAATCTGCTCCCGCAGCTCCGCGGGCACGCCCGGGCCGGTGTCTTGCAGCCGAATTTCGACGCCGCGGCGGCCATCGGATTCAGCAGCGAGAATCTCCACCCGCAGCGTCCCGCCCTGGCTGCCCATGGCCTCGTAAGCATTCTGGACAAGATTCAGGAAGGCCTGCTCGCAAAGGCTTTCATCGAGCGGCACCAGCGGCAGACCCTCCTGATACTCCCGTTGGATGCTGACTGGCCCTCCTCGCCACTGCTGCGCCACCGATTTCAGCGCCCGATCCAGCAAAGCCGCGGCCTCCTGCGGAAACGTTTCGGCGCGCAGAGGCCGCGCGAAGTCCAGAAAACGGCTCACCAGAGCGCTGAGCCGATCCACTTCCCCGGAAATATAGCCTGCCAGCTCGCTCGCCAGCGGATCCGCCCCTCGGAGCTTTTCATTCAGCATCTCCGCGGAACCTTTGATGACGCCCAGCGGATTGCGGATTTCGTGCGCCAGTCCGGCGGAGAGCTGGCCCAGAGCCACCAAGCGCTCGGAGCGGCGCGCCTCGTCCTGCGCCTGTTCCAGCCGGCGATTAGTTTCCGCAAGCTCTTCCGCCAGCTTTTGATAGCGGTCCGACTGCCGACGGCTTTCGAGCACAAACCGGTTCACCACCCCGGCGGCCAGGAAGAAGAACAGAATGCGGATGGCCAGTTCAGCAACCCCGCCCGCGTCCAGTTCATATTCCTGAAGCGCGGGATACAGATACGAACAGTAGGCGGCGGAAGCCAGCAGTGTCCAGAGCAGCGTCTTCAAGGGGCCGAAGTAAAGGGCGGCGGTGACCACGGGCAGGTAGTAGATGGGATAGTAGCTGCTGTTGATGCCCACATCCCCGGTGTGGTCCAGCAGCAGCGTGGCCAGCACAATCTTGAGCAAAACTACGTAAGAACGGCCGCGCTCGGGAAGGCGCGCGATCAGCCACCCTTCCGACAGTTGCAGGATTCCAATCGCGAGCAGGGTGAGCTGCTTGTGGTACTCGCGCACCGGGGGCAGAATCGCCAGACCGGCCAGGAAGATCAACCACAGCAGATCCAGCCAGTCGATTTTCCTACGTCGCGCTTCGCTCATGGTAACGCGCCTTCACCGCCTGCGCACACTTCAACTCCATACTTTATACACGGCGCACGCAGACAAGTTGCGCCTTCGCGTCCGAGGCAGAATCCGAGGCCGTTTTGCGGTTGTGCCCGGCTGTTACGATATCAAAGAGTGCGCAAGAGATCGGGGAGGAGTGGGCCGTGTCGCGCCTGGAAGACATTTTTCGGCAGAGTGTGGAAGCGTTGCGCGCGCACAAGCTGCGCGCTTCGCTCACCATCGTGGGGCTGACGCTGGGCGTGGCCACGCTGATCACCGTCATGACCATCGTCCAGGGCGCGAACGCTTACGTCGAGAACAAGATCGCCAACCTCGGCACCGATGTCTTTCAGATCGCGAAAACGCCCTTCCTGGTCACCGATTGGGATCTGGTGATCAAGGCTCTCCGCTTCAAGCGCATCGAGTGGGACGACGTGCGCGCGGTCAGCGAGCGCTGCGACTCCTGCCAGATGGTCGGAGCCTCCGCCACCGATTCCGTCCACGTGCGCTATCGCGAGAAAGAGTTGCAGGACATCAACCTGCTCGGGCACACCGCCAACATGGCGGACATCGACACCCGCACCATCGAACTCGGCCGCTACTTCAGCGATTCGGAAGACCAGCAGATGAGCAACGTCGGCATCATCGGCCAGACCCTGGTGGACGAATTCTTCCCCGGTACGAACCCGCTCGGCCAGGTGGTGCGCGTCGGCAACGATGAGTTCCGCGTTATCGGCACCATGGAGCGCATCGGCTCCGTGCTTGGGCAGGAGCAGGACAATTTCATGATCGTCCCGCTGCGCACGTATCTGCGCCAGATGGGTACGCGCTCCAGCCTCACCATCAACGTAAAGACCGCGGGAGGGCCTGCCTTCGAGCAGGCCCAGGACGAAGCGCGCCTGGTGATGCGCGCGCGCCGCCACCTCCAGCCGGGGCAGGACGAGGATTTTTTTATCGGCACCAAAGAAAGCTACATTTCGCTGTGGCGCTCCATCAGCGGCGCCTTCTTTGCCGTGTTCGTGATGGTGAGCTCGATTTCCGCCGTGGTCGGCGGCATCGTCATCATGAACGTCATGCTGGTGAGCGTGACCGAGCGCACCAAGGAGATCGGCGTGCGCCGCGCTCTGGGCGCCACCCAGCGCGACATCCGCCGCCAGTTCCTGCTGGAAAGCGTGCTGCAATGCATCATCGGCGGCGCCGCCGGCATTCTGGGCGGGTTCTTGTGCGCGCTCGCCTTGCGCAGCTTCACTTCCTTTCCCGCCTCGGTGCAGACCTGGGTGGCCATCCTGGGGCTGATCCTCAGCTCCGCCATCGGACTGTTCTTCGGCATCTACCCGGCAACCCGCGCCGCGCGCCTTGATCCCGTGGTCGCGCTGAGGTCGGAGTGAGGATGCAGCGCGCCGAGATCAAAGAGAACCTGAGGAACGCGCTGGCCACCCTGCGCGGACACAAGGTGCGCTCCGCCCTGACGGTGCTGGGCATTTTCATCGGCGTGACCTCGGTAATCTCGGTGGCTTCCATCATCGACGGCCTGAACCTCTACATCCAGAAGCGCGTCGAATCGTTCGGTTCGCGGACTTATTTCATCTCCCGCATCCCGTTCGGCCAGCCGCCCGACCGTTTGCCGGAAAAGATGCGCACGCGCCGCTACCTGGAAGCGGACTACGCCCAATACCTGCGCCAGTCCTGCCCCGCGATCGAGCTGGCCACTCCGTTCAAAACGCGCGCCTTCTTCTTCGGCGAGACCAACGAGATGCATGTGGGTGACAAGCGCGTCGAGCGCATCATCCTACGCGGCGCCGAACCCGACTACGTGGATGCCATCCCCCTGTTCGCCGTCAATGAAGGCCGCTTCCTCTCCCGCTTTGACGAGGAGCACTCGCGCGACGTCGTGGTGCTGGGCGCGGCCGTGGCCGACTCGCTCTTCCCCAATACCGACCCCATCGGCAAGGTTGCGTACGTCAACGGCCGCCAGTACGAAGTGATCGGAATCT